>JAUNGZ010000031.1 GCA_030524205.1 Eubacteriales bacterium
TCGTTCCCATGATGATCGACGCGATCAAGGCCGCCAAGGACGCGAAATAAATTCGATTGCAAGTACACTTGCAATCGAGAGACGCACTTTGAAAAGTGCTATTGCGCCGAAGCGCCGCTGAAATTTCGATTTCAGCGGCGCTTCGCCTTTGCAACAAAAGCACGGGCGAAGCTCGTACTTTTGTTGACAATGGCGGCGATGCCGCCATTGTCTATTATATGCGCGCGGCGGCGCGGGGACAAAAAAGAGCCATGCGGCATTCGCCGCATGGCTCTTTTCATTTTTGCTTCGTTACGCGGCGTCCTGACCGGCTTCCTCCCCGGTGGGAGGCTCGGGTAGATCGGCCTGTGCTTCAAAGAAGGTGAGCGTCAGCCCGACGGTCACGCCGCCCTCGCCCGCGGTGAGCTGGAAATTACTTGCCTGACAGCGGTAAGGGCCGTGCAGCAGGCTCAGCACAATGTTTTTGGCCGTGCTGTAATCCGTGCTGGTAAAAGTCATGGAGACGGTGCGCCGCACAAACTGCTGGCTCGCGTCTATCGCGGAAAATGTGACATTGTATTCGCCGGCGCCCGCCAGCGTGGTGTTGAGCAGGTTCATCACGCCCCGCAGATTGTCGTAAGCGGGAACCGCGGCGGCGGCAGGCGCGCCCTGCGCCGCCATTTCGGCGAGCTCGTCCCGCATCGCCTGCATCTGCGCGCTTTTGGCCTGCGCGATCAGCAGCTCGGTCTGCGCGTCCGCCTTATCCATCGCCGCCTCGGTAAGCTGGGTGGAAACGGGTACCTGAATCAGCAGGTAATAGGCCATGCACAGAAGCAGGACCGCCAAAACAAGCAGCAGGCTTTTTTCCCGCGTCGAAAACGACCGGTACATCATGAGGCCGCGCCTCCTTCCGTTTCATCCTCTGTGGGCAGCGGATTGCCGTTGGTCAGCGTGATCGTCATCGTGACCGAGCCGGTGCGTGTGTTGTCCAGCCCGGCGGCTGAGCCGGCGGTATATACGGAAACGTCCAGCACGTCGTCCCGCGCTTTGAGGCGGGTGACAATATCCGAAGCGTCGCGCAGCGAAAGCCCGGTTAGGCTGAGCGACAGCGTATTCTCCTGCATGCTCAGATCGCGCAGCTGCGCTGAGGGCAGGACGGCGGATTCGAGCAGGCCGAAAACCGCGGCGCGGTCGACCAGCGCCAGCTCCATCGTGCTCATCCAGCTTGTGGAGTGAAGCGCGTATTCGTCCAGCAGCTCGTCGTAGCCGGCGTTTGCCGCGTCCAGCTCGTCGACCTGCCGCTTGATCTCGGCCACCTCGCGCTGCGCCAGATTGACGGCCATCAGCCGGTCGATCACGGCAAATTTGGCGAACAGGCCGATCAGCACGGCCAGCACGACCGCGATCGGGATGATGCGGCTGGGGCTGTTGATCGTCCGCTCCCGCATGGCGAGGTTGAGCGAGGTTTTTTCGGGGTACCGGTTGTTTTTTTTCATCATGCCGGCCCCCTTACTGCTGTGCGGCGCCGACGGCGGCCGCACAGCTCAGCACGTCTTCCGCGCCGGAGCCGATTTCGGGAAGCAGCTCGCCGATCGGCGCGAGCGGCAGATGCACCGCCTGCGCGATTGTGTCGATCAGCGGGGCGAGCAGTGCGCCGCCGCCGCAGTAGTGCACCCTTTCCAGACGGTTGTCGCGGTGCTCGTAGGAGTGGAAGTTGAGCGCCTTCATCACCTCGATAGCGATGGCGCTGTACACGCTCAGCGAGGCCTCGAGCGTCTGCGCGCCCTCATGGTCGGTCACCTTGTGCGTGCGGGCGACGTGCTCGTCGATGTCGCGCGTCTCCGCGATGGCGGCGTCGACCAGCGAGCAGCCGTGCTCGATCACCTTGCTCATCTCGATTTTGCGCCCGTGGAACAGATGCAGGCGCGTCGAGGTGTGGCCGATATCCAAAATGCAGTATTCGCGCTCGCGCTCCTCCGCTTCGCCGAGGGGATGGCGCGCCTCATAGGCGCGCAGCAGATTGCTCCACGCCATTTCCTGCGGCAGCGCAACGCGCAGGCGCAGGCCCGCGCGGCGCAGCATATCGCGGTAATCCGCGATGGTTTCCTTCAAAACCGCGGCGGCGAGCAGCTCAAACTGCTCGGGAGCGCCGTTTTCATCGTCCGTGCGGCCGACGACGGCGTAATCGTAAAAATACAAGTCCTTTTCGCGGCTGATGTAATCGCGGAATTCATAGGGCAGGTTGATGGCGAGCTGGTCGGCGGTCATGGCCGGCACGACGAGCTGACGGAAAAAAACGACGTCCTCGGGCAGGATGACCGCCGCGTCGCGGCAGGAGACATGGTGTTCTCGCCGCATATCGCGCAGAAACTCGCTCATGGAGGCGGGGGACAGGATACGGCCGCCCGAAACCATGTTTTCGGGCAGCTCGGCCACCGCCAGACGGTGCACCGCGTCCGGCCCGCAGACCGCCATTTTGACGGCGGAGTTGCCGATATCGAGGCCGAGATATTGTTTGGACATGGGCAGATTACTTCCCTTCCTGAAACCTTGCTTTTATGGAATGCGTTAGAACAAAGAGAGATACCACGCGATAAACGGCTCCCCAAACAGCAGCACCGCCCACGCGGCAAGCGTGAGCGACGGCCCGAAGGGGAACGCGCGCGGGTTGTCCGCGTCCCTGCCGCGCACGCCGGGTAGCAAGGCGAACAAAAGCCCGATGACGCACGCGAGTATCAGCATTAAAAGCCCGCGCGCCGGACCGGTGAACAGGCCGAGGACGAACAGCAGCTTGAGGTCGCCGCCGCCCATGGACTCGCGCCCGAGCGCGCGGTCGGCCAGCAGGACAAGCGCCAGCATGGGAACCGCCAGCGCCAGCCCGCCGATGAGGCCGCCCAGCAGCGCTTTGCCGGTATCCGGCGCGGTCAAAACGGTGAAAACGACAAAATCCGCCGCCGCGAGCACGAGAAAGCGGTCCGGAATGATGCAGCTGTCCAGATCGACGAGCGACAGCACAAACAGCAGAAAGCCGAGCACGCAGTACCCAAGCGTTTGCGGCGACGCGCCGAACCGCGCGGCAAACGAAACGAAAACCGCCGCGCACAGCGCCTCCGCGAGGGGATAGCGCGGCGATATCTTTTCGCCGCAGTAGCGGCAGCGGCCGCGCAGCAGCAAGAAGCTAAACAGCGGAACCAGATCGGCCGCGCCCAACGCGTGGCCGCAGGACGCGCAGTGCGAGCGCCCGCGCGCGATGCTTTCGCCGTGCACGGTGCGCCAAGCCCACGCGTTGCCGAACGAGCCGAAAACCAGCCCGAACACAGCGGCGGCGAACAGCAGGTACGCGCGCCAAAAGGGGGAAAGACCCGACATAGAAAGACCTTTCGTGATACGTGATACACAAAAGCGGAACGCCATGGGAGAGCCATTTCGGTGAAATGGCTCTCGCCCGGCGTTCCCGCCGGGGAAGCGCCCGCAACCCGGAGGGGCGCTATGTTAGTGCAAAAGGTATTAACTTATTACTTGGTGTCAATCTCGGTAACTTTACCATCAGCATTAATCGTTACTTTGAAGTTGTAGTTGGTACTGTCGCCCTCAATCAGGTTTTGGGTTTTTCCGACCGTGTCAAGTTTATAGTAGTAGATATCGCCAGTATGTGTACCGTCCGGGTCTGCGGCAACTTCAAACGCATAATCAGCAGTTGCGAGAGAAGCGGCGGTGCGCTTGTTTGCCTCTCTGACTTGTGCTTGCGCGTCACTTAATCTGCCGGCAAATACCGGAATAACCAGAGCCATCAGCACGCCCAAAATCGCTACCACGATCAGCAGCTCGGCGAGCGTAAAGCCCTTTTTGTTGCGCTTTGCGCATAATTTTGCAAACATATCTTTTTTCCTCCTCTTCCAATTTGGAAATGTAGTGAAATCTATTTCTGCGGGCGTTCGGGTTGCGGAACACCCGGTAGAAACCGTTACATCAGGCCGTACATGCCGATCATCGGCATATAGAAGCCCAGCAGAATGAACACGACGAAAATCGCCATGACGACGATGATCGCGGGTTCCAGAATGGACAGCATGCGGGAAACGGCGATGTTGACCTCGTTGTCATAATAGCTGCCGATGACGCCCAGCGTGTTTTCCAGCGAGCCGGAATCCTCGCCCACGGCGGTCATTTCCGTCAGCAGGTCGGGCAGCCATTTGCACGAGCGCATGCAGTCGCCCAGATGGCGGCCCTCCTCGACGCCCGCGACCATGTCGCGCACCGAAAGGCCGACCACGTAATTGGTGATCACGCGGGAGGTGATGACGATGGTGCGCGTCATCGGCATGCCGACGCTGAGAATCGTCGACATGGTGTTGGCGAACTGCGAGGCGGCGTTCATCCGCTCGACGTTTCTCAGCACGGGAAAGCGGAGCCGCAGAGTGGCGAAAAAGGTCTTGCCCTTTTCCGTTTTGCTCCAGATTTTGAGCAGAAAAACGGCGAGCAGCACGCCGCCGACGAGGAACATCCAATAAGCGGTCATGAAATTCGACATGCCGATCAGCATGCGCGTCACCAGCGGAAGCTGTCCGCCGAGGTCGGCAAACTGCTGCGTGAACATCGGGATGGCGGTCACCATCAGCACGATCACGACCACAATCGCCAGCACGATGAGAAAAACCGGGTAAATCAGCGCGGAAACGATCTTGTCGTGCGTTTTCGCGGATTTATCGAAATAAGTAAACAGGTTTTGGAAGGCGGTGTCGAGCGTGCCGGCTTCCTCGCCCGCGCGGATGGTTTCGATGAAGGTGGTGGGGAGCTGCTTGCCCTTGCTGGCAAAGCTTTCCGCGAGCGAGTTGCCCGCGGCCACGTCGCCCGCGACCTGATCGAGGATTTTGCGCAGGGTTTTGTCGGCGGTCTGCTCCGCCACCAGCTCGACCGAGCGCACCATGGGCAGGCCCGCGCCGAGGATGATGGAAAACTGGCTGCACACCAGCGCCAAATGCTTGAGCTTTACCTTTCTCGGGCCGCCGATATCGCGGGTCAGAAAGCTTTCCTTATGCTCCTGCACCTCGGCGACGGACAGCACGATGGGATAATTCTCCTTGATGCGGGCGACGGCGTCGAACTCGTCGTACGCCTCGACCACGCCGGCGACCGCCTTGCCCGAGGGGGACTGGGCCTTGTATTTAAATGTGTTAATGTTTCAGCCGCCTCCTTTGGGGCATTCGATTGGAGGCGTGCCTCCAATCGAGTTAGAACAGGGTGTTCTTTTTGACGTAATCGGGGTCGTGCGCGGCGTCGCGCGCGGTCTGCGCGTCGATCAGCTTATCCTTGAACATGCGGATCAGGCAGTTGTCCATCGTGATGCTGCCCGCCGCCGCGGCGGTCGACATGGAGTTGACGATCTGCGGGGTTTTGCCCTCGCGGATCAGGTTGCGGATAGCCGGGGTGACCATCATCAACTCGCACGCGGCGCAGCGGCCCTTGCCGCCGCGGCGCACGAGGAGCTGCTGGCTTAAAACGGCCTTCAGCGTCATCGAAAGCTGCATGCGCACCTGTGCCTGCCGCCCCTCGGGGAACACCTGCACGATGCGGTCGATCGCGTCCGGCGCGGAGCCGGTGTGCAGGGTGGCAAAGACCAAATGGCCGGTCTCGGCGGCGGTCAGCGCGGTTTCGATGGTGTCGAGGTCGCGCATCTCGCCGATGAGGATCACGTCCGGGTCCTCGCGCAGGATGGCGCGCAGGCCGTCCGAATAGGAGGCGGTGTCGCGGCCGATCTCGCGCTGGTTGACGATGCAGCGGTCGGAGGCGTACAGGTATTCGATCGGGTCCTCGAGCGTGATGATGTGCTCGTCCCGGGTGTGGTTGATGCGGTCGAGGATGGCGGCCAGCGTGGTCGATTTGCCTGAGCCGGTCTCGCCCGTGACAAGCACGATGCCGCGCCCCCATCCGGAAAATTCGTCGACCGCCGGAGGCAGGCCGAGCGAATCGAGCGCGGGGATATGGTCGCTCAGGATACGAACGGCGGCCGAGACGTGCCCCTGCTGGCGGAAAAGGTTGATACGCACGCGCGTGCCGTCCGCGAAGGAGCGGGCGGCGTCGATCTCGCCGGTTTCGGGAAGCGGGCGGCCGATCAGGCCGGACGCGAGCGCCTCGCAGTCGGCGTGCGAAAGAACATTTTCATCCAAATCGGACAGCGTGCCGTCCACGCGCAGGCGGACGGGCAGGCCGCAGACAAAATGAATATCGGAGGCGCGCGCCGCGTTTGCGGCGGCGATGATGGATTCCAGTGAAAGCATAGCTTACTCCTCGCTCGACTGAATGGTGCGCCAGGACTCCTCGGCGGTGGTCACGCCCTGTATGACAAGGTCGCGGCAGCTTTGCTGAAGGGAGACGAAATCGCCCTTGCGGATGGTGTCGAGCAGCTTGTCGCGCGGGGCGCGGTCGATGATCTGCTCGCGCAGCGCGCGGTCGACCAGCAGGATTTCAAACACGGCAATGCGGCCGCGGTAGCCCGTGTGGAAGCAGAGCGGGCAGCCCTCGCCTTTGTAGAATTGCTGTCCCGGCGTGCGTTCCATGCCCAGCCAAGCGAGCTCCTCGTCGGCCGGGTCGTAGGCTTTTTTGCAGTGCGGGCAGACGCGGCGCACCAAGCGCTGGGAGATGATGCCGCGCACCGCGCCCGCGATCAGGTAGGGCGCCACGCCGATATCGAGCAGGCGGTCGATGGAGGAGACCGCGTCCGACGTGTGGATGGTGGACAGCACCAGATGGCCGGTGATCGCGGCGCGCATGGCGATTTCGGCGGTTTCGCCGTCGCGGATCTCGCCAACGGCGATGATGTCCGGGTCCTGCCGCAGGATGGAGCGCAGGCCGCCGGCAAACGTCATGCCGGTTTTTTCGTTGATCTGCACCTGATTGACGCCGTCGAGGTTGTACTCGACCGGGTCCTCAAGCGTGACAAGGTTGACCTGCTCTGTGTTGAGCTGCCGGATCATGGTGTACATGGTCGAGGATTTGCCCGAGCCGGTCGGGCCGACGATCAGCACCACGCCGCTCGTGTTGCCGAGCAGCCGGTCGAATTTTTTTAAGTTGCCGCCCGCAAGGCCGATCGCGGCCTTGTCGAGCAGGCCCTGCGACTTGTCGAGCAGGCGGATGACGACCTTTTCGCCGTAAATCGTGGGCAGGGTGGACATGCGCAGGTCGACGTCGCGCCCCTTGATGCGCACGGCGGCGCGGCCGTCCTGCGGCACCTTGCGTTCGGCGATGTCCATGCCGCTCATGACCTTCAGGCGGGAAACGACCGAGCTTTGCAGGTTTTTCGGCACGGTCAGGATGCTGCGCAGCAGGCCGTCGATGCGCATGCGCACCTGCATTTCGGCCTCTCGCGGCTCCAGATGGATGTCGGAGGCGCGCTCGGAGGCGGCGCGCTCAATAATCGAATTGACCAGCCGGACGGTCGGCGCGGCCTGCGCGTCCTCGCCCAGCGTACTGGCGGTGAAAGCGGCGTCGTCCGGCGTTTGGCGGTGCGCCTCGCGCTTCATTTCCTCGATCGCGCGGGCGGCGCCCTCGTTGCCGTACAGCGTGGCGATGGCGCGGTCGATCTGCTCGCCCGTCGACAGCATGGGCACGACGCGCTTGCGGGTGGCCGAGCGCACCTCGCCGAGCGCGATGAAATTCAGCGGGTCGGACGTAGCGATATAAAGTTCGTCCTTATTCATGCGCACGGGGACGATCTGATGCTTTTTGGCGATGTTTTTCGACAGAACGTTTGCCAGCTCGGCGGCCGGCGGATGGGCCGCCAAATCGACAAATTCTACGCCGAGCTGCATCTCCAGCGCTTCAAGCAGCTGCCGTTCGCCGATAAAACCGTATTTGGTGAGCACTGTGCCGAGCCGCTCGCCGGTTTGCTTCTGCATCTCGAGCGCTTGACTCAGCTGTGCTTCGGTGATAAGCCCGTTGGAGACCAACAGATCGCCCAAACGCATGTAAGCCATATGCGCCCACTTCCTTTCCGAACAATGCGCCCGCAAATGAACGTGGGGCGTAAGGCAACCACGGGGTGGTTACATTTTTTCTTTCATTCTATCATAATAGGGGGGCATGTGCAAGAAAAAGTGGGGTAAAAACGTCAAGGTTTTTGCCTCGAAACGCTGTTGTTTTACCGAAAATTATGGTATCATAGAAAAAAGAATGCGAAAGAAACGCAGCTTCATTTGTCGAAAAATGAGGGGGTGTTTGGAAAAGGGGATTGCGGGTATGCGCGGGGTTTGTAACAGGCAGAGGCGCTCGGCGGGCTTTACGCTTGCCGAGGTGCTGGCGACGGTTGCAATTATCGCCATTCTGCTGGGCATTGCGCTGCCGAGCGCGGTGGCAATCCAGCGCGATCTGCGGCTCAATGAGCTGGATGCGTCCGCCAGCGCGATTTTCGCCGCGGCGCAGAACCGCTTGACCGCGCTGCGCGCGGCGGACGGGCTGAACGCCGTTATCCCGCCGGCCAATCAAAAAGCGCTGATTCCGGACAGGGACGCGGACGGACTGCCGCTGGACACCGTGTCGGAGAGCGATACGGTCGGTTACGTGACGCAAGCGGACGAAGGAATTTTGCGGACCTTGCTGCCGGGCGGTTCCGTCGACCCGACGGTGATCGAAAACATGAAGGGTCTGATTATCGAATACAACGCCTTCAGCGGCAGCGTAAACGGCGTTTACTACGCCGAAGCGGAATTTGCGTATACTGAGGATTTGGCGCTGCAAAACAGCTGGGAGGCGCGCCGCAAGAACGATCCGCTCGTCGGCTACTACGGCGGCGACTCGGCGGGCAGGCCGCAGACCAGCCTGATCGAAGCGCCCAAAATCGACGTGGAGAACGGCGAGGAGCTGCGGCTCGTTATCGACAACAGTGCGCTCGCCGCCGATCCGGATTATAAAATTCTGCAGAATATCAGCTATACCGTGACGCTGACGCAGGCGGACGACGTGGGGCGGAGCAAGACGCTGCTGTTGAACTGCCTGCTGACCGATCCGGAAAACGCGCTGCTCAAGCCGGGCGAGGAAAATCCTGATCGGCTGTTTCTTGTGCTTGACAGCTTGGAAGGCGGCAAGCACTTTGCCGATGTGGCGTATCAGGACGACACGACAAAGCAAATTCAGCCCGGCGCAGACGTGATCGTCACGGTGACGCTGGAGTACGACGGCGAAGAGGGCTACGCCGTGCCCTATCAGTGGACGAAAACGGTAAACAGTCTGTTCGCGGAGAGCGGATGGGGACAAAAGCCCGCCGGCGGCCAAGCCGCCGGAACGGAGCCCGCCGCCGCGAAAATCGCCTATGGGCGGCAGCTGCAAAACCTTGCGCCTGAGGTATCGGGCTTAGCCGATGGCTACGCGCCCGAAAAGGCCGAGCAGACAAAGCCGATCGACTGGGCGTACTACAACGGGAAAAAAATCACTTCGCCGGGCGGCTATTCGCTCGATGAGAACGGTAATCCCAAGGAACTGTTTGAAACATTCGGCGAGGGGACCCTGCTGTCGATCTATAACGGAAAGCTGCGGGAATACAACGGCGCGAATAATGAGATTTACAATTTAAGCTGCGTGCCGAACGCCATTACGCCGGTCTATCAGGACGGTAAATCGGCGTATTACGGCGCGGGCCTGTTCGCGGGCATGAAGAAGGGCGCTTTGCGGCAGATCACGCTGGTCAACGCGCGGGCGCGCGGCGCGGCGGATCAAAAAACGGTTTGCGGCGGCACGCTGGCCGGATATACGGAAAATACGAGCATTACGGAATGCGCGGTTTATTTTCAGAAGACTGAACTGCCCGAAACGGTGGGTAAGCCTGACCTCTACACGAGCTACGGCGTTTTTCTGGGACAGAGCGGGACGGCTGATTGGATCGGCGGCATGGTAGGCTGGATGAACGGCGGAACGGCGGAAAAGTCGTTTGCGTCCCAGCCGCGGCTGACCGGCGGCAGCCTCGCGTTTGCGGGCGGCTTTGCCGGAAAAATCAGCGGGCAGACGCAGCTTTCCGAGTGCTACGCGGACACGGGGCTGATCAGCGGCATGTCCTTCAGCGGCGGTTTTGCGCAGACGGCCGAGAGCCAGTGGGTCCGCTTTGCCAACTGTTACGCGGTATCGCGGCAGCAGACGGACAGCGCGGCGGGGTTTGCAAACAGCACGAATGGGTATACCGCGGCGAACTGCTACGCCGCGGCGGCTTACAGCGATCCGGCCGGAACGGCGCAGGATAAAATTGCGCGCACCGGCTTCGGCCCGAAGGCGGGCGGCTATGAGGGCTGCTATTACCTGACCGAGGCGGTCGACGGCCCGAAGCCCGCGGCCGAGGAACCGGCGGGCGTTGCGCCGGTCGCTTATAAAAAGCTGCATGATTGGATCGGGGATTTCGGCACGGAGGGGCTCTGGACGGCCAACACGACGGAAACCTCGCATCCGTACGCGATGGATAAAACGCTTACGGACGATCAGCAAAAGCAGCTTGACAGCGCTTTGCTGACAAAGCTGAACGCGACGGAAACCTATCCCTTCCCGCGCCTTGCGGCCTTCGACCATCACGGCGACTGGCCGCTGCCGGCGAAGGGCGGCGCGTTTGTTTACTATGAAGTGTACGAGGACGGCGCTGTCGGCATGGAGGGCGTCCGTTTGAACGGCACGGCGTTTGACACGACGCACAAGCTGCAAAACGGCAAACTCGTCACAAGGGACGGCTACGCCTATGCGGACGGTGCGGACGAAGCGCTTTTAACGAGCGGAACGATTTCGATAACGGTCAAAAAGGACGAAACGCTCAGTACAAAGGCGGGGATTACGGTCTGCCCGCTTGCCTATGCCGATCTGGCCGGACAGTTTGCGCATTCAAACACCTTTTACCGGCAGGTAACGGTGAACGGCAATGCGGCCGACGTATATTTCAATCCGCACTTTGCGAAATCGGTCGTGTATGCGGATAAGACGGCGCCGGCGCAGCCGGAAACGGTCAGCGTTCGCTCGGCGCGGCAGCTTGCCGCGCTCGGTTCGCTGGGACAGAATGGGCATTATTGGGCGCTGTCGTTTGCACAGGAGCTGAATATTGATTTCAGCCTGTACGACCGTCAATATACCGGCGGCGAAGCGCCTGCATTGTCGCCGGTCGGCACAAGCGACGACGCATTCTCCGGCGTGTACGACGGCGGCGGTCACACCATCACCGGCGCGGGACTGGCAAGCGGCAGCGCCTATGTCGGCCTGTTTGGGTACAGCACGGGCACGCTGCAAAACATCGTGTTCCGCGATCCGGGCGCGGCAATCCGCGCGACGGGAGACAACCCCTTTGTCGGCGCGCTGGCGGGCTACAACGGCGGCTCGATCGACAACTGCGCGGTCGCGGGCTTTACCGTGGACGGCAAAAACGTGTCCGGCGGTCTGGCCGGCGTGAACAGCGGCACAATTACGAACAGCGCGGCGTCGTGCAAGCTGGTAAACGGCACGCATCAGGCGGGTGGTCTGGTCGGGCAGAATAACGGCACGGTGAACGCCTGCTACGCGCTGGGCGAGGTAACGGGCGGCGCGGCGGGCGCGCTGTGCGGGCAAGGCACGGCGCAGAACAGCTACGCCGCGTGCAGCGTGGGCGGTACGATGGCATATATCGCGCCGGACGGCAGCGCGGCAAGCTGGCAGGAGCTGGCCGGTTTGGTGAACGACGGAAACCGCGCGGCGCAGACCTATCCGTATACCAGTACGGGCGCTTACCCGTTCCCCGCGGTCGTGAAGGACGCGGCGGGCAGATATGTGCATTACGGGGATTGGCCGGAGAATCCGCAAAGCGAGGCTGGCGAGAGTGCGGTCGGCGTAATGGTACTGGTAAGTGCAAATGGAGATACAGCGACGTACAAAATGATTGGCGGTAAAGAACAAGAAGATGGTTCGTATACGGTTGTGAGTACGGAAATAACAGTAACAGGGAAGAACTTTCCTAAAGTGGTTTACTTTATTGACCCCCCTTCCACACAGCCAAGTAAATGGTATGTTTGGAAACAGGGGGATTGGGGTCCGGTTTCCATGCAAAACTTTAATAAGTTTAAGGATTTCGATTACTCCCACTTCCAGTTATTCACAAAATATACCGATAAAACTGACTTGTATTTTTATTATGACACATATGGAGCTCCGACGGGAACAGTGCCGACAGGCTGGGTGTTTAAGATTCCTGCTGCGGACATACCAAACCCATGATATGCGGGGCAATGACATGAAACAGGTTTCTCAAAAACTGAACAGCCAGTCCGGCGCGTCGCTCGTCATTGCGCTGATTTTCTTTCTGGTGTGCCTGACGGTGGGCGGCATTGTGCTCACCGCCGCCAGCGTCAACGTCGGCCGGATCACGCGCATCGAGGGCGAACAGCAGGCCTATTTCGCGGTGCGCTCCGCCGCCGAGCTGCTGCGGGACGAGCTGGAGGGGACGGCGTTTTCCGCCAAGCTCGATGTATGGGAGGATGGCAAAGCGTCGTCAGACGCATCGAATTACCCCGAATATTTGACGGCGCAATATCTGCCGGAGCTGAAGGAAACGGATACTCTGCACGCGGTACGCGAAAAAGCGCAGACGGCGGCCAAAGCGTTGTTTGAGCGGCAGACCGAGGCCGGGGAGCTGGCGGCGCAGCCGCTCGAGGGCTTTTCCGTCGCTTTGGATGCGCAATTCCCGGAGGTTACCGTTGAAAAATATTGGGTGGACGGCGATTACAGCCTGAACTTTGTGCTGAATACCGCCGATACCGAAAAGTACCGCTGGCCGATGACGCTGCGCATTCCCGCGGATGCGGATTACAGCACCAACCGCAGGACGGCGGAATGGACGACTACCAGCACCGTTACAAGAGAGGACGGGTCGACGGCCAGCGTCACGCATCATCATTCCGCGTCTTATATCCGGCACACGCTGGATGTTACATGGCAGATCGGAACAGTGACAAAGGGGGTGCCCGCCAATGCGCCGTAAACTGCAAACCCGAAAGGGCGAAACGCTGGTGGAAACGCTCGTTGCGATACTGGTGATGGCGCTCGGCTCGACGGCCTTTCTAACCATGGTGCTGGCCGCGAACAAGCTCAACGGCACGGCCGGTATCGAGGACGCGGCTTATTTCGCCCAGCTCTCCACGGCGGAAACAGGCGCGGATACGGCGACAGCGGGCGCCGTCACCGTCGACGGGGACACCGTTGCAGTCCTCGTGTCGGGCGGCGAGGGAGAGCTGCGCTCCTATCGGGTCGGCGAGGGGGCGGGCGGATGAAGAAAATCGCGAAAAAGCTGCGCGGTCGCGGCGGCATGACGCTGGCCGAAATGCTGGCGGCGGTGGCGGTGTTCAGCGTGCTGATGGCCGCGATCGGTACGGGAACCGCCGCGGCGCTCAAGGTGTACCGCCAATCGACCGACCTTTCGGAAGCCGCGGTGCTGGCTTCCACCCTGTCGGAGGCGGTCATGGACGAGCTGCGCTATGCGGTCGATCCCGGAAACGCGCTGGACGCCGCCGAAGAAAGCCACGCGGTCTTTACCAGCAGAACGTACGGAAAAAACGTCAGCTTTGTCTCAAATTGGGTGGATGGCCGCGTGTATATCGGGCCGCTTGCAGACGGGACAAAGCAAAGCCCGCTTTTGGGCAGCAAGGCGTATCAGCACGGCTTGAAGGCGTCCGTGCATGCGGAATATGGCGGAGGCGTCTATACCGTCACGATTGCGGTCTCCGGAGGTAAGAGCGCCGCATTGCAGGAACGGGAATTTACGGTCCGTCCGGTCAACCAATAAGAAAAGGCGCTGTGCAGTATGCACAGCGCCTTTTTACTGGATTAAGCGTTCGAAGGTTCCGCGGACTTGGCCGCTTCCGCGGGGTGAAGCACCAGCTTGCCGTCCGCTTCGTCGAGCGTGACGCGGCTGCCGGCCTTGATTTCGCCCCGCAGCGACGCCTCGGCCACCAGATCCTCGACCTCGCCCGTCACCGCGCGGCGCAGCGGGCGCGCGCCGTAGATCGGGTCGAAGCCGGCCTTGGCCAGATGCTTTTTGGCGGCTTCCGTCCAGTCCATCGCAATTTCCATTTCGGTCATGCGCGCGGCGACCTGACGGAGCATGCCGTCCGCGATCTCGGCGATCTCGTCCTCGGACAGGCGGTTGAAGACGATGATGTCGTCGATGCGGTTCAAAAACTCGGGCCGGACGGCGGTTTTCAGCTCGCCCAGCACTTCTTCCTTGATCTGCTCGAAGGTGCGGGCCTCGCTTTCGCCCGAACCCGCCGCGAAGCCGAGCGACTTGCGGCCCGCGCCCGTGATCTTCTGCGCGCCGATGTTCGAGGTCATGATGATGATGGTGTTCTTAAAGTCCACGCGGCGGCCCTGCCCGTCGGTCAGCATACCGTCCTCGAGGATTTGCAGTAGGATATTGAACACGTCGGGGTGTGCCTTTTCGATCTCGTCGAACAGGATGACCGAATACGGGTGGCGGCGCACCTTTTCGGAGAGCTGGCCGCCCTCGTCGTAGCCGACGTAGCCCGGAGGCGAGCCGATCATGCGGGAAACGGCGTGCTTTTCCATGTATTCGGACATGTCGATGCGGACCATCGCGTTTTCGTCGCCGAACATGGCCTCGGCCAGCGCCTTGCTCAGCTCGGTCTTGCCCACGCCGGTGGGCCCGAGGAACAGGAACGAGCCGATCGGGCGCTTGGGGTCGCGCAGGCCGACGCGCCCGCGCCGGATGGCCTTGGCCACGGCGGTAACGGCCTCGTTCTGGCCGATCACGCGCTGGTGCAGCGTGTCCTCCAGACGGAGCAGGCGCTCGCCCTCGTCCTCGGTCAGGCGCGAGACGGGCACGCCCGTCCAGCCCGCGATGACGGCGGCGATATCGGCCTCGGTCACCTCGCCGTGCGCCTTGGTCTGGCTGTCGGACCATTCCTTTTTGCGCGCCTCGAGCGCGTCGCGCTTCTGCTTTTCCTCATCGCGCAGGCGGGCGGCGGTCTCGTAGTCCTGCCCCTTGACGGCCTCCTCCTTTTTAGCCGACAGGGCGGCGATCTCGTCTTCCATCGCCTTCATATCGGGCGGCGCGGTAAGCGTGGACAGGCGCACGCGCGAGCAGGCCTCGTCCACCGCGTCGATCGCCTTGTCGGGCAGGAAACGGCCGGTCACATAGCGCACGGACAGCTTGACGGCGGCCTCGATGGCCTCGTCGGGAATCTTGATGCGGTGGTGCGCCTCGTAGCGGTCGCGCAGGCCCCTCAGGATCTGCACCGCGTCCTCGGGGCTGGGTTCCTCGATCTGCACGGGCTGGAACCGGCGCTCGAGCGCCGCGTCCTTCTCGATGTTCTTGCGGTACTCGTCGAGTGTGGTCGCGCCGATCACCTGCACCTCGCCGCGCGACAGGGCGGGCTTGAGGATGTTGGCCGCGTCCGCCGCGCCCTCCGCCGCGCCCGCGCCCATCAGCATGTGCATTTCGTCGATGAACAGGATGGTGTCCTTCTTGGCGATCAGCTCCTCGATCACCTTTTTGATGCGTTCCTCAAATTCGCCGCGGTACTTGGTGCCCGCGATCATGCCGGTCAGGTCGAGCGAGACGATGCGCTTGTCCTTCAGCGTCTCGGGCACGTCGCCCGCGACGATCTTCTGCGCCAGTCCCTCGACCACAGCGGTCTTGCCGACGCCCGGGTCGCCGATCAGCGCGGGGTTGTTCTTGGTGCGGCGGGACAGGATTTGCAGCACGCGCTGGATCTCATCCGCGCGGCCGACGACCGGGTCGAGCTTGCCCTCCTTGGCGGCGGCGGTCAGGTCGCGGCCGAACTGGGAAAGCGCGTCGCCCGCGCCCGCGCCGGCGGAGGCTCCGTCCGCGCCCGCAAACTCGCCCTGCTGTCCGCCGCCGAGGGCCTCGGACAGCTTTTCGGCAAGCGACTGCGGGGATACCTTCAAATTGGCCAGCGCGGTCAGGCCGACGTTCTGCCCCTCGCGCAGGATGCCGAGCAGCAAATGCTCGGTGCCGACGTAGTTCGTACCCATCTGGGACGCGGACTGGATCGCCAGCTCGATAATGCGCTTGGTGCGCGGGGTCATGCCCTGCGGGGCGGACGAATCGGGCGCGCCGCGGCCGGACAGGGTTTCGATTTCTTTCACAAGCGCGTCGTCCGTCACGCCGCAGGCGGTAAGGGCTTTGGCGGCGGGGCCGCCGCCCTCGCGCAGCAGGCCGAGCAGCAGGTGCTCCGAGCCGATATAGCTGTGTCCGAACGAGGCGGCGGCTTCCTGCGCCAGCGTCAGCGCCTTCTGGGCGCGTTCGGTAAAACGGTTTTGATAGAACATAGGTCATACACTCCTTTCAGGGGGTGGAATTGTTTTAGGTAAACGAAATGGACTGTGCGGCTTCGCGCAGCAGGGAAGCGCGTGTTTGGTCGCGTTCCTGCGGCGCGCCGTCCAGCATGGCGGGACGGATCATTTGCTCGAGCGCGTACAGCTTCTGCGGGTCCGCGCCGGTCAAAAAGCCCATTTGCAGGCCGACCAGCACGTCGGAAATGCACTGCACGGCCTCGGCCGATTCCATCAGGAACGCGCTTTTCATCGCGCCCGCCGCGCGGCAGATGCGGTCGCGCAGGGCTGGCTCGTTCTGGGCGCGCACCTGCTCGCGCGCTTTCTTTTCCGCGTCGATGACGGCGGAGGCCGTTTCGACCAGCTTGTCGGTCAGATCGGCGGCGGACGCGCCGAGCGTCACTTGGTTGGAAAGCTGGTAGAATCCGCCGACAGCCTGCGAGCCTTCGCCGTACGCGCCGCGCACCGCGCAGCCGCGGCTGCCGGCAAAGCCCGTCACGCGCTGGATGGAGCCGGTCGCGGTCAGCAGCGGCAGGTGCAGCATGATGGACGCGCGCAGGCCGGTGCCGAGGTTGGTCGGGCAGGCGGTCAGGTAGCCGAGGCGCTCGTCAAAAGCAAAGGGAAGCTCGGCTTCGATCAGCGCGGCGACGCGGTTTGCCGTTTCCAGACATTCCTTGGGGCACAGCCCCGCGCCGATGACCTGCAGGCGCAGGTGATCCTCCTCGCCGATCATGATGGCCACGCCCTCGTCCTTCGAGACGATCAAATAGCCGCCGTTCTGCGCAAGCTCGGGAGAAATCAGGCGCTTTTCGACCAGCCTTGCCGCCTCGGCCGAGCGGGGGACGATCTGCCTTTTCTCAAACTCCGGCCCGACGGTCGGGTTGCTTTGCAGCGCGGCAAACACCTTGTTTGCAATTTCGGCGTGCTGCTCCTCGGTCAGGCGGAAGGGCCAGCCCTTGAGGTTGCGGGCCAGCCGCACGCGGCTGGACGCGGCAAGGCCGGTAAAGCCGCCGGTGATTGTAAACATACTCATTTGCCCTCGCCCTCCAATCTGCGGATCTCGTCGCGCAGGTGCGCGGCCTGCTCGTAGTCCTCTTTTTCAACCGCGGTCTTGAGCTGCGCGCGCAGCGCCTCGACCGGGTCGGCCTTGGGCTGCTCGGCCTGCGCGGGCGCCGCGCCGATGTGACGGCTTGCGCCGTGCACCTTCTGCACGTAGGGGTTCAGGATGTCCGCGAAGGTGTTGTAGCAGTCGGGGCAGCCGACGCGGCCGGTCCGCCGCAGCTGGCTTTCGGTCAGGCCGCAGGATGGGCACTTGCGTTCTTCGCCCAGCAGCGTGGCCGCGGGCGTGCCCAGCATGTCGCTCCACAGGCTGCCGAAGCCGCCGCCGAGGAAGGAGTGGAACGGGTCGCTCCACAGTTGGTTCATGCCTTGAAACGCGCTTTCAAACGCGCCGCCGAGGTTTTCCTTCTGCGCGCATTCGGGACATAGGTGCATTTCACGCGTCACGCCGTTCACCGTTTCTTTATAGTACATCGTCGCTTCATTCTTACCGCATTTTTCGCATTTCATAAGTCATGCTCCTTTCGAGATTTTCGATTGAAAGCAGCGCTTTCAATCGAGGGGTCGCCCTTCCGGCTTTCAGCCGGAGAGGGCTTTGCGCCGGCGCCATTCAAAAATTTCGATTTTTGAACGGCTCCGCCTTTGTATGAAAACCCACGCGCATGTCGCGGGTTTTCATGGAAATTGCGGAGAAGCCGCAATTTCCTATTTCATGCGCGCTCCGCGCGCCGCAGGGGGCAAGGGGGCGAAGCCTCCCAAACTCCCGCGCTGCAGCGCGCATTTTGCGGCCTGCGGCCGCTCTATCGTTTCACGGCTCTGCCGCGAAACGATACCGCTGCCCTTGGACGCGTGCCCAAGGCCGCGCCCGCTGTGCGGGCGCGAGGGGGATATCGAAATCGGTTTCAAAGGAACCGATTTCGTATCTAAGGGGGACTGGTCCCCCTTAGACCTGCGTCACTCCCATCACCGCGCATCGAAAGACGGCGGCGCGCAGGCGGTCGCGGTTGGCTTTGTCAACCTCGGCCAGCGCGCCGTCCGAGCACGCGGACAGCAAAAGCTGCCCCTCGCGCGGGGTGAGCAGCTCGGCGGAGATGAGCGCCCTCGTCAGCCGGGCGGCTTCGTTCTGCGTCAGCCGGCCGCCGACGCCCCGCGCCAGCTCGAGCAGCGTGCGCTGCTTGTCGTCCATTACGCGGACGATGCGGATAAAACCGCCGCCCCCGCGCTGGCTTTCCACCAGATAGCCGCTTTCGGGCGTAAAGCGCGTCTCAATCACATAGTTGATTTGGCTGGGTACGCAGTCGAACTGCGCGGCAAGGCTTTTGCGCTGCAATTCGGCCACGCCGCCTCCTTCTGAAAGCATTTCGCCGATAAAGTCGGCGATCAAATCGGACATTTTCATCGGGCATTCTCCTCCCGGTCTTATGAACACTGACCTTTTCTGACCTTTGATTTTATTATACAGCTTTGGAAGCAAAAAACAAGTGGATAATCTGACCAAATCTGACCTTTGTGGAGAGGTACAGCGCAAAAATCAAGTGTTTTCTTTTAATATCTCTTTTATTTAAAGCAATTCAAAGTTTTTCAAATTTTTTAAGTTCAAAAAAGTTACCTAAGACTAACTTTGACAGGATATTGCTTTTTGCTTTCGATGTGTTACAATGAAGGTGTAAATTATTTGGGAGGTGCATGACCAATGGCATACGTTATTTCTGACGCTTGCATCAGCTGCGGTTCCTGCTCGGGCGAGTGCCCGGTAGGCGCGATCGCTGAAGGCGACGGCAAGTACGAGATCAACGCGGACGCTTGCATTGATTGCGGCAGCTGCGCAGGCTCCTGCCCGGTTGGCGCGATTGCGCAGGGCTGAGTTCGTACTTAAACGATAAGCGTGATAAAAAATCCGTTCCGGTCTGGGACGGATTTTTTATTTGGGGAAAAAGCCTGAAAATTCACATTCCAAACAAGTTTAATTGTGAAATTAGCCGAAATACTAGTGAATATTTTATACAAATTAACTTGCGCCGGGGGAAGGCGGGGCTTATAATATATCATGCTTTGGAGAGAGCGCTATATTAAATAGGTAAGAGAAAATAAATTTCGCCCACTATGGGGAGGGTTTTGTCATGGATTACACATTCCTTTTAACGCTGGCAATTATTTTGCTGTTCACCAAAATTCTCGGTTTAACGTCGGAAAGGGTGCATATGCCGCAGGTGGTCGGCGCGCTGATCGCCGGTTTGCTGCTTGGGCCGAGCTGTTTGAATATTGTGGGCGAAACGGATTTCTTGATGAAAACGGCCGAACTCGGCGTGATCATCCTGATGTTTATGGCCGGTCTGGATACCGATTTGAGCGAATTGAAGAAAACGGGCGTCGCGTCGTTTGTCATCGCGCTGATCGGCGTTATCGTGCCGCTGGTGGGCGGCCTCGGCTGCTATCTGTTGTTCGACAACGATGCGAGCGACCCGCAGAACATGCTGAAAGCCATTTTCATCGGCGTGGTGCTGACGGCGACCTCGGTCTCCATCACCGTCGAAACCCTGCGCGAGATGGGAAAACTGAAAAGCCGGGTGGGCACCGCCATTTTGGGCGCCGCTGTAATTGACGATATTTTGGGCATCATCGTGCTGACTGTACTGACCGGCTTTACCGATCCCTCCGTCAAGCCGCTGATGGTGTTCGGCCGCATCGGCCTGTTCTTTATCTTCCTCGGCGTTGTCGGCTTTGTGATGTATAAGGCGTTTTCCAAAATGGACCGCATGTGGGGCAAGCGCCGCCGTATTGCGATTTACTCGCTGGCGTTCTGCTTTCTGATGAGCTATGTCGCCGAGCGGTTTTTCGGGATTGCGGATATTACGGGCGCGTATTTTGCCGGCCTGATCCTGTGCAACATCAGCGAAACGCGCGAATATATCAATAAAAAGATGACGGTGCTCGGCTATATGCTGTTTTCTCCTTTGTTCTTCGCGTCGATTGGCATCAAAACCGATTTGACCGGGTTGACCAGCACGATCGTGCTGTTTGCGATCGCGCTGACCGCAACCGCCATTTTGTCCAAAATCATCGGCTGCGGTTTGGGCGCGCGTGTGATGGGCTTTCAGACGTACGACGCCTTTTCCATCGGGCTGGGCATGGTGTCGCGCGGTGAAGTTGCGTTGATCGTGGCGCAGAAGGGCAGTCAGGCCGGGCTGATTGATCCGCACCTGTTCCCGCCGATCGTGCTGATGGTTATTGTGACCACGCTGATCACGCCGATCCTGCTCAAGGTGGGCATGAAGCGCGAAACGCCGGCAAATACCGAGTTTTCGCCGCAGGAGGCGGAGAACATGCCCAAAACGAGTCATATTTAACGCGCGGCAGGGCAGCGGATTCGCGGCAGGGCTTTTGAGGCTTTGACAGGAAACCGCCGCTCGCCGCTTGCGGACAAACGCCGGAACTTTGTTCCGGCGTTTGTTTGCTTTTGACGGATGAATTTGCTGCCGCTGGCGCGGGCAAAATGGTTTTTTGGAAGAGCGTTGTTGCCGCGCGGCGGGCGATGTGGTATAATATGCCCAAGCGCTGATGATACAAATTATTTAACAAACTATCCCATAACGACAGTTAGAGGGGTGCTTTGACTGCATTTATGCCGTCGTTATGGTATTATTGGCCGTACATGTTCATGCGCAAATTGGAGGGAACCAAATGAAACTGACGAAAGCTCTGCCCGTTTTGGCAATCGCTTTGTGCGTGCCCGGTATTGTGCTGCGCGCGCTGCATTTGCTGAACGGCTTTGATCTTGCGAGCGGCCTGCCCACGGTGGGCGACCGCTGGGTATGGTACTGCGCGGCGTTCTTTGTGCTGTGCGCGGTGCTGTATGCCGTGCTTGCCGCGCCGCTGCGGGCGCGCAGCGGCACGCTCTTTGAAGGGCTGCTCGGTACGGACGCGCCGCTGTTCCGCATGCTGGCGGCGGCTGCGGGCCTGCTGCTGATTGCGGGCGGCCTGATCTACCTGTATTTGACGATGACCACGGCCGAGCAGGACGCGGCCGGTTGGGCGCGCATTTTGGAGATCGTATACGCGGTTGCGACCGTGGGAGCGGGCGCCGCGCTGGTTATTCTGGCGCCCGCGCAGGGCCGTGAGATGACGGCCGCCTCGGCCAAGCTGACACTTGCGCCGCTGCTGTGGTGCTGTCTGCACCTGCTGGTCACGTACCGGATGACGTGCATAGACCCCAAGCTGCCCTCGTTCGCGTTCGGTCTGGTGGCGGACGTTGTGCTGGTTATGGCGTTTTACCATTTGGCGCGGCTGCTGTATGGCAAGCCGCGTCCGGCGATGCTTGGATTCTTCGGCGCGCTGGCTGTAACGATGTCGTTTTCCGATCTGGGCGGATACGGACTGGCACGGCTGATGGGGGTGCACGCGGTCAGCTGGTCGGCTAAGATGGTGCTGCGCGGCGGTCTGTCTGCCGCGGCTTGCCTGCTGCTCGCCGCCGAGCTGGGCGTGCTTGCCGCCCGGCGGACGGAGCAATAAAAGCCGCGGCAGGGGAAAGGGCGGTTTCGCTTTGGCGCCGCTGTACGGAATCAAAAACCGGAAAGGAGCTATACCGATGCTGTTTGTATGCTATCCCAAATGCACAACCTGCCAAAAGGCGAAAAAGTGGCTGGATGCGCAATCGATCACCTGTGAGGTGCGCGATATTAAGCTGGATAATCCGACGGAGGACGAATTGCGCGCATGGCATGAAAAAAGCGGCCTGCCGCTCAAGCGCTTTTTCAACACAAGCGGCTTGCAGTTCAAAGCGCTCGGCCTGAAGGACAAGCTGCCTTCGATGAGCGAGGATGAGCAGTTTGCGTTGCTTGCGACCGACGGCATGCTGGTAAAACGTCCGCTGCTGGTCGGGGCGGATTTTGTGCTGCCCGGTTTTAAAGAGGCGGAATGGGCTGCTAAAGTGAAAAAAGATTGACATTGCACGCCCGATAGAGTATAATAAATATTGCTTATCGGGCAAAGCTATGGAGCGGTATCGAAGCGGTCATAACGAGGCGGTCTTGAAAACCGTTTGCCCGAAAGGGCGCGTGGGTTCGAATCCCACCCGCTCCGCCATTTTTTCTTTTGGCGGAAAGCCCAAAAGTTCATATTGGTATGGAGAAGTACCCAAGTGGTGAAGGGGCTCCCCTGCTAAGGGAGTAGGGCTGGAAACGGTCGCGAGGGTTCAAATCCCTCCTTCTCCGCCAGAAAACAGCGCTTTATCGAAAGATAAAGCGCTGTTTTTTTGCATTTTTGCAAAGAAACAGTCATGTTTTCTCTGAAATAAAAAATTCATACCCCAATGCGCACCCCAATCAGCTCGAAACCACGCTTTGAATGAACCGCTCCATACGGTTCGCGCTTTGGTGCCGCATGTCGTCCGTTACATGCCCGTACACGTCCAGCGTAAACGCCGCGGTATGATGGCCGAGGTTCTCCTGCACCGTTTTGATATCGTCGCCTGCCTGTAAGGAAAGCACTGCGAATGTATGGCGCAGGTCGTGAAAGCGCGTGTTTGGCAGTCCGATTGACGCAATTATGCGCTTAAAATCTTTGTAAACGGTCATATGCGTCAGATGCTGACCAAAGGGGTTTGTGAAAACAAGGTCATCGGCGTTTTCCCATGCCGACCCGGCTGCGAGCCGAAGCTGGTTTTGCGCGACGCGCTGCTTGCGGAGCGATGTCATGACCGCAGGCGCGGGTAGGATTTTGCGAGGCTTGCCGCTCTTGGGTTCGATAAACCGATAGGCGGCTCGGACTTTCTCCTTTTGGAGCTGCCGCCGAACATAAAGCGCCCCAGCGTTAAAATCAACGTCTTTCCATTGCAGTCCGAGCAGTTCGCTTTGGCGCATACCGGTAAACAGCGCGGTAAAAAACAGTTTTTCAAAACGTTCGCCGTGAATCGCGCGCAGAAAAGCGGCGACCTCATTTCCTTGCAGCGGCGTGATCTCATTCTTTACAATTTGGGGCAGGTTACATACTCCGGCAGGATTGACCCGCAGAAAACCAATGCGCAGAGCCTGATTCAGCGCCCGGTGCAGCACGCCGTGAATATTTTTGACCGTCTTAGGGTTCAGCCCGGTATGACAGAGCCGGTTGACAAATTTTTGTACGTCAACCGGCGTCAGCTCGCACAGCTTCTTATTCCCCAGCGCTGGTTTAAGATGTAAGCGCACGATCGTTTCATAAGAAGCGCGCGTATGTGGCTTGATATTTGGTAAGTATTCGACAAGCCAATCGTCCAGCCACGCGCTGAGCGTTTGCTTGCAGGGCTCTATGTATTCGCCGGTGTCAACCTCGGTTGCCATTTGCCGCAGTTTTTCACGAACCTCTTTTTGGGTTTTTCCATAAATTGATTTTCGCAGCAGTTTGCCGGTAGCGGAATCATAGCCGATGCAACAGCGCGCTTCCCACGTGCCGTTGCTCCGTTTGCGGATACTGCCGCCGCCGGACACATTTTTCTTTTGTGCCATCGAGAACTCCTTTCTGCGGCACATATGATCTGCATTGCTGTAACAGCAGTATACCATATACTACATTCGAGTTTCAATACGGGTAGGGAGATGCATCGCACTGCGCAAGGGGATAAACCGTGGTATTCAGATGGCAACGCAGCAATTCATGCCGCCGAAGCTCTTGTAAAACGGGCGCTTGAAAATCCCAAATTGCAAGAGACAGTGCGGCCTTGGGATCGGCGAGTACATCGTTGTATTCCAGCAGACTGTTCCATCCGCCGTCCAGCAGGGAAACGGTATGGCTGTTTTGACTGAGTGCGCGAGTCTCCAGCGCGGTAAGCCGTTCCGGCCAATCCGGCCGGTCGAGCGCGCGGACAAAG
>JAUNGZ010000032.1 GCA_030524205.1 Eubacteriales bacterium
CGCACGACGACCGCCATGCGCTCCTGCGATTCGGAGATCGCAAGCTCGGTGCCGTCGAGTCCGTCGTATTTCTTGGGCACCGCGTCAAGGTTGATGTCCAGCCCGTCGGCCAGCTCGCCGATGGCGACCGACACGCCGCCCGCGCCGAAGTCGTTGCAGCGGCGGATCAGCCGGGTCACGTCGCCGTTTCGGAACAGGCGCTGGATTTTGCGTTCCTCGGGCGGATTGCCCTTCTGCACCTCCGCGCCGCAGGTTTCGAGCGATTCCTCCGTGTGCTTTTTGGAGGAGCCGGTCGCGCCGCCGCAGCCGTCGCGCCCGGTCTTGCCGCCCAGCAGGATGACGATGTCGCCCGGGTCGGGCACCTCTCGGATGACGTTTTCGGCCGGGGCAGCGCCGACCACCGCGCCGATCTCCATGCGCTTGGCGACATAGCCCGGGTGGTAGATTTCATGCACCAGCCCGGTGGCAAGGCCGATCTGGTTGCCGTAGGACGAATAGCCCGCCGCCGCTGTCTGGCACAGCTTGCGCTGGGGCAGCTTGTGCTCGAGCGTGTCAGACAGGGGAACGGTCGGGTCACCCGCGCCGGTCACGCGCATGGCCTGATAGACGTAGGAGCGGCCGGAAAGCGGATCGCGGATGGCGCCGCCAAGGCAGGTGGCCGCGCCGCCGAACGGCTCGATCTCGGTCGGGTGGTTGTGGGTTTCGTTTTTGAACATTAAGAGCCAGTCCTCGAACCGGCCGTTAATCAGCGCCTTGACCTTGATCGAGCAGGCGTTGATCTCCTCGGATTCGTCGATATTCCTCAGGTAGCCGCGCTTTTTGAGCACCTTTGCGCCCGCGGTCGCGATGTCCATCAGCGTCACGGGGCGCTTTGCGGCCTTTTCCTCGCCGTATACCTCGACGCGGGCGGCGAGATAGCGGTCGAACGCATCCTGCACCATCGGATCGTCGAGCGTTACGCCGTCGATCTCGGTCAGGAAGGTGGTGTGGCGGCAGTGGTCGGACCAGTAGGTATCCACCATGCGCACCTCGGTGATGGTCGGGTCGCGTTTTTCCTCGTCGCGGAAATAGGCTTGCAGGAATTTGAGGTCGTCGATGTCCATTGCGAGCCCCATGTTCGCCAGCAGGTCGGAGAGGGCGGCTTCATCCATATGGATAAAGCCCGTGACGGAGGCGACGGCCGTCGGGATGGCGTAATCGACGCGCAGGGTTTCGGGCTTGTCCATCGAGGCTTCGCGCGCCTCGACGGGGTTGATAAGGTAGCCGCGCACCTTGTCCATATCGCTCTCGCTGAGCGTCCCCTCGAGCACATACACCTTGGCCGCGGCCACGGAGGGACGCGCGCCGCCGGACAAGAGCTGGATGCACTGGGCGCACGAGTCCGCGCGCTGGTCGAACTGGCCGGGCAGCGGCTCGACAACAAGTACCTGATGCGCGCCGGACGGGCGGGGGAAGTCCTCGTCGTAGCAAACGTCGGCCATCGGCTCGGAAAAGACGATGCCCTTGGCTTTTTCGTAGGTAGCGGGCGCAAGGCCCTCCACGTCATACCGGCACAGGTAGCGCACGTGGGTCAAGCCTTTGATTTCAAGCAGATCGCGCAGGCTGGCGGTCAAGCCGCGCGCCTCCACGTCAAACCCCGGTTTTTTCTCAGAATAACAACGATTGACGCTCATTTTATCGTGTCCTCTCCATCGTATTTCACAGGATGCTTTTATTTTACCTTTTTTGCGTCTATAAATCAATCGGTGAGGCAAACAAATTCCTTTGAAAAAGCGCGAGGATGCTGTATAATAAAGTCAAAGGGGACGGCGGAGGCCCGCCGTCCCATATTAAAAAAGCGGGCGCCGACGGCTCAACGCGCGTTTCCCGCTTATCATCAACATATGCCGCGAAGCCCTTCGCGGTCACAGGAGGAAAAGCAATGGAAATCAAACTCTCTCCGTCCATCCTTTCGGCGGACTTCGCCAATCTCGCGCGGGATATCAAGACGGCGACCGACGCGGGCGCGGAATATGTGCATGTCGACGTAATGGACGGGCATTTCGTTCCGAATATCACGATCGGCGCGCCGGTCGTGAAAGCGCTGCGCAAAGCGACCGACAAGGTGCTCGACGTACATCTGATGATCTCCGACCCGGACCAGTATCTGGACGATTTCATCAAGGCGGGCTCGGATATCATCACCGTGCATTATGAATCGAACGGCGACACGCTCGAGCAGCTTAAAAAGATCCGCGCGGCCGGCGTCAAGGCGGCGTGCACGATCAAGCCGGGTACGCCGGCGGACGCGCTGTTCCCGCTGCTGCCGTACTGCGATATGGTGCTCATTATGACGGTTGAGCCGGGCTTCGGCGGACAGGGCTTCATTCCGGAGTGCATGGACAAGATCCGCGCCGTTCGCGCGGAGATCCAGAAAAACGGCTACCAGTGCGAGCTGGAGATCGACGGCGGCGCCAAGCTCGCCAATACGGCGGATATCGTCGCGGCGGGCGCGGACGTGATTGTCGCTGGCTCGGCGGTGTTCGGCGGGGACATTGCGGAAAACGTAAAGGGCTTCCACAAGGTCTTTGCCGAGGGCGCTGCCAAGGCGGACTGGAGCAAATAAAACCGCGGAAGGAAGGAGCGGGCGAATGCAGTTCGCCCGCTCTTTTTTCTTGACAAATCCGGGGCTGCGCGGTATACTGACCATAGATATTAAAACAATATTAAAAACTGTGCAAATAAGGGGGCGGCCGCATGGCGGATGCCGGAAAACTCAAACAGGTCAACACCGCACTGCTGCGGCAGGCGATGCGCGGCGGCGGGGAGTACAGCAAAAACGACTTGGCCCGTGAAACGGGGCTCAGCTTTCCAACGGTCAGCCGCATCATCGACGAGCTGGCCGAAACGGGCGAACTGCGTGAAACCGGGGCGGCCGCGTCCACCGGAGGCCGCTGCGCCAAACAGTATGCGCTGGATCCTGCGTTTCGCCTATTCCTCTGCATGCGGCTGGAGGGGTATACCCTGCGGCATTTTGTCTGCGATTTGGCGGGCGCGCGGCTGGAGGAACAGACTACCGACTGCAGGGACGGTATCCTGCAGGCAATTAACACACTGCTGATGCGTGTGCGGGCGCGTTACCCGCAGCTCGCCGCCGTCGCGCTGGGCTTTGCCGGAACCATGAGGGACGGCAAAGCAATGGACGCGTTCGGCTATCCCGAGCTGCGGGGCGTGAGCCTGAAATCGTATCTGGAAGATAAAGCGGGACTGCCCGCGGCGGCGGAGCGCGACATGCATCTGGTTTCGGCTGGCTACTGCGCCTGCGCGGCGGACAAACCGCGCGCGCTGGTCTGCGTTTATCTGGGCGACACCGGCATGGGCGCGAGCGTGGCGCTTGACGGCAGGGCGTTTCGCGGCGCGAATGAATTCGCCGGCGAGCTGCACTATCTGCCCATCAAGAACAATTTGGAATATGCAAGGACCCATTTCGCGGGCGCCGATATGGTGGCGTATTATATGCAGGTCATCCGGGCCTACGCGGTGCTGGTAAACCCCGACCGGGTGGTGCTGTACGAAAACGAACTGCTTGCCGGAAAGGTCGACCGTATCCGCGCGGCGTGCGAAAAAACGCTGCCGCCGCAGGCGATGCCGGTGATCGAACTGTCCGACACGTTCGTGCGGGATTATGAGGCGGGCCTGCTCGCGCTCGCACACGGACTTGTGAGGGAGGACGTATGAATTGCTTCGTGTTTGATATCGACGGCACGCTGATCGACACGGCGGCGGTCGATCAGCAAGCGTTTCATCAGGCGCTGCGGGAAAACGGCTACGCTTTTACACCGGAGCAGCTTCGTTTTTCCTTCGGCATGCCGGGCCGCGAGGCGCTGCGCATTCTGGGCGTTGACCAAATCGAGGCGGTCGTCGCCCGCTGGGAGGCGCTGGCATACAGCCGGCTGCCTGAGGTGCGCGTTTACGACGGCGTGCATGAAACGCTGGGAGCGCTGCGCGCCGCAGGCAAAAAATGCGGCATTGTCACCTCCCGCACGCGCGCGCAGCTGGCGGGCGGCTTTTCCCCAATCGGGCTGGACCATTATTTTGATACGATCGTCTGCGCGGACGAGGTGGCAAACCCCAAGCCCGCGCCCGACGAGCTGCTTGAATGCATGCGCCGGCTGGGCTGCGGCGCGGAAGAAACGGTGTATATCGGGGACAGCCCGTACGATATGCAGTGCGCCCGGTCGGCGGGCGTGAAAAGCGCGCTGGCGCTGTGGGGCTGTCAGGAGCCGGAAACGCTGGAGGCGGACTGCCGTCTGACCCATCCGTCGGAAATTCTGGAGCTGCGATAAAAAAGAGCGCCGTAAGGCGCTCTTTTTTCTATGTAAATTTTACCGCAGTGCCGTAGGCCATGACCTCGGCCGCGCCGGGCGCGATTTCGGAGGAAAGGTAACGCACGCAGACGATCGCGTCCGCGCCGAGCCGCTCGGCCTGCTCGGTCATGCGCTGGGTGGCGATGTCGCGCGATTCGTTCATCAGCTCGGTGTAGGATTCCATTTCGCCGCCGACCAGATTTTTCAAGCCGGCCATGAAGTCGCGTCCGAAATTTTTGCACTGCACGGTGCTCCCGCGCACCAGCCCCAGAATGGTATAGCTCGCGCCGGGCAGGGCTTCAGTGGTGGTTAACAGCATAAGAAAGCCTCCTTTTTCATTTGGCCAGACGCCGGCCGTCATAGCGGGTGACATGGAACGTATAGGGCAGGGCGGTTGTCTCGAAGCCGATCTCGCGCAGCACCTCCCGCACGTTTTCGACCAGCTTGTAGTTGAAATCGCGCTGGGACAGCGAAACCTTGAGCGTATCCTTGTACGAGGACACCAGCACGCCGAACGGCTGGAAGGCGCACGGCAGGATGGCGGCGTAGTCCCGCACGAGCGGCTCCATGCTGGGCGGCAGCTTGAATTCGCCGATATTGGTCAGGATAAAGCTGTCGCGCCGGATATAATCGCGCGCCTGCCGGCGCATCATCTGCTCTTTTTCCGCGATGGGCATGTCGCTTTTATGCGCGGCGTGCACGCGGTTTGCGTTTTTCAGCGCCCAGTAGACCGCATGCGGCAGGCTTTTCTGCGTGTCAAAATACGCTTTGCACGCCTGACATGCTTCGAGGAACGGCAGTTTAAAATAGTCGTAAAAGAACGGCAGGTCGAGCAGCGAGACAAAGAACCGCGTCGTCGAGGTTTTGACGTAAGCGCGCAGGTCCATCGGGATTTCCGCGATGATCGGTTCCTTGCGGTCGCTCCCTTCATAATAGGTGCGGTACATGCCCATCGAGAGCGCGGTCATCAAAAAGGTCATCGGCGTGACGCCGTTTTTCTTGGTATAGCGCAGCAGGGCGGGCAGGGAAAGCGTCAGTTCGGTGGTCAGCTCGTCGTCGTCGTTTTCGCTGTCGAATTCGGGCAGGTGGAAGGACGGCACATCGTCGTGGTGGTCGGCGTCAGACTGCGGCATGCCGCGCAGGCGCAGATAGCCGTCCTCGCAGTCCTGCGGGGTGAAGGCGGTGTCGTTCAACCGGATCGAGCCGTCGTTTTCAACAGGATGGCCCATGCCTTCCAAATAGTAGAACAGGATCGTGCGGATGAACTGGTCGAAGCCGCGCCCGTCGGAGGTGCAGTGCTGGTATTCCAGATAGATCGTATCCTCGCGGTAGCCGCATAGGAACAAATACCCGTTGGTATCCTCCGACCCGATATAGTATGGCGAGCGGTCGTCCATTTCGAGCACGACGGGCGGCTTGTCCAGCAAACGGTAGGCGTAGCGCGTATCGCCCCGCGTCAGCCCAAGCGCAAACTGTGGATAGCGCTCTAACGCGGTGCGCACCGCGGCCAGCAGCACGCGGGGATCGACCGGTTCGGTCATGCGGACGATATGGCGCGGAGCGGTGGTCAAATCCTTGTGGGTTGCGTACATAAACAGGCAGCCGTAGCTGTCCACACGGAGCAAATCGTCTAAATAAGCGTCCTTCATTGCGAAAGTACCTCCCTCGGCGTTCTTGCTGGTTTCATTATAAATCAGGCGCGCTGAAAAAAACAGGGATATTCGCACGGAAACCCCATATTTTAGGCCGAAGCAAAAAAGCGCCGCGGAACGGCGGCGCTTGCGGTTAGTTTGCGGCGTCCTGCCGGCGTTCGTCCAGCGCGTACAGCTGGGCTTCGAGCCAGCGGGAGATATCGCCGAAGGTATCGAGCCGGCCGAGCTCGTTGAGCACATCGTGCCGGGCGTCCTTGTAAAACACGACCTCGATGTTCTTCAGGCCCGCGCCGCGGTACAGATTGACCACGCGGCGCACACCTTCGCCGTATTTGCCGACAGGATCCTTGTCGCCGGACAAAAACAGCAGCGGCAGCGCGCGCGGCGTGCGCCGGAAGGTGTGGTTGGAATTGGCTTTGGCGCATAAGGTGTACAGATCGCGAAAGCCGGTGGCGGTTAAGATGAAATTGCATTTTTCATCGGACTGGTAGAGCGAAACTATGTCTTTATCGCGGCTGAGCCAGTCGAAAACCGAGTGGGGGTTTTTGATTTTACGGTTGTAGCCCCGGAAGGTCAGGTTGGACAAAAAGCCGCTGCGGTACGTCATGCCGCGCGAACGCGCGATGGAATCGGCCAGATGCGCGGCGCTGACGGCCGCCGGATTGGGGCCTGCCGTGCCGATCAGGATGCAGCCGGCAAGCTTTTCGCCGTAGTCCGCCAGATACAGCCGCGCGACAAGCGAGCCCATCGAATGGCCGAGCAGGAAATAGGGAAGGTCGGGATAGCGCTTCTGCATCAGGTCGGTCAGCTGCTTTACGTCCTCAACGAGGAACTTCCAGCCATCCCGCGTGGCAAAAAATCCGAGGTCGGCGTCTCGCGCGACGGACGCGCCGTGGCCGATATGGTCGTTGCCGCAGACGAGAAAGCCCAATCCGCAAAGATACTTGGCGAATGCGGTATAGCGCGAAAAATATTCGCACATGCCATGGGAGATCTGGACGACGCCGCGCACCTCGACCCCCTCGGGCGCCAATATATAATAGGTGACGTTGGACACGCCGTTGGCGCTTTTATAAATATTTTGGGTACACTTGATATTCATAAGCACACATCCGTTCGGCGAGAGAAATTCATTGCCAATATCATACCACAAAATGGCCTCTGTGTGCATTAGATTTGAGCAAAATTAACAAAGCGTTTATAATTCGAGCGCTTGCCACCGGATACAGACAATGGTATAATAAACAAAATCTTTGAAAACGAGGTGCCTGATATGCCTTATATTGGTATTTCCACATCGAAAATGCTGTCTGAGGAGCAAAAAACTGCGTTGAAAACCGCATTGGGACAGAAAATCAGCGTCATTCCCGGCAAGGGCGAGGACAAGCTGATGATCGACATTTCGGACGGACACGCCATGTATTTCGCGGGCGAGAAACGCGAACTGGCGTATTTGGACGTAAAGTGCTACGGTTCGACCGAATTTGAGAACAAAAAAGCGTTTACCGAAGCGGCTTTCGAAGCGGTGCAGCAGGCGACCGGCCTGCCGCAGAACGGCATTTACCTGACATACAGCGAGTTTGCCAACTGGGGCACGCTCGGCTCGATGAAATAACCGGCGCTGCAAAAACACCCGCATGGCGGGTGTTTTTTTTATTGTTTGCGATTTGTTTACATCTAAATGGTTGACATAGAAACTATATGGGGATATGATCAGATCATACAAAAAGAAAGCGTGGTGAGCGCATGAATTTGGAGGATAAGTTTTTTCCCAGCGCGGCTAAGCTGCAACGGCTGTACCGTAAATATTTCTGCGAAGCGGTAGCTGAATACCGGCTGACGCCCAATGAAATCTCGGTTCTGGTGCATCTGCTCCAAAACGGAGAGCGGCTGGACACTGCGACCGACATCGCGCAGGAGCGGGGCATATCCAAAGCGCTTGTCACCCGCAGCGTGAGTTCGCTCGCCTCGCGCGGCTTTGTGCGGACCGAGCGGGACGGACACGACCGCCGCATCGTCCATTTGCACCTGAGCGAAAAAAGCCGCGAAATCGCGTGCCGGCTGGAAAAAAACCGGCTGCTTGTAACCGAACGCCTGCAATACGGCATCGCGCCGGAGGATTTGGAGTGCGTTTCACGTGTGATGGACGCGATGCAGCGAAATTTGGACGACTTGCTTGAAAACGATGAGAGGATGAAAAATATATGACCGAACCGGCGAAGAACCCCAAAAAACCGTTGATTTTCTATTATGCGGTCGCGCTGATCGCGGTGCTGCTGCTCAATGTGCTGCTGTTCCCGTCGCTCATGCAGAGGCGCGTGACGCAGGTCGGCTATGACGAATTCTTATCCATGGTGGACGGCGGCACGGTCGTGCAGGTCGCGTATGACGGGGAAAACGACCAGATTGTATTTGAAGGGAAGCTGGAGGACGGCAAAACCGCCCTGTATAAAACCGGTATTTTTCCGGACTACGGCCTGCGGGAGCGGTTGGAAAAGGCGAACGTCAAGTTCGCCGCCGACATTCCGACCAAAACCTCGCCGCTTTTAAGCCTGCTGCTCGGCTATGCGGTGCCGATTCTGCTGATCATCTTCGTCGGCCAGTGGCTGAGCAAGAAAATGATGAAGAGCATGGGCGGCAACGCGATGAGCTTTGGCAAATCGAACGCCAAAATCTATGCGGAAACCGAAACCGGCAAGACCTTTGCGGATGTGGCCGGACAGGACGAGGCCAAGGAAGCGCTGACCGAGATCGTCGATTTTCTGCATAATCCGGGGAAATACGCGGGCATCGGCGCCAAGCTGCCCAAGGGCGCGCTGCTCGTCGGCCCGCCGGGCACCGGCAAGACGCTGCTGGCCAAGGCGGTCGCGGGCGAGGCGCACGTGCCGTTCTTCTCGATTTCCGGTTCGGAATTTGTCGAAATGTTTGTCGGCATGGGCGCGGCCAAGGTGCGGGACCTGTTCAAGCAGGCGGGGGAGAAGGCCCCCTGCATCGTCTTTATCGACGAGATCGACACCGTCGGCAAAAAGCGCGACGGCGCGGGCATCGGCGGCAATGACGAGCGCGAGCAGACGCTCAACCAACTGCTCGCTGAGATGGACGGCTTTGACGGAACCAAGGGCGTGGTCATTCTGGCCGCGACTAACCGGCCCGAATCGCTTGATCCGGCGCTGCTGCGCCCCGGCCGGTTCGACCGGCGCATTCCGGTAGAGCTGCCCGACCTTGCCGGGCGCGAAGCCATCCTCAAGGTGCACGCCAAGGATGTGCACGTGACCGGCCGCATCGACTTTTCTGCAATCGCCCGCGCGACCTCGGGCGCGTCGGGCGCGGATCTGGCCAACATCATCAATGAAGCCGCGCTCCGCGCCGTCCGTCTGGGGCGCAGCGCGGTCGAGCAGGCCGATTTGGAGGAGAGCGTCGAAACAGTCATTGCGGGCGCGCAGCGTAAGAGCGCAGTGTTAAGCCCTAAGGAAAAGGAAATCGTCGCATATCACGAAATCGGGCACGCGCTGGTCGCGGCCAAGCAGTCGGATTCCGCGCCCGTCACCAAAATCACCATCGTGCCGCGCACCTCGGGCGCGCTGGGCTACACCATGCAGGTGGACGAGGGCGAGCACTATTTGATGAGCAAGGAGGAGGCGGAGAACAAGATCGCCACGCTGACCGGCGGACGGGCGGCCGAGGAACTGATTTTCGGCTCGGTGACCACCGGCGCGTCGAACGACATCGAGCAGGCCACGCGCCTTGCGCGCGCCATGATTACGCGCTACGGCATGAGCCGCCGCTTCGACATGGTGGCGCTTGAGACGGTCAATAATCCCTATCTGTCGGGCGACGCCTCGCTGACCTGCTCGGCGGAAACCGCGGCGCAGATTGATCAGGAGGTTGTGGCGGCCGTCAAAACGGCGCATGAAAAGGCGATCGGCATTTTGCAGGACAACATGGAATCCCTGCACCGTTTGGCGCATTTCCTGCTGGAAAAGGAGACGATCACAGGCGAAGAATTTATGGGGCTTCTCGGTAAGGCATAACAACGAAGGGAGAGAGCGGTATGAAGGATTGGATCGGACGCTTTGCGTGGCTTTTGGCGGGACTGTTTCTGATGATTATGGGCTTCTATTTCGTTTTGCATCCGGATGCGACGCTGATTTCCATTGCACTGCTGCTCGGCGTTGCGATACTGGTTTCGGGGACGGCGGATCTCGTCGTGTACTTCGTGCAGCGGCGGTTGTATCTGGCCTCGGGATGGTTTTTGGCGGACGGCGTCATCGACGTGCTGATCGGCCTGCTGTTCATATGCAACCATTGGCTGGCCGCAGCGGTTCTGCCCTATGCGTTCGGCGTGTGGGCGGTGGTTTCCGGCGTGATCAAGTGCGTGGGCGCTTCGATTTATCGGAAGGCGGGCATGCCGTTTTGGGGCTTTCCCATGGTGCTTGGCGTTGTGCTGACCGTGTTCGGCGTGGTGACGTTTTTCAAGCCGCTGGTGGCGGCGGTCGCTATTTCGGTTATCGTGGCCGTCGTGCTGATTGCGCAGGGTCTCATGGCTTTTATGCGCGGGATATTCGAGCCGGTACATAAATAGGCGTAAAAAGCGCTCCCTTTCGGGAGTGCTTTTTTACGCCGGGATTCCTTCCGCGCTTACGCATGGTTCAAGTCCCAGTCGATCGGCGGGATGCCGTTCATTTCAAGAAACGTATTGCACTTGGAAAAATGCCCGCAGCCGAAAAAGCCGTTGTAGGCCGACAGCGGCGACGGGTGCGCGCATTCGAGCACCAGATGCTGCGGATTGGTGATCAGCTTTTTCTTCGAGCGGGCGTTTCCGCCCCACAGCAGAAAGACGATCGGCTTTTCGCGGTCGTTCAGCTTTTCGATCACGTGGTCGGTGAAGGTGGTCCAGCCGAGGTTCTTGTGGCTGTTGGCCTGTCCCTGCCGCACGGTCAGCACGGTGTTGAGCAGCAAAACGCCCTGCCGCGCCCACGGGGTCAGCGTGCCGTTTTGCGGCGGGTCGATGCCGAGATCGCTTTGCAGCTCCTTAAAAATATTTTGCAGGCTCGGCGGCGGCTGCACGCCCGGCTGCACGGAAAAGCAGAGTCCGTGCGCCTGTCCGGGGCCGTGGTAGGGGTCCTGCCCGAGCAGAACGGCCTTGACGTCCGAATACGAGGTGTAGCGCAGCGCGTTGAAAATATCGTTCATCGGGGGATAGATGGTTTGCTCGGTGTATTCCTTCTTGAGCCAATAGCGGATGCGTTTGTAGTATTCCTGCTGAAATTCGCCCGCGAGGATCTCGTCCCATTCGTTTCCTAACTGTACCATTGCCAGGGTCTCCTTCCTGTTGTTTAAAGAAAGTATAACATGGTTCGCCCTAAAATGCTATTGACAGATGAGGCGGAATTTGCTATATTTGAAGTGTACTAGAACAAATAATACGGACGACACACAACGGAAAGGAGGCGCGCAATGTGATACAGATTGATTACCGGGACCCGAAACCGATCTATGAACAGGTGATCGACGGGGTGGAGCAGCTGGTGCTGCGCGGGGCGCTGCCGGCGGACAGCCAGCTGCCCAGCGTGCGGCAGCTGGCCATGGAGCTGTCCATCAACCCGAACACGATCCAGCGCGCATACGGAGAACTGGAAAAGAGGGGCGTAATTTACGCGGCCAAGGGACGGGGCAATTTTGTTTCGGACAATGCCGCCGCACTGCGCAAAAGCCGGCTGGATGAAATCGGCGCGCAGATCGGGGCGCTTGCCGCGCAGGCGCGCACACTCGGCGCAAGCGACGACCAACTGCGCGGCTGGGTGTTATGGAAAGGGGAGGATAGGACATGATCACGGCTGTAAACGCAACCAAGCGCTTCGGGCAGATCACGGCGGTTGACCATGTGTGTGCGGACATACACGACGGCTCGGTGTTCGGCCTGATCGGCTCGAACGGCGCGGGCAAAAGTACGTTCCTGCGCATGATTGCGGGGATTTTGTCGCCCGACGAGGGCACGGTGCGCATCGACGGGGCGGATATTTTTGAAAATGTGCCCATCAAGCAGCGCTTTTTCTTTATCTCCGACGAGCAGTACTTTTTTTCCAACTGCACGCCGGCGGAGATGAAAAACTTTTATAAGCGGCAGTACCGTTATTTTGACGAAGCGCGCTATCACAAGCTGATGAACGGCTTCGGGCTGGATGAAAACCGCAAGATACGCACCTTTTCCAAGGGCATGAAAAAGCAGGTGTCGGTCATCTGCGGCGTGTGCGCGGGCACGGACTACCTGTTCTGCGACGAAACCTTCGACGGGCTCGACCCGGTCGTGCGGCAGACGGTCAAGAGCCTGTTTGCCGAGGATGTGGAGGAGCGCGGCTTGACGCCGGTCATCGCCTCCCACAACCTGCGCGAGCTGGAGGACATCTGCGACCATGTGGGGCTTTTGCATCGCGGCGGCATCCTGTTTTCGCGCGATCTGGACGAGATGAAGCTCGGCATGTTCAAAATGCAGTGCATTTTTTCCGCCCCGCTGGCCGAGGACGCGTGGCAGGGCTTTGATATTCTGCGCATGGAGCAGCGCGGCTCGCTGTACACGCTGACCGCGCGCGGCAGCCGCGAAGCGCTGCAGGATAAGGTCGCGGCGATGAACCCGACCTTCTGCGAGCTGCTTCCGCTGACGCTGGAAGAAATCTTTATCAATGAAACGGAGGTGGCCGGTTATGACATCAAAAAACTCCTTTTCTGAGGGCGGTATGCTGCGCGACGGCGTGCGCCGCAATTTGTGGAGCATCGTGCTTTCCGGCCTCGGCTTCTTTTTCACCCTGCTGCTGCCCGTTTTGATGATGATGCAGCGCACGCTCCAAGAACGGGCGGAGCTGCTGCCGTATGATTCGCAGGGCGCGCAGTATGTGTGGGAGAACGCGCTGCAAAGCATCGGGCAGATGCTCGGCGGGCAAAACCCCGCCGTCAAGCTGGCCTTTATCGTGCTGGCGGTCGTGTGCGGCGTGGCGTCTTTCGCTTACCTGCACGCGCGGCAAAAGGTGGATTTTTACCATAGTCTGCCGGTTTCGCGCTCGCGCCTGTTCGCCAACAACCTGCTGACCGGCATTCTGTGCACCGTGCCGATGTACTTTATCATGCTCGCCGTCACGCTGGCCTGCGTTTACGCCATGGGCTTCGGCGCGGCGGTGCAGTGGGGCGCGCTGGGCGGCGCGATCCTGTGCCACATCATTTTGTTCCTGCTGCTGTACGCGCTTACCGCGCTGACCACGATACTGTGCGGCAACACGGTTATCACGCTGCTGCTTCTGCTGTGGGTGATGTTTTCGCCCGCACTGCTGCAAATGATGAAGGCGGGCCTGTTCTCCCGCTTCTTCTCCACCTATACGGAAACCAGCGGGATGTGGGAAACCGCCGCCAAGCTGTCGCCGGCGGTCGCGTATTTTACGCTGGACGGAACGCACTATCTGCGCAATTTTTCGTCGGGAGCGGTCGGATTTTCGGCGCTGGGGCTGCTCGGCGTTTATCTGCTCGCTGCTGTGCTGGCTTTGGCGCTCGGCTGGTATCTGTTCCGCATCCGCAAAAGCGAGCGGGCGGGTACGGCGCTGGCCTTCGAGCCCGCCAAGCTGCCGGTCAAGGTCTATATGTGCCTGACCATGGGCGTTGCCTTTGGCTTGGTGTTCCACGCGGTCGCGGGCGGGTTCTGGTTCTGGCCGGGGCTGGTGATCGGCGCCGTGCTGTTCCACTGGATCATCGAGATTATCTATGCGTTCGACTTCCGCGCAATTTTTGCAAGGCCCATTCATTTGGCGGTTATTTTGGCCGTGCTGGTCGCGGGCATGCTCTGCCTCCGGTTCGATGTTGCCGGATATGACCGCCGCATACCCGCCGCGGATAAGATCGCGGCGGTCGATTTGGAGCTGTATACGTCCAGCGACAAGATGTTTACGTCGCCGGAAAATATCGCTGCGGTGTATCGTTTGGCCGAGATCGGCGTCGAGATGACCGCGCGGCACAACGAGGATTCGCACGAAGCGCTCGAGCAGAGCTTCGGCGCGTTTGAAAGCGGCACAAGCGTCAACGTCCGCTTCCGTCTGACCAGCGGCCGCGAAATGGCGCGACGGTATGTCGTGCCGCAGACGGAAGAGGTGCTGGGCCTGTTTGATCAGATCGCAAACTCCGAAGAATACAAGCGCGTAAAGCTGCCGCTGTTCAACTTTGATTTAACCGCCAACGAAGATCGAAAGCCCTATATGGAGCTGTATACCAACGCGGGCGGCTACTATGCGGTCGCCAGCGTGCGGGACGCCGGTCAGATCGAGCGGATTCTGGAAACGCTGCGTGAGGAAACGCTCGCCCGTTCGGGGAACGACGCGCCTGTGCTCCGGCTGGAACTCAGCACCGAGCATCTGCGTGACCGGTTTAACTCGTCGGTCGGCAATGCGTATGTGACCGAGAAGGACGTGAAAACGCTCGCGCTGGTCAAGGAGTTTACCGGCGTGACGCCCGCACCGCTCGCAGCGGACGCGGTGGATGAGCTGTTTCTGGGCTTTTATGATACGTCGTCAAGCGGCATGATTTCTGTGACCGACCGCAAGGACATGGAAGCGCTGCTGAAAAACGCTATCAACCGCGATGCGCTGGAGATTTATTACTCCTACGGCAGTCCGTTCAACAACGGCGTCGCTGTGGCCGACATCGGCGATTGCGACGTTTACGTCACCGTGGACGGCGAGCGGTACCGCTTGGCGTATCCGGTGGGCAAGGCGCCGGAGGATGTGCTCGCCAAGTACCGGCCCGCCGGTTCGGCGGACATGGCGCCGCGGACGGAAACGGTCGTGGAGGAATACCCCGCCAAAGTCGTTGCCGTCGATCTGACCAAGGAGGCCGCATGAAAAAACGCGATGCTGCCGGCGCTTTGCTGCTGTTCGTCTATCTTCTGGGCGTCGGCCTGCTGACCGGCCCGTCGCTGTATCAGATGATCGCCGGGCGGCTGCCCGCGCCCAAGCTGGAGCTGGTCCCGTTTGCCGATATCGCCAAGGTGCTGACCGATCCCGGCTCGCCCGGACTGGGCGTTTTCGCCAATCTGGCGGGCAACGTGCTGCTGTTTTTGCCGCTCGGCCTGCTGCTGCCGCTGTTCTGGCGGTATTTCCAGCGCGCGGGGCGCACGGTTTTGTGCGGGCTTGCGCTGTCGGTCAGCATTGAGCTGATCCAACTTGTTTCGGGCGGCGTGACCTCGGTGGACGACGTGCTGCTCAACACGCTGGGCGCGGCGCTGGGCTTCGCGCTGGCAAAGCTGGCGCTTCGCCTTTGGCCCCGTCTCGTGCCGCGCCGGAAAGGGCGCGCCGAGTGGCGCTGGCCGCTGCTGTGCTGGCTGGCCGTTATCGCGGCCGCGACAGCCTCCGATTTGCTCCTTTGGGGATAAGAAAAAAGCTCCCGCTCTATTGCGGGGGCTTTTTTTGTTTGATTGACAAGCAGGAGGGAGCAATTTATAATAATGTAGGAATATAATCTGGCGCGCTGTGCGCGCATCGGGGGAACAGCATGAAAACACTCAACAACTTAAAGCCGGGCGAATCCGGCGTGGTCGACCGCATCACGGCCGACGGCGCGCTCAAACGGCATTTTCTGGACATGGGCATCACCAAAGGGGTGCCCGTGACGATGGAGCGCATTGCGCCGTTCGGCGATCCGGTCGCCGTGCGGCTGCGGGGATACAGCCTTTCCCTGCGGCGGGAGGAAGCAAAAAAGATTGTGCTGGTGTCGGGCGTATGAACAAAAAAAAGACGGTCGCCATCATCGGCAACCCAAACAGCGGCAAAACGACCCTGTTTAACCGCTTGACGGGCTCCAACCAGCATGTCGGAAACTGGCCGGGCGTCACGGTCGACCGAAAGACCGGACATATCTGCCATGACGGCATCGGTGTGGACATCGTTGACCTGCCCGGCATTTACTCGCTTTCGCCCTATACGCAGGAGGAGATTATCGCGCGCGAGTATGTGCTCGGGGACGAGTGCGACGGCATCCTGAACATTGTGGACGCCGCGAATATCGAGCGCAACCTGTACTTAACGCTTCAGCTCATCGCGCTCGGACTGCCTATGGTCGTTGCGCTCGGGTTTATGGACGACGTGCGCGCGCAGGGCGTCAAGGTGGACTGCGATAAGCTGTCCGAGCGGCTTGGTGTGCCTGTTGTGCCGATTTCGGCCAAAAAAGGCGAAAATATGCACAAGCTGCTCGACGCGCTGGTGCATCATATGAAGCCGCCGGTCAAGCAGCCGGCCTACCTGCACGGGGTGGGCGCGGCCATCCGCCGCGCGGCGGATCTGCTCCAGCCATTGCCGCTCCGGCGGTGCAGCCTGCCGTTTTACGCGGCCAAGCTGCTCGAGGGCGACAAGGCGATGTGGGAGCGGATGGACGCGCTCGGCATGCCGCGGACGGTGCGCGCGGAATTGAAGAGCATCGCCGACGCGATGCACAGCCACGCCAATTCGACGGACAATGAAATGGTGCTGGCTGACGCGCTGTACGATTATATCGAGGAGATCGCACGCGCGGCGTATCAGCGCCCGAAGGCGCCCAAGCTGACCGTGACCGAGCGAATCGACCGGATCGCGCTGCACCGTGTGTGGGCGCTGCCCATCTTCGCGTTTTTTATGTTCCTGATGTTTTGGTGTACGTTTGGTCCGTTCGGCACGCTGCTGGGCGAGGGGATGGAGTACCTGCTCCAAGGGCTGCTGTCGCCGGCGGTGCGCGGCGCTTTATCCGCGGCGGACGCGCAGGGCTGGCTGATCGGCCTTGTGTGCGACGGCGTGATCGGCGGCGTGGGCGGCGTTTTGAGCTTTTTGCCGCAGATTGTAATTTTGTTCTTTTTCCTGTCCATATTGGAGGATACGGGATATTTGGCGCGCGTTGCGTTTATTATGGATACGCTGCTGCGCCGCATCGGGCTGTCGGGCAAGTCGTTTGTGCCGATGCTGATGGGCTTCGGCTGCACAACGCCCGCCGTGATGGCCGCGCGCACGATGGAAAACGATTCCGACCGCCGCATGACCATTATGCTGACGCCGTTTATGTCGTGCGGCGCCAAGCTGCCGGTATACGCGCTGGTGGCGGGCGCGCTGTTCAAGGAGCATCAGGGGCTTGTCATCATCAGCCTGTATATTCTCGGCATTCTGGTGGGCGTTTTGGCGGGCTTCATCCTGAAAAAGACGATTTTTAAGGATGTTTCCTCCGGCTTTGTGCTCGAACTGCCGACCTACCGCATGCCGTCCTTCAAGGGCACGGTGCGGGGCATGTGGCAGAAGGCGAAGGATTTCATCACTAAGGCCGGCACGATCATTTTTTTGATGAGCGTGGTGATCTGGCTGCTGCAAAACTTTACGCCTACGCTGGCGGTCGCGCAGTCGTCGGCGGAAAGCATTCTCGGCGTTATCGGCACGGCGATCGCGCCTGTTTTTGGGCCGCTCGGCTTTGGCCGCTGGCAGGAGTCGGTCGCGCTGCTTACCGGTCTGGTCGCCAAGGAGGCCGTCGTTTCCACCATGAGCGTGCTCTACGGCGCGGGCGGGGACTCGGCGGTGCTGTCCGGCCTGCTCGGCACGGTGTTCACGCCGCTCGCCGGCTATTCGTTTTTGGTGTTTACGCTGCTGTACATGCCCTGCATGTCCGCCTTTGCGACGATCCGCCGCGAAATGGGCGGCTGGCGCTGGGCGTTCGGCGCGGCGGCGTTTCAAACGGCGCTCGCGTATCTGGCGGCGTTGGTCATTTTTCAGGTGGGAAGCTTTCTTTTCTAAAAGGAGAAAACCATGTCAATTCAACTGATTGCCGCCGATCTGGACGGCACGCTGCTGGACAGCGAGCGGCGTCTCTCGCCCGACCTGTTCCCGCTGATCGGCGAGCTGCGCCGGCGCGGCGTGCGGTTCGCGCCCGCGTCCGGCCGGCAGTATTATAACCTGCGCGAGATGTTCGCGCCGATCGCGGACGAGCTGATGTATATCAGCGAAAACGGCGCGATGGTGTGCGACGGGGCGCGGATCGTGTCCTTTGAAGCAATGCCCATGGAGGAGGTCTGCCGCGCGGTCGAGGCCGCGCGGGAGGTCGAGGGCGTGCGCGCCATCCTGTCCTGCCGGGAGGGCGGCTACTACGAAAATAAGGACGACGGCGTGTTCCTTGAGAACATGGGCTACTATTACGCCCGCCGCCGTTACGTGCCCGATCTGCTGGAGGCCGCGCGCAGCGAGCCGGTGTGCAAGGTGGCGCTGTTCTGCTCGCGCCATGCCGAGGACGTTATCCTGCCGGTTTTCCGCGCGTTTGAGGGCGGCAGTCAGGTGGCGCTGTCGGGCGCGGACTGGGTCGACCTGATGCGCCCGGGCATGAACAAGGGGCTGGCGATCACCGCGCTGTGCGGCAGTATGGGCGTTACGCCCGCCGAATGCATGGCGTTCGGCGATTATTTGAACGATTTCGAGCTTTTGCAGGCGGTGGGCGAGTCCTACGCCATGGAAAACGGCCATGAAACGCTGAAAAAGACGGCGAAATACGTTTGCCCCTCGAACGACGAGGACGGCGTGTGCCGCACGATCCGCCGCGTGTTCGGTATTGACAAGACATAAAACCGTGATACAATAAAGAAAGAAAAAGCAGAGTAGGTCACAATGCGTTAAGTGCCGCCGAGACGGGGAGTTGTTCGGCGGACGAAAGGGATTTATTTCCCCTGCGGTATTGTGGTCGCATCCCGCTGCTGCAACTGTTTAGGCATTTCCTAAATCGCTGTGGCAACAGATGAATTGATTTAGGAGGTGTCTTTTTCTATGTCCCAAAAGCAAAATATCTTCGTCCGCTCGCTGCGCGAGCTCAAAAGCACGCGCTGTCTGGCGCTGACCGCGCTTTTAATCGCGGTCAACATCACGCTTGATCTGCTCGGGCTGACCGTTAAGCTGCCGCCCGACCTGCGCATCGGCTTCGGCTTTTTGTGCAACGCCGCGATCGGCATGCTGTTCGGCCCGTCCGTCGCCATGATGGCGGGCGTGTGCACCGATGTGCTCGGCTATTTCGCGGGCAATCTGTCCATGGGCGCTTATTTTCCGGGCTTCACGCTCACCGCGATTGTCGGCGGGCTGTTTTGGGGCCTGTGGCTGTATCCGCGCAGGATAACGGTTTGGCGCGCGATCGGCGCGAAGGTCTGCATCAATCTGTTCTGCAACATCGGCCTGAACACGCTGTGGCTGACGATGATGGGCGGCAAGGCGATGGGCGCGCTGCTCGCGCTGCGCGTGCCGAAAAACCTGCTGATCCTGCCGCTTGAGATCGTGCTGCTGTATTTCGGCATGAAGCTCGTGAACCGCTTTTATAAAATGCTTCCGGCCGCCCCCGCTGGAAGCGAACGCGCGGCAGAGCAGGGCACGGCTCGGTAATCAAATGTTAAAAGCGTCCCGAACCGACGGTTCGGGACGCTTTTTTTACGTGCTTCGCGGTATTTGCAGGCCGGGGGAAAAGGATAGCCATTTGTTGCTGTGGAAGCGGGTGGTAAAGCAGACCGTGCGGCAGATCCAGTCGCCCACCATGGCGATCCAGATGCCGACCGCGCCTAAATTGAAGTGCACGGCGAGAATGTAGCCGCCGCCCAGACGGATGAGCATCATCGAAAGGATGGCGCAGACCATCGGATAGCGCACGTCGTTCGCGGCGCGCAGCGCGTTGGTCAGCGTGAAGGAGACCGGCCAGAGCAGCATGGCGCTTCCGTTGTGGATCAGCACGAGCGTGCGCGCAAGCGACAGCGCTTCGGGCGACAGGCTGTAAACGCGCAGCACAAGCGGGCTGAACAGAATGGTCAGCAGGCAGGCGCCGCCCAGAATGATATATGTGAGCTTGACCAGCTTTTTGGCCATGCGCCGCGCCTGCTCGGCGTCGCACGCGCCGACGCACTGGCCGACGACCGTGATCATCGCCAGATTGATCGCCTGACCGGGAATAATGCCGATGGCGTCCAGATTGTTGGCGACCGCGTTGGCCGCGATCTGCGAGGTGCCGAACAGTGCGATGATGCTGACGACCAGCACGCGTCCAAGCTGGAACAGGCTGTTTTCCAGACCGTTCGGAATGCCGATCTGCAGAATGCGGCGGATCAGCGAGCGGTCGGGCCGGAAGGGCGCGCCGCGCCGCAGGGATACGGTGTGCTCGGGGCTGCGCAGCAGCAGGGTGATGACGACGGCGGCCACGCCGCGCGAAAACAGGGAGGAGAGCGCCGCACCCGCGACGCCCAGACCGAATACGAAAATCAGCAGAAAGTTGCCGATCAGGTTGACCACATTGATCAGTCCCGCGATCAGCATGGACACGCGCGAATTGCCCTGCGCGCGGAACAGGGCGGCGCCCGCGTTGTAAAGCGCGAGCACCGGATAGGAGAACACGCTGATCGTCAGATAAGTAAGCGCGCTCTGCATCACGTCGTCCTCGATGCCGCCGAACAGCAGCCGCAGCAGCGGCGCGCGGAACAGCATGACCAGCGCGGCGATGCCGACCGAAATCAGCGTGACGACGAAATAAAGCTGCTTGGCGGCGTCGCACGACCGTTCGCGCTCCTTCGAGCCGAGCAGCTGCGCCACGACGACCGCGCCGCCCGTGGCGAGCGCCGCGAAAATGTTGATGATCAGGACGTTGAGCATGTCGACGAGCGACACGCCGGACACGGCCGCCTCGCCGACCGCGGAAACCATGATGGTGTCCGCCAAACCGACGGTAATGGCGAGCACCTGCTCAAGGATCAGCGGCCAGATCAGCTTTTTCAACGCCGCGCCCGAGAATAAATCCTTTTTCGTTGGCGATGCGCCCTCTTTCTATAAAATAACGCGGTAAGCCTCGATCAGGCGCTCCAGCGACCAAGCGGCGTTGGCCGGGCTGGTCGAGGGAAGCTGCACGACGGGCAGGTGGGTGTGCGGCTCGATCAGGCGGCGGTACAGCTCGGCCGATTTGCCGCCGGTGGCGAAAATCCGGTCGATTTTGGTCTGCCCCAGCAGCCAGCCAACGTCGTTGGGGACGGCGTTTTTGATGCTGGTGTCCGCCGCGCCGGCGATGTCGCACCGCGCGATCGTATCCCACAGGGCGACATGATGGCTGAGGCACAGCGCGCGCTTCTCTTCGACCGTCTGCGGCGTAGTCTCGCCCAGCACGGCGGCAAGCACGCGCCAAAACCGGTTTTGCGGATGGGCGTAGAAAAATTTTGCCTCGCGCGATTTGGGGCTGGGGATCGACCCGAGCAGCAGCACGCGGGAATCCGCGTCGTACAGCGGCGGGATGTTATGGATGACGGTTTGTGTGTTCATGTTTCCTCCTCGATCACGCTGAGAAAGGCGCGGAACGCGCTGGGCAGGGCATAATCGGCGCGCAGATCGGGCGGGGCGGCGAAGGTCAGCCCCTCCGGCCGGTTGGCAAGCTCGAGATAGTATCCGATCATGTGCCATTCCACGTGGGTGAAAATATGTTTTGCCGGACGAAGCGAGAGAAGCTTATCGATCTGCCAGCCCTTTTCAGCCAGCCGCTCGCGCGTTTGGTCCGGCGTGAGGTGGCCGGGGAGCGACGGCAGCTCCCACAGTCCGGCGAGCAGGCCGCTTCCCGGGCGCTTGGACAGGCCGACGAGCGAACCGCAGCGAGCGAGCAGCACCGTGCGGTTTTCAAGCCGGCGCGCTTTTTTCGCCGCGCGCACGGGCAGGGCGGCGGCAGTGCCGTTTTGGTATCCGAGGCAGAGGTGCCGGAGCGGGCAGCCGCTGCAGAGCGGCGCGCCGTTCGGCAGACAGACGGTGGCGCCCAGCTCCATCAAGGCTTGGTTGAAGTCGCCCGGCCGGTCGTGCGGCATCAGCGCGGCAAACCGTGCGCGCACCGTTCTTTTGAGCTTGGGGTCGGTGATGGGCGTGAAATCGCCCTCCAGACGCGCGGCGACGCGCAGTACGTTGCCATCCACCGCGGGAACGGGCAGGCCGAACGCGATCGACGCGACCGCGCCCGCGGTGTAATCGCCCACGCCCGGCAGGGCGAGCAGCGTTTCATAATCGCCGGGCAGCTCGCCGCCGTATTGTTCGCAGAGTTGGACGGCGGCGCGGTGCAGGTTGCGCACGCGGCTGTAATAGCCGAGCCCTTCCCACAGCTTCATGTAAACGGCTTCGTCCGCCTCCGCCAGCGCGCGCACGGTGGGCAGGCGCTCCATCCAGCGGGAAAAATAGCCGCGCACGGCTTCCACGCGCGTTTGCTGGAGCATGATTTCGCTTACCCAGACGCGGTAGGGGGTGGGTTCAGCTCGCCACGGCAGGTCGCGGTGTCCGGCGTCGTACCACGCGAGCAGCGGGGCGGCGATTGCAGGGCAGACGCCGTTCAATGCTTCATGTCCTCGAGCGTCTGCCCGGTGTAGAACATGGTGAAAACAGCGTCCGCTATCTGTTTATGCTCGTCGTCGTACACCTCGACCATGTAGACGGCGGTTTTTTTGCCGCGCTTGCGCTCATAAGCGGTGGCGGTGAGCAGCTTGCCGGGACGGCCCGGGCGGTAATAGTGGATATTGCTGTCGAGCGTTACGGCGACCAGCCCGTGGGACGCGGCGGCCGAGCCGGCGGCGATGTCGCACAGCGTGAAAATCGTGCCTCCGTGGGCAAGCCCGAGCGGGTTGAGCAGCTCGTCGGTCAGTTCTAATTCAACGGTCGCGCCGCCGTCTTTATCCAGCGTGACGACACGCATGTGCATCAGCTTGTTCAGGCCGCTGGCCTGCTGACGCATTTTCAGGATTTCTTCGGTAGTCATTATTTTGCAGCTCCTTTGCAGAAACGGAATGCAGCGGATCAAAACGGCCGCACCGCCGCATATTTTACATATTTCTTTATTATATCGGCCGCGCGCAGCGCCGTCAAGCGGCGCGGCGCGTGTTTTAGGATGCGCGGATCGGAATAAAGTTATAACACTGAGAAAACGTCAATCCCCAACATGTAGTTGCGTATGGCGCGCGGAGCAACAAAATGGTGTGAAGTTATACGAAAATGCGGGATTAAAAAAGGGAAATGGGGAGAAAACGTTTTTTTTCTGTACTTTACAAACGGTAATACAGCGAGTATAATGGTAATAGTTTTATGACGGGGTAATAAAGATATGGCCAGTGATTTTTCTCGCACACTCGCGCTATTGCGACGGGAAAAGAAAATAAGCCAACGTACGGCGGCGGGGGATCTAGGCGTGTCGCAGGCATTGCTGAGCCATTATGAGAACGGCCTGCGCGAGCCGGGCCTGTCTTTTGTTGTGCGCGCGGCGGACTATTACGGCGTGTCGTGCGATTATCTGCTGGGCCGTTCGATGGCGCGCGACGGTTCCGCCGTGCCGGCTGAGCGCATGGAGTCCCGCGAAGACGCGGAAAAAGAGAAAAATCAGGTGGTCGAGGCCGTTATGCTGCTGCTCGATTTGGCGGAACAGACGGGAAGCGCACAGCTCCCGCGCGAGGTGGAGGCATATCTGTCGGTCGTCGTTTACAAGGCGTACCGGTATGTTTATATGGCAGATCCCTCGGGTGTGGAAGCGGTTTCCCGCGCGTCCCGCGACCAATTTGAGTATCTGTGCGACGCGCGCATGAAAGAGCATGAACTGCGTATCCGCACCGCCGCCAAGGGGGCGGAGGGCTTTGGCCTTGCGGCGGAAGAGTTGCGGCGCACGCCCATGTCGCCCAATGAAATCAGCAAACGCTATCCCGAATTGTCCGGCGCGCTCTTGACCGTGCTGCAGCAGGTATCCGATTCCATCGAGGCGCTCGGCAAAACCGTCTGCATGAAATGACATAAAAAATAAAAAAACTGTTGACATATGCGGGCGGCATGTGGTAATATAAATAACGTCGCCGAAGGCAGACGAAACCTGCGAAAATGCTGGTGTAGCTCAGTTGGTAGAGCAGCTGATTTGTAATCAGCAGGTCGGGGGTTC
>JAUNGZ010000045.1 GCA_030524205.1 Eubacteriales bacterium
CGAAGACAGCTTATTTAGTATAAGCCCTCTCCTCTACTTTGTCAACTCTTTTTTCTACAAGTTTTTCATCTTCTCCGTTTTTCCATATGCTGTATTTGTGCTGCGCAACTTTCCATGGTATAATAACCCCTATATTCTATGCTTATACATCCGAAGGAGGAACTTATTTTGAAACGCCTGATTTTGGCCGTGCTCGGCGCCGCCGCGCTGACCTGTCCGGCTTTTGCGGCAAACGCGCTGCCCGCCTCTGCCGGCGGCCAAGCCTTCTATGTCAGCACCACGCTGGCCGACGTCGAGGGCCGCGCCGCGGACCCCACTATATATAATATAGAAGGAAGCACCTATTTCAAGCTGCGCGACCTCGGCCGTCTGCTCGACTTTGGCGTGACCTACGACAGCGCGGCAGGCGCGGTCCATATTGAACCGGACGCAGCATACACGCCCGCTGCCGGGGAAAGCGCGGCGATGCAAAACACCGCCTCCGCTCCGGCAAACGCCGTCTCCACCAAGCAGACGTTTTTCCTGTCCGGCAAACCGATCTCACCGCAGGTATATAACATTAAGGGCAATAACTACATCGGTTTGCGCGCGCTGGGCGAGCTTGTCGATTTTGGCGTCTCCTATAATTACGATAACAAACGCATCACCGCGTACGCCGCTTACCCATACGCCAAGGAAACCGTCTGGAACGCTGCAATGAACGATCTGGCCGCCAATCTGCGCGCGGGCGGCGGCGCTTCTTATCAAATCATGGCGGCGCGCTACGCCCCTGCCGTCACAGGCGAAAGCGGCGCGGATTGGCGCGCGCTGATCAGCACGCTGCGTGCGGTCAAAAACGCGCCGCCCTATTGGGACGGCGGCAAGCTGTACCGCGCAAACCTGCACTGGGCCAATGCGCTGACCGCCGTCCTGACCAATTCCACCGAAACCGCGCCGCCCTCCTTTGGCAGCAGTTTGACCGCGCTGGCCGACGCCGACCTGTTCGACAATCCGGATAAGTCCGCCCTGCAAAAGGACTTTGCCGCAATGGCGGGCGCTTATTTGGGCCGCTCCCCCTCCGCTTTATCAAGCTGTGCCGTGTCCAACGGATATGCGAAAGACGCGGTCGCCCGGCTTGCGCTGGCGGACGAATATACCGCCGCCGGCGGTGCGACGGCGAACGACCGCAAAGCCGCCAAGTCGTATTTTTCCGCCGAAATGGCCGAACTGTCCCTTCTCCCGTCCGACGACGCGCGCGTTTCTTACATATACCGCCTGCTGCAAAGCGAATACCGCACGGGCGGCAGCGCTTCGTGGACGACCGCTTACGGCAGGAACGGTTCGGTCAGCAGCCTTTCGCTGGCCGCCGCTGCCGACTGGATGTTCTATGAGGCCGGCATCCCCGCCTTTCTCGCCCGCAGCTATTCGGCGGCTTGGAACATCGTTTACGTCAATAACCAGTGGGCGGTGTTCGATTTTTCCAAGGGCGGCAGCCTGCGCTCGCTGGACGACTACGCTTTGTCCGACACCCACCCGGGTTCCACGCTGCTGCTGACGCAGGTCATGCGTCCGGGCGCATCTTATTACAATCTGCGCACGGCAACCGTGGACAAGTATTTCACCTACACCAACCTGACCGCCAAACCGGCCGCGTCCGCGCGTCAAATGCAGGCGTATATCAAGGCGGTCAATCCGAACGTCGCCCAGTCGGTGCTCGATATGATCCCCCACTACCTGTCGGAGGGCGAAGCCGAGGGCATCCGGGGCGATATCGCGTTCGCACAGTCCTGTCTGGAAACCGGAAATTTCAATTTCGCGGGCAGCGCGGTCACGCTCGACCAGAATAATTTCTGCGGTCTGGGCGTGACGGACAACGGCATGAAGGGCGCCTCGTTCGACACGCCGCAGCTCGGCATCCGCGCGCAGATCCAGCACCTCAAGGCTTATGCGAACCGGCAGCCGCTCGTCAATGCGTGCGTCGATCCGCGCTTTTCTCTGGTCACGCGCGGCTGCGCCCCTTATGTGCAGCACCTCGGCATGCAGGAAAACCCAAACGGCTACGGCTGGGCGGCCGACGCGGATTACGGCGTGAAAATCCTGAATATTTTGGAGCATATCCTCACCTATTGATGGGCATACTGCCCGAGAGGTGAAATACGATGGACCGTTACCACAATTTGACCGAGCTGCTGGCGATCAACCCCGCAGCGCACGCTTATTTCGACGACCTGCCCGATTACGTGCGCGATATGATCGCCGAACGCGGCGCAAACGTGCACTCCCCCGAGGAATTGCAGGGATACGCCGAAAAGCTGCTGCGCGGGGACGACTGAGCAAAATGAAAAACGGCTGTCCGCTTTTGTCGCGGGCAGCCGTTTTTCTTCCGGCGTTAGGCGTTCACCTCAAAATCCACTGATTTGAAGTTGCTGTAATACCTGCCGCTCTGTGCGGTAAAGCGCAGCACACAATAATCCTCGTCCGTAACGCCTTCT
>JAUNGZ010000008.1 GCA_030524205.1 Eubacteriales bacterium
TGCGAGCATGCAGGAGTAAAGAAAAAAGAGACCGCTTTTCGCGGTCTCTTTTTTGTGATAGAATGGAAGAAAGTAAATGAAGGAGCTGATACGATGAAAGAAAATTATAAGGGTCTTGGCCATATCGCCGTCTATACGGCGGATATGGAGGACAGCATCGCGTTCTACGAGAAGATCGGCGGCGCGCTGTTCAAGCGCGACGGCATCATGACGCCGGAGGGGGAGAAAAAGCTCGCGCTGGTCGAGTTCGGCGGTTTTTTGATCGAATTGATCGAGCCGCCCGCGGGCGCGCTCGTCCCGGCGGGGGAGGGCAGCATTCCGCACTTCGCCGTTTATGTCGACGATTTGGATAAGGCGGCGGCCGATATCAAGGCCGCGGGCGTACATACCTTTACCGCGCCGGAGAAAAAGGTGCTGCCCGACACGTTCGGCGGCCTGCAAAACTGGTTTTTTACCGGCCCCTCTGGCGAACAGATCGAGCTGCTGCAAATGTTTTGACCACAATAAAGAGGACGCCTGCGCGTCCTCTTTTTGTAAGCTTTCTGCGGCGCAGCCGTTTTGCAGGATGAATAAAAAGCGCGCCGGAATTCCGGCGCGCTTTTGAAATCGAGAGGGATCAATAGTGACGGGCTTCGTACAGGTGGTCCTCGATCGCCTTGCGGGCGGCCTGTACCTCGGGCTTGGTCGAAACCTCGGCCACGCCGACGCGCCACCAGTTTTCGTAGCCCGCGGACATGGTCTTGGGAAGCACCTTCATGTCGATGAGGGTCGAAACGGTCTGCTTTTTCGCATCCTCGATCGCGGCTTTCAGCTCGTCGAGGGTCTCAACGCGGTAGGTCTTGCAGCCGTAGGCCGCGCCGATGGCGGCGTAGTCAACCTGAATGACCTTGCCCTTGTGAACGCCGTTGGTCACGCCCGGCTCGAGCATGTTCTTCTCGGTGCAGATCGAGGCGTTGCCCTGACCAACCTCGAGGTTGTTGATGCAGCCGAAGGAGGCGTTGTCGAACAGCATGACGTTGATCTTGTGGCCCATCTGGATGGAGGTGATCAGCTCGGAGTGCAGCATGTCGAACGAGCCGTCGCCGCACATCGCGTACACTTCCTGATCCGGGCAGGCGATCTTCGCGCCCAGCGCGGAGGCGATCTCATAGCCCATGCAGGAGTAGCCGTACTCCATGTGGTAGGTATTGGTCTTGCGCGCGCGCCACAGGCCCTGCATATCGCCCGGCAGCGAGCCGGCGGCCGCGCAGACGATGGCGTCGTCGTCGATCATATGGTTGATCGTGCCGAGCACGGTGGTCTGGCAAAGCTTGCAGCCGGTGTCCTCGATGTACTTTTCCACGCATTCGCGGTTGGCGTCGTTGCACTCGGGGGTGAAGCTGTCCTTGTCGGTGTAAACCACGCCGTCCAGACGCTCGACCTCGGCGTACCACTCGCTGCGGTAAGCCTTGACCGACTCGGCGTAAGCGGCGTCGGTGTGGTAGCCGAGCTTCTTGAGCTCCTCGCTCAGCGCGGCGAGAGCCTCGTTCGCGTCGGCCACGACCGGAACCGCGTCCATCTTGTACGCCTGAAATTCGGAGGGGTTGATGTTGACGAACTTAGCGTCCGTGCGGTACAGCCACTTGGAAGCGGTGGTGAAGTCGGTGTAACGGGTGCCCACGCCGATGACCACGTCGGCCTCGTGCGCCAGCTTGTTGGCCGCGATGCCGCCGGTGGTGCCCAGACCGCCGAGGTTGAGCTCGTGCGTCCATTCAACGGCGCTCTTGCCCGCCTGCGTCTCGCCGAAGGCGATGCCGAAGTCCTCGGCGAACTGCTTAAATACCTTGTGCGCTTCCGCGTAGCGGACGCCGCCGCCGCAGATCAGCAGGGGCTTCTTAGCGTTCTTGATGACCTCGACAGCCTTTTCGATGGCGTACTTGGTCGCCGGGCGGCGGTCGATGCGCCAAACGCGCTTCTTGAAAAAGTCGACCGGATAGTCGTACGCTTCTGCCTGCACGTCCTGCGGCAGGGAGATGGCGACCGCGCCCGTGTTGGCGGTGTCGGTCAGCACGCGCATGGCGGAGATCATGTCGGTCATGACCTGCTCGGGGCGGTTGATGCGGCCCCAGTACTTGGTGACGGACTGGAACGCGTCGTGCGCGGAGATGGTCAGGTTCTGGGGCTGCTCCATCTGCTGGAGCACCGGGTCGGGCTGGCGGGAGGCGTAAACGTCGCCCGGCAGGATCAGGACGGGGATGTTGTTCGCGGTCGCGGTCGCGGCGGCGGTTACCATGTTGCACGCGCCGGGGCCGACGGACGAGGTGCACGCGAAGATGGACTTGCGGCGCATCTGCTTGGCGTAGCCGACGGCGGCAAGCGCCATGCCCTGCTCGTTTTTGCCCTGATAGACGACCATGTCCTTCAGTTCCTGCTCGACGCCGTTGGCAAAGCCGACGACGTTGCCGTGTCCGGGCAGCATGAAGATGCCCTTGACGAACTTATGCTCCACTTCCTTGCCGTCCATGTCAATGTAGCTGACATACTGGTTCTCCAGAAAACGGACAAGCGCCTGCGAAGCCGTCAGGCGAACGGTTTCCATATGCTTCATAGGTGTTATTTCCTTTCTCTCTTATCGTTTGCGGCGGTGTTTTAAGAATCAGTTGCCGGTCGGGCAGTGCCAGATGTGGTCGTTCGCGTCATCCGCAACCATCCACTCGTGCTCGGTGTCGTCGATGCGGGTCTTATCCCACGGGTCGCCCGGCAGATGGCGGATGCCCCACGCGTAGCAGCAGGCATAGCCCGGCGCCGCGCACTGCGCGTGCATTTTGTCGGTGATGATCGCAAGGCCGTTGTGGTGGGTCTCATAAATTTCGCCGTTGCCCCAGCCCGCGCCGAAGCCCTGCGGCTTGTCATAGCGGTAGAAGTAAACCTCGGGCTGCGGATGATGATGCGGCGGGTAGGAGGACCACTTGCCCGGCAGCATGACGACCTCGCCCAGCACCATGTTGGAGTAGGGGGCGTTGTCCAGATCGAAGCAGGTGCGCACATCGCGCTTGATGCAGCCCATCAGCTCGCCCTTGTCGCCGCGGGACCAGGTATCGGTATCCTCGGGCTTATACATCTTGCTGGCAAAGGTCTTGTCGTTCATGGTCTTCTGCACGAAAATGCTGCAGGGGCCGTGCGCCGCGATCTCAATTTTAACGCCCTTGCACACGTGCAGACAGGACGGGTTGTAATCGAACGGGTTCGGGCGGTCGACGTCGTAAGAGCCGTCGTCCCACTTGAGCGTGCACTTGCCGTCGAATACGAGCACCGCGACTTCCTTTTCGGCCTCTTCGATCGAATAGGTGTCGTCGGCCTCCATCACAAGGAGTGCAACGTCCATCATGGCGTCCTTGCCGATGCCCTCGTCTAAACGGATATATTCGTTATATCCGCGCTTGACCTGCTTATCAATGTACATACTAGATTCCCTCCGCTTATAGATTTTTTTGTATCCCACGGCGCCGCCGCCGGCGGGCCGGTGATGCACAAAATCAGGCGCTTACAGCTGCCCTTGGCAGAATATACAAAAAACACCCTGCGCTTTACGGCAAAAGATACAACAAAAATACGATAATTTTCACTTTGCCGCTTGCGGCTTTGACCTGATTGCACTATAATTATACCATATAGAAGCGAAAAGGCTAGTAATATCTTCGCAAAGAATAACACGATTTTAAGGAAATCTCGGAGGTGCGCCATGGATGCTGCAAGACGGGAAAAGCGCGAGCACGGAACGCTGGCGTTTCCTTTCCAAATCTATCCCGCGCTTGACGGCAGCGAGGCGGACGACAGCGATTTTATTCCTTACCATTGGCACCCGGAGCTGGAGATCATCACGGTCGACGCGGGCCGCGTGTCGCTGACGATTGCCGATCATATCTATGAGGGAACGCACGGCGACGTGTTTTTTGCCGCGGGCGAGGAGTTGCACGAGATCCGCGCCGCCGGGCGGGAAAACCAGTTCCACTCGTTCGTGTTCGCGGCGGATTTTTTGCAGTTCGCCCGCGCCGATCAGGCGGAGGCAGACCTGCTTGCGCCGCTGGCCGAGGGCCGTCTGCGTTTTTTCACCTGCCTGCGCGAGGGCGAGCCGGGGCAGGGGGAGGTGCGCGCGCTGCTCGCGCAGATCATGCGCGCGTGCTTGGGACGCGCGCACGGCTATCAGCTGGCCGTAAAAGCGGCGCTGCTCGGCATTGTCGCGGTGTGCGCCGAGCACGGCCTGCTGGAGGGCCGGCAGATCCGTCCCGGCGCGGACTATAAAGCGGGCCAGCTCAAGCGGATCGTCGGTTATTTGGGCGAACACTTTGCCGAACCGCTTACGCTGCCGGGCGTGGCCGCGCAATTCGGCCTTTCGCCCCAGTATTTCAGCAGCTTTTTTCGCGAGAATTTCGGACGCACGCTGGTGCAGCACATCAATTCGCTGCGCATCGAGCAGGCCGCGCGCCTGCTGCGCGAAACCGACCTGCCTGTGATGGAGGTCGGCTTCAACGTCGGGTTTGATAACTTCAGTTATTTTATCAAACGCTTCCGCGCGGTGTACGGCGTGTCGCCGTCAAGCTACCGGAAAGCGGGCATGGCATGAAGAAAGGGCTTTCCTGCGGGAAAGCCCTTGCGTTATGTAATTACTCGTAGCGCAGCCGGACATTTTCCTTTTTGCACAGCTCGACATATTCGCGCGCCGGCTCGCGGTCGGTGATGAAGCCGGTCAGGTCCTTCAGGTGGCAAAACGTGACGATCGCTTCGCGGCCGATCTTGGACGAATCCGCCATGCAGTAAATGCTGTCCGCCCGCTGGACGACGGCGCGCTTAATTTCGGCCTCCAAAAAGGTGGTGTTGGTCATGCCCGCGGTCAGCGAAACGCCGGTCGCGCCCATGAACGCTTTGCTGATGCGCATGGCGGACAGCGCCTCGATGGTCGACAGGCCGACGAAGGAGTCGGTCGTCGGGCTGTAAATGCCGCCGAGAGAAATGAGGTTTAAATTGTCGTATTTGGCGGCCTCGGACAGCGCGCCGAGCGAGTGCGTGATGATGGTAATGCGCTTTTTCGCGACCAAATACCGCAGCAGGCACAGCGTCGTCGTGCCGGAATCAATAAAAATCGTGTCGCCGTCCGCGACTTCCTCGGCCGCCAAACGGCCGATCAGCGATTTATCCGCCGGGTTCAGCCCCGACCGGATGGGCGTCGGCACCGCGCCGGAAGGCACGGTGGCGGTCACGCCGCCGTATACCTTTGTAATATGGCCGCGCATCTCCAGCTCGTTCAGATCGCGCCGGATGGTGTTTTTGGAAACATTAAAAACCTCGCAGAGCTCGTCGATGCTGACGGTTTCGCGCGAGATAACATACTGCTCTATGGAATTAAGCCGGCTGACTTTCATGTCGTTTATCCCCTTATAAGCAAACCCGTGAAACGGTAAAATCCTATCTATTAAGTTTACCAGAAAACCACGAAAATGCAACCAAGACATAACAAACAACTTTTATATTTTTTATTTGTCTTTTTTGTGGATATTTCCGTTCTGGCCAAAACCAAGGACAAAATTTTTGTTAACAAATGCGTGAATATTGGTTGAAATATGGGTGCTTTGGTGGTACACTGTAAACGATAACGGTGACATAAGCCGCCGCGATCCGGAACCAATTCCGCGGAGAGAAAATTTTATTGAATTAGGCAGGTGTATGCAATGCAGAAAGCAGAAAAAATGCAGGAGCTTCGCGTTTTCGCAGCGCAGATCCGTCTTGAGACACTCAAGACGATCGGCTCGCTTGGCTTTGGCCATGTGGGCGGCTCGATGTCGATTGCGGACGCTTTGGCGGTCCTCTATGGCGACGTCATGAAGGTCGACCCGAAGAACCCGCGCTGGGAGGACCGCGATTGGTGCGTCCTGTCCAAGGGCCACGCCGGCCCGGCCGCGTACGCGACCCTTGGCCTGAAGGGCTTCTATCCGATCGAAGAAGCGTATACCCTTAATAAACCCCACACCCATTTCCCGTCCCATACGGACCGCCAGCAGACCCCCGGCGTCGACCTGACGACCGGCTCGCTCGGTCAGGGCATGTCCACGGCCGTTGGCGCCGCGCTCGGCAACAAGATCGACGGCCGCGACAACCACGTTTTCGTTTTCGTCGGCGACGGCGAGTGCGACGAGGGTCAGGTTTGGGAAGCCGCGCAGTTTGCCGCGCACTATAAGCTCGACCACCTGATTTGCTTTGTCGACTACAACAAGCGTCAGCTCGACGGCGCGTGCGAGGACGTTATGAGCCACGGCAAGGGCATCGGCGCGAAGTTCGACGCCTTCGGCTGGAACGTGATCGACGTTGCCGACGGCAACGACGTGGAGCAGATTTACGACGCGGTTCAGGCCGCTTATGCCAACACCGGCAAGCCCACCTGCATCGTGCTGAACACTGTTAAGGGCAAGGGCGCGACCTTTGCGGAGCCTTCGGGCGCGCACTCTTCGCAGCCGACTCCCGAGCAGTGGGACGAAGCGATCAAGGCCTCTGAAGCGGCTTACGCTGCTGTCAAGGCACAGTAAGGGAGGGAATGCAAATGAGCTTTACTTTGATTGGCAAGCACGAGAAGGATTCCCGTGCAATGCGCGACGCGTACTGCGACGCACTGAGAGAAATGATGGCGAAGGATCCGTCCGTCGTCCATGTTGACTGCGACCTCGAGGGCTGCATCAACACCAACAAGCTGGCCAAGGAATTTCCGAATAACGTGTTCAACGCCGGTATTGCGGAAGCCAACGCCATGGGCGTTGCCGCCGGCCTGACCGCGACCGGCAAGAAGGCGTTCATGCACTCCTTCGGCCCGTTCGCGTCCCGCCGTTCGTTTGATCAGGCGTTCATGTCGGCCGCTTACGCGGGCCTGCCGGTACATATCATCGGCTCCGACCCCGGCGTCTGCGCGGCGTTCAACGGCGGCACGCACATGCCGTTTGAGGATATGGCGCTGTATCTGTCCGTGCCGGGTTCGGTCGTTATCGACCCGACCGACTACGCGCAGATGTACTGCGTAATCAAGAAGCTGGCGGCGTCGGAGAAGTTCTCCTACACCCGCCTGATCCGCAAGGGCTTCACCACCGTTTACGCGGACGGCTCGGACTTCGAGATCGGCAAGGGCGTAACGCTCGCGGATGGCAAGGACGTGGCGATCATCGCGTCCGGCATCATGGTTGACGAAGCCCTGAAGGCTGAGGAAGCCCTGAAGGCGGAAGGCATTTCGGCCAAGGTCGTCGATATGTTCACCTGGAAGCCGCTCGACGAAGAGCTGGTCAAGGCCTGCGCTGCGGACTGCGGCTGCATCGTCACCGCCGAGAACCATCAGGCTGGCTGCGGTCTGGGCAGCGTGGTTGCAAACTGCGTCGCCAAGAACTGCCCGGTTCCGATGGAGATGGTTGGCGTGCAGGATCGCTTCGGTCAGGTTGGCCCGGAGGATTTCCTGCGCAAGGAGTACAACCTCACCGCCGACGACATCGTCGCCGCCGCGAAAAAGGCTGTTTCCCGCAAGTAATGATAAGCATAAAAAAGAGGAACGCATCTGCGTTCCTCTTTTTTATTTGTCCGTTTCGATCAAAGAATCGACGGACACCTTGTAATATCGGGCTAATTTTTGCAGCAAATGTACGGGAATCTCGCGCTTTCCGGTCTCGTAATTGCTGTAAGTGCGTTGATCAATCCCTAAATATTCCGCAATGTCAACTTGGGACAAATCGGAATCTATCCGCATGTCCCGCAGGCGGGGGTAATAGTACATCGAATCACCTCGTTAACATTATAGCTACTAACGAATGATAGTGTTGATTTCACTAATGTTTGGTAGTAAAATAAGGTGAGAGGTGAGTAACATGAAAGAGCCAACCTGTGAAACCCGCCAGCATTACCGGCATCATTTTGTGAATTTGCACCATAAGTACTGCTGCAAAACGCGGAGCGGGCACTGCGTTTACCCGCGGTCTAAACTGCGCTATGGCGCGGCCCTTGCCTGCGCCCATTACCGGCCGAGCCAAGCGCCGCAGGGCGAGCAGAGCTTCTGACTTTGGCGGCGCATGGCCCTCTTTACGAAACGCCCTTTTTCTCTTATAATGATACGTACATGAGCGAAGGGCGGGGGAGAGATGGAGCGGGAGGAGAGCATACTCGGCGCCGCGCCGGTGGGCAAGCTGGTTTTGCAGCTTGCGGTCCCGGCGATGCTGGCGCAGTTTGTCAATATCCTGTACAGCGTGGTCGATCGGATGTATGTCGGCCACATTGCCGGCGCGGGAGACGTGTCGCTCGCCGGCGTGGGCGTGTGCGCGCCCGTCGTGACCATGATCACGGCGTTCGCCGCGCTGGTCGGCTTTGGCGGCGGACCGCTGATGAGCATCCGCATGGGGCGGCGCGATATGGACGGCGCGCGGCAGATCGTGGCGAACAGCTTTTATCTGCTGCTGGCGCTGAGCGTGGTCGTCACCGTACCCGCGCTGCTGCTTCGCCGGCCGATTTTATTTGCGTTTGGCGCGAGCGAGCAGCTTTGGCCGTATGCAAACGCGTACTTCACCGTTTACGCGGCGGGCACGGTGTTCGCGCTGCTGAGCGTCGGCCTGAACCAGATCGTGATGAGTCAGGGCTTTTCGGGTACGGCCATGCGCTCGGTCATGCTGGGCGCGGCGGTCAATATCGCGCTCGATCCGCTGCTTATCTTTGCGCTGGATATGGGCGTGCGCGGCGCGGCGCTGGCGACCGTGCTCTCGCAGGCTTGCTCGACCGCGTATACGCTGCGCTTCCTATTTGGTACGCGGGCGGCGGTCGGCATCACCAAATGCCCGGTGAGCACGGGCTGGCTGCGGCGCATTGTGCAGGTCGGCTTATCGCCCGCGCTGATCATCGCGCTGGACAACGTGCTGCTGATTTCGGTCAACGTCATGCTGCGCCGCCACGGCGGGGCGGACAGCGACATGCTGATCGCGTGCGCGGCCATTCTGCAGAGCTTTATGCTGATCATCACCATGCCGCTCGGCGGCATTACAACGGGCACGCAGGCCATCCTCGGCTATAATTACGGCGCGGGCGACACCCGCCGCGTGCTGCGCGCCGAAAAATACATCCTGCTGCTGTGCTTTTCGTTCTGTGCGGTCATGCTGGTGCTCGCGCAGACGCTCGCCGTGCCGTTCGCGCGCATTTTCACCTCCGACCCGGCATACATCGAACAGACCGCGTGGATGATTCGCGCGTACACGCTGGGCGTGCTCGGCCTTGCGGTGCAGTATCCGTTTGTCGACGGGCTGACCGGCATGGGGCTGGTCAAGTGGGGGCTGATTTTTTCGATGTTCCGCAAGGCGGTGTTCCTGCTCGGCGTGTGCGTGCTGCCCGCCGTGTTTTCCGCGACCGCGCTGCTATATGCCGAGCCGGTTTCCGATCTCTCAGCGGCGCTGGTGTCGTCCGTGGGCATGCTCGTGGTGCTGCCGCGCCTGATGCGCAAACGCGAGCGCGAGGGCTGACCGGCTTTGTCGATTCTGCCCCTAGGCAGGGGCGCGTTTTTGCGGTAAAATAAAAATAGAACGATATGCCGATGGAGGAAGTAAAATGGATTTGAAAGAACGCGCGCTCAAGGCGCATGAGGAGTGGGGCGGCAAGATCGAGGTCGTCGCGCGCTGCAAGGTAAGCTCGAAGGACGATCTTTCGATCGCCTACACGCCGGGCGTGGCCGAGCCGTGCCTCAAAATTCGGGACGACCCGTCCCTCAGCTATACCTACACGCGCCGCCACAATCTGGTCGCCGTCATCACGGACGGCACGGCCGTTCTGGGTCTGGGCGACATCGGCCCCGAAGCCGGTATGCCGGTGATGGAGGGCAAGTGCGCGCTCTTCAAGGCATTTGCCGACGTGGACGCTTTCCCGCTGTGCGTCAAAAGCAAGGACGTGGACGAGATCGTCCGCACGGTCGAGCTGATCTCCGGCTCGTTCGGCGGCATCAATCTGGAGGATATCGCCGCGCCCCGCTGCTTTGAGATCGAGAAGCGCCTCAAAGAGGTCTGCGACATCCCCGTGTTCCACGACGACCAGCACGGCACCGCCGTGTGCTGCGGCGCGGCGCTCTTAAACGCCTGCCGCCTGACCGGGCGCAAGGTGGACGAGATCAAAATGGTCGTCAACGGCTGCGGCGCGGCGGCGATCGCGGTGACCAAATTCCTGATGTTCCTCGGCGTTCGGGATATCACGATGGTCGAGCGGTTCGGCATTGTGTGCGAGGGCGACGAGCGGCTCAATCCCGCCCAAGCCGAGATGGCGGCGCGCACCAACCGCGCGCGCCTGACCGGCACGCTGGCCGACGCGGTGAAGGGTGCGGACGTGTTCTTCGGCATGTCGGCCCCGCAGGTGCTGACGAGCGAAATGGTGCAAACGATGGCGGAAAACCCGATGGTGTTCGCTATGGCCAACCCCGTGCCCGAAATTTGGCCGGAGGACGCCAAAAAGGGCGGCGCGGCGGTCGTCGGCACCGGCCGGTCGGACTACCCGAACCAGATCAACAACGTTTTGGCGTTTCCGGGCATTTTCCGCGGCGCGCTCGACGTGCGCGCGAGCGACATCAACGAGGAGATGAAGCTCGCCGCCGCCAAAGCCATCGCGGCCTGCGTGTCGGACGACGAGCTGAATCCCGAGTACATCATGCCGATGGCGTTTGACGAAAAGGTGATCCGCGCGGTCGCGGACGCGGTCGCGCAGGCCGCGCGCGACTCGGGCGTGGCACGGATTTAACGCCCGCAAGGGGACCGGCTGCAACTTAAAATATGGCGCAAAAACGCCCTTGGAGCGGCTCGAAAAGCCGTTTCCAAGGGCGTTTTATCCTGTTTAGGGCTTATAGAACCTCCACGCCCAGCTTCCGGCAGGCCGAAACCAGCTCGTCCGGCAGGCCGCCGTCCGAAACGATGCCCGTGACTTCGGAAAGCGCGGCAAAGGAGAACGCGCTGGTCAGCTCCACCTTGTCCGAGTCCATCAGGATATAGGCGCGCTCGGCCTGATGCAGCACCGTGCGTTTGAGCTGCGCTTCCTCCTCCATCCCGCAGCTGAACCCGGCGCGTTCGGAAAAGCTGGTGGTTCCCAGCAGGGCCAGATCAAAGTTGACCGACCGCACGGCCTCGACCGAGGAAATGCCGCACAGGCTTTGGCTGTACCGGTTGACAAAGCCGCCCGGCATCAGCACGCGGGCTTTTTCCAGCCGGAACAGCTCGGCCGCGCAGGAAATGCTGTTTGTGACGATCTGGAAGCGCTCGTCCGGCAGGACGTGCGCCAGCGCAGTTGCCGTGCTGCCTGAATCGAGGTAGATCGTGCTGTCCGGCCGCAGCAACGCAAGCGCTTTGCGTGCGATGGCTTCCTTCTGCGCGGCGCTGCGGTGGGCGCGGCGGCCGAGAAAATCGTCCGTTCCCACAACGACCTCGACCGATTTCGCGCCGCCGTGCACGCGCACCAGACGGCGCGCTTCATCCAGCGCTTTCAGATCGGTGCGTAAGGTCATTTCCGACACGTCGGGAAACTGCTGCCTGAGCTGCGAAAAGCTGACGGTGCCCATGCGGTTGACATAGGCGACGATTTGCTGGCGGCGCTGCTGCATAAGAGAAACTCCTTTCGGGTGAAAAACGCGGTCAGTCCTGCACCCAGTTCGCGAGCAGGTACTCCTCGGCTTCGGGGCACCACAGGCCGTTATGCGCGTCGACGATGTCGGCGAGCGCGGCAAAACGCGCGTCCTCCGCGCCCTTGGCGCGCAGCTCGGTCAACGCGGTCAGCGGCATCGAAATATGGGTGTAGATCAGCTTTTTGCCGCCGGGGATCTGGGGCAGGTTCAGCGTGGCCTCGCCCGCGCTGTCCAGCCCGCCGATGTGGGTGACCATAACGGCGGGGTCGATGCGGCCGCTCGCCGTCAACTCGAGCGATTCGATCATATCGGCGGTGTTGCCGCCGGTCGTGCCGATGACATGGGTCGAGTTGTAGTGTACATCGTAAAAATTCAGCTTGGCGGAAAATTTCGGGTCGGTCGGCCCGGCGAAAAAGCTCAGGCAGCCGTCGCGTCCCAGAATGTCCGAGGAAAGCTCGACGACCTGCGCGACCGGCGCGTAGCAGAACACGTCGTCGAAGCCCGCGCCGCCCGTCATTGCGCGCAGCTCGGCTGCCGCGTCCGCCATTTTTGCGGTGTTGACGAAATGCAGCTCGATGCCGTCCGCCGCGGCCTGCTCGACCGGAAACAGCGCCGCCGCGCGAGAGAGGCGGTCCTCATTGATGTCGGTCACGACGATCATGCCGGGTCGGCGGTCGCGGTGCAGCGCATAGGTCAGCGCGCCCAGACCCATCGGGCCCGCCCCCGCGAGGATGGCAAGCCGGCCGCCCTCCCGAATGCCCATATCGTGCTCGTACACGCCCATGCGGGTGTGGAACGCCGCGTTGAACGCGCCGATGCTGCACGACATCGGCTCGGCCAGCGAGGCCTCGTAATACGCGCGGCCCTTGTATTCCAGCAGGCAGCCCAGCTCCATCACCTCGGCCGGGATGATGCAGTAGGTCGCGTCGCCGCCGAAGAACTCGTAGGAATAGCCGGGCGACCACATCGTGCCCTTGTAGTTGAGCGCGGGCTGCAAGGTGAATTTCATGCCGGGCTTGAAGGTATCGGCGTGCTTCGCGCCAACCTTCACGATGTCGCCCGCGAATTCGTGCCCCATGATGGCGGGATGGTCGGCCACATCCTCATGCACGCGCTTGTGGGCGGTGCCCAGTATCGCGCACTTGTAGGTCGACATGCAGATGCTGTCAGAAACCACCTTGACGAGGATTTCGTCGTCCTTGATTTCGGGAAGCTCGAAGGTGTCCAAACGCAGATCCTTCGCGCCGTGCAGGCGTACCGCTCTTGTTTTCATAGCATGATGCTCCTTTTTTATATTGTTGTCGTAAAGTTACCGGAATCCGTCTGCGGGGCCGCGCTTACAGCGCGTGGAACACGACCCGCGGCAGCAGCTTTTCCACCTCGGCGCGCTCGGCGGCCTGCGAGCCGCTGCACATGACGTTGGCCGCGCTGGTGGCGGTGGCCAGACGCACGGTTTCTTCCTCGCTGAGGTTTTGCTCCGCGGCGTAGGCCAGCGCGGCCACCATGCTGTCGCCCGCGCCGACCGTGCTGCCGACGGGCACGCGCAGTCCCTCGGCCAGCAGCGCACTGTCTCGGCTGACGAACAGCGCGCCGTCCGCGCCCATCGAGACGACGACGCGCTCGACGCCCTGCTCGATCAGCTCCATGGCGGACTGCCTGAAATCGTCCACGGTTTCGAGCGTGCGCCCGGTCAGCCGCGCCAGCTCGTGGTTGTTCGGCTTTACCAGATAGGGGCGGCCCCGCAGCCCGGCCGCGAGCGCGTCGCCGTCCGCGTCCAGAAACACCCTTGCGCCCGCCTGACGGCAGGCCGCCGTCCAATGCTCGTAGGTGTCGGCGGGCGCGCCCTGCGGCAGGCTGCCGGACAGCACCACGATATTGCCAGCGGCGATTTTTTTCGTCACGACCGCGAGCACGCGCTCCAGCAGCGGCGCGTCAACGCGCAGACCGGGCTCGTTGAGGTCGGTGTTGGTGTGGCGCGCCGGGTCGACCACCTTTGTGTTGGTGCGCGTTTCTCCTTGGGTAAACGTGAAATCGCATGGGATTTCGAGCGCCTGCATCGCCTCCGCGATCCGCTCGCCCGCGGCGCCGCCGAGGACGCCCACCGCCGTGCTGGTTCCGCCCAGCTTGGCGATCACCTTGGACACATTGAGGCCCTTGCCGCCCGGATCGAAGCGAATGCTTTCAATGCGGTTGACCGCGTCCAATGTGAAATCGGGGATTTCTACGGTTTTATCCAACGCTGGATTCAGTGTAACGGTAATGATCACATGGATACCTCCTGCCATCCTAGCACAGTTCACGGCGATTTTTGTTGTCAAAACAAAAGATTATAATTATAATATCAACAGATTTGCTATACGTCAACTGTTGAAACAACAGTTTTGCGCAGGCTTTTTTGTTGTTCTTTCACAAAAGAGAATGCGCCGCCGGCGTTTGCCGGAGGCGCGTCGGTTCTGCGTACACGGTGTGGGCGGCAGCGGGCTTTTGCGCCGTCGCGGCGTGTGTTGAAAGGCGGCCGAGCTGCGCCGCGTGTTTCCCGTCATGGGACTGAGCGAAATGTGCGGCGACACCGTAACCGTGCGTCCCGCCGTTTCCAAACAGGAAAAGAATAGGAGAAACGCCGCTGAGGAGGCTGCATGCGCAGCTTCCTCGGCGGCGTTATCATTAAAAGCTGTAAAAGGTTTGGCAGAAAACGTGCTTCATGGCCGGCATGTTTTCGGACGCTTTTTTAACTGTTGTATTTAATTTGGTTGGAAGGAATTTCTTCCCAATAGGCGGTTTTACCAGCTGCGTTTGTCGTCCTTTTGGCGAGCATTTGCTGTAAATCCGCAATGCTCTTGCAGCTATTCATTTCGGAAGAAGCACCGTATTTGTAGCCGTCGTAGTAACGATACCATTTCCCAGAAACGGGTTCGAAGACAAGGCTGGCATTCCAGTTATGCGTAATTTCGCCGCTATCACCTGTGCCGGGCCGTGCAAAGAGCCAAGTTCTATCGGGCGCCGCGCTGGCAAGCGATGAATCTGTTTTGTAGAAGGGCTCGATTTGGTAGGTGGTGTCCTCGAAGACCATGGTAGGCCAAGCTTTTCCGTTGGCCTCCCAAAATGCTTTGCGCATATCTGAGTTGCTGTTATTATAAGACGAACCATATTCTGTAACAAAAGAGATATATTGTCCTAACAGCTTAGTGTCAGCCATATCGTCGTGCTTGTCGCAGGTCAGCGTGCAGCCTTTGCTTGCTGCGGAATAGGATACGATGATGTTGCCGCCCGCGGGGCATAGCGCCTCTGTGTCCATGCTGTAACCGTTCGCTTCCAATAGTGCGTAAACAGTACTCCAAGGGGTGTAATAGAACTTTTCGCATTCTTTTTTAAAAGCTTCGTTCACTAAGCATTCGTCTCTCAGCATATCGAGCGCTACGCGGCGGTTGGCTTGGCAAACGGTCTTTTGCGTATTTTGCAGGTGTCCGGAAAAAACAGGGATGACAATGGCAAGCAGCACGCCCAAAATCGCGATCACGATCAGCAATTCAGCCAGCGTAAAGCCTTTTTTCGTCCGTCGCATCGATAGCCCTCCCACCCTGATCAGTCAATTTTAACTATTGTAGCACACAAATTTGGCAAACGCAAAACCGATTTTGCGTGCTCGTGCACATGTGGGCTGTGCAAAAATGCGGAAAAACGTTTTGCACGGCGCGTTTCCGTGCAAAAATGCGTTTGACATTTACTATCCGGTTCGTTACAATAAAGATAACAGCTCGCCGTAAGGCGCGTGAGAGAAGATAATGGAGGGAATAAAATGTTAGATCCGAAGAAAGTAAAGCTGGGCATCTGCCCGATTGGCTGGTCCAACGACGACATGTGGGATCTCGGCGACGAGAATACCTTCCAGCAGTGCATTTCCGAAATGAAGCTCGCTGGCTTCGACGGCTGCGAAGTCGGCCACAAGTATCCGGAGGATAAGGCTGTTCTCAAGCATATGCTCGACGTGCGCAATATGACGATTGCGTCCAAGTGGTTCTCCTCGTTCCTCGTTGACAAGCCGTACGAGGAAACCGAGAAGGAATTCATCAAGGAGCTGGAGTATCTGTCCTATGTCGGCGCTTCCGCGATCAACATTTCCGAGCAGTCCGGCTCGATTCAGGGCATGCTCGACAAGCGCGTGCTCAAGGATAAGCGCGTGCTGACCGACGAGGAGTGGGACCGCTTTACCGACGGCCTGAACAAGCTGGGCAAGCTGTCGCTTGAGAAGTACGGCATCAAGTCCTGCTTCCATCACCACATGGGCACGGTCTGCCAGACGGTTGAGGAAACCATCCGCCTGATGGAGAACACCGATCCCAAGTACGTATTCCTGTGCTTCGACACCGGCCACTTCACCTTCGCGGGCGAGGATCCGGTAGCCGTGCTGGGCAAGTTCGCCAACCGCGTCGGCCATGTGCACCTGAAGAACATGCGCATGCCGATCGTCGAGAAGGTCAAGGCGGAGGACTGGTCCTTCCTGAAGGCTGTGCGCGAGGGCGCGTTCACCGTTCCGGGCGATCCGGACGGCTGCGTTGATTTCGACGCTGTGTTCGATATCCTCGACAAGGCCAATTACGAGGGCTGGATCATGGTGGAGGCCGAGCAGGACCCGGCCAAGGCCAATCCGTTCGAATATTCCAAGATGGGCCGCGAGTACATCACCGCGCACACCGGTTTGGGCGGCGAGGTCGTTCTCAAGTAAGTTCCCTTTCATTGCATTGCCGAAGGGCCGCAGGAAAATCATTTCCTGCGGCCCTTCTTTTTGTGCAAAAGCCTGAAAAAGCACGGGGTCTTTTGTGAAAGCTGCTGTGCGGCGGCGAAAAACCGGTGCGCGGCGTTCAGGCGATCGTCCGCAGGTAAGCGCGGCTGGTCAGCAGGTAGCAGGCGCCGTAGACCGCGCAGAAAAACAGCATGGACAGCCCGATGCCGCCGAGGATTACCGCCGGGTTATTGATCGCCAGAATCTGCATGAACACGGCGAGAATCGGGGAGGCAAAGCCAATATGGAGCAGCGCGGTGCCGAGCGGGAGCAGGAACACAATGCGCAGCTGCTTGCGGGCGGTGCGCACGGTCATTTCATCCGACAGGCCGACCGCGCGCAGGATGCGGAAGCGTCCCGCGTCCTCCATGCCCTCGGCAAGCTGCTTGTAGTACAGGACGAGCGCGGTGCAGGCCAGAAACACCAGCACGAAAAACACGCCGAGAAAAGCGAGCGTGGTGAATTCCATCGCGATAGCCTCGCGCGTCAGGCCGGCGGTGTTCAGCCCGATATGGCCCTCGGCAAGCACCTTGCCAAGCGCGGCGAACGCGTCCTCTTGTCCGAACAGCACGCAGGCCGAGCAGCACAGGGTAAACAGCGCGGCCGAGCCAAACAGGCAGATGTTAACCAGCCCGGCTGCGTTTTTGCGCATGCGGTGCTGTAAACCGGATACCACGACAAAGCGCGACGGATCGGCGTAGAACCGGGGGCTGCGTCGCATGACGCCCAGCACCTGCACGCTGCCGGCGGTAAAGAGGCCGTAGGTGCCGAAAATGACCAGCAGCAGCGCAAGCATAAAGCTGTTTAGGGAAAAGGTCTCAAGCGAGGTGGTTACGGCCAGATAGTAGCCGCCGCCGAGGCAGGCCGCGCCGAGCAGCGCGACGACGCTTTTGCCGCGCAGCGGCTTCTCGCCCTGTTTCTGCTCGCGCAGCAGCGAGGCCGGCTGGGTGCGCGCGGCGCGCCAGACGTTCATCACCAGCAGCACGAGAAAGCAAAACGCGAACAGCTTGACCGTCGCCAGCACGGGGGCGGCGGACAGCGACCAAGCCATGTCGACGTGCAGGCCGAGCGCGGCAAGCAGGCCGTCCAACACGAGCGGGCAAAGCAGCGCGCCCGCGCCGACGCCGAGCAGCAGGCAGAAGGACAGACAGAGCGCGGCCTCGATCAGCAGGATGCCCGCGATGTGGCGGCGCCCCAGACCCAACACCGCGTAGAGCGCCAGCTCGCGGCTGCGCCCCTTGATCAGAAAGCTGTTGATATACATCAAAAACGGCACGATGATCACGGGAAGCAGGACATAGCCCACGCCCATCAGCATACGGATATTGTTACCGTCCGGAATGTTCTGGCCGAAGGATTCGTTCCATGAGAAGGCCGCGACGATGAAATACACCATAACGATAAAGGAAGCGGTGAGCAGGAACGGCAGATAGTGCCGCCGGTTGCCGTACAGTCCGCGCACGGCAAGCCGGGGGAGCAGGGTGTTACGCAAGGCGCGCACCCCCTTGCTGCAAGGCGGTCAGGCGGGCGGCAAGCTGCGGATAGAATTCCGTGCGGGACTGCCCGCCGCGCAGGGCCTCGTCCGCGATGCGCCCGTCGCGCAGGAAAAGCACGCGGGAGGCGTGGCTTGCCGCGTCCAGCGAGTGCGTGACCATAACGGCGGTCTGCCCTTCGGCGTTGCACTCGTCGAGCATGCCGAGCAGCTCGGCAGCCGAGCCGGAGTCGAGCGCGCCCGTCGGTTCGTCGGCAAGCAGCAGCATCGGCTCGGTGATGAGCGCGCGGGCCGCCGCCGCCCGCTGGCGCTCGCCGCCGGATACCTCGTACGGGAACTTTTCGAGCAGCGGCGTAATGCCCAGCCGCCCGGTCAGCGGCAGCAGGCGGCTCTCCATTTCCGCCCGGCTCTTGCCCGCCAGTACGAGCGGGAACACGATGTTCTCTCGCAGGCTCAGCGTGTCGAGCAGGTTGCAGTCCTGAAAAACAAAGCCCAGCTTGCCGCGCCGGAACGCGGAAAGCGCGCGGTTCGGGATGGCGGCCATGTCCTCGCCGTTCAGCAGGATGCGCCCGTCGGTCGGCCGCTCGAGCGCGGCAAGCAGCGTCAAAAGCGTCGTCTTGCCGCTGCCGCTTTCGCCCATGACGGCGACAAATTCCCCCGCTTCGACGGAAAAATTCACGCCGCGCAGCGCCTGCACCTTGCGTCCGCCGAAGCGCGTCGTGTACTCCTTGGTCAGTTCTTCTACGGTCAACAGCATCGTAAAAAGCCTCCTTGCGTATGAATGTATTAAATAAACAATACAATAATACGACGGGATGGCCGCCGTGTCAAGCCCTTTTTGAAAAAAGTGCGCAAGCTCCCTTCTTTCGCGGGAGGCGGGACGGAATGTGTATCAATTGTAAAATTCGAGGCAAAACCCTTTGCAAAAAAGGCCGTAATAGGGTAGAATATAAAAAGGAAATTGAAGCATGAGGAGTGTGGAGCATGGAAGCACATAAATACAAGCGCGTGCTGATCAAAATCAGCGGCGAGGCTCTCGCGGGCGACCGGCATTTCGGACTGAACTTCGATGTGATCGGGCCTGTTTGCGATGTGATCAAGAAATGCAACGAGAGCGGCTGTGAGATCGGCGTCGTGGTAGGCGGCGGCAACTTCTGGCGCGGCGTCAAGGACGGCGGCGGCAAGATGGAGCGCACGCGGGCGGACCATATGGGAATGCTGGCGACCACGATCAACGCGCTTGCATTGGCGGACGCGCTCGAACAGCGCGGCGTGCCGGTTCGTGTGCAGACCGCCATCGAGATGAACCGCATCGCCGAGCCGTATATCCGGCAGCGCGCGACACGGCATTTGGAAAAGGGGCGCGTGGTGATCTTCGGCTGCGGCACGGGCAATCCGTTTTTTTCGACCGATACGGCGGCTGTACTGCGCGCGGCGGAGATCGGCGCAGAGGTCATTCTGCTGGCGAAAAATGTCGACGGCGTGTATGATTCCGATCCTGCGAAAAATCCGGACGCCAAGAAATACGACCGCCTATCCTACATGGACGTACTTAACCAAGGACTCGGCGTGATGGATACGACCGCGACCTCGCTGTCCATGGATAACCATATTCCGATTTTGGTATTTGCGCTTTCCGATCCCGAAAATATTTATCGCGCCGTGAACGGTGAAAGAATCGGCACGATCGTACAGGAGGAAGAATGAAATGAAAGCTGAACTGAACGCCTACGAAGAAAAGATGAAAAAGACGCTCGACGTGCTGGCCAAGGAGCTGGCGGCCGTGCGCGCAGGCCGCGCCAACCCCGCCGTGCTTGATAAGATCACGGTGGAGTATTACGGCGCGCCGACGCCGCTGCAGCAGGTAGCCGCCGTCTCGACGCCCGACCCCCGCACGCTGTCCGTCCAGCCGTGGGACGCTTCGATCCTCAAGGCGATCGAAAAGGCCATCCAGATGTCCGATCTGGGCATCAATCCGCAGAACGACGGCAAGCAGATCCGCCTTGCCTTCCCGCCGCTGACCGAGGAGCGCCGCAAGGAGCTGATCAAGCAGGTTTCGCACATGGGCGAGGAGGCCAAGGTCGCCCTGCGCAACATCCGCCGCGACGCGATCGACAAATTCAAGGCCGCGCAGAAAAAGAGCGAGATGAGCGAGGACGAGTTGCACGACGGAGAGGACAAGATGCAGAAGCTGACCGATAAGTACGTCAAGGAAATCGACGGCATGGTTGCTAAAAAATCGAAGGAGCTTGCGGAGGTCTAGGGGGCTTCAAAAGCCCCCTAGATACAAGGTCAAGTTCCGAAAAAACTTGACCTTGATACCCGAATGACGCCGCCCAAGGCGGCTGGGTCGGGGAATGAAAAGTCAGGCGCATGTCCTAACTTTTCATGAAAAACGCAGAGCGTTTTTCTGTTAAAAGGCGCTGCGGCGCGGGAAGGACAAAACTGCGCGCGGCGCGCGGGTTTTGTCCGGAAGGCGCGCGCAGCAGCCGGCAAAACTCGATCAAAAGCGTGGTTTTGAGCGAAATCTTTAGGGGCGGCGGGTTCGCCGCCCCTTTATTATGGGGGAACTAACGTTGGGTCTGTTTAAGCGCAAGCCAAAAGCGGCGGCGGGGAACCGGCCGGTGCCGCGGCATATCGCCGTTATCATGGACGGCAACGGCCGCTGGGCCAAGAAACGCGGCCTGCCGCGGCAGGCGGGGCATAAGATCGGCGCGGAAACCTTCCGCACGATCGCGACCTACTGCAAGGATATCGGCGTGCAGTATTTTACGGTTTACGCCTTTTCCACCGAGAACTGGAAGCGTCCGCAGGAGGAAGTCGACGCGCTGATGGAGCTGTTCCGCAAGTACCTGAGGGAGGCGGCGGAAACCATGTTCCAGCGCGGCGTGGCCGTGCGCGTGCTGGGCGACCTGTCGCCGCTGCCGCGGGATATACTCGAGCTGATCCGAGAAACGGGCGAAATTGCCGACACGCTCGGGCCGGACGCCGCGACCGCCTCGCTCTGCATCAACTACGGCGGACGGGACGAGATCAAAAACGCGGTCCGCGCGATTGCGGAGCAGGTGAAAGGCGGCGCGCTCGCGCCGGAGGACATCACGGAGGAGACGATCGGCGCGCATCTGTATACCGCGCATATGCCCGATCCCGACCTGATCATCCGCCCGTCGGGCGAGGTACGCATTTCCAACTTCCTGCTGTGGCAGTCGGCCTACGCGGAATACTATTTCACCGATGTGCTGTGGCCCGACTTTAAAACGGCCGATATGGACGCGGCAATCGACGCGTACAACAGCAGGAACCGCCGGTTCGGCGGCGTATAAACAGAGGAATCGGGGTGTTTGAGATATGAAAACAAGAGTGCTGTTCGGCGTAATCGGCTTTGCGTTCGTGCTGCTCGCGCTGTATGTGTTCCCGCCGGTCGTTTTGGAAATCGTGCTGGCCGCGCTGTGCGTGCTGGCGACCTATGAGGTGCTTTCGTCGACCAAGCTGGTGCATAACCGGCTGGAGCTGGGGCTGTGCCTGCTGGTTTCGCTGCTGCTTGCGGCGGGCCATTCGCCGCTTGTGCCGTTTGAACTGACGGCAGTGACGCAGGGACTGGTGCTGTTGCTGCTGGTCGGCTCGTTTGCCATTTTGCTGCGCTTCCACGACAGCATGAACGCCGCGCAGGTCTCGTGGGCGTTTTTCGGCGCGCTGATCGTGCCGTATCTGATGCTCAGCCTGCTGCGCATCTTCCAGATGGAATATCATCACGGCCCGTTTATCGTGCTGCTGCCGCTGCTCGCCGCATGGGGCTCGGATACCTGCGCGCTGTTTGCCGGCATGTTCTTCGGCAAGCATAAGCTCGCGCCCGTCGTCAGCCCGAAGAAAACGGTGGAAGGCGCGGTCGGCGGCGTCATCGGCGGCGCGGTGCTCGTCATGCTGGCGGCGCTGCTGATGAACGTGTTTCTCGACTTGGAGCTGCCGATCTGGGCGGCGGCGCTGCTTGGCGGCGGCGGCGCGGTGCTGGGCGCGGTCGGCGACCTGTCGTTTTCGGTGATCAAGCGGCAGACCGGCATCAAGGATTACGGCAGTATTTTTCCCGGCCACGGCGGCGTTTTGGACCGCTTTGACAGCGTGCTCTTTGTCGCGCCGATGGCGGAAATTTTGTTTCGACTGATCTGGTGAAGGCAATGAAAAAAATTGCAATTTTAGGCTCGACGGGGTCGATCGGCACGCAGACTGTCGATATTTTGCCCTCGATTGATGCCGAAATCGTCGCATTGACGACGAATAAACGCATAAGCTTACTCGAAGAGCAAGCGCGTGCGCTGCGCCCCAAAATGGTCTGCGCCATGGACGAGGCGGCGGCGAGGGAGCTGAAAACCCGGCTGGCCGATACGGACATCCGGGTGCTTTCCGGCATGGACGGCCTTATTGCGTGCGCGGCGGAATCGGGCGCGGATATCGTGGTGACGGCGGTCGTCGGCATGGTCGGCCTGCTGCCGACCATGGCCGCGATCGAGGCGGGCAAGGACATCGCACTTGCCAACAAGGAAACGCTCGTCTGCGCGGGCGGGCTTGTCATGCGCGCGGCGCGGGAAAAGGGCGTTAAGATCCTGCCGGTCGATTCCGAGCACTCGGCGATCTTCCAGTGCGTGCAGGCGGCGCAGGGAAACCCCATCGAAAAAATACTGCTGACCGCGTCGGGCGGCCCGTTTTTCGGCAGAACCGCCGGGGAGATGCGGCACGTCACACGCGAGCAGGCGCTCGCGCACCCAAATTGGAATATGGGCGCGAAAATCACAATCGACTCGGCCACCATGATGAATAAAGGGCTTGAGCTGATCGAAGCCATGTGGCTGTACGATATCGCGCCCGCGGATATCGAAATCGTCGTCCACCGCGAGAGCATCGTGCATTCGGCGGTCGAATTCGCGGACGGCGCGGTGCTCGCGCAGCTCGGCATACCCGATATGCGCCTGCCCATCCAGTACGCGCTGACCTATCCGGCGCGCGTTCCCTGCAAGGCGCCGCGCCTGTCGCTCGCGCAAACGGGCAAGCTGACCTTTTTCGAGCCCGATTGCGAGGCGTTTCCGGCACTGAACCTTGCCAAACGCGCGGCCGAGCAGAAGGGCGACCGCGGCGCGGTGCTCAACGGCGCGAACGAAGCCGCCGTCGGCCTGTTTCTGGACGGAAAGATCGGCTTTGCCGAGATCGCGGAGCGGGTCGCGTCCGCGCTGGACGCGATTCCGTTCCAAAAGGCCGCGTCCTTGGACGATGTGCTCGCCGCCGACCGGGCGGCCCGCGCGCATGTGCTCGGCTGACCCCGCATCCACCCCGACCCTGAGAGGAGAACCGCTTTGCTGCAAATTATTCTTGCTATTTTAGCGTTCGGCGCGCTTGTCGTCGTGCATGAGTTCGGCCATTTTATCACCGCCAAGCGCGGCGGCGTGCAGGTCAACGAATTTTGGATCGGCATGGGGCCGACCCTGCTTTCCAAGGACTGGCACGGCACCAAATACTGCCTGAAGCTGCTGCCGTTCGGCGGCGCGTGCGTCATGGAGGGCGAGGACGGCGAAAGCGAAAGCGCCCATTCGTTCGGCAAAGCCAAACTCCGCCGCCGGATGCTGATCGTCGTGGCGGGGGCGCTGATGAACTTTCTCGTCGGCTTTCTGCTCGTGCTGGCGATTATGCGGCCCAACGGGCCGGACGGCGGCTATATCGTTTCGACGGTCGACAGCGTAAGCCCTCAGAGCACGGCTGCTGCGGAAGGCGGCCTCGCGGCGGGGGATACCATCCTCAAGGTGGACGGCTACCATATTTTGCAGCGCGAGGATTTTGAAACGGCGCTGGCGCGCGGCGCGGATACGACGTATGAGGTCGTCGTGCGGCGGGACGGACAGCGCGTGACGCTGCCCGCCGTCAAAATGGAGGCTTCCATCGAGGGTGAGGATGGCCGCAAGCTGATCGGCATCAATTTTGCCGAGCAGAAAGCGACGCTGGGCATGCGGCTGAACCTGTCGGTGCGCGCCTCGGTCAATTACGCAAGACTCGTCTGGTCGAGCCTTGGGCAGCTCGTCACCGGCAAGGTCGGCGTCGACCAGCTCTCCGGTCCGGTCGGCGTGGCCGAGGTCATGGCCGATACTGCAAAGTACAGCATGGCGTCGTTTTTCAATCTGGTCGCGTTTATCTCAATCAACCTCGGCGTGATGAACCTGCTGCCGCTGCCCGCGCTGGACGGCGGCCGGCTGGTGTTCCTGCTTTTGGAGGGAATCCGGCGCAAGCCCGTCCCCGCCAAGTACGAGGGCTGGGTGCACGCGGCCGGTCTGGTGCTGCTGCTCGCCCTGATGGTATACGTGACCGGGCAGGATATTTTCCGCATTGTCACAAGGGGATAGAAATATGAAACAGACAAAACAGATCAAAATACGGGACGTATTGGTGGGCGGCGGCGCGCCCGTCGCGGTGCAGTCGATGACCAACACGGACACGCGGGACGCCGCCGCCACGCTCGCGCAGATCGAAGCGCTCGCGGACGCGGGCTGCCACATCGTGCGCTGCGCCGTGCCCGACATGCAGGCGGCGGAGGCCATGCGCGAAATCTGTGCGAAAAGCCCCCTTCCGGTCGTGGCCGATATCCATTTCGACTACCGGCTCGCGCTCGCGTCGATCGAGGCGGGCGCGGATAAAATCCGCTTAAATCCAGGCAACATCGGCGGGGCGGATCGCGTGCACGCGGTCGTGCAGGCGGCGAAGGAGCGGCGCATCCCCATCCGCATCGGGGTCAATTCCGGCTCGGTCGAGAAGCACATTCTGGAGAAATTCGGGGGCCCAACGCCCGAGGCGATGGTCGAAAGCGCCCTTTATCATGTTGGTTTGCTCAACGACTGCGGGTTCGACGATATCTGCATCTCGATCAAATCGTCCTCGGTGCCTTATACCATGTCGGCGTATCTGCTCGCGCATGAAAAAACAGATTACCCGCTCCACCTCGGCGTGACCGAGGCGGGCACCGAATATATGGGCACGGTCAAGTCCGCCGCCGGCATCGGCGGGCTGCTCGCGCTCGGCGTGGGCGATACCATCCGCGTATCCTTGACCGACGACTCGGTCAAGGAAATCTACGCCGCGCACGCCATTTTAAAGGCGGTCGGCCGGGCGGAGGACGGGATAAACGTCGTGTCCTGCCCGACCTGCGGCCGCACCCGCATCGACCTGATCGCCATCGCGAGGGAGGTCGAGCAGCGCTGCGCCGCGATTACGGGCAAGAAGCTCAAGGTCGCGGTGATGGGCTGCGCGGTCAACGGTCCGGGCGAGGCGCGCGAGGCCGACCTCGGCGTCGCGGGCGGCGACGGCGAGGGGCTGCTCTTCCGCAAGGGCGAGATTATCCGAAAGGTGCCGCAGGAAAAGCTGGTCGACGCGCTGATGGAGGAAATCGCAAGGTTTTAAGGAGCAATCAAATTGGCAGGCAAACTGATCGACTTATTTGAAAACTGCAAAGAAATTGCGGCCGAACCGCACCTCGCCGGGGGCGAGGTGCGTTCGCTTGCGTTTGGGGACGACAACACGGTGATGGTGGTCGAGCTGGCGCTGGACGATGTGGTCAGCCGCAAAACGCTTCAAAATGCGGAAAAGCAGCTTGCCGGGCAGTACGGCCTCGGCCGCGTGTGCATCGAACCGCGATACATACTGCCCGACGGCCCGACCGACGCCTACATCCATACGCTGTATGAGGATATGGCCGAGCGCATGCCGTCCGCGCGCGGCCTGCTCGACCATACGAAATGGCGCTATGAGGACGGCGGCCTGTCCATTCCGATGGACGAGGTGAGCGAAAAGCACTTCGCGTCCGCCCTGCGCCATCTGGAAGCGCGCATCCGGCGCGAGCTGGACATCGCCTGTCCCGTGCGCGCGGTGCGCGCCGCGGCGTCGGCGTACGCGCCGCCGTCGGACGCGCCGGAGCGCGAAGCGCTGCTGCAAGAGGCCGCGCGGCAGGCCGCGTCCGCCGCGCCGAGCGAGCCGAAGCCCAAAAAGACGCGCCCCGCGCCCCGGCAGGAGAATACCGGCTATCAGCGCCCGCGCGCCGAAAAGGTGCGCGAGGACAACCTGATTTTCGGCAAGCTGATGCAGGACCCGATCGTATCGGTCAACGAAGCGATTGCGGCCTATGACATGGTCACCGTGCAGGGCGAGGTGTTTTTCACCGACAACAAGGATATTCACAGCAAGAAAACTGGCAAGGACTACGTCAAAATCGCGTTCGACATGACCGACCGCACCAATTCGGTGCGCGTTTCCAAATTCCTCGCGGCGGACAAGGCGGGGGATACCGCCTCCAAAATCAAAAACGGCCTGTACTGCACGGTGCAGGGCAAAATGGTGTACGACTCCTACGCCAAGGAGATGGTGCTCGAGCCGACCGCCATCGTCAAGGCTAAGAAGCCCGTCCGGCAGGATACCTACGCGGGCGAAAAGCGCGTCGAGCTGCATCTGCACACCAACATGTCCGCGATGGACGGTATGAGCTCGACCGCGGCGCTTTTGTGCCGCGCGGCAAGCTGGGGGCATCCCGCGATGGCGATTACCGACCACGGCGTGGCGCAGGCCTTCCCCGAGGCGCTGCACGCGCAGGAGGGCAAGCAGAAAAGCGTCATCGGCGACATGAAAATCATCTACGGCGTGGAGGCTTATTACGTAAACGACGAGGATACGCTTTCGGTCGTGCGCGGCAAATCGGCCGAGCCGCTCGACGGCACGTTCATCGTGTTCGATCTGGAGACGACCGGCCTCAACCCCTCCTCGGAGGAGATTACCGAAATCGCGGCCTGCCGCGTGGTCGAGGGCGAAATCCGGGACGCGTTTCAGACCTACGTCAACCCGCACAAGCCGATTCCCGAGGAAATCACCAAGCTGACCGGCATTTCGGACGAAACCGTCGCGGACGCGCCCGAGCTTTCCGAGGCCGTGCCCAAGTTTCTCGCCTGGGCGGGGGAGGGCGCGTATCCCCTCGTCGCGCACAACGCGGGGTTCGATATGGGCTTTCTGCGCGCGGCGATGAAGCGGCTTGGGCTGGAGCGGGAGCTGACCGCGGTCGACACGCTGGAGATGTCCCGCCTGATGCTGCCGCACTTACATAAATTCAAGCTGAACATTTTGGCCAAGGAGCTCGCGGTTGGCCCGTTCGAGCACCACCGCGCGAGCGAGGACGCGGCTGTTTTGTCGCGCATTTTCGTCAAGCTGCTCGCGCGGCTGCGGGATGAATTTCACGCTGTCACCACGGCGGACATCAACCCCGTGCTCGCCGCGCAGACCGACCGCAAAAACAAGCTGAAGAACCTGCCGCGCTACCACTTTATCATTCTGGTGAAGAATCAGGCGGGGCTGCGCAATCTCTATCAGCTGATTTCCAAAAGCTTTCTCGAATATTACAACAAGCGCCCGATCATGCCGCGCAGCGAGCTGATCCGCCACCGCGAGGGGCTGATCTTCGGCTCGGCGTGCGAGGCGGGCGAGGTATTCCGCGCGCTGACCGGCGGCGCGGAGGACGAGGAGCTTGAGCGCCTTGCGTCGTTTTACGACTATCTGGAGATCCAGCCTGTCGGCAATAACAACTTCATGATCGCCAAAGGGCAGGCGCGCGACGTCGAGCAGCTGCGCGACTGGAACCGAAAGATCCTCGCCCTTGCGGACAAGCTGGGCAAGCCCTGCTGCGCGACCGGCGACGTGCACTTTTTGGAGCCGGAGGATGAGGCCTTCCGCCGCATCCTGATGGCCGGGCAGGGCTTTGGCGACGCGGACAATCAAGCGCCGCTTTACCTGAAAACGACCAATGAAATGCTCGACGAATTCGCCTATCTCGGTGCGGACCGCGCGTACGAGGTCGTGGTGAAAAACACCAATCTGGTGGCCGGCTGGTGCGACGCGCTCCGCCCCGTGCCGCGCGAAAACTATCCGCCGCATATCGACGGCTGCGAGGACGACCTGCGCAATATGTGCTACGAAAAGGCAAAGCGCATTTACGGCGAGCCGCTGCCCGAGATCGTGCAGGCGCGGCTCGACCGCGAGCTGAACTCGATCATCGGCAACGGCTACGCGGTCATGTACATCATCGCGCAGAAGCTCGTTACCAAGAGCCTGTCGGACGGCTATCTGGTCGGCTCGCGCGGCTCGGTCGGCTCGTCGCTCGCGGCGTTCATGTCGGATATCACCGAGGTAAACTCCCTCGCGCCGCACTACCTCTGTCCGGATGATAAATATATCGAGTGGCACGAGGAATACTCCTGCGGCGTCGACCTGCCGGACAAAATCTGCCCGACCTGCGGCAAGCCGCTGACCAAGCAGGGCTTCAACATCCCGTTTGAGACGTTTTTGGGCTTCGAGGGCGACAAGGTGCCCGATATCGACCTGAATTTTGCGGGCGAGTACCAATCGCGCATCCATAAATACACGGGCGAGCTGTTCGGCGAGGATCATGTGTTCCGCGCGGGCACGATCGGCACGGTCGCGGAAAAAACCGCCTACGGCTACGTGAAAAAATACATGGACGAGCGCGGCATCGAGGCCACGCGGGCCGAGGAGAACCGCCTTGCCGCGGGCTGCACGGGCGTGCGCCGCACCTCGGGCCAGCACCCGGGCGGCATCGTCGTGGTGCCGCAGGAGGTCGAGATTTACGATTTCTGTCCGGTGCAGCACCCGGCGGACGACCCGGATTCCGACATCATCACCACGCATTTTGAATACCACTCGATCGACGCGAATCTTTTGAAGCTCGACGAGCTGGGGCACGACGATCCGACGATGATCAAGCATTTGGAAAATCTGACCGGCGTCAACGCACAGGAGATCCCGCTCGACGACCCGGAGACGATGAGCCTGTTCCACTCGTGCAAGGCGCTGCGCTACACGGGCGACAACCCGGAGACCGATTCCATTCTGGGCGATCTGGGCTGTGTGGCCGTGCCCGAGTTCGGCACCAAATTCGTGCGCGGCATGGTCAAGGAAACCCATCCGTCCACCTTTGCGGAGCTGGTGTCCATTTCCGGCCTGTCCCACGGCACGGACGTTTGGCTGGGCAACGCCTCCGAGCTGGTGCGGCAGGGCGTGCCGCTGTCCGGCTGCATCTGCTGCCGCGACGATATTATGAACTATCTGATTTTGCAGGGCGTTCAGCCCAAGCTGTCGTTTAAGACGATGGAATCCGTCCGCAAGGGCAAGGGGCTGACCGAGGAGATGGAAGCCGCCATGCGCGGGCAGAACGTGCCCGATTGGTACATCGACTCGTGCAAAAAGATTAAATACATGTTCCCAAAGGCGCACGCGGTCGCGTATGTCATGATGGCGTTCCGCATCGCGTGGTTCAAGGTGCACAAGCCGCTGGCGTTTTACTCGGCGTACTTTTCCGTGCGCGCCAAGGGGTTTGACGCGTCCTGCATGGTGCGGGGCGACAAGGTCTGCATCGACAAAATGAAGGAATTGCAGATGAAGGACCGTGAAAAGACGATTACCGCGGCGGAAAAGGAAATGATGACCACGCTCGAGGTGTGCCACGAGTTTTACCGCCGCGGCTTTGCCTTCGAGCCGATGGACATTTACGCTTCGGACGCGACGACCTTCCTCGTCACCGAAACCGGTCTGATCCCGCCGTTTACCTCGATGCCCGGCATCGGCGAGCAGGCCGCGCTGAATATCGTGGAAGAACGGAAAAACGGAAAATTCCTCTCGGCGGAGGAGCTGACCGTGCGCTGTCCCAAGGCGTCCAAGGCGGTGGTTGAGCTGCTGGATCAGATCGGCGCGCTCGGCTCCATGCCCAGAACGACGCAGATCAGCCTGTTCGCATAACGCCGGAAAGGATAGGATAGACATGGCAAAATACGAAAAACAGCTGACCGGAGATTTTGATGCCGTGCTGAACCGCCTGTTTGATGCGGTGATGAACGGCAGTATGTCCGCTTCCTATGAGGATGGGAGCGATTGGGAAGCGAACGGCGTGCGCTGCGCGGTGCGCGTGTTCGAGCGGTACAGCTGGATGGGCGGCAACCGCGTGAGCATGAACCTGACGCTTGCCGGGCACGGCAGCGACCTGTTCCTGTCCGCGATCACCTCGGGAGGCAGTCAGGCGATGTTCTGGAAGGTGAACACCATGGGGGAGGAGAGCTTTCTGGAGACGCTGGTGCCGGTCGCGGAGGAGTACGCGGCGGGGAGGTAAGGCATCGTGGACGACTTGTTTTTGAGCGAAATCCGGCTGGAAAAGCCGGTTCCGGCAGAGGACTATTTGGCCGCGCTGCCGGTCGTACGGCATCTGCGGCACACGCCGCTTCGGTTTGGCGGACGGGTGACGCTGCTCGTCGGTGAAAACGGCGTGGGCAAGTCGACGCTGGTGGAGGCCGCCGCGGTCGGCATGGGTTTCAACGCGGAGGGCGGCACGCGCAATTTCAGCTTTTCCACGGCGGAAACCCATTCCGCGCTGTACCGCTATTTGAATTTTGTGCGCGGGCCTTACCGCCCGCGGGACGGCTTTTTCCTCCGCGCGGAGAGCTTCTATAACGTCGCCTCCTATGTGGACGCTGTGGACGACGGCACGCTTTTGCGCAGCTACGGCGGGAAATCGCTGCACGATCAGTCGCATGGGGAGAGCTTCCTGTCGCTGGTGCGCAGCCGCTTCGGCGGGCGCGGCTTTTATATTCTGGACGAGCCGGAGGCCGCGCTGTCGCCCGCGTCCCAGCTGGAGCTGCTCGCGCATATCCGCCGGTTGGAGCGGGACGGCTCGCAGCTTCTGATCGCCACGCACTCCCCGATCCTGATGACCTATCCGGGCGCGGAACTGCTGGAGATCAGCGTGGAGGGCGTGCGCAAGGCCGATTACCGCGACACCGCGCATTATCAGCTCACGCGGCGCATGCTCGAAAATCCGGCGCGCATGTACCGCCTGCTGTTCGAGGAAAACGGGGAATAGGGGTTGACAAAGCGGGAAGGCCATGTTATCATTTTAACGCGATAAAGCAATGAAGGAGTACGGAACACATGAACCGTTTCAGCATTTCCACGCCCGAGGGCACGCGCGACCTTTTGTTTGCGTCCTGCCGCGCGCTGCGGCAGACCGAAAGCGCCATCCGCGCGTCTCTGGAGGACTGCGGCTTCAGCGAGATCATCACGCCCGCCGTCGAGTATTACGACGTGTTCGCGCAGGCCAACCCCGAGCTCGATCAGGAAAATATGCTCAAGATCATCGACCGTTCGGGCCGCATCTGCGTCGCCCGGCCGGACAATACCACCCCCATCGCCCGCATCGCGGCGACAAGGCTGGACGATGCGGCGCTGCCCGTGCGGCTGTATTACAGCCAGAAGGTGTTTCGCTCGGTTACGGGCGGCCACGGACATAAGGGCGAGTTTTTGCAGATCGGCGCGGAACTGATCGGCGCGGACGGTCTGGACGCCGACCGCGATATCCTGTCCGCCGCGTTCGGCGCGCTTTCCGGCACCGGAGCGGAAAATTTCCGCATCGAGCTGGGACACGCGGAGATTTATAAGGCGCTGATCGAGGAGCTTGGCGTGGACGCCGCCTCGGCCGAGGCGATCCGCCGCTTGATTGAGAATAAGTCCTTCGCCGCCTTGGGCGACGCGCTCGCACCGTATAAGGACCGCCCGGCGGCGCGCGCTTTGGGCGCGATGCCGCAGCTTTTCGGCGGCATGGAGGTGCTCGACGCGGTCGAGTCGCTCACCGGCAACGTGCGCGTTTTGGGCGCGGTCTCCTATCTGCGCCGCTTGTATCAGGCGCTGGACGCGGCGGGCTGCGGCGGCCGAATCATGATCGACCTCGGCCTTGTGCATGAAATGGATTATTACACGGGCGTGATGTTCCGCGGCTATATCGGCGGCGCGGGCGCGGCGATCCTGTCGGGCGGGCGCTACAACGCGCTGTGCGCCAAATTCGGCAGGGATCTGCCCGCGGGCGGCTTCGGCATCGATGTGGAGAGCGTCGCGGACAGCCTGCAGGGCGCTTTGCGGCCGGAGGCGGCCACCCGCCGCGGCACGGTGCGCATCGCGCTGACCAAGGGCCGGCTGGAGAAGAAAACGCTCGCGCTGCTCAAAAATGCGGGCTACGATATCTCCGAGCTCGAAGCCGGCTCGCGCAAGCTGATCTTCACCCTGCCGGACGCGGGAATCGAGATTGTCTTGGCTAAGGCGGCGGACGTGATCACCTACGTCGAGCACGGCGTGTGCGACATGGGCGTGGTCGGCAAGGACACGATCATGGAAAAGGGCGGCAGCTTTTACGAGATGGTCGACCTCGGCTTCGGCAAATGCCGCTTTGCGCTTGCCACTAAGAAGGGCAAGGACGTGTACGGCGGTTACAAAACGCCGGTCATCGCAACCAAATATCCGGAGGTCACCAAGGCGTTCTTTACCAAGAAAAACATGGACGTGGAGACGATCAAGATCGAAGGCTCGGTTGAGCTTGCGCCGCTTTTGGAGCTGGCCGACGCGATCGTCGACATCGTCGAGACTGGCACAACGCTCAAGGAAAACGGCCTTGAGGTGATCGAGGACGTCGCGCCCATCTCGGCGCGCGTGATCGTCAACCTTGCCAGCGCAAAAATGAAGAAAACCGCCATCCAGAAGGTGATTTCCGAGTTGGAAAGCGGTTTGGAGGGATAACGATGTTTCTGAAAACCGTCGTCGCGGACGGGCGGGCCGAAACCGCCCTGCTCCGCGAGATGCAGGCGCGCGCCGCGGGCGCGCGCGGCGATATCGAACAGACCGTGCGCACCATCATGGACGACGTGCGTGCGCGCGGGCTGGACGCGGTAAACGAATACGCCGAAAAATTCGACGGGCAGAAGCCCTATCTCGTCGGGCGGGAGCTGCTTGAGCAGGCGTACAGTGCCTGCGACCCCCAATTACTTGCCGCGTTAGAAAAGGCGGCGGCGAATATCCGCGACTATCATGAGCAGATGCTGGTGAAAAGCTGGGAGTGGAACCGGTCGGCGGGCGAAACGCTCGGCCAGACCGTGCGCGGGCTTTCGCGCGTCGGCCTGTACGTGCCGGGCGGCACGGCGGCCTATCCGTCAAGCGTTTTGATGAACGCCATTCCGGCCAAGGTCGCGGGCGTTGCCGAGCTGATCATGGTCACCCCGCCGACCGAGAATATGAGCAAAGAGGTGCTCGCCGCCGCCAAGATCGCAGGCGTGGACACGGTCGTCGCCGTCGGCGGCGTGCAGGCCATTGCCGCGCTGACCTACGGCGCGGGCTTCATTCCGCAGGTGGATAAAATCGTCGGTCCGGGCAACGCCTATGTCGCGGCGGCGAAAAAAATAGCGTTCGGCACGGTAGATATCGACATGATCGCGGGACCGAGCGAGGTGCTCGTCATTGCCGACCACACCGCCAACCCGACGTATGTCGCGGCGGATTTGCTTTCTCAGGCGGAACATGATAAACTGGCGTCAGCCGTATTGCTGACCGACTCGATGGCGCAGGCGCAGGCCGTTTCCTGTGAAATGGAGCGGCAGGCGAGGGAACTGCCGCGCTTTGAGATCGTCAAAGAGAGTGTGGGAAATTATGGCTGCGCCATTGTGGTGGAGGAGCTGACGGACGCTTGCAGGCTGGCCGATTTGGTCGCGCCTGAGCATTTGGAGGTCGTCACCGCCGCGCCGCGCGAGCTGCTGCCGCACCTGCACAACGCGGGCGCGATCTTTCTCGGGCAGTACGCGCCCGAGCCGCTCGGCGACTATATGGCCGGACCGTGCCATGTGCTGCCCACCTCGGGCACCGCGCGGTTCTTTTCGCCGCTGTCGACCGATACCTTCCTCAAAAAAACCAGCGTGATCGAATACACGCGGGACGCGCTCGCCGCCTACGCGGACGATATCGTCGCGCTGGCCGAGGCCGAGCACTTAAACGCGCACGCAAACTCAATCGCAGTGCGCTTTCAGGAGGATGCTGACGATGCGCAAGGCTGAAATCAAACGCAAAACCAAGGAAACCGATATCGAGCTGGCGCTTGATCTCGACGGCGGCGCACGCGAGATCGACACCGGCATTGGCTTTTTCGACCACATGCTGAACTCCTTTGCCGTGCACGGGGGCTTCGGGCTGACGCTTACCTGCAAGGGCGATCTGGAGGTCGACGGCCACCACACGGTAGAGGACTGCGGCATCGCGCTCGGGCAGGCGCTCGCCCGGTGTCTGGGCGACAAGGCGGGCGTCGCGCGCTTCGGCGAGGCGTATGTGCCGATGGACGAAGCGCTCGGCTTCTGCGCGCTGGACATCTCGGGCAGGCCGTATCTCGTGCTCGACGCGCCCATGCCCCAGCCCATGTGCGGAACGTACGACACCTGCCTGACGGTAGAGTTTATGCGCGCGCTGGCGGTTAATGCAGGGCTGACTCTGCATCTCAAAGCCGTATACGGCGACAACGCGCACCACATCACCGAAGCGCTGTTTAAGGCGCTCGCCCGCGCGCTGAAGCAGGCCGTCCGGCAGACGGGCGGCGGCGTGCTGAGCGCCAAAGGCGTACTGTGATGGGCAGGCTTCTTGCCGTGGGGCTGGGCGGAGCGGTGGGCGCGCTCGGCCGGTACGGCGTCAGTCTGCTGCCGCTCAAAAGCGCCTTCCCGGTCCTGACGCTGCTGACGAATTTTTTTGGCGCGCTGCTGATCGGTCTGATCGTCGGTCTGGCGGAGGACGGGTCTTGGAAGGCGGACACTGTGCTGTTTTGGAAAACCGGCGTGTGCGGCGGCTTCACCACCTTCTCCACTTTTTCGCTGGAAGCGCTGACGCTGCTGGAAACCGGACATGCGGCACAGGGCGCGGCCTACGCGGCGGCGAGCGTCGCGCTTTGCGTGCTTGGCGTTTGGCTGGGTCGTGCCGCAGGACGAATGGTGCGCGGGTGAACGCTTGAAAAAGCTGCCGGCGGCAGGTTTTTCACCGCTCAGCGGGTGTTTGCGGCCTTAGCAAACGCCCGGAAAGGCACGTGCCCCATGCAGGAGCGCATTTACCACGGGCAGCGGCGCACTAACGTGCGCCGTAAGTAAGGAGAAAAAATGAGTTATATCGCAATCGTAGATTACGGGGCCGGAAACCTGATGAGCGTGCACAACTCTCTCGATTTTCTGGGCTACGAAAACAGAATAGCCGACCGTCCGGAGACGATCCGAAACGCCGCGGGCGTTATCCTGCCCGGTGTGGGCGCGTTTCCGGACGCAATGGGCGCGCTGCACCGCTCCGGGCTGACGGACGCGGTGCTGGAAGCGGCGCGGGAGAAACCGTTTCTCGGCATCTGCCTCGGCATGCAGATGCTGTTTGAGGAATCGGACGAGGTGCGCCTCTGCGCGGGGCTCGGCCTGCTGCCCGGCCGCATCGAGCGCATTCCAACCGGCCTGAAATTGCCGCAGATCGGATGGAACGCGCTCGAAATCGTGCGCCCGAACGCAATGACGGCAGGGCTGCGCCAAGGCGACTATGTGTATTTTGTGCACAGCCTGATGGCCAAGCCCAAAAACCCGAACGACCTTGCCTGCGCGGTGGACTACGGCGCGCGCGTGCCCGCCATGGTGGCGCGCGGGAATCTGTTCGGATGTCAGTTCCACCCGGAAAAAAGCGGGAAAGTGGGGCTGAAGATGCTTCAAAACTTTGCAAAATTAACGGAGGTGGGAAAATGAGGATTTTTCCGGCGATTGATCTGAAGGACGGACAGTGCGTCCGGTTACAGCAGGGCGACTACGGCACGGTGCATAAGGTCGCGGAGGACGCGGTGGAGACCGCCCGCAAGTTTATGGCCGCCGGGGCGGAGCTGATCCACATGGTCGATTTGGACGGCGCGCTTGACGGGCGGCATACCAATTACGATGTCGTAAAGCGCGTGCTGGCCGAAACCGGCGCGGGCGTCGAGCTGGGCGGCGGCGTGCGCACCATGGAGGATATCGAAGCCGTGCTCGCGCTCGGCGTGCGGCGCGTGATCATCGGCTCGGCGGCGTTTAAAAACCCGCCGCTGATCGAGCAGGCGGTCAAAAAATACGGCGATAAGATCGCCGTCGGCATCGACGCGAAAAGCGGAACGGTGCGCATCGAGGGCTGGATCAACGACTCTGGCGCGAATTATTTGGACTTTGCGGAGAAAATGGAAGGCTTCGGCGTCAAAACGATCATTTTCACCGATATCGAAAAGGACGGCATGCTCAAGGGGCCGAACTTCGACCAGCTCGCCGCGCTGCGCGCGGCGGTTTCCTGCCGCATCATCGCGTCGGGCGGCGTGTCGACGCTGGAGGACATCCGCGGGCTGAAAAAGCTCGGCATTGACGGCGCGATCGCGGGCAAGGCGGTCTACACCGGCACGCTTGATCTGGCCGCGGCGATCAAGGAGGCGGAGTGATGCTGGCAAAGCGCATCATTCCCTGTCTGGACGTGAAGGACGGCCGCGTGGTCAAGGGCGTCAATTTCGTCGGCCTGCGGGACGCGGGCGACCCGGTCGAGCTGGCCAAGTATTATTCGCAGGAGGGCGCGGACGAGATCGTGTTTCTCGACATCACCGCCACCTCGGATAACCGCGATACGATCGCGGACGTAGTGCGCCGCACCTGCCGCGAGGTGTTCGTGCCGGTGACCGTGGGCGGCGGCGTCCGCACGGTGGAGGATTTCCGCGATATCCTGCGCGCGGGCGCGGATAAGATTTCGGTCAATTCCGCCGCGGTTAAAAATCCCGGCTTGGTTTCCGCCGCCGCGGAAAAATACGGCAGCCAATGCGTCGTCGTGGCGATTGACGGGCGCAAAACCGGCAAAACCCCTTCCGGCTTTGAGGTTTACGTCGCGGGCGGCCGCACGCCGACCGGAATCGACGCCGTTGCGTGGGCCAAAGAGGTTTATGAGCGCGGCGCGGGCGAGATATTGCTCACCTCGATGGACAGGGACGGCACCAAGTCGGGCTTCGACCTCGAGCTGACGCGCGCGGTCGTGGACTGCACGGGCATACCGGTGATCGCGTCGGGCGGCTGCGGCTCGCTCGAGCATTTTTCCGAGGTGTTCGAACGGACGGGCTGCGACGCAGCTCTCGCCGCCAGCCTGTTCCATTACGGCGAGCTGACCGTTTCCGAGGTCAAGCGCCATCTGCAAAGCAAGAAAATACCGGTGAGGTTTTAACAAATGGAATTGTCAAAGTTTTTTGCAAAAAGCGAGCTGATCCCGGTTGTTTGTCAGGACGAGCGCAGCGGCGAGGTGCTCATGCTGGGCTACGCAAACGAAGAAGCGCTCCGGCTGACGATGGACACCGGCACGGCGTGGTTTTTCTCGCGCTCGCGGCAGAAGCTGTGGAACAAGGGCGAAACCTCGGGCAATTTTATCTTCGTCTCGAAGATTTTGTCCGACTGCGACGACGATACGCTAATTTACAGCGGCACGCCCAAGGGGCCGGTCTGCCACACGGGCAACCGCACGTGCTTTTACACGACACTTTGGGAAAAGGGGAACGAACGATGAATTCTTTCGAGCAAATGGAGGCTGTGATCGCGCTTCGCCGCGAGCAGCCGCAGGAGGGGTCTTACACCTGCTACCTGTTTGAAAAGGGGCTGGACAAAATCCTGAAAAAGGTCGGCGAGGAGTGCGCCGAGACCATCATCGCCGCCAAAAACGGCGATAAGGACGAGCTGGTTGGCGAGATCAACGACGTGTTCTATCACATGATGGTCATGATGAACGAGTGCGGCGTGACGCTCGGCGAGGTCTGTGCGGAGATGGACAAGCGCGCGGAAAAAATCGGCAATCTCAAGCAGTTTCACGTGTCCGACCATAATACCTGACGGCGGGCAGACAACAGAACATTTTCCTTTCCGCCGCCGTGTTGATGGCAGAGAGAAAAAAAACTCCCCGAAAAATTGCTGTTTTGCAGCAACGGATCGGGGACTTTTTGCTCTTATAGACAGAGAAGGCAAGGCCGGTTGACAGATGAGGGATTATCTGGTATAATTCAACTGTACTAGAACAGATAATACAGAAAACTGGAAATTTTGGACGGCCGGAGAAAGGAATGTGGAAAAATGGGATACCGGGAATTGGAGTTGGAACGGCCGCGCAGGACGGCGCCGCGCCGCAGGCGTGTGAAGAAGCGCCGCCGCTGGGGAAGAAAGCTGTTGTTTCTCATCGTGGCGATTTTTGCCGTTTGCTTTGCAATGCGGCTGGTTCGCGGCGCTTATACGATGAAAGCGTGGGAAACGCGCGGCATTGCCGTAGGCGAAGGGACGGCCGCCGCCATCGTCGAGCTGTCGCGCAGCGATCGCCGCGCGCAGGCGATTTTGGACAACCCTGAAGCCTATCCGCCTGCGTTTTTGGAGATGCTGGCGAAAAACAGCGAGACGCTCGACTTTGTGCTCGGCTATCCCGCCCATCATGACGATCCGCCCGCGCAAAGCCTCGACGAATCGCTGGACAGCGTTCCGCTGCTGCTGCAATGGGACGCGCGCTGGGGTTATCAGCCCTATGGGGAAAGCACGGTCGCGGTCAGCGGCTGCGCGCCCGCGTGCCTCGCCATGGCCGCCTCTTACCTGACCGGAAACGCGCAGATCACGCCGTACAGCGTGGCGCAGTATGCTGCGGAGCAGGGATACTATGTGCCGGGAGAGGGGACAAGCTGGGATCTGCTCCACACCGGCGCGCGGGCGTTCGGCGTCGCGGCCGAGGAGCTGTCGCTCGGGAAGGAGCAGATCGACGCCGCGCTTGACGCCGGGCATCCGGTGATTTGCAGCATGCTGCCGGGTGATTTTACCACTTCGGGGCATTTTATCGTGCTGTACGGGCGCACGGCGGACGGCTATGCCGTGCGCGACCCCAACAGCCGCGCACGCAGCGAAAAAGCGTGGAGCTACGACACGCTTTCCGGCCAGATCGGCAACCTGTGGGCGTGCTGCGCCGCGTGACGCGCGGGCTTGCCTCCGGACGCGGGATATGGTATACTGCATGACGAGGTGATACCATGCGCAGAAAAGATAGAGAACTGCACGGGCGTGAAAATATCGAACCAATTTTAAAAGCGTGCAAGGTGTGCCGCATTGCCATGATCGCGGACGGCAAGCCTTATGTGATCCCGATGAATTTCGGCTATGAATGGGACGAGGCCGGCCTGACGCTGTACTTCCACAGCGGGCTCAGGGGCAAGAAGATCGACGCGCTGCGCGCGGATCCGCACGTTTGCTTCGAGCTGGACGTCGAGGACGGCGTGACGGGCGAGGGCGACGTTGCGTGTAAATACAGCTATGCGTTTTCGTCCATTGTGGGCGAAGGCAGCATGCGCTTTGCGCAGGATAACGAGGAAAAGCGCCGCGGCTTCGACGTGATCATGCGGCACCTGACCGGACGGGACGGCTGGACGTATTCGGACGCGCATCTGTCTGTCGCCGAGGTGTTTTGGGTGCGCGCGGATTCGTTCGAAGCGTCGCGCAAGCCGCAGAAATAGAAAAAACGCCGCCCGGTGCGTCCGGCGCGGCGTTTTACTTTTCTGGGGAACGGTGGGGGATAGGCGCGCAGGCTTCAGGCAAACGGGACAAAGGTGGAATATCAGTCCCAGAAGGCTTGCGCGATTCGGTCGGCTTGGGCTTCGGCCTGTTGCAGAATGGCTTCCACGTCGTTGCCCACAACGTCCAGCCCGTCGGCGGCAAGGCTGTCGAACCGGCCGACGCCCAGCACCTTGCACAGCGAGCGTAGGTACGCCGAGGCGTGATCGGTCAGCGCGGGATCGCTGTCGTCCACATAGCCGCCGCGCGTTGTCACATGCAGCAGCCGGTGCGGCGCGCAGTCGCCCACCGGGTAGCCCTGCTCGTTGTAGTGGAAGGTCAGCCCGATCACGCACAGGCGCTCGAGATAGGCGCGCACCATAGCGGGAACGCTCATATCCCAAAACGGGCAGGCCAGCACGACGGCGTCCGCGTTTTTGAACTGATTGGCCAAGGCGAAAAACGGCGCGTCAAACGCGCCCGCGGCGGATAAAGCGTCCCGCTCCGCAAGCGTTTGCGTGTCCAGCGGGGCGATATGCAGCGCGGGCAGCTGTAAAACGTCGATTTCGGCGTCCGGTATGCGGCTGACGACCCGCCGCGCAAGCCGCAGGGTGCGCGAATCCGCACCGCGGACGCAGCCATTGACAAACAGTACTTTTTTCATGATCTCCTCACTCCTTTCCGCCTATCATAGCATAAAAGCAGCCTGCGGGCAAACGAAAACCGGCGGCCGAAAGGCCGCCGGCTGCTGCGCATTACCGCTTGACAAACTTGCTGCGCGGCGCGCGGCAGATCGGGCAGATGAAATCGTCCGGAATGTCCTCGGCAAGGCGGACATAGCCGCAGACCGTGCACTTCCAGCCCGCGTCGGGGTCGAGTGTGTGGAAAACGGGGGCGGCGGGCGGCACGTCCTTGCCGCGGCCCTCAAATTCCTTGACGGTCAGGCAGTCGCCGTCGCCGAGCACCTCGGCGTCAATAAGCTCGCAGATGAACAGGGTATACGAGCCGATGGCGACGGTTTCGGTTACCTTCAGGCTGAGGCGGGACACCATGCCGTCCTTAAGGTAAGGGCAGCCCTGCGCGTCGGTTTCAAAGGGGAAGGCCGCGAATTTGTCGATCGCGCGTCCGGATTTATAGCCGAACTCATTGACAATTTTTTCATCCGCGTCCTTGGCGAGCAGGGTGACGGCGGCAACGCCGCTTTTTTTCAGCGCGGCGCAGGTGGCGGAGTCGCCGTTCATCGACAGCGTGAACTTCGGCGGGCGCGCCGAGGTCGCCTGATGCAGGGAGTTGATGATGCAGCCGAAGTTTTTCCCGTCTGCCGCGGTGGAAACCAGCGCAAGGCTGTAATTGAGTTTTTTGTAAGCAGCGTTATCCATAATAACCGATCCTTTCCAACTAATGAAAATAATTCTTAATTACAAATAAATACTACCATAATCCTTTACGGATTGCTACGGCAAAACGCATAAAAATAAGAATGTTTTATTGTGCAATTAGAACAGGTTTTTCAGGCTCGGTTTTTCCAAATCGGGCAGATGGCGCAGCTGAATGAGAAGCTCGGCGCGGTCAAGGGCGTAGTCGCCCTGCTCGCCGGCGGCCTTTGCGGTGCGGACGCGCTCGAACAAGCGGTCCGCCTCGTCGATTTCCTCATGCAGCAGCAGCGCGCCGAAGCGGGTTTCAGCGGCGCTCCACTTTTCATGCGCGGCTTCCAGCCGGCCGGCTTCGATTTCGGCTATGATTTCGTCCACGGTCGTTTCGACTGTCCGGCTGCTCCAGACGCTGCCCCAGATCAAAAGCGCAAAAAGCGCGATTGCAATCCATAACCGACGCATCTCACACACCGTCCTTTCGCTGCAGGAAGGTGTTGCCGCAGTCGTCGAGCGTCATCAAAAAGACGTCCTCCAGCGCGACGCTTTGATTCTTCAGCCGGTTTTCGATATCCTTACGGTCGATCTGCAAAATTTGCAGCGAGCGGGACACCAGCTTGCCGTCGGATACGACGACGAGCGGCAGTCCGGTGTCCCTGGGCGTCAGGCCGAGCATTTCGGCGGTCACCGGCTGCTGGGGCTGCTTGAGGATGACCGACAGCGTGCCGTCCGGCTCGATGACGCCGTATTTGACGTCGGACACCGCGGTCACGTTCTGCTTGCGCAGCGTTTCGATGATTTCGTCGTTTGTCAGGCGCATCTGCCGCAGCTTTTTGATATCAAGCTGTCCCCGGCGGATGATGATGGCGGGCTGGCCGTTGAGCAGGCGGCGGAAGGAGCGGCTTTTCAGCGCGATAAAGCTCATCAGGATTTCCAGCGCGACCAGCGCGCCGATCGGCACCAATCCGGCGAACAGCGGAATGCCGAGATCCTGCATCGGAATGGCGGCCAGATCGGAAATCAAAATCGTGACGACCAGCTCGGAAGGGTCAAGCTCGCCGATCTGCCGCTTGCCCATCATGCGCACGGCTACAACGACGGCGATATACAGAATCAGGGTTCGCAGCAGTGGTACGGACATAATTACAGCCTCGTTTCTTGATGGATTCGGGTATAGTATGGCGCGCAAACGGGGGATTATCCCTGTGACAATAATTTATCACAGTAAAAGACGAAAAAACCGGTTGACAATCCGCGGGGACGGACTTATAATGATTAAGTACATTTCCAATATAGCAAAAAGCGATGAACGGAAAAGTAGCGTCCGGAATCCTTGAGAGAGCCGTCGGCCGGTGCGAGACGGTGGGGGAAGGAACCGCGAAAGTCCTCCGCGAGCAGAGCGTCTGAAAAGGGATGAAACAAGGCCCCGTGTAAGCCGTTCCGCATGATCTGCGTTAACGGATCGGGTGAGTGGTCGCGCCCAAGCGGGGTGCGCGGCAAAAAGAGTGGTACCGCAGAGTGTAGTCTTTGTCTCTTATTATGGGAGGCGAAGGCTTTTTTTATTTTGAGAAAGGAGGCGGATTCGCATGTTAAAAAACGGTTCGGAGATTTTGGTGGATGTGCTCGTCGAGCAGGGGGTCGATACGATTTTCGGCTATCCGGGCGGCTCGGTCCTCAACATTTACGACGCGCTTTATAAGAACAGCGACCGCATTCGACATATCCTGACCGCCCATGAACAGGGCGCGTCTCACGCCGCCGACGGCTACGCGAGAGCCACCGGCAAAGTAGGCGTCTGCCTCGCGACGAGCGGCCCGGGCGCAACCAATCTGGTCACGGGCATCGCCACCGCGTATATGGATTCTATTCCCATGGTCGCCATCACCGGCAACGTCGGCACGAGCCTGATCGGGCGCGATTCCTTTCAGGAGGTCTACATAGCCGGCATCACCATGCCGATCACCAAGCACAATTTTGTGGTGCGCCATGTCGACGAGTTGGCCGATACCATCCGCGATGCGTTCCGCATCGCCTCCTCCGGCCGTCCCGGCCCCGTGCTGGTCGACCTGCCCAAGGACATTACCGCGGCAATGGGCGAATATGTGCCCAAGCCGCTGCCCGAGGCCAAGGAAATCAACGAGGTGCAGGAGGAACAGCTCCAGCACGTCGCCGCGCTGATCGCGGCCTCCAAGCGCCCGATTATCTACTACGGCGGCGGCGTAGCGCTTGCGGACGCGGGCGACGACCTGCTCGCGCTGATGAAGAAGGCCGATATTCCCGCCACGCATACCATGATGGCCATCGGCGCGGTGCCGGGCGAGGAACCGCTCGAGCTCGGATTGGTCGGCATGCACGGCAAGGTGTCCGCCGCGTGGGCGATCGACCGCTGCGATCTGCTGCTGTCCATCGGCGCGCGCTTTTCCGACCGGGTTGCGACCAATACGGGTCGTTTCGCGCCGGACGCGAAGATTGTGCACGTCGATATCGACGCGGCTGAGATTAACAAAAACGTCGGCACCGATTATTCGATTGTGTGCGACGCCGACCATTTCCTGAAAGCGGTTCTGCCGTATGTGCGGGAAATGAAGCACGACGCGTGGCGCACGCAGATCGGCGAATGGAAGAAGAAGCTGGACTATGTGCCGAAGGACGACGACAGCGTGCTCAAGCCGCATCAGGTGATCGAGCTTGCCGCCGAGATGGGCGGCGAGGATGCGATTTTCGTCACCGACGTCGGCCAGCATCAGCTTTGGGCGGCGCAGTACTGCGGGCGCAACCGCATCCACCAGTTCATCACCTCGGGCGGCCTCGGCACGATGGGCTTCGGCTACGGCGCGGCTATGGGCGCGCAGGTCGCCCGGCCGGAAAAAACCGTGCTGCATATCACGGGCGACGGCTCCTTCCACATGAACCTGAACGAGCTGGTCACCTCGGTTTCTTACAATCTGCCGGTCATCACGCTTATCATGAACAACCGCGTGCTGGGCATGGTGCGCCAGTGGCAGACCATGTTTTACGAAAAACGCTATTCCGCGACCGATCCCGAGCGCCAAACCGATTATGTCAAGCTGGCCGAGGCGTTCGGCGCGCGCGGCTTCCGCGTGGAAAACCTTGCCGAGCTGCGCGCTGCGCTGACCGCGGCGCTTGACCGCACCGGCCCCGTCGTCATCGACTGCCGGATCGACAAGGACGAGCGCGTGCTGCCCATGATCCCGGCGGGCGGCACGGTCGACGACATCGTGTCGGGCTGAGGAGAAGACAATATGAAAAAATATATTCTTTCCGTGCTGGTCAAGAATAATTCGGGCGTTCTGGCCCGCGTGTCCAGCCTGTTCGGCCGCCGCGGCTACAATATCGACTCGCTGACCGTTTCCGCGACCACCGACCCGAAAATTTCGCGCATGTCGATCGTCGTGACGGGCGACGCGCCTATTTTGGAGCAGATCATCAAGCAGGTCTCCAAGCTGGAGGAAGTGCTCTGGATCGAGCATCTGCAGGAGCACGATTCCTACTGCCGCGAGCTGGTATTCGTCAAGCTGCTGGCCGAGACCGGCGACGTGCGCGACGCGATCCGCCAGCTTTCCGAGCTGTATGGGGCGCGCATCGTCGAATCGACGGGCAGCGCGATTATTGTCGAGCTGACCGAGGTGCCCAGCCGCATCGACGCATTTCTGGACGTCGTCTCGAATTTCGAGGTGCTGGAGATGTGCCGGTCGGGGGTCACAGCCATACTGAAATAGTCTAGGGGGCTTCAAAAGCCCCCTAGATACGGAGACGGATTTCTTTGAAATCCGTCTCCGATACCCGAATGACGCGGCCCAAGGCCGCTGGGGTCGGGGAATCGAAAACACGGGCGAAGCTCGCGTTTTCGATGGAAACGGCGTGGCCGTTTCCGATGGAATCGCGCCTGTCGGCGCGGGAGAAGGCTCGCCATCCTTTGGATGGCTGCCTTGCGGATGGGCTTTGCGAGCAAAGCCTGATCCGATGCCGCGAACAGAAGTGCGCGGGGCGCTGCGGCGCAAGTTATTTTCGTTATCCTAATTCACTTTCTATACATAACCTTAGGAGGAAACAAAAATGGTAAAGATGTTCTACGATTCGGACTGCAACCTGTCCCTGCTCGACGGCAAGACCGTCGCGATCATCGGCTTTGGCTCGCAGGGCCATGCGCACGCGATGAACCTGAAGGATTCGGGCGTTAACGTCGTCGTCGGCCTGCGCGCGGGTTCCAAGCACGAGGCCAAGGCCAAGGACTACGGCCTGACCGTTATGTCTCCGGCCGAGGCGGCCAAGGCGGGCGACATTGTCATGATGCTCGTGCCGGATGAGAAGCAGGCCGACATCTACAAGGCCGATATCGAGCCGGGCCTCAAGCCGGGCAATGTGCTGGCGTTCGCGCACGGCTTCAACATCCACTTCAAGCAGATCGTGCCGCCCGCGGATGTGGACGTTATCATGATCGCGCCCAAGGGCCCCGGCCACACCGTCCGTTCGCAGTATCTGGAGGGCCACGGCGTGCCCGATCTGGTCTGCGTGCATCAGGACGCTTCCGGCAAGGCGATGGATATTGCGCTGGCCTATGCTTCCGGCATCGGCGGCGGCCGTGCGGGCATCCTCGAGTCCACCTTCCGCGCCGAGACCGAGACCGACCTGTTCGGCGAGCAGGCTGTGCTCTGCGGCGGCGTGTGCGAGCTGATGAAGGCCGGCTTCGAGACGCTGGTTGAGGCCGGCTACGCGCCCGAGAACGCGTACTTCGAGTGCGTGCACGAGATGAAGCTGATCGTCGACCTGATCAACGAGGGCGGCTTCGCCAAGATGCGCTACTCGATCTCCGATACCGCCGAGTACGGCGATTACCGCACCGGCAAGCGCATCATCACCGAGGAGACCCGCAAGGAGATGAAGAAGATCCTGCGCGAGATTCAGGACGGCACCTTTGCTTCCGAATGGATTCAGGAGAACCGCGCGGGCGGCCGCGCCAAGTTCCTCGCCACCCGTCAGGTCGAGTCCGAGTCCCTGCTCGAGGAGACCGGCAAGAAGCTGCGCGGGCTGATGAGCTGGCTGAAAAAATGATTCGATTGCAAGCACGCTTGCAATCGAGATAGGTCTTGCCGGGCAAAGCCCGGACAAGATCCGGGGCGCGAAAAAGTTCCGACGAGCGAAACTTTTTCGCGCCAGAAGTATAAAAACCCACGCGCATGTCGCGGGTTTTTATGAAAATGGAAGCGTAGCTTTCATTTTCTGCTAAAAGCCGCGCCGTAGGCGCAATTCAAACAGAAAATGGCGGCAGCGCCGCCATTTTCATAAAAAGTCAGGACATGCGCCTGACTTTTTATACAAACCGCCGGAGAAGTGTGCCCGTAGGGCGCGCTTCGTAGGCGGCAAAACTCGATCGCGAGCGTGGTCGCGATCGACAACACCCCGAACGGGCGGACGGAATATCCCGTCCGCCCGTTTGCGCATAAGGAGGAAAAACCAATGCCCAAAAGAAGCGACAATATCGTCGCGGGCGCGGAGCGTATGCCCAACCGCTCGCTGCTGCGCGCCTGCGGCCTGACCGAGGAGGAAATGAACCGCCCGATCATCGGCGTGGTTTCGGCCTATTCGGAGATCATCCCCGGCCACATCAATCTGGACAAGATCGCCGCCGCCGCCAAGACCGGCGTTTCGATGGCGGGCGGCACGCCCATCCTCGTGCCGGCCATCGGCGTGTGCGACGGCATCGCCATGGGCCACATCGGCATGAAATATTCGCTGCCCAGCCGCGAGCTGATCGCGGACAGCGTCGAGACGCTCGCCAACGCGCACCAGTTCGACGCGCTGGTGCTCATTCCCAACTGCGACAAGATCGTGCCCGGAATGCTGATGGCCGCGGCGCGGCTGAACATCCCGTCTATCATCATTTCGGGCGGGCCGATGCTTGCCGGACATTACGACGGCGAGGAAATTTCGCTTTCCAAGACCTTCGAGACGGTCGGCGCGTACAAGGCCGGCCTGATCGACGACGACAAGCTTCGGGAGTGCGAGTGCGGCTCGTGCCCGGGCTGCGGCTCGTGCTCGGGCATGTACACGGCAAACTCGATGAACTGCCTGTCCGAGGCCATCGGCATGGCGCTGCCCGGTAACGGCACAACGCCGGCCGTGCATGCCGCGCGCATCCAGCTTGCCAAGCACGCGGGCATGAAGATCATGGAGCTGCTTGAAAAGGACATCAAGCCCCGCGACATCCTGACCCCGGCCGCCTTCCGCAACGCGCTGACCTGCGAAATGGCGATCGGCTGCTCGACCAACTCGGTGCTGCACCTGCTCGCGCTCGCGCACGAGGCGGAGGTGGAGCTGAGCCTTGAAACGCTCAACGAGCTGTCGGCCAAGGTGCCCAACATCTGCCACCTCGCGCCCGCGGGCCCCCACCATATCGAGGAGCTGTACATGGCGGGCGGCGTGCCGGCCATCATGAAGGAGCTGACCAAGCGGAACCTGCTTGACCTGTCGCTCATCACCGCGACCGGCAAGACGGTGGGCGAGAACCTCGAGGACGTGGTCAACAAGAACCCCGCGGTCGTCCGTCCGCTCGAAAGCCCCTATTCCGAGACCGGCGGCATCGCCGTTCTCTGGGGCAATATTGCCAAGAACGGCTGCGTGGTCAAGCGCAGCGCCGTCGCGCCCGAAATGATGGTGCACGAAGGCCCGGCGCGCGTGTTCGACTGCGAGGAGGACGCGATCGACGCGATCTACAACGGCCGCATTGTCAAGGGCGACGTGGTCGTCATCCGCTACGAAGGCCCCAAGGGCGGCCCCGGCATGCGCGAGATGCTCAACCCCACCTCCGCGCTGGCGGGGATGCAGCTCGATAAGGACTGCGCGCTCATCACCGACGGCCGCTTTTCCGGCGCGTCGCGCGGCGCGTCCATCGGCCATGTGTCGCCCGAGGCGGCGGCGGGCGGCGAAATCGCGCTTGTGCGCGAGGGCGACCGCATCGCCATCGACATCCCGAACAGCAAGGTAAACGTCCTTGTGTCCGACGAGGAGCTTACCGCCCGCCGCGCGGCCTATGTCCCGCGCGAGCCGAACGTCAAGTCCGGCTGGCTGTACCGCTATTCGCGGCTGGTCACCTCCGCCGACAAGGGCGCGGTGCTCGAATAAAGGAAAAAGCGTCCGAAACAACTGTTTCGGACGCTTTACTTTGCATAAAAATGTTGCTATACTGTGCTTAAGGCACTGCCACGCCCAGCGGCGGGCGGTTGTTTCTCCTGACCTTCAACGGAAGGGAGGTGGGCTTTCCCCAATCGAAAGAAAGGGGGTGAAGTCTGTTGCGTGGATGGCACAGAGCCGTAAGGCTTTTGATATGCGGCGCAGTTTTGCTCTACATATTCACCATAAATGCAAAATAACCGCCCCTCTCACAGTCGCGGTTATTTTGTAACTGATACTTAGGGAGACAACCGTTCGTCGGCAGTGCCCCTTTTTCTGCTCTGATTATACCATGCCGCCTTGTTTTTTGTCAAGGCGGCGTTCACCTTCGCGGCGGGGCGGGATTATCGGTGCGTCCGAGCAGGTAGTCGGTGCTGGTATGGTATATCTCGGCCAAACGGATTAAAATAGAGGTTGGAATGTCATTTTCGCCGGTTTCATATTTGGAATATCCGGTTTGAGACATGCCAAGCATAGCGGCGACATCTTTTTGCAGCCAATCTTTGTCATTGCGCAGATCGCGCAAACGTGAATACATATCATCACCTCGTGACTAAGCATAGCGCAACCTGAAATAGAGTATTGCATAACAATCTAAAACAGGTTATAATGAGCTTGAGGTGATCTCCATGAAATCCATTCTAAGTACATTGTACCGCGAATGCGGCAAGGCCGAGCTGTCTCCCTCCGTCGAGCTGGACGCTGTTTGGCAGCTGCTCGGCGAGCTGGGGGCGCGCGTGCCGGACGAGGAGAAGGCGATCCTTGATATTCAGGAGTGTATGCTGGCGGCCATTAAGCGCACGGAAACGGACGGTTTCTCCTGTGGTTTCCGCTGTGCCGCCGCTTTGTGGCGCGAATGCGTCTAAACGCTTGTCGCGGCTGGGCAAATCTGCTATAATAAACCCAAATGAGAAAAAAGGACGGATACTGCTATGCTGACAGCGGCAAAAAAGGAATTTATCGAATTTATGATGAGCGCGGACGTGCTGCGCTTCGGCGATTTTACGACTAAATCCGGGCGCAAGACCCCGTATTTCGTCAACACGGGCAATTATAAGACCGGCATGCAGAACGCAAAGCTGGGCGAGTTTTACGCCGCGCTCGTCAAGGAGACGGTCGGCGCGGACTTTGACGCGATGTTCGGCCCCGCGTACAAGGGCATCCCGCTGGCGACCTCGGTCGCGGGCGCGCTCGCGCGCGTGTACGGTATCGACAAGCCGTTTTTCTTCAACCGCAAGGAAGCCAAGGATCACGGCGAGGGCGGCAGCATCGTCGGCTATAAGCCGGTCGACGGCGACCGCATCGTCATCATCGAGGACGTGATCACCGCGGGCACCGCGATTCGCGAAACCATGCCCGTTTTGCAGGGCTGCGCGGACGTAAAGGTAACCGATATGTTCATCTCGGTCAACCGCTGCGAGGTCGGCACGACCCCGGGCAAAACGGCGGTGATGGAGGTCGGCGAGGAGTTCGGCATCCGGGTGCACGCGCTCGTCACCGTGCGGGACATCCGCGAGTATCTGGCCGATAAGGCCGATTACGCGCACCTGCTGCCGCTGATGGACGCTTATATGGAGCAATACTGCGTGTTTTGAGGAAAAGAATCGAAAAAGGCTGTTTCCGTGAGGAAACAGCCTTTTTTTAAAGGGTTTGCAGAAAGCTCCGCATGCGGGTGCACGCTTCGCGCAGATGGTTCATCGAATACGAATAGGAAATACGCACGTGCCCTTCGCCGCTCGCGCCGAACGCGCTGCCGGGGACGACCGCGACCTGCTGGCTTTGCAGTAGCCGTTCGCAGAAATCCTCCGAGCTTAGGCCGGTCGACCGGATCGACGGGAACACGTAAAACGCGCCCTGCGGTTCAAAGCAGGAAAGCCCCATATCGCGCAGCTCGCCCAGCAGGTAGCGGCGGCGGATATCGTATTGCGAGCGCATGTGGTCAACGTCGTCGTCGCCCGTGCGGATGGCTTCGATGCCCGCGAACTGCGCGGTGGTCGGCGCGGACATGATGCCGAACTGGTGGATTTTGCAGATATGGCGCATCAGCTCCTTCGGCCCGAGCGCCCAGCCGAGCCGCCAGCCGGTCATGGCGTACGATTTGGAGAAGCCGTCGACGACGATGGTGCGCTCCCGCATGCCCGGCAGCTCGGCAAAGCAGACGTGCCGCTCCGGGCCGTAGGTCAGGCTGCAATAGATCTCGTCCGAAATCACGATGATGTTCGTGTCGCGCAGCACGGCGGCGATGGCTTCGAGCTCGTCCCGCGTCATGACTGCGCCGGTCGGGTTGTTGGGATAGGGCAGGATCAGCACCTTGGTTTTTGGCGTGATCGCGGCGCGCAGGCGCGCGGGGGTCAGCTTAAACTGCTCCTCCGCCACGGTCGGCAGCGGAACGGGCACGCCGCCGGCAAGCTGGGTCAGCGGGGTGTAGCACACGAAGGACGGCTCGGGGATGAGCACCTCCTCGCCGGCGGAAACGACCGCGCGGATCGTGTTGTCGATCGCCTCGGAGCCGCCGACGGTGACGAGCACCTCGGTGTTCGCGTCGTAGCAGAGCTGGTATTTGCGCCGCGCAAGCGCCGCGATCTGGCTGCGCAGCTCGGCAAGACCCCAGTTCGAGGTGTAGAAGGTCTGTCCCTTTTCAAGGGACTGGATGCCCGCGCGGCGGATCTGCCACGGGGTTTCAAAATCCGGCTCGCCGACGCCGAGCGAGATCGCGTCGGGCATGGCGGCCGCGGCGTCAAAGAACCGGCGGATGCCCGAGGGCTTGACGATTTTCACCCGGTCGGAGAGCAGCTGCTCATAGTCTACCATGCGATCGTGACCTCTCTCTTATCATGATCCGAGGGGTCGAATTCCACGCCGTAGTCCTTGTACTTCTTGAGGATGAAGTGCGTGCCGGTCGACAGCACGTTTTCCATCGGCGCGAGCTGCTCGGAAACGAAGCGCGCGACCTCGCGCATCGAGCGGCCGGTGATGATGACGGTCAGATCAAAGCCGCCGGACATCAGGTAAACGCTTTCCACCTGATGGTGCGAGTAAATCTGGCGGGCGATTTCGTCAAAGCCCATGCCCTTCTGCGGGGTGATCTTGACCTCGATGAGCGCGGTCACGCTTTCCTTAGCGGTCTTGTCCCAGTCGATCACGGTTTTATAGCCCAGAATCGTATCATTTTTTTCGAAAGTGCGGATGGCGGCGGTGACTTCGTCCACGCTCGCGCCCACCATAGCGGCGAGCTGGGCGGGGGTCAGCCGCGCGTCCTGATAGAGCAGGTCCAGCAGCTTTTCGGGGTTTTCCATCATAATACAACCTCCTATTTTGATAAAGATTGCATCTATTATACACCAAGGCGGGGCGGCTGTCCACCGTGCAATGCGGGTTGACAAAGCGGGGGAGGAGCGGTACACTAATATTGTTCAAAAAAGAACAAAAATGGAGATGAAAAGATGAACGCCGATTTACTGACCAACCCAATGCTGCTCAAGCGGCTGTACGACGAGCAGCTCCGTCCGGTGACGCAGCGCTGCGGTCTGACGCGCGTGGAGCTGGACATTCTGCTGTTTCTCGCGAACAACCCGTCTTATGACACCGCGCGCGACATCGTGCACGTGCGCATGCTGAGCAAGTCGCAGGTGTCCGCTTCGCTCGACGCGCTGGCGGCCCGCGGCATGCTGCGCGCGTACCACAGCGCGGACAACCGGAAGGTGGCGCATCTGACCCTGCTGCCTCCGTCCGCAGACGCGGTGGAGCAGGGGCGGCGGGCGCAGCAGCGCTTTCAGGAGGTGCTGCGGCAAGGGATCGCCCCGGAGGAGCTGCGGCGCGTTGAGCGCACGGTCGCGCAAATGACGGAAAACATCCGCGCGTATCTGGGAGAGGGGGAGCGGAAATGATCGTCAAATTCATCGTCTGCTTTGTCGCGGGGATCGGGGCGGGCTTGGGCACCGGCTTCGCGGGCATGAGCGCGGCGGCGGTCATCAGCCCGATGCTGATCACCTTTTTGGGCATGGAGCCGTATATGGCCGTCGGTATCGCGCTGGCGAGCGACGTGCTGGCCAGCGCGGTCAGCGCCTACACGTACAAGAAGCACGGCAATCTCGATGTGCGCAACGGGCTGGTGATGATGGCGGCGGTGCTGCTGTTCACACTGGTAGGGAGCTGGCTGTCCAGTCTGGTGCCGAGCGGCGCGATGGGCGGCTTCTCCACGGTGATGACGCTGCTGCTGGGCATCAAATTCCTTGTAAAGCCCGTGATGAACACCAAGTCGGACATGGCCGAGATCGGCCGTGCCCGCCGGTTCGGGCAGGCGGCGGTGTGCGGCGCGGCCGTCGGCCTGATCTGCGGCTTTGTGGGCGCGGGCGGCGGCATGATGATGCTGCTGCTTTTGACGAGCGTGCTGGGCTACGAGCTGAAAACCGCGGTCGGCACGAGCGTGTTTATCATGGCGTTTACCGCGCTGACCGGCGCGGCGAGCCATTTTGCCATCGGCGGCGCGCCCGATCTTTGGAGCCTTGTGTTCTGCGTGCTGTCCACGCTGCTCTGGGCGCGCATTGCGGCGCGGTTCGCCAACCGGGCGCCGGCAAAAACGCTCAACCGCGCCACCGGCGCGGTGCTGACCGTGCTGGGCGCGGCTATTTTGCTGGTGAATTGGCTGTAAGCACAAGATTTTGCGTTTTTCGCGGTGCAGGTCTGCAAAATACTGTTGCGGAAACCGGAAAAACGCGGTACAATAAAACCTAGAAAGGTGGTGCCCTTTTCCATGGCATTCACAGGCTTCAACGCCGCGGGCATCGACCTGCTGCAGCTCAACCGCCTGCAAAACAGCAAAGAATTTTACGAAGCGCACAAAGAAGAAATAAAGAGGCTGTCGATCCAGCCGTTTCATGAATTGATCGCGGAAATGACGCCAACCATGCTGGAGATCGACCCGTTGTTCGTGGTCACCCCGTCGCGCATGGTATCGCGCGTGCGGCGCGATACCCGCTATACCAAGGATAAAACGCTTTACCGCGCCAATCTTTGGATGTTCTTCCGCCGCCGTCGGAGCGAGCGGGAGTCCGTTCCCGGCTATTATTTCGAGCTTCACCCTGAGTATTGGGCGTTCGGCTGCTGGGGCGCGTGGGGCAGGGGCGAGATGGAAACCCTGCGCGGCATGATCCTTGCGGAGGATAAGCTTTTCCTCGAGGCGTTCGAGGCGGTGAACGCCTGCCCGCGGGTGCGGCTGGACGGAGAGCTGTACAAGCGGCCCAAATTTCCGGACGCAAAGCCCGAATACCAGCCGTGGCTGAACCGCAAGGAGCTGGGCGCGGACTGCCGGATCACCGATGATTTCGCTCCCGTGCTGGACGGCTCGTTCGTCGAGCCCATGCTGGAAACCATGCGGCGTCTCGCGCCGCTGTACCGGCTGTTGCTGGCCGCGAAGGAGCGCACGGAAGCCGAGCCGCGGGAGGCTGCCCGATGAGATATGTCGCACTGGATTTTGAGACCGGAAACGCTTCGCCGCTCAGCGCGTGCGCGCTCGGCGTTTCGGTGTTTGAGGATACCCTGCTCGTGCGCGAGCAGGTCTCGCTGATCAAGCCGCCGTCCTGCGTGGGCAAGTTCCATTGGGGCAATATCCGCGTCAACGGCATCAAGGAGAAAATGGTGGCGGACGCGCCCGCGTTCGACAGCGTCTGGCGCGACTTTGCGGACGACGCGGAGGGCGGCGTGCTGGTCTGTCACAACGCGATGTTTGATACCGCCGTTTTGTGCGCCTGCCTTGCGCATTACCATCTGCCCATGCCGGAGTGCCGCTACATTTGCACCGTAAAGGTGTCGCAGCGCGTATGGCCGGAGATGGAAAATCACAAACTGGATACCGTGTCAGACGCGCTCGATATCGAGCTGAACCACCATGAAGCCGGTTCGGACGCGCGGGCCGCGGGCTTGATTTTACAGGCGGCGCTGCGCGAAACGAACAGCGCGGACGCCGACGAGCTTGCCGAAAAGATCGGCATGCGCCTCGGCCGTATTTCGTGCATGGGAACGACGCCGTGCAGCATCGCAAAAGACGCTCGGGGCGGAAAGGCCGCCCATTCATCCCGATACATCCAAAATAAAGGAGAGAACACGCTATGAAAAACTATCTGGATAACATCGACCGCGAAGCCCTGCGCGCCCGCGCCGAGCAGATGCTGGATTACGCGAACGACGCGCGTAGCTGCGCCTGCCGCTGGACCGATTACGCCATGGCCAAGGCGCAGGAATTTTCCGTTTTTGATTTCGCCGTATTCAAAGTGTGCCTGCTGTCGCTCGGCTTGTGGCTGGGCGCCTGCTTCTCCAAGTTCTTTAAGAAATTCCGCAGCGTTTTGTTTGTCGCGTTTGCAGCCAGCTGGCTGTATATGTTTTGGCGCGTCTTTTTTGACGGCGAGGACGGCGAGTAATCGAAACGCCGCCCGGTACGGTATTGCGTTTTAGCAGGAGAGGAGTGCATTCGTGCAAGACCCAACGCAGCAGCATTCATCCGAACCGCAGGGCCAGCCCCACTACTTTCAGTGGGGCCTGACCGCGTTCTGCGTTATTGTGGCGAGCGTGCTGGTTTTTTATCTGCTCGGCTGGCTGCCGATCATTTGGAAGCTGTTTAAAAAAATGCTCGGCATTCTCAGCCCGTTTATTTACGGCTTTGTCATGGCCTATCTGCTGATGCCGATTTTCAACGGGCTGTACCGTTTTACACAGCCGCGGCTGGCGCAGCGTATGAAAAACGGCACGCGGTTTGCCAAAGGGCTGTGCAGCATCCTGACGCTGCTGCTCGGCGTTGCGATCGTAGGCACGCTGCTTTGGATGGTATTGCCGCAGCTGATCGTCAGTATTTTCTCGCTGCTTGAGTCGATGGACACCTATCTGAACGAGATTTCCGGCTGGGTGGCGGCGCTGCTGAAGGATAATCCGGTGATTGAACGGAACTTCCTTCAGATATACAATCAATTTTCGCAGCAGATCGTCAACTGGGTGCAGAATATCGCGCTGCCGCAGCTCGTTCAGCTTATGACCGGCGTGGTAACGACGGTTTCCGTGCTGTTCGACCTGCTGATCGGCATTATCATCGCCCTGTATATTCTCAACAGCAAGGATACCTTCTGCGCACAGGCCAAAAAGATGCTGTACAGCATGTTTTCCATTGACCGGGCAAACCGCATTATCAAGCGTGTGGCGCACGTCCACCGCGTGTTCGGCGGCTTTATCACCGGCAAGCTGATCGACTCGCTGCTGATCGGCCTGCTGTGCTTCGGCGGTCTGCGTGTTCTGATGGGCTTTAATTTGCTGACGATCGACCAATCGTACGCGCTGCTGATTTCGGTCATTGTCGGCGTGACCAATATCATCCCGTTTTTCGGCCCGTTTATCGGCGCCGTGCCCAGCGCGATCCTGATTATGGTGATCAGCCCGGTGCAGGCGGTCTATTTCGTGCTGTTCGTTCTGGCGCTGCAGCAGTTTGACGGCAATATCCTCGGTCCTAAGATTTTGGGCAACTCGACCGGGCTGTCCAGCTTCTGGGTGATGTTTGCCATTTTGGTGTTCGGCGGCATTTTCGGCTTTGTGGGCATGGCGGTCGGCGTACCGCTGTTTGCCGTGCTGTACAGCGTGCTGACCGAGGTGTTCAACAACCTGCTGAAAAAGCGCGGCTTGAATACCGACACCAACGCCTACCGCGGGCCTAAGCGGCTCGATCCAAAGACGCGGGAGTTTGTGGAGGTGCAGGACGAAACGCCTCCTGTGACCGCGAAAGAACGCCGTCAAGCGGCCGCAAAAGCGAAAAGTGAACAAGAAAATCATGAAACCGAAAAGAAGGACTGACCCTTGGGGCCGGTCCTTCTTTTTTGCGGCAATAGAAAACGCCCGGAATGAAAGTTCCGGGCGCTATTTATTTTGACTCCATGACAGGGGATATCGGCTTTCCTCCAGCAGGGCTTTGTCGACAGCACGCATCGCGTCGACGATCTGCTGGCAAAGGAAGGGCGTGTAGCGGTGCCGCGGCAGAACAATATTGATGCCGGCAGTGTTTCCCAACAGCGCCACTGCTAAGCAATAGGCGTCCATTTCCGATTCAAACTTGAGGCAGTAACCGTCCCGCTGCATATCGTTGCAGTTTTTCAGATGCTCGGCGGGAATAAGGGAACCGCGGCCGGCCAGCACGATCATTCCGATGGCCGAGTTATAATATTCGTCCATATTGCCGACAACGGAGGTCATGCGGTAGGGTTTGGACGGTTCGGATTTGTCGATATAGATCACTTTGTCATCGCGCACGATCCCCAGATGGAACGTTTCGTTAAACTGGCGGGTGAGCGAGACTAGGTAGGGATGCACCGAGGCGATCAGCTGCTGTTCGGCGTTGAAGCTGAGCGAATAGTGGAACAGGCGGTAGCCAAGAATAAAGCGCCCGGATTCATTTTTCTGCAAAAGCTTCCAGTATTCAAGTGTCGCACAGAAGCCGTGCAGCGTCGTTACCGGCAGGTTTAACACTCTGCTGAGTTCGCTCAGCGTATATTCGCCGGGATGCTGGGCGATCGTATCAAGCAACGTCACCGTGCGGTCTACGGATTGGATTGTTTTCATTTTTGGCACCTCGGCATTGCAGACGAAGAAAAGGAAAGCCCCTGATACATCCGTCAAGGGCTTGATCGCTTATTTGGACGGCTTGGGAGACGCCGGCCGCTCATAGCTTGAAAAAAAGTCGGACGGATACTGATCCTTCAAATCATAGGATTCGGTCAGGTGGCTGATGATGATGTTGGTGGCGGAATCCTCATCGTAGTTCATCAGCGCCTCTGCGATTTCAAAATGCTGGCGCGCATGCTTGAGCTCGTCGGTAACCGAGTTCGGGTGGGTGAGCAATATGAATTGCACGCGCAGATACAGTTCTTTCTGAAATTTGACCAAAAGATCGTTCCGCGAAATTTTGGCGAGCTCCAGATGAAAATCACAGTCATACTGAATCTGCGTCAAACGGTCGTGCGCGCCAAGTGCGTTGGAGCATTTCTCGGCAAGCTCGACCAGATGCAGAAAATCGGCGCGGCTGCCGTACAGAGAGGCCAGCTTGACCGCTGTGGTATCGAACGATACGCGCAGCGTGCCGATTTCGCGGATTTCGTCCGCAGAGTACTGCTTGACAAGGGCAAAGCGGTTTGGGAAAATCTCGATCAGCCCTTCGTTTGCCAGCTGGCGCATGGCGTCGCGCACCGGCGTGCGGCTGATGCCAAACTGCTCTGCGATCTTGGTTTCGGGAATTTTCTGGCCGGGCTGCAGCTGCTGCGTCATGATCAGAGACAAGATATGATTATAAGCGGGTTCAATTAACCCAACAGAAGTTTTAGACATCGAAACACTCCTTGGTGTTAAATTTGGGTTTCTGTATTATTTTTATTATAACACGATTATAAAAAAAGGAAAGTGTTTTTCAGGAAAATACTGCATATTCACAAAGGAAATTTAGCGCAAAAACCATTTTGTTAGTCCAATATATGAATTACGGGATACAGAAATTAGAGTGAGAATTTATTTCGGTAAAAATACCCATTTCGGAACCGGTTTTATTGAATACTGATAAAAATATTCAAAACTTTTTGATCGTATCCAACAATTTGCTAAAAAATAATCACAATACTATACAAAAAGTTGGTGAAAAATTCTAATGTAAGCGGTGAGAAAAGTATTTTTACGCCTTGAAATATGAAATCGCTTTCGATACAATAAATTCGTGAATAGCGGAGTAGATTCGATAATAGCGAAATGCGGAGAGGATAACAGCTATGGGAATGAAAGAATTACAGGCGGAACGCATACGGGATTTTACGGAGCTTTGTAAATGGCTGGAGGAAAGCCACGCGATTTCTGAGATTATGGAACGCTTATCTGTGTTTGATGTGGACGAATTAGAACAGCTGCGGCGGGAAAATGAACTGCAATATGACGCGCCGCTGCCGCAGAGCCTGAGGGTGGTACAGGAGTACTGCGCGTTGGCCCGCGTTCAGCGCCGCGTATGCGCGGCGGCGGCGAGCGCTTGATCGAAAAATGCAGCATGCACCCGGCGGCCAAAGGCCGCCGGGTGCATTTTTTATTGAAAATGATGGAATATAAAAATAACTATAAAATTATAAAATATAAATTGCATACAATATGTTGACATATAATTGAGAGTGTTATATGATGATTTTAATGGAAGGCAATCCATATACCGCGGGCCGCGGGTGCGGAAAGGAGGAAAAATGCAGGTCGAAGTGACGATAAAATACGGGGGGCATTATGCCTCTCTGACGGGCTGCCCGCAGGAGTCGATAGCGGTGGACGACCACGTGACGGCGGCTTGCGAGCAAGTGCAGCGCCATGTGCGGCAGCGGTATCAAATCTGCCCGCCGTATATCCTGCTGGTGGGAAACCAGCATATGATCGGCGCATGTAAGAAACGGCAGAATCAGCCGATCCGGCAAGGGGAGATATTTCAGTTGCTGCCGTTTGTCTCGGGCGGCTGAACAGGATCAGTGAGGTGATGAAATGAAAGGTTATGCCGGCCAAATCCTGCATGTGGATTTGACAACAAAGCAGTGCCGGGTGGAAAAACCGGAGGAGAGCTTCTATCGGGCCTATCTGGGCGGAAGCGGTCTAGGCACTTATTATGTTTTAAAGGAAACCCCGAAAAACTGCGATCCGCTGGGACCGGAGAACGTAATCGTATTTTCAGTGGGGCCGGTGACCGGAGCGAGCCTGAGCGGCGCGGCCCGGCATGCGGTGACGGCCAAATCGCCGCTTACCGGTTCGATCGGCGCGAGCGAAGCCGGAGGATACTGGGCGCCGGAGCTGAAAAAGGCAGGGTTCGACGCGGTCGTCATCAAGGGACGCGCGTCCGCACCGCAGTATTTATGGATACATAACGGCGAATATGAGCTGCGGGACGCTTCCGCCCTGTGGGGCAAAACCACGGGCGATGTGCAGCAGCTGATTCGAGAAGAACTGAACGATAAAAGCATCCGTGTGGCGCAGATCGGCCCTTCCGGTGAAAACGGCTGCCTGTATGCCAACATCGTAAACGAATTGGCGCATTTTAACGGCCGCGGCGGTTTGGGCGCGGTCATGGGCTCGAAGAATCTGCGCGCGATCGCGGTGCGCGGGACGATGAAGCCGGATTTCGCGGATGCGGAGGGGCTGATGGCGCTGGCCAAACGCGGCGCGCAGCAGGTACTGAACGAGCCGGGCCCGGCGGGCTTCAAGCAGGAGGGCACGAACAACTGCGTCAACGCGCATATCGGTTTGGGCGGCCTGCCGACGCGCAACTGGTCGTCCGGCGTGTTTGAAGGGCAGGACGAGCTGACGCCCAAGGCGTGGGAAAGCGTCATCAAGCCCGGCACCTGCTTTGCCTGCGTGCAGAGCTGCAAGCGCCATGTCGACCCGAAAAAGGTCGCGCCCGATGTGCTGGATCCGAAGTACGGCGGCCCGGAATACGAAACGGTTGGCATGTGCGGCTCCAACCTGTGCATCTCCGACAAAATCGCGATCTGCAGAATCAACGAGATCGCCGCAAAATACGCCTTTGATACGATTTCCTTCGGCGTAACGGTCGGCTTTCTGATGGAGTGCATGGAAAAGGGACTGATCACCCCGGCGGACACCGGCGGGATCGAGCTTCGCTTTGGCGACGCGGACGCGGTTATCCGTCTTGCCGAGCTGACCGGCAAGGGCGAGGGCTTTGGCCGGGAGGTCGCGCTCGGCTCGGCGCGTCTGGCAAAGAAAATCGGAAAAGGCTCGGAAAAGCTGCTGGCCACGGTGAAAAACCGCGAATTCCCGGCGCACATGCCGCAGGCAAAGGCCTCGCTCGCGCTGGCATACGCGCTGACGCCGTTCGGCGCAGACCATGTGACGATTGAAATGGACCCGGCGATCGGCGCGCTGCCGCTGTCCGATCAGATGCGCGGCTTCGGCTTTGACCGCGCGGAGGACCCGTATGAGCTGAATCTGGAAAAATCCAAGCTGTTTTGGCGCACGCAGCTGATGTACAGCATGATGGACGCGGCCTGCATGTGCCTGCTGGCGTGGGGCATGTGGACGATCTACACGCCGGATGACCTTGTCGATGCCATCAATATGGCGACCGGCTGGAAAACCAACCTGTATGAGATGCTGATGGCGGGCGAACGCCGGCTGCAGATGATGCGCGCGTACAACATCCGCGAGGGCCTGACCAATGCGGACGACGAGCTGCCGGGCAAAATGTTTGCGCCGCTCAAGGGCGGAATCACCGACGGCTTTACCGTAGACAAGGAAATGTTCTATCAGGCGCGCGAATTCTTCTATGAGATGGCTGGCTGGACCGGAGAAAACGGCGCGCCGACCAAAGCGCGGCTGCTTTCGCTCAATCTGGACTGGCTTGCCGAGTAAAGGCTCATCAAATTGAAAACAACGCATATCTCCGAATCCGTTTGCCTACCTGCGCGCCGCGCACAGGGCGGGCGGATCGTTAGGGGAGCGGGGGAAACGCCGCTGCCTTCCGTGTTGAAAAGGAGATGTCTCACAGTGGGAAACAAGAAGGTTTGTCTATTGCTGTGTCCGCAAAAGATCCGTGACGGAATTTCGGAGTATATGCGTATCCATAAATCCTGTTTCGTCATTATAGGGCGGCTTTGTCCGCTCCTGTAAAATAAAAGATCTTTTGGGGAGTGTCAGAAAATGAAAAACAAAAAGGGATTGCTGGCGGCGCTGGCCGCGCTGCTCATACTGGGAGGCTGCGGACAGAATACGCAGGCGCCGCAGACGACAGACCAGAACGACGCGGGAACGCCGCCGCCGGAAAAACAGACCATCATCCTTGCGACGACGACCAGCACGCAGGACAGCGGCCTGCTGGACGTGCTGCTGCCCGAATTCACGCAGGAGACGAATATTGAGGTGAAGACCATCGCCGTCGGCACGGGCAAGGCGATCCAGATGGGCGTCGACGGGGAAGCTGACGTGCTGCTCGTTCACGACACCGCCTCCGAACTGAAATTCATGGAGGAGGGCAACGGCGTCGAACGAAATCAGGTGATGTACAACGATTTCATTCTCGTCGGCCCGAAGAGCGACCCGGCGGGTATCGCCGCATCGTTCGGCAGCGACGCCGCGGGCGCGCTCGGCAAGATCGCGGAAACCGCCTCGCCGTTCGTTTCGCGCGCGGACGATTCCGGCACGCATAAAAAGGAGCTCAAGCTGTGGGGCGATCTGGCGCACGAGGGCGATTGGTACATCGAAGCGGGCGCGGGCATGGGCGACGTGCTCAAGATGGCGGATGAAAAGCAGGCGTATACCCTGTCCGACCGCGCGACCTACCTTTCCATGCAGGATGATCTCGATTTGGAAATCGTCTGCGAGGGCGACCAGAACATGTTCAACCAGTACGGCGTGATGACGGTCGATCCCAAGAAAAACGACCAGATCAATTACGACGGCGCCAAGGCGTTTTACGATTGGATGATCAGCGACGCAACGCAGAGCCGCATCGCGGAATTCGGCAAGGACACCTACGGCCAGTCGCTGTTTACGCCGAACGCCAAGGGCTGACGGGAGCGGACGGCCATGGCCTATTTATGGGAAGGGCTGGTATCCGCCGGCCGTTTGATTGTCGGCGGCGACGCGGAATTCTGGGCAATCGTTTTCCGCTCGGTCGGCGTTTCCGGGCTTGCGACGGTACTCGCGGCGGCGCTGATGTTCCCGCTGGCGGTGCGTCTGGGGCTGTCCTCCTTCCGGGGCGAAAAAACATTTTCAAGGATACTGGGTACGCTGATGAGCGTACCCAGTATCCTTATCGGCTTGCTGGTATGCCTGTTTTTATCACGCCGGGGACCGCTGGGCTCGCTTTCCTTATTATATACAAAGCCCGCGATGGTGTTCGCCCAGATGCTGCTGGTGTCGCCGCTGCTGCTGGGGCTCGCCTATCCGGCGGTGAAAGGAAAGGGGCGGATGATCCGGGAAACCGCGCAGACGTTGGGCGCGGGGCGGGCGCAGGTGCTGGGCGCGGTACTGCGGGAGATGCGCGGCGATTTTCTGGTGTTTTTCACCACCGCATTCGGCCGCGCGTTTTCCGAGGTCGGCAGCGTGATGATGGTGGGCGGCAATATCCGCGGGCAGACGCGGGTCATCACCACCGCGATCTCGCTGGAAAATTCGATGGGCGATTACAGCATGTCGATCGCGCTGGGGCTGGTGCTGCTGGCGGCGGCGCTGGCGCTCAACTGGGTGGCGTATGCGTTTAAGGAGCGGGGCGGCGATGAAGGTTGAAATAGAAAAGCTGCAAATGTACTATGGCCGGCGGCGCGTGCTCGATATCCCGGCGCTGACGATTGAGGACGGACAGACGACCGTGCTGTGGGGCGATAACGGCGCGGGCAAGTCGACGCTGCTGCGCATTTTGGCCGGGGTGCTGCCCGGCTGGACGGGCAGCGTCCGGTACGGCGGCAAGGAAGGGGTCTCCCGGCAGAGCGTTACGCTGGTGCACCAGTCGCCGTATATGTTCGACTGCTCGGTGCGGGAAAATATCGCCTACCCGCTGCGGCTTCGAAAGAAGCCTGCAGAGGAAATCGACTGGATGACCGCCGAATGGATGCGCGTGCTGGGCATCGAGGCGCTCGCCGGGCGCAACGCGCGCCGCCTGTCCGGCGGGGAAACGCAGAAAACGGCGCTGGCGCGGGCGTTCGCGGCCGAGCCCGAGCTGCTGCTGCTCGACGAGGCGACTGCGGGCATCGATCTGGCCTCGATGGCCTGCATCGAGCAGGCGCTTCGCGCTTACCGCGCGCAAAAACGGGCGACGGTGCTGCTTTCCACCCATGTGCGGGAGCAGGCGCTCCGGCTGGCGGACCGCGCGGTTTGTTTGGAACAGGGAAAGGTTAAGACGGAACATGAATTTTTTACAGATCGTATCCATCCCACAGGCGGTTGAGCTACTGCTCAGCGTGGACGGCGGGCCGTGGAGCGGCAGCGAGCGGGTGCGCACGGCGGACAGCGTGGGACGCACCGCGGCTGAGGCGCATTTCGCGGCGGCCGCGCTGCCGCCGTACAGCCGTTCGACGGTGGACGGGTTCGCGGTGCGGTCGTGCGACACGTTCGGCGCTTCCGAGCAGGCGCCCACGCTGTTGCGCTTGTGCGGCGAGGTGCGCATGGGCTGCAAAACGGAGCTGGCCGTCGGCCCGGGGCAGGCGGCCGCGATCCCGACCGGCGGCATGCTGCCCGCGGGCGCGGACGCGGTCGTGATGGCGGAATACTGCGAACAGGCCGCGCGGGATTGGGTGTCGGTCGGCCGCGCGGCGGCGCCGCGCGAAAACGCGGTGCTGTCGGGGGAGGACGCGGCGGCGGGCGAAACGCTTCTTGCGCGGGGCGCGCGGATCGATGCGCGCGCGGCGGCGGTGCTGGCGGCCTGCGGCCTTGCGGAAGCGGCGGTGCAGACAAGGCCGCGCGTTACGCTGATCTCGACCGGGGACGAGCTAGCCGAACCGGGGAAGCCACTGATGCCCGGCCGCATTTACGACTGCAACTCGACCGCGCTCGAAGCGCTCTGCGCGGAGCAGGATTTGCAGGTGTGCGCCGTTTATCGCGTGGGGGACAGCCTGACAGCTTTCACAGAGGCTCTGCGCGGGGCGGCGGACAGCGACATGGTGCTGCTGTCGGGCGGCAGCTCGGCGGGCGCGAAGGACTACACGGTGCGCGCGCTCGAGGCGGTGCCGGGCGGCGAAGTGCTGGCGCACGGCCTGGCGGCCAAGCCCGGCAAGCCGACGATCGTCGGGCGGATGGGCCGCGTGCCGGTGATTGGGCTGCCCGGGCATCCGGCGGCGGCAATGATGGTGTTTTATGAGCTCGCGGCGGCTTACTGGCGGCAGCGGCGGCAGAGCGCGGACACGCGCCGTCGTCTCTTGGTGCGGCTTGCGGAGGACGTGCACGCTTCGCCCGGACGGCAGACGCTGCTGCTCGCCGAGCTGCTTGCGCGGGAAAATGAATTGTGGGCGCGGCCGGTTTACAGCAAATCGAGCCATATCCGCACAATGCAGCGGGCGGACGGTTATCTGCGCATCGCGCCGGAGCAGGAGGGCCTGCGCCGGGGACAGCTTGCCGAACTGATTTTGTTTTAGGAGGAGAGCGTGTGGAGAACAACCGCTACATTGAAAACCGCGCCGCGGAGCAAACGATTTCCGCCTATGCCGCGCGGTTTTCGCTGAACGGCGAGGAGACGGTCGAAACGGTGCGGGCGCATGGGCGTGTGACCGCCGCGCCCTGCTATGCGCGCGTGTCTGACCCGTGCTATCACGCGGCGGCGATGGACGGTATCATGGTTTGCGCGGCGGATACGGCGGGCGCGTCGGAGACCACGCCGGTGACGCTCGAGCGGGCGCAGTACGAGCCGGTCAACACCGGCGACCCGCTCCGGGAACCGTTCGACAGCGTCGTGATGATTGAGGATGTGACCGAGGCGGAAAACAGACGGGTGCGGCTGATCGTGCCGGCCTATCCGTGGCAGCATGTCCGCGCGGTGGGCGAGAGCGTGGTCAGCGGCGAGATGATCCTGCCGTCCGCGCACCGCATCCGTCCGATCGACGTCGGCGCGCTGCTGGCGGGCGGCGTGGAAACGCTTCGCGTGCGCCGCCGCCCGGTTATCGGGATCATCCCGACGGGGCACGAGCTGGTCGAGCACGCGGATGAACTGCGTCAGGGGCGGCTAGTGGAATACAATTCGCACGTGTTCGCGGCGCTGGCGGCGGAATACGACGCGGATGCAAAACGGTATCCGATCGTGCGGGGAGACGGGGCGGCGCTGTCCCGCGCGCTTTCGCAGGCGCTGGACGAGTGCGATATCGTGGTGGTCAACGCCGGTTCTTCCGCCGGGACGCGGGATTTCACGCGGCAAGCGATCGAAACGGTCGGACACATCCACGCGCACGGTCTGGCAATCCGCCCGGGCAAGCCGACTATTTTGGGCGAGGCGCGCGGGAAACCCGTGCTCGGCATTCCCGGCTATCCGGTCGCGGCGTATTTTATGTTTCAAAAGTGCGTGCGCGCGCTGCTCCGGCCGGGCGAGCGCGAGCAAACGGTGCGGGCGCGTCTGGTGCGGCGCGTGGTTTCCGCCCTGCGGCATGAGGAATTGGTGCGCGTCAGTCTGGGTTGGATCGGCGGCGAATGGCTCGCCGCCCCGCTCGACCGGGGCGCGGCATCGATCATGAGCGTTGTGCGCGCGGACGGCGTGCTGACCGTGCCGCAGCAGCTCGAGGGCATTGAGGCGGGCGCGGCCGTGACGGTCACGCTGACCGAGCCTCTCGAAACGCTGCGCCGAACGCTGCAAATCATCGGCAGCCACGATCTGATGCTGGATGAGCTGCGGGAGCACGTGCCGCTCAAAAGCGTGCATGTGGGCAGCATGAACGGTCTGCTCGCGCTGAAAAACGGACAGTGCCATTTGGCGCCCATCCATGTGCTGGACGAGGACACCGGACGGTATAACGAGGCGCTCGTTCGCGCGGTGCTCGGATCGGGCGATTACAGCATCATCCGCGGCGTCGGGCGCGTGCAGGGCTTTTATCTGCGGCCGGACGATCCGCTGGAAACGGTTTGCTTTGCCGACCTGACCCGCGCGGATATTTCACTGGCCAACCGGCAGCGGGGCGCGGGCACGCGGCTGCTGCTGGACTATCATCTGCGGCTGGAGGGGATCGATGGGCAGGCGGTCGCGGGCTACCGACGGGAGTGGAACACCCATATGGCGGTGGCGAGCGCGGTGCAGAGCGGCCTGTGCCGCACCGGGCTCGGCGTGTATTCCGCGGCAAAGGCGCTGGGGCTGCGGTTCGTACCGGTGGCGGAGGAACAGTACGATTTCGCGGTGCGCACAGACGATCTTGCGGACGAGCGCGTCAAGCATTTTATAGAAGGCTTACAGGCGGAATGGCTGCGTCGTCGGCTCGACGCGCTGGGCGGCTACACCGCGCAGCAAATCGGCAGCGTGCGGCGGCTGCCGTAAGAAAAGGAGGGAAGCGATGGCGGCGCGGGTGGTTTCTCTGCGGGTGCAGAGGGGAAAAGGCGCGGCGGCGCGGACTGTGCGGCGGCTGTACTGTGACGTGCGGCGCGGCGTTCTGAACGATGTGCACAGCGGGCACGGAAAGCGGCAGGTTTGCCTGCGCTTTTACGGAACCGAGCCGGATGACCGGACGGAGGGCTTGTGCGCCCGCAAATTTACGGAAAACGTGGCAATCGCGGATCTGCCCGTACAGTCGCTGACCCTGAACAGCGTGCTGCGGATTGGCGGCTGTGTTTTGCGGCTGACGCAGCTTGGCAAAACCTGCTATGCGGACTGCGCGCTGGCCGGGCGCGGCCAAAGCTGTCCGTTAGCGCGCGAGGCCGCGTTTGCGGAGGTGTTGGAAAGCGGCTGGATCGCGCTCGGCGATGCGGCGGCGCGGATCGGAGGCGGCGATGCGGTATGAACGGCAGATCGGCCTAACCGGCAGAGACGGACAGCGGCGGCTTGCCGCCGCGCGGGTCACAGTGGTGGGCGCGGGCGGGCTGGGCTGTCCGGCGCTGGTGTATCTGGCGGCCGCCGGCGTCGGGCATATCCGGATCGTGGATGGAGACACGGTTAGCGAAAGCAACCTGAACCGCCAGTTTTTGTATCATGCCGGCGATATCGGCGCGAGCAAAGCGGAATTGGCCGGCAGGCGGCTTCGGCAGATGGTTCCGGAGCTGTGCGTAGAGACCCGCGCGTGTCTGGCGGACGGAGACAGCGCGCCCTCCCTTTGCGCGGGCAGCGATCTGGTGGTGTGCTGCGTGGATTCGATGTCCGCGCGGTATACGGTCGAGCGGGCGGCGCTTTCTCAAGGCGTTCCGGTGGTGGACGGCGGCGTCGGCGCGGCGGACGGCTTTGTGTTCGCGGCCGCGCCCGGCGGGCCGTGCATCGGCTGCCTGACGGGCGGCTTGTGCCCGGAAACGGGAACGCCGCCGCAGGTGCTCGGCGCGTCCGCGGGGATCATCGGCAGCATGCAGGCGCGTTTGGCGGTCGACATCCTGCTGGGGGATAAAGAACAGTTTGGGTGGTATACCGCGGTTGGGTTTTCTCCATTTTCGCTGACGACGCATCCAATCGGCGTGGTTGATAATTGTCATATATGCCAAAAGAAATATTAAAGAATTCAATATATAATACAAAAATATAAATATAATATAAAATGATTGACAAGTCGACAGTAAGTGGATAAAATGAGGATAGCCGAATAGATGATGATTCCCACACATCGTCATCCAAATAGAACCGCTTTTCTTTAAGGAGGAGGGATATCCCGTGTTACAGCTCACCCCAAGATTGGAAAAACTGAAAGACCGCCTGTTTAATGTCGAATATCATGATCCGGGCGTCTGGCACTTTCAAAATGTGAATATTCTGGATATTACCGGAAACGAGTTTATGAAGGACGAACCGCTTGTTGTGCGCAAAGCGTACGCGCAGCAGCATATCTGCCGGTACCTTCCCGCGCAGATCAAGCCGGACGAGCTGATCGTCGGCCGTCCGAACCAGAACAGCGTCGGCTGGGGCAGCGTGCTGCCGAAGTACTATACCAAGGACGAGGGCGAGCTTGCCGCGCGCTATGAGCTGGACGAATGCTCGCTGTGGGGCCACCATCCCCCGGCGTTTGACAAGATCCTGACGCAGGGCGTCACCGGCGTCAAGGAGGAGGTCGAAGCCGCGCTGCGCGCGCAGCTCGACAGCGCCGAGCCGGATGAAATGGCGGTCAACGAATACCGCGCGATGTTGATCTCGCTGGACGCGCTGGTCGAGTTTTCGCACCGCCACGCGGCGGAGGCCCTCAAGCAGGCGCAGAGCACGCAGGACGAAGCGCGCCGGAACGAGCTGCTGGAAATCTACCGCACCTGCCAGCAGGTGCCCGAGCTTCCCGCGCAGAATTTGCAGCAGGCGCTGCAGGCGTATTGGTTTACATATGCGATCGTCAACAGCGGCGGCGAGTTTATCCCGCTGGGCCGCGCCGACCAGTATATTTATCCGTTCTATCAGAAGGATATCGAGTCGGGCGTGCTGACCCGGGAGCAGGCGGTCGATCTGCTGGGCAGCTTTTTGGTCAAGTGCAACGAGCGCATCATCATTGATACCAAGAAAGCGGAAAACCACTTCAGCTTCGGCCTGTTTTCGCAGGGCGTTGTGCTGAACGAGGAAGAGGCGCAGAGCCGCATCAACGGCACGGGCGGCTTCGCGCAGCGCGCGCTGATGTGGCAGGACGACGAGGACATCAACAGCGAGGCCAACTTCAACTACGGGCAGTCCGGCAACGACTGGCTGATGAACTGCATGGTCGGCGGCGTGCATCCGGACGGAACGGACGCGACCAACGACGTTTCCTATCTGCTCATCGACATCATGCACTCGATGCAGCTTTTGTTCCCGACGATGGGCGCGCGCGTCCATAATAACACGCCGCAGAGCTTTTTGGAGCTGCTCGGCGCGGTGCTCCGCTATGGACAGGGCGAGCCGATGATCTACAACGACGAAACGATCATTCCCGGCTTTGTCGAGCAGGGCGTGCCGCTTGAGGAAGCGCGCGAATACTGCAACGACGGCTGCTGGGAAACGCTGATCGCGGGCAAGAGCCATTTCAGCTACGCGCACGTGATGAACCTGCGCTGCTTGGAGCATGTGCTGTTCCGCGGCGTCAGCTTGAACAACGGCGAGCAGGAGGGGCTTGACACGGGCGACCCGCTGGCGTTCGAGAGCTTCGAGGAGCTGTACGCGGCCTATGTCAAGCAGATGGACGACCGGATCGACTTCCAGTGCGAACGCCGTCTGGAAAACTTCGGCCTGTCCTATATGATCGCGCCCGACCCGCTGTTCTCCTCGATCACGCACGACTGCGTGAAAAAGGGACGCGATATCAGTCAGGACGGCGCGCGGTATATCTTCCATCTGATTCTGGCGACCGGTCTGGCCGACACGGTCGACGCGCTCGCGGCGATCAAAAAAATGGTGTTCGAGGACAAGAAGGTCACGATGGCCGAGCTGCTAGACGCGCTGAAAAACAACTGGAAGGGCGCGGAAAAGCTGCGCGCCATGCTGATGAACGCCGTGCCCAAGTTCGGCAACGACAACGACTATGTCGACGAGATCGCCGTTCGCCTGCTGCATGACTTCGAGACGCGCGTGGTTTCTTGGCGCGAAAAGCAGGACCGCCTGATGTTCTCCTGCGGCATCGGCACCTTTGAAAACTACGCCGTGCTGGGACGCGACATCGGCGCGTCTGCCAACGGCCGCTGCTTCGGCGACGCGCTGGCGCCCAATTACTCGCCGGTCGCCGGGCAGGACGTGGAAGGGCCGACCGCTGCGATCAAGAGCATCACCAAGCCCGACCTGCTGCGCTTTTACTGCGGCACGCCGCTCGATATCGCGGTCAACTCCAACGAGTTTGTCGGCGAGGCGGGCATTGCGCGCATGTCCGATCTGATCCGCTCGTTCTGCGATCTGGGCGGACAGATCCTGACGATCACCAGCACCAATGTCGAGGACCTCAAGGATGCGAAGATCCATCCTGAAAACCATAAAAGCCTGCGCGTGCGCATGGGCGGCCTGTCCGCGTACTTTATCGCGATGGCGCCCGCGCAGCAGGACAATATTATCAAACGGTTTTCCAGATAAACCGGTGGAAGTGGTGCAATGAACAAAGCGTATGTATCGGAAATCCAGCGATTCTGTGTGCATGACGGTCCGGGAATCCGCACGACGGTGTTCTTTCAGGGCTGCCCGCTGCGCTGCCGCTGGTGCCAGAACCCGGAAACAATTTCGATCAGGCCGGTGCTGCTGTACAACCCGGAGCTTTGCGCGGGCTGCCGCTCCTGTCTGGACGCTTGTCCGCAGGGGGCGCTGTCAGCCGATGAGAACGGTCTGCTCGTCACCGATCCGGAGCGCTGCACCAAATGCGGCGCCTGCTGCGACGCCTGTTATTTTCTGGCGCGCAAGCTGAGCTCGCGGCCGATGACGGTTGACGAACTGTTCGAGAACGTCATGCGGGACGAAGTGGTTTATAAAAACAGCGGCGGCGGGTTGACGATCAGCGGAGGGGAACCGCTGATATACCCGGATTTCAATTATGAGCTGCTGCGCCGCTGCAAAGAGGCCGGCGTTTCAACGGCGGTCGAGACGGCCGGACTGGTGCCGACAGAGGTGGTGGAACGCTTTGTTCCGGTCACAAGCACGTTTTTGTTTGATCTGAAGCTTTTTCACGCGGACCGCCATCGGGAATGGACCGGCGTATCCAACGAGCTGATCTTAAAAAACCTGCGGCGTGTCACGGATTTGCACGACAATGTCGTCGTTCGCGTGCCGCTGATTCCGGGCGTCAATGACACGGCGGAGGAGTTCGGCGCAATGATGGATTTTGTATCCGGGCTGCGCCGGATCAACGGCGTGCACATCCTGCCGTTCCATCAGTTCGGCGCGGGCAAATACAGCCTCGCGGGCATGCCCTACACGCTGGCCGACCTGCCGGAGGAGAACGAGGAGGGCGTCGCCCGCTGCAAGGGGATTGCCGAGCAGCATGGCTTTCGCGTCAACCTCGGCGGCACGGGCTTTTTGTCCGACCGAAAAACCGCAAGCATGTAAAAAACAGCTCCTGCATTGCAGGAGCTGTTTTTTTGCCCAAAAAATGCGGGGGTACGCGCAATATGCGCATACCCCGCAAGAGAGAAGAGAGAACGAATGCCTTACGTTAAAGCTTGAGATCGGAAGGGAGGTTGTACAAAAAATTCCGGGGAAAGTATTGATCGAGCAGGTAGAAGCTGCTGAGATGGTCGGTCAAAATTTCCAGTCCGAGCGCCTCGTCGTGGTTCATCAGCGCTGATACGATCTCGAAATGCTGCTCCACGTGCCGCTTGGTGTTGACGACGGCGTCGGTATGGTACAGCAGGATAAACTGCATGCGAAGATACAGCTCTGTATGGTATTTGACCAACAGCTTGTTGTGGCTGATTTTGGCCAGCTCCAAATGAAAGTTGCAGTCCTCGGTGCGCCGGTTAAACTGGTCGTTTGCTTCCATACCCGCGCGGCACTTATCCGCGATTTCATACAAGCGTAAAAAATCCGCGTGATTGCCGTACAGCATCGCCAGCTTGAACGCAATGCTGTCCAGCGAAATGCGCAGCATGCCGATATCGCGCACGGTATCGGGCGTATAGGTGGATACGGTGGCAAACCGGTTGGCCGCAATATCGACAAGCCCTTGGTTGGCGAGGTGGCGAAGCGCGGTGCGCACGGGCGTTCGGCTGATGCCGAACTCCTCGGCGATCCGAACCTCGGCAATGCGGTCGCCGGGACAAAGCTGCTTTGTCATGATCAGATCCAGAATATGGTCATATGCGAGCTGGCTTAAAGAATTGCGGTTTTTTGACATAATTTGTGTCCTCATATCGAAGTGGTTTATTAGAGCGATGATAAAATACAATTTTGATTTTATGCTACAATCTAATAATAACAATAAATAAAAATTTGTCAATTAAATGAGAATAAAAAAGCAAATAAAAATTTATGCATACAAAAATTATTATATAATATTGTTTATTTTCACGGCCTGTTCATTGTTGACAAAAAACCGTAGGGTTGTTAATATAATTGTATGCAATGCATGCAAATATAAGACGATTATAAAATAACGTCGACGATATTGCGGCAATGTTGCAGAATGAGCTCCGAAGCGGAGCGTGGCTATCAAACGACCACAAATGAAGAAGGAGTGTACGGTATGAAGAAGTTATTTGCGTTATTGCTGTCAGCGGCCATGATGATGACGGTGTTGACGGGCTGCGGCGGGAACGGGGGCAGCGGCCAGCCGGCGGACAACGGCGGCGGCGCCGACGAAGGCGCAGGCACGTCCGGCAAGACCTGCCTGATCGGCCTTTCGATCCGCGGATTGGATAATCCGTATTATGTGGAGCTGGTCGAATCGGTCAAGGCGTTCAGCGAAGCGACGCCGGGTACCGAGGTCGTGACAATGGAGCATCACAGCGACGAGCAGAAGCAGGTTAACGATATTAAGTCGTTCCTGTCGCGCGGCGGCAAGGACTGCATCCTGTATGTCGATCCGCAGTCGGCCTCGATCAACGCGGAGATCGCGCAGCTTTGCGAGGACGCCGGCGTTTACTGGACCAGCACCTGGACAATGGCTGAGGACGTATACCCGCAGGATTACAAATACTATGCGGCGCATCAGACCGTAGATAATACGCAGGGCGCGTACGAAGCGGCCAAGGTAATGTTCGAGAGCTTCCCGGATAAAACGGGCAAAGTCGTGCTGCTTGAAGGCGCAGTGGCGAACGATGCTTCTGACGAACGCCTCGCAGGCTGGCAGAAGGCATTGGAAGAGTATCCGAACGTAGAGGTTCTGGACCAGCAGGCAAGCAACTGGGATCCGCAGACCGGCCTCAATATTGCGCAGACCTGGCTGACCAAATACGGCGACGAGATGGACGGTATCTGCTGTGCAAACGATTCGCTGGCGCTGGCGGTTATCGAGGGCATGAAGGCCAAGGGCAAGACTGCTGACGACATCAAGATCATCGGTTTCGACGGTATTCCGGATGCGATCACGGCAATTCAGAGCGGCGATATGCTGGCCACCTGCTATTCCAACGGCTGGTGTCAGGGCGCGTACGGCGTTGCGACCGCTTATCACGCTTATCAGGGCGAACTGGATACGGAAACCTGCGAGCAGGACAAGCGCGCGTATTACACCAATGCGATCACGGTCAGCGCGGACAACGTGGCGCAGTTCGTATCGGAATACATCGACAGCAAGCCCACGCTGGATTACAGCGAAAGCTTCGGCGGCTTTGTTAAGCCCATCGAAATTCCGGCGGCCTAATCGTTATAATAAGATGGAATTTGTATCTGCCGGATGAAATACTCCGGCAGATATATTATCCGGGGCTTTTAAATTGTTAGCATGGGAGATGAATATTTATGGCGATAAAAAATGCGTCTGCCGCATCGGTTGCCGATCAATTTGTGCAAAAAATCGAACGGCAGAATCGCAAAGATAAGATTATCCAGTTGGTGCCGGTGTGCGTGCTGGTCGGGCTGTTTGTCATCTTTTCGATTGCGGCACCGGGGTTTGCATCAATCGAAAATGTGATTACAATGCTCGGGCAGACCGCCACTCCGCTGGCGATCTCGCTGGGTATCACCTTTGTTATTCTGATCGGCTGCATCGACCTTTCGGTCGACGGTGTGATGAGCCTTGGCGGCTGCGCGGTCAGCATGCTGGTGATGAACACGATGAACAGCATGAACCTCGGTGTGTTCGGCATTGTGCTGACCATCGGTATCGGCGCTTTGATTGGTTTTTTGATCGGGCTCATTCATGTGAAAGCGCGCATCCCGTCCTTTATGGTCAGCTTTGGCTTTTCCGGCATCGCCATGGGCGCTGCGACGGCCATCACCGGCGCGGTTGCGCCCAACATTATGGACGAGGGCTTCCGCAATCTGGCGCTGCGCAGCTTTTTGGGCATCCCGTATATCGCGTGGATCAGCTTTATCATGTTTGCAGTGGCGTATATTTTGCAGGAATATACAGCGTTTGGCCGTTATCTGTTTGCGATCGGCAACGACGAGTCGATTCCCAAAATGACGGGCGTCAATATCACGGCCGTCAAGCTCAAAGCGTTTATCTGGTCGGGCGCAATGATCAGTCTGGCCGGCGTGCTGGGCGCGGCGCGCCTCGGCATGGGCACGGTTTTGATCGGCAAAAACAATCTGTTTCCGGCGATGACCGCGGTTGTGCTTGGCGGCACGGCGCTGACCGGCGGTAAGGGCGGCGTGCTCAATACGCTGCTCGGCGTCCTGATCGTTACCGAGCTGAACAACGGACTGGTTCTGCTCGGCGTTTCGCCCGATATCCAGACCGGCATCCAGAGCGTTATTATTCTGGCCGCGGTGGCGTTGTCCTCCGTGCGCGGACGCCGTGTCGTCAGCAAGTAAGGGGTGAGTGATTTTGAGTGAGAAAAAGTTGCTTTTTAAAGCTGAAAATATTGAAATGCGCTTTCCGGCGACCCTCGCGCTGCAAGGGATAGAAATGCAGGTGTACGAGGGCGAGATCATCGGTCTGGTCGGTGAAAACGGCGCGGGCAAATCCACGCTTTTGAAGATCATTCAGGGCGTACAGACGCAGACCGACGGCACTATGATGATGCACGGCCAGCCCTTCGAGCCGAAATCGCCCAAGGACGCAATGCGGCAGGGCGTGGGCATGGTGTTTCAGGAGCAGGCGCTGATCGGCAACCTGACGGTTGGCCAGAATATCTTTTTCGGGCGTGAAAAGGAGTACCGCGTCGGGCCGTTTATTAACTGGTCCAAGATGTATAAGGATACCGAGGCGGTTTTTCAGGAGCATGCAATCAGCGGCATCAAGCCCTCGCGCAAGGTGAACGACTATGACTTTGCCACGCGCCAGATGATCGAGATCTGCAAGGTCATCTCGAACGCGACGACGGGCGATCCTTCCAATAAATCCATGATCCTGCTCGACGAGCCTACCTCGGTGCTCAGCGCGGACGAAATTCAGCAGCTTTTCGGCGAAATGCGCAAGCTGGCGGCGCAGGGGCACGCAGTGATTTTCGTTTCGCACCGGCTCGACGAGATCATCGAAATCTGCGACCGCGTTTATGTGTTTAAGGACGGCCGCGGCGTCGGCATGCTGCACCATGACGAGCTCAGCGAGGACATTTTGTACGAGCGCATGGTCGGCAAGACCTCGAGCGACCAATATTATAAGGAGAACCGGCAGGCCGCCCCCAAGGACGACGTGGTGCTGGAGGCGCGCGATCTTGGACTGTACGGCAGCTTCCAGAACGTCAGCTTCAAACTGCACAAGGCCGAGGTGCTCGGCATCTGCGGCGTGGTCGGCGCGGGCAAGGAGGAGCTGTGCGACGTGCTGGCCGGCATTGAGGGCAACACCAGCGGCGAAATCCTGATCGACGGCCAGCCGGTGCGCTTCCCGCAGGCGGGCAAGGCGGTGGACGCGGGCGTCGTGTCCATCCCCAAGGAACGCCGCGAGGAAGGTCAGCTCGGCAGCCTGAGCATTGTGGAAAACATCTCTATTTCCAACCCGAAGGCGTTCCGGAAGTATGGACTGATTTCCAAAAAGAAGCAGCGCGAAAAGACCGAATATTGGATCAAGGATATGAAGATCCGCTGCTCGAGCATGGATTCCGATATGAACAGCCTGTCCGGCGGCAACGCGCAGAAGGTTGTATTCGCCCGCGCGCTGACGGCGGACGCCAAGGTGCTGATTTTGAACCACCCGACGCGCGGCGTGGATGTGGGCGCGAAGGAGGAAATTTACAATTTGATTCGGGACGCCACAGAGCGGGACATCGCTGTCATTGTGCTGGGCGACACATTGGACGAATGCATCGGCCTGAGCAGCCGCATTCTGACGATGAAGGACGGTTTGGTAACGAAGGAATTCGTCTGCGAGGTCGGCAACAAGCCGGAGCAGGTCGATATCGTCCGCGGCATGATGTGATATAAGAAAGGGAGGTGTCTTCGCATGAACACAACAGCGTTTCGGGAAAAGCTGAAATCGCGTCAGGCCGGCACATGGATCCGCGTGTTTGCCGCCGTTGTGATTTTTATCGTATTTACTTTAGCGAATTTTAATTTCGTCAGCTCGGGCAACCTGAAAAACCTGCTGACGGACAGCGTGCCCTATCTGGTGATGGGCATCGGCGTAACGTTTGTGCTGCTGGTCGGCTCGATCGACCTGTCGATCGGCGCGGTCTGCTCGACGGCGACGGTCATCGTTGCGGTGCTGCTGCCGACGATGGGCTACACGTCCTATCTGGTCGCGCTGGCTATGGGTATCGTCGCGGGCTTTATCAACGGCCTGCTGGTCGTCTATCTCAAAATCCCGTCGTTCATCGCAACGCTCGGTTCGATGGGCGCGTGGCAGACGGTGGCCTATCTGGTTTCGGGCTCCAGCCCGATCCAGATCAAAAAAGCGCAGTGGCCGATGATCGACTGGGCGCGTTCGGCCTTCGGCATCATTCCGCTGCCGTTTGTGCTGGCGCTGGTTCTGCTGCTGGTCTTTTATCTGGTGCAGACCAAAACCAGCTTTGGCAAAAACACCTTTGCGGTCGGCGTCAACGAGCGCGCGGCGGCTGTGGCCGGCGTCAACGTCAACCGCACCAAACTGCTGATTTTCACCGTCTGCGGCGCGTGCGCGGCGCTTGGCGGCATCGTGCTCGCGGCCAAGCTGCGCAGCGGCCTGCCGACCATCGGCGCGACCATGAACATGGCCGTTACGGCGGCGGTCGTGCTCGGCGGCACGGCGCTGACCGGCGGCAAGGGCGGTTTGGTGCAGACGCTGATCGGCTGCTTCATCTATAATATGCTGCTCAGCGGCCTGAACATGGTCGGCATCACTTCGTACTATCAGGATATCGTGTTCGGCCTGCTGATGATCGCTGCCGTTTACTTTACGGTTGACCGCAGCGACCGGCATTCTGTGGTGAAATAAAGGAGTCTTATCATAATGAAACGGGTTTTAATCACCGGCGCGACGTCGGGCATGGGCCTGAGCGCGGTCAAGCTGTTTTTGGCGCGCGGCTGGAAGGTCATGGGCGCCGACCTCAACCGAGACGCGGGTGAGAAGCTGCTGGCCGAGTTGTCGCAGGAGGGGTATTCGGTCGCGTTCCGCTTTTATGCGTGCAACGTGGCGGTCGACGCGGAAGTCGCCGGCCTGTACGAATACACCATGCAGGAGTTCGGCGGTATCGACAGCATCATCAACAACGCGGGCATTTTTGTCGGCGGCGAGCTGCATCAGGTGTCGGAAAAGGACTGGCAGCGCGTGTTCGATGTGGACGTTAAGGCCGTCTATCTCACCGCGCGGCATTTTGTACCTTACATGATCGAAAACGGCGGCGGCACGATCGTCAACACCGCGTCGGTCTCCGGCATGTGCGGCGACTATAATATGGCGGCGTACAACGGCGCCAAGGGCGCGACGGTCAACATGGCGCGCGCAATGGCGCTCGATTACGGCAAATACAACATCCGCGTCAACAACGTCTGTCCGGCGGCCTGCGCCACGCCGATGTTTCTTGCCAACCCGCCCGAGGTGGTCGAGCAATTCAACCGCGCCAATCCGCTCGGCCGCATCTGCACGCCCGACGAGGTCGCCAAGGCGATGTATTTTCTCGCTTCCGACGAATCGACCTCGTGCAACGGCGTCAATTTGGAAGTATCCGGCGGCCTGAATATCCACACCGGCCAGCCGGTGCAGTAAAGGGGCGGCGCGTATGGATTACCTGACGGGGTTATTTGGGCTTTCGGGCAAAACGGCGGTCGTCACCGGCGGCAGCCGGGGCATCGGGCAGACGGTCGCGCTGGGGCTGGCGCAAGCGGGCGCGGCGGTCGCCATCCTGTGCCGGTCGGAGCCGGAGGAAACGCTCACGCAGATCGCCGCCGCCGGTGGCCGCGCTTACCATATCGCGGCTGACGTGGCGGACGAAACGGCGGTCGACGCGGCGCTTACAGAGGTGCTGCGCCGGTCGGGCTCGCTCGACGTGGTGTTCAACAACGCGGGCATCTGCATCCATAAGCCGACCGTCGAGGCGACGGTCGACGAGTGGAAGCGCGTGCTCGACGTAAATCTGAACGGAACCTATATCGTCTCCCGCGCGGCGGGCCGAATCATGATTGAAAACGGCATACATGGCAGCATCATCAACAACGCCTCTATGTCGGGCACGGTCGTCAATGTGCCGCAGTGGCAGTGCTCGTATAACGCGTCCAAGGCGGCTGTACTGCATTTGACCCGGTCGCTCGCGGTCGAGTGGGCCGATTACGGCATCCGCGTCAATTCGATCAGCCCGGGGTATACGGCGACGGCGATGTCGGTCGACACGCCGGAGGAGCTGAAGAACGCGTGGCTGCCGCTGATCCCGATGCGCCGCATGGGCAGACCGGAAGAGCTGGTGGGCGCGGTGCTGTATCTGGCGAGCGGCGCTTCGTCCTACACAACGGGCGCGGACCTGATTGTGGACGGCGGCTATGTCTGCCGGTAAAACGCTTTGAAACCTATCGCGGAATCGAGGGAATTATGGATCTGAAATTAACGGGAAAACGCGCGCTGGTAACCGGCTCGTCCGCCGGCATCGGCAAGGGGATTGCGGCACGGCTGCTGCGGGAAAGCGCTGTGGTGTACATCAACGGCAGAAACGCGGAGCGGCTGGAAAGGACGCGCGAGGAGCTTTCGCAGTACGGCGACTGCCGCGCGGCGGCCGGCGACGCGGCCTCGCCCGAGGGCGCAGAGCAAATCATGGACGCGGTCGACGCGGACGGGCCGCTCGATATTCTGGTATGCAATATGGGCACCTATAAAGGCACGCCCTACGCGGAGATCAGCGACGAGGAATGGACCTGGATGCTGAACGTAAACCTGCTCAGCATGGTGCGCTTGACGCGCCACTACCTGCCCCAAATGCTCGAGCGCAACGCGGGGCGCATGGTGCTGATCGCGAGCGAATGCGGCGTAAAGCCCCTGACCGACATGATTCATTACAGCGTGTCCAAAACCGCGGTCATCGGGCTGGGGCGCGGGCTGGCCGAGTTGACCAAGGGGACCCGCGTCGGCGTAAACACCGTGCTGCCCGGCCTGACCTGGACGGAAAACACGGCGGCTTATCAAACCGAACGCGCCGCGCGCGAGGGTAAGGACCTTGATACGGCGATCCGGGAATATTTTGTGACCTACGAGCCGAGCCAGCTTTTGCAGCGCATCACCTCGGTCGAGGAGATCGCGGACACGGTGACGTATTTCTGCTCCGAATTGTCCGCCGCGACCAACGGCGCGGCGATCCGCGCGGAAGGCGGGCTGATCCGCAGCATTTGAGGGCGGCGCAGCAATGGAAAACAAATTATCTCATTTGGACGAGCGGGGCAACGCCCGCATGGTAGACGTATCGCAAAAGGCCGTCACCCGGCGCACGGCGGCGGCAAGCGGGTGCATCCGCATGCGGCCCGAAACGCTTTCGCTGATTGAGGCGGGCGGCTTTGCCAAGGGAGACGTGCTCGCTACGGCGCGCATCGCCGGCATCATGGCGGTCAAGCAGACCGCGTCGCTGATCCCGCTGTGCCATCCGCTTTTGATCACACAGTGCGCGGTTGAACTGGCGCCGGACAATGCGCTGCCCGGCGTCCGCGTTCGCTGCACCGTGCGGGTGGACGGCAAAACGGGCGTGGAGATGGAGGCGCTGACCGGCGCGTCGGTCGCCCTGCTGACGGTTTATGATATGTGCAAGGCCGCCGACCGGGCGATGGAGATCGTTTCCGTGCGTCTGGAGGAAAAGGAAGGCGGGAAAAGCGGGCATTTTCTGCGGGAGGAGGCGTTGTGACCATGCAGGACGGCTGCGGCCGCACGGCGGACTATCTGCGCGTTTCACTGACCGACCGCTGCAATCTGCGCTGCGTTTACTGCATGCCGGCGACGGGCATCCAAACGCTGCCGCACGAGCAGATCCTCACCTTGGAAGAAGTAACGCGCTTGGCGCGCTGCTTTGCCTTGCTCGGCGTTCGAAAAATCAAGCTGACCGGCGGCGAGCCGCTGGTGCGGCTGGGCGTGGTCAGGCTGGTGCGCGCGCTGCGCGAAATCAGCGGCGTCGAACAGATCACGCTGACAACCAACGGCGTTTTGCTCGCGCAGCATTTGGACGCGCTGCTGGAGGCGGGCCTCGACGCGGTGAACATCAGTCTCGACACGCTCGACCCGGCGCGCTTTTTGCGCATCACCCGGTTCGAGGGGCTGGAACGGGTGCTCGACGCGGTCGATCGCGCGGCGGCCGCCGGGCTGCCGGTTAAAATCAACTGCGTACCGATCAGCGGGCTGAACGACGAGGACATCGTCCCGCTGGCCGGGCTGGCGCGCGGGCGCGTAAGGGCGGTGCGGTTCATCGAATTGATGCCGATTGGCTGCGGCTCGGCTTACACGGCGGTACCGTTCGATACGCTGCGCGCCGAACTCGAAGCAGCGTACGGCGCGCTGACGCCTTATGACGGCGTTCTCGGAAACGGCCCGGCGCGGTACGTTTCCCTTGATGGATTTGAGGGGAAAATCGGGTTTATCCGCGCGGTCACAGACTGCTTCTGCGCGGACTGCAACCGGGTGCGCCTGTCGGCGGACGGGGACTTTAAGCCGTGCCTGTACCAGCGGGCGAAGCTGAATCTGCGGGATCTGCTGCGAACGGGTGCGGACGATGAAACGATCTGCGCCCGGATTCGGGAGCAGCTCAGGAATAAGCCGGAGGGGCATCGGTTCGGCCGCGTGCAGGCCGACGCCGATACACGGTACATGGCGTCGATAGGGGGGTAGACCGTGGGAACGATAAAAGCAATCTGTATCAGCGACCGGCGCGGCATCCAGAAGCGGCCGGTCGACCGGGCGGAGCTGATTCAGGATTTTGGCATTGAAAACGACGCGCACGCGGGCAAATGGCACCGGCAGGTCAGCCTGCTGTCCTATCAGCGGATTGAGGAATTCCGCGCCCGCGGCGCGCAGGTGGATTTTGGCGCGTTCGGTGAAAATCTGGTCGTCGACGGCGTCGACTTCCGTTCGCTTCCGGTCGGCACAGTGCTGCGCGTGGGAAGCGCGGTGCTGCAAATGACGCAGATCGGGAAGGAATGCCATCAGCGCTGCGCGATTTACCAGCAGGTAGGGGACTGCATTATGCCGCGCGAGGGCGTGTTCGCCTGCGTGCTGGAAGGCGGCGAAATCCGTGTCGGAGATGAAATGTATGTCGAATGAACGGCACGCTTACCGGGTTGCGGTCATCACGGCGAGCGATAAGGGCTATGCGGGGGAGCGCGAGGACGTGAGCGGCCGGGAAATCCGGGACATGGTGCAGGCGCACGGCTATGTGGTCAAGTCATATCTTGTGCTGCCGGACGAGCGCAGGATGCTGCGCGAGGAGCTGCGGCGTCTGTGCGACGAACAGCGCGCCGATCTGATTCTGACGACGGGCGGCACGGGGCTTTCGCCGCGCGACGCAACGCCGGAGGCGACGCTCGATATCGCGCAGCGGCAGGTGCCCGGCATCGCGGAAGCGATGCGGATGAACAGCCTTGCCGTCACCGGCCGGACGATGCTGAGCCGGGGCGTATCGGTGATTCGGGGGCGGACCCTGATTATCAACCTGCCCGGCAGCCCGAAGGCGGTGCGGGAAAATCTGGCCTATGTGCTGCCGCAGCTTGATCACGCGCTGGATATCCTGACCGGTCGCGCCGGCGAGTGCGCGGCGGCAAATAAGGAATAAGGAGAGCGATTTTATGAAACATCGTGTACTGTTATTGGGTCTCGGCTTTTGGGGCCGCAACTGGATCGAGCTGATCTCCAAAACCGACCGCTGCGAGCTGGCGGGCGTGGCGGGCGCCGAGCAGGAGCTGAGGCAGATCGCAGCGCAGTATCAGGTGCCGGAAAGCATCTGCTTCACCGACTTCCGCGAGGCGATCCGCAAGACGCAGGCGGAAATCGCAATTATCGTCATTCCCGGCGCGCTGCACTTTGAAGCGGACACCATGGCGCTGGAGCACGGCATGAACGTCATCACCGAGAAACCGCTTGCCATGAACATCGAGCAGGCGGAACAGCTGCTGGAGGCCAAAGCGAAGCACCCGGAGCTGAAATTCATGGCGTCGCAGAATTACCGCTGGCGGCCGCATAATCAGGCGATCCGCAGCGCGATTGCCGACGGCATGATCGGCGATGTGGAGGCCGTGGAGGTCACCTTCCGCAAGCAGGAGGATTTACAGGGCTATCGCGCGGGGCTGGAGCAGCCGCTTTTGCAGGACGTCTGCATCCACCATTTTGATCTCATCCGCTTCTTCACCGGGAAAGACTGCCAGAAAATGTACTGCCGCAGCTACCGGCCGAGCTGGTCGCTGTTTGACGGCCGCCCCTCCACCGACGCGGTTATGACGCTCGACGGCGGCGTCCGGGTGACCTACTCGGGCTCGTGGGCCGCGCGCGGCCGCGAGACCTCGTGGGACGGCGATTTTAAAATCACCGGCTCAAAGGGCTGTCTGACGCTGGACGCAAACGACGACGTTTGGTTTTTCGAGCACAAGAAAAACGACGCGGTCGTCATGGTTTCGGGCGCGCAGCAGGGCGTTAAGCTGGAAAAACCGCAGATGCCGTTCACCGAAATGGCCTACGGCTTCCATATGATGATGGATTGCATTGAGGGCAATACGGTGCCGGAAACGACGCTGGAGGACAATTTTAAAAGCTATGCCATGGTTTGTGCGGGGCTTGCCTCCGTCGAGAGCGGCATGGAGGAAAACTGCAAATAAACAGCGGCGGCGGGGCGGGCATCAGCCCGCCCTGTTTTGCCCGAAAAGCAGGGCGAAAACAGCGGCATAATTAAATAAGTGTAAAACGAAGCAAATATTAAATTATTAAAATATAATTGTATACAATATAATTGACATGTCGACGAAGTGGTGCTAATATTACAGTATAGGCAAGCGGTTTGAAACGATAAGGAGGCTGTCATGTATAACTTTAAGCTGCACCCGCAGATCAAGGGCTACCAGAGCTTTGCAGAGTTTGCCGCGCAGGAGGAGCTGCGGGCGAACGATCTCATCATTACCAATGAGTTTATTTACGATCCGTTCATCAAACCGACCGGCGTGCCGTGCCGCACGCTGTTTCAGGAAAAGTACGGTGCGGGCGAACCAAACGATCAGATGATCGACGCGATCCGCGCCGATATTCCGCAGGATACCGCCCGGATCATCGCGGTTGGCGGCGGCACGGTGATTGATATCGCCAAAGTGCTCACGTTCACGGGCGACTGGTCGACCGAGGATATTTTCACAGGCCGCGTCGTGCCGGAGAAATCGCGCAGCCTGACGGTCATCCCCACCACCTGCGGCACCGGCTCCGAGGTGACCAACGTGACAATCTGCGAGCTGAAGAATTTGCAGACCAAGAAAGGCCTCGCGCTCGATACGATGTACGCGGACAGCGCGGTGCTGATCCCGGAGATGGTGCGCACGCTGCCCTATAAATTCTTCGCCACCAGCTCGATCGACGCAATGATCCATGCGGTCGAGTCTTATCTTTCGCCCAAGGCGATCCCGCACAGCGAGGCCTTTTCCGAAAAGGCGATCGAGATGATCGTCAAGGCGTACTTATATGTGGCGGAAAACGGCGCGGAGAGCTGGAAGGACAAGACCTCGGAATTTCTGGTCGCCTCCAATTTCGCGGGCATCGCGTTCGGCTATGCCGGCTGCGCGGCCGTGCACGCGATGAGCTATCCGCTCGGCGGCAAATACCATATCCCGCACGGCGAGGCCAATCAGCTGATGTTCGCCGAGGTGTTCCGCAAATACCGTGAAAAGAAGCCGGTCGGCAAGCTGACACAGCTCGAAGAGCTGTTCGGCAAGGCGCTGGGCGTTTCGCCGGACAAGGCGCTTGAAACGCTTTACGCGCTGATGGAGAAGATCCTGCCGCGCAAGCCGCTGCGCGAATACGGCATGACGCGGGAGGAATTCCCGGTCTTTGCGGACAGCGTTATCGAGGGCCAGCAGCGCCTGCTGAAAAACAACTATGTCGAACTGAGCCGCGCGGAGATGATCGACATCTATAACGCTTGCTATTAAAGCGGGGGAGGCATTGTGATGATGACGACAACGCAGCTGAAAATTTTTGCGGCGCAGATCCGCATGACCGCGCTGCGCGGCCTGAGCGTGCTCGGCGCGGGCCATATCGGCGGGTCGATGAGCATGGCCGATTTGATGGCCGTGCTGTACGGCGGCGTGATGAAGGTCGATCCGAAGAACCCCAAGTGGCCCGAGCGCGACTGGCTGGTCGTGTCCAAGGGGCACTGCGGGCCGGCGCTGTACGCCGCGCTGGCGCTGCGGGGCTTTTTCCCGGAGGAGGAGATCACGACGATCAACCAGCCCGGCACGCGCCTGCCGAGCCACTGTGATATGAACCTGACGCCCGGCGTCGATATGTCGACCGGCTCGCTCGGGCAAGGCATGTCGACCGCGCTGGGCGCGGCTTGGGGCAACCGCTTCCAGAACCGCGGCAGCTACACCTATCTGGTGCTGGGCGACGGCGAGAGCGAGGAAGGGCAGGTCTGGGAGGGCGCGCTGTGGGCGCACCAGCAAAAGCTCGGCAACCTGATCGCGTTTATCGACTGCAACCAAAAGCAGCTTGACGGCTACACCAAGGACATCTGCGATCTGGGCGATATCCGGCAGAAATTTGCCGATTTCGGCTGGGACGCGCAGGCGGTGGACGGCCACGACGTTGAGGCGATAAGTGCCGCGATTGCGAGCGCCAAAACAGTCGCCGACAGGCCGCATATGATCGTGCTGCAAACCGAAAAGGGAAAGGGCTGCACCTTTGCCGAGGGCGAGTTTTACAACCACCATATGAAGTTCAGCGCCGAGCAGTATGAGCAGGCGGTCGCCGCGCTGCAGCGGCAGATCGAGCGGCTGCAGGGAAAGGGGGCGTAACGCATGTATCAGATGGAAAGCGTTCTCGCGGAGGAAAAGCAGGAAATGCGCGCGGTGTTTGCCGAAGTTATGGAAGAGCTGGTCAGCAAGGACGAGCGCGTCGTTTATCTGGACGCAGATATCATCAACAGCATCGGCATGACGGCGTTTTGGAAGAAGCACCCCGAACACACGGTCAACTGCGGCATTCAGGAGGCCAATATGATCGGCGCGGCGGCGGGCATGTCCGCGACCGGGCTGATCCCGTTCGCCCATACGTTCGGCACCTTTGCCACGCGCCGCGTGATGGATCAGGTGTTCATCTCGGCGGCTTACGCGCGTCTGAACGTCCGCATCATCGGCTCGGACCCCGGCGTGACCGCGGCGACCAACGGCGGCACGCACATGCCGTTTGAGGACATGGGCATGATGCGCTGCATTCCGAACGTGACGATCCTCGAGCCGGCGGATTCGGTCATGCTGGCCGATCTGCTGCGGCAGACCAAGGATTTGTACGGCGTGTTTTACATCCGCCTGTCCCGCAAAAAATCGGAAAAGATTTACCGGGACGGCTCGACCTTTGAGATCGGAAAGGCGGCCAAGCTGCGCGACGGCAAGGACGTGACGATCTTCGCCACCGGCATTTCGGTCGCGGACGCGCTGCGCGCCGCCGACCTGCTGAAGCAAGAGGGGATCGACGCGGGCGTGTCCAACCTGTTCACCATCAAGCCGATCGACGCGGACGCGATTACGCAGGCGGCGAAAGCGACCGGCGCGATCGTCACGGCGGAAAACCACAACGTGATTAACGGGCTGGGCTCGGCGGTTTCCGAGGTGCTGACCTCGACCGTGTGCTGTCCGCTCGAGCGCGTCGGCGTGCAGGATCGGTTCGGCGAGGTCGGCGACGTGGATTATTTGAAGCGGGCGATGCATCTGACCGCCGAGGACATCGCGGCGGCGGCGAAACGCGCGATCGCAAGGAAGGGGTAATCACCATTATGAAAGCAGCAGTCATCAACCAGCCCAACAGCATCCATTTGCGGGATATCGACATGCCGGAAGTGGGAGAAGGAGAAGCGCTGATCCGCGTGCGGTATTGCGGCATCTGCGGCAGCGACCTGCATGTGCTGCACGGCCAGCATCCCACAGCTACGTTTCCCGTCGTGCCCGGGCACGAGTTCGTCGGCGAGCTGGTGGAGGCGAAAGGCGTGGGCGCCGATCAGTTCCAGCCGGGCGACATGGTGGTCGCGCAGCCGTTTTTCTCCTGCGGCAACTGCGAGCCGTGCGCGCAGGGGCACGATAACGTCTGCCAAAACCTTTGTTTCATGGGCGCGCACTGCAACGGCGGCTTTGCCGAGTATGTCAAGGTGCTGACCCGGAAAATGTATAAGATCCCGAAGGATATGGATCTCCGTCTGGCGGCGCTGACCGAGCCGGTCGCCGTCGCGGTGCATGATGTGCGCCGCAGCGGGCTGCAGGTCGGCGAAACCGCGCTGGTCATCGGCGGCGGCCCGATCGGCATGCTGATCGCGATCGTCGCGCGGCATACGGGCGCGCGCAAGGTCGTGATTTCGGAAATCAACGCGTTCCGCCGCGAATTCGCGGAAAAGCTCGGCTTTGAGACCGTTAATCCCCTCGATCCGGATTTTGACCGGAAAATGATGGAGCTGACCGACGGCAAGGGCTTCCACGTCTCTTACGAGGTGTCGGGCAGCAAGCCGGGCATTGCCGCGGCCGTGCAGTATACGGCGATCGGCGGCATGGTCATGATCGTCGGTATGACGCGGGAGCCGCATCCGGTCGATCTTTCGACGATGTTCTCGCGCGAGCTGCGCATGCAGGGCGTTCGCATCCATTCGCAGTACAGCTTTATCGGCGCGGTCGAGCTGCTCAAGAGCGGCGCGCTGAACGAGGAATTTCTCTCGCTGGTCAGCAAGGTGTATCCGCTCGGCGAGGTGGAGCAGGCGTTCGCTTTTTCCGAAATCCCGGGCGATTATTTTAAGGTACTGGTAGAAATGTAACTACATAGAAAGGAAGATCAAGCATGAAAACAGAAGCCGAATATATCGAATCGCTGAGAAAGCTGAAGCTGAAC
>JAUNGZ010000033.1:0-13368 GCA_030524205.1 Eubacteriales bacterium
CCGCCGCAGTTTTCTTGGCCGCCGCGGTCTTGCTTGCCGCGGCGGATTTTGCCGCCGTTTTCTTCTTGGCCGCCGTTTTCTTGGCAGGCGCCTTCTTCGGCTTCTCCCCGTCCGCTTCCGCCGCTTCCTTCGCGGCGGCGCGTTCGGCGGCCTTTGCCGCGCGCGCTTCGCGGCGGGCGCGGTTCTTCTCGGCCTCCTCGGGCGGCAGGCCCTCCTTGACCAGCTCGGTAAAGCCGCAGCCCTCACGCAGGCACACGTCGGTGACCTCCTTGGAATCGCGGTCGGTGTGGCGGAACAGCGACGAATCGCAGTTCGGGCATTTGGTTTTCAGCGGCTTATCCCACGTGACGAAATCGCACGCCGGATAATGATCGCAGCCGTAAAACACATAGCCGCGCCCGGACTTGCGCTTGACGACCTTGCCGCCGCATTTCGGGCAGGCCGCGCCGGTATCCTCGGTGATGGCCTTGGTATTGGTGCACTCCGGGAAACCGGGGCACGCGAGGAACTTGCCGAAGCGGCCCGACTTGATGACCATGTTGCGGCCGCACTTGTCGCAGATCACGTCGGTGACCTCGTCCTGAATTTTGATGCGCTGGCCTTCGAGATCGACCTCGGCCTGCTTGAGCGCGCCTTCAAAGCCGCCGTAGAAATTCTTGAGCAGCTGAATATAGTCGAGCTTGCCGGCTTCGACCTCGTCCAGCTCGTGCTCCATGTTGGCGGTAAATTCATAATCGGCGACCGACTTGAATTTATCGACCAGCAGGCCGGTCACGCCCTCTCCGAGCGGCGTCGGGCGCAGCGCCTTATTTTCCTTGGCCACATAGTCGCGGTCGAGGATGGTCGAGATCGTCGGCGCATAGGTGGACGGGCGGCCGATGCCGCGCTCTTCCATCGCTCGGATGAGCGACGCCTCGGTATACCGCGCGGGCGGCTGGGTAAAGTGCTGCGCGGGGTCGACGGCGGTGGGCACCATGCTGTCCCCTTGCTCAAAGCGGGGCAGCAGCTTGCTGCCGCCCTCGTCCTTATCGTCGTCGCGGCCCTCCTCGTACACGGACAGAAAGCCCGGGAACGCGATCGTGTGGCCGCTGGTGCGGAACACGTATTGGTCGGCGTTTAAGTCGACCGAGAGCGTGTCAAAAATCGCGTCGGCCATCTGGCACGCGACAAAGCGCGACCAGATCAGCTTATACAGCTTAAACTGGTCGGGCGAAAGGTAATTCCGGATATCCTCCGGCACAAGCTTGACGTCCGACGGACGGATGGCTTCGTGCGCGTCCTGCGCGTTTCCCTTGGTTTTGAACACGCGCGGCTTGCCGGGATAGTACTCCTCGCCGTAGCGGCCGCGGATAAAACCGGCGGCGGCAATGGTGGCCTCGTCGGCCAGACGCAGCGAGTCGGTACGCATGTAGGTGATCAGACCGGTCAGTCCGTGCTCGCCCAGCTCGATGCCCTCGTACAGCTCCTGCGCCACGCTCATCGTGCGGCGCGGGGTCATATTTAGCTTGCGGGACGCCTCCTGCTGGAGGGTCGAGGTGATAAACGGCGGCGCGGGCGTGCGCTTTTTCTTGCCCTTTTTGATCTCGCCGACGGTAAACGGCTTGCCGGTGACGGCGGAGACAACCGCGTTTGCCGACTCCTCGTCTTTCAGGTCGATCTTGCCGTCCCGGTTGCCGAAAAAGCGCGCGGAAAAGGTCTGTCCGTCGTCGTGCGGCGCGGGCAGGGTCGCCTCGATCGTCCAGTATTCCTCGGGGACAAAGGCGCGGATTTCGTTCTCCCGGTCGACAACCAGCCGGGTCGCAACCGACTGCACGCGGCCCGCGGACAGGCCGCGCTTGACCTTGCGCCAGAGAAAGGGCGAAAGCTGATAGCCCACGACGCGGTCGAGAATCCGGCGCGCCTGCTGGGCGTTGACCAGATCAATGTCGATATCGCGCGGATGCTCGATGCCGTATTTGACCGCGGGCTTTGTGATTTCGTTAAATGTGACGCGCTTGGAGTCCTTGTCTTTCAGCTTATACAGCTCTTTGATGTGCCACGAAATGGCCTCTCCCTCGCGGTCAGGGTCAGTTGCGAGGTAAACGAAATCGCTTTTGCGGATTTCGCTTCGCAGCTCGGAGATGATCTTGTCCTTGCCCTCGATCGGCACATACTCGGGCTTAAAATCGTGCTCGATATCGACGCTCATCTTCTTTTTGGGCAGATCGCGCAGATGACCCATCGAAGCCTTGACCACATAGTCCGAACCGAGGTATTTGCCGATGGTTTTGGCCTTGGCGGGCGACTCCACGATGACTAATTTCGACATAATGTATTGTTTCCTCCTGTAATCCGTTCGCATCCGCAAACGAAGCTCCGGGCCGAGCGCCTGCCGGGGGCGGCGGCTGCAAGCCCGGTCTGTATCAAAACGCGCCCGCTCCCGCCGGGATGCGCTTTCCCGCACCGCGGCGCACGGCGAGCGTATTATACCCGCTTTGGACGCAAATGTCAAAGGCTCGCTAAAACCAGTCTGCCCTTTTCGCGGCGTAAAATGCCGTCCATTTCCAGCATGGTGACCAAGCTCATCACCCGCGGCGCGGGCAGGTCGCAGCGCTCGATCAGCTCGTCCGCCGTGCATACGCCCTGCTGCACCAGCTCGGCAATGCGCCGCTCATCCCCTTGCAGGGCGTCGGGAATGGCGGAGGGCTTATCCTTGGGCGCGGCGGCCTTCTGTTCGGGCGCGGCATCGTCTTTCTTCTGCCGCGCCTTCCTTTCCTGCGCCTGCCGGCGCGCGCGGCCTTGCTGCTCGCGCTTTTGGATTTCGTCCCACGCGGTTTTTTCCGCCGGGGCGGGGTTCTCGCCGGTCTGGCGGAAAAATGCGTCGCGCACGCCCCGCTCGCCCGGCTTTTCGTGCAGCAGGCCGCGGTAAGCGCGTGTGAGCGCCTCCGGACTGCGCAGCAGCGCCGCCTCGCCCTTCTCGATCAGTTCGTTGCAGGCCCGAGACTGCGGCGCGTCCAGCGTGCCGGGCACGGCGTACACGTCGCGCCCTTGATCGAGCGCGTGCCGCGCGGTGATCAGCGAGCCCGAGCGGTAGCCCGGCGCTTCGACCACGACTGTCGCGACCGAAAGGCCGCTGATGATGCGGTTGCGCGCATGATAATGGTCGCCGCGCGGCTCGGTGCCGGGCGGATATTCGCTGATGACCGCGCCGGACAGCAGGATATCTCCCATCAGGCCGCGGTGCGACGGCGGATAGCACACATCCGCGCCGCCGGCGAGCACGGCGACCGTCAAGCCGCCCGCGCGCAAAGCGCCGCGGTGGGCCGCGCCGTCGTTTCCGAGCGCCATGCCGCTGACCGTGATGAACCCGGCCCGCGCGAGCGCCCGTCCCAGCTCTTCCGCCGTGTGCAGGCCGTAAGGCGTCGCCTCTCGTGTACCGACGACGGCCACGCCGGGCGTTACATCAAAATCCGGCCAGCGCCCGCGCACATATAAAACCGCGGGCGGGTCGGCAATGGCGCGCAGCCGGTCGGGCTAGGCGCTGTCGCCGATTGTCACGATCCGGATATCCTTTTTCGCGCACTGGGAAACGATGCGCTCGGCCTCGCCCAGTTCCTTATCGCACAGCGCGTCGACCTGCGCCTTACGCAGCGGACACGCCGTCATGAGCGCCTCGCGATCGGCCGCGTAGACCGCCTCGGGCGACCCAAACGCGCGCAGCAGCTCGCTTACCGCCTGCGTTCCCACCCCGCGACGTGTGGAAAGCCATACATAACTTAACTGTGCCGGCATGACGGCCGCCTCCTCACTTTGTCATTTCATAAATCACAATCGCCGCCGCAACGCCGGCGTTGAGCGATTCCGCCCGGCCCGCCATCGGGATGACGACGCGCTTGTCAGCGCCGGCGAGCGCCTGCTGGGAAACGCCCCGCCCCTCGCTGCCGATGATGACCGCGGCTTTCTTCAAGCCGACCGAGCCAAGCGGCACGCTGTCCCCATGCAGCGCGGTCGCGTAAATGGAAAGGCCGCCCGCGCGCAGCCGTTCCATCGCCCGTTCCAGCGGCAGCGAGACGCACGGCAGGCGGAACACCGCCCCCATCGTCGCGCGCACGACCTTGGGCGAGAACGGATCGGCGCAGCCCTCGCACAACACAACGGCGCCGAGCGCGAACGCTTCGGCAGTGCGCAAAATCGTGCCAAGGTTGCCCGGGTCCTGCAAGCCGTCCAGCAGCAACACCTGCTCTTTGCCGTCTAGAGCAGCCGCGTCCCACTGGGGCTGCACGCATGAAAAAATGACGTTTTGCGGGGTTTCCACATCGCTCGCCGCTGTGAAAAGCGCCTCGGGCGCACAGTACAGCGCGGCGCCCGCCTGCTCGGCGCGCGCCAGCAGCGCGCCGGACGCTGCGTCCGCGCCGCCCCCGCGCACCAGCACGGTTTTGATCTGGGCGCCCGCGTCCAGCGCTTCATGCAGCATTTTTTCGCCCTCGCACAGCATTTCGCCCGTGCTTTTGCGGTATTTTTTCTCCCGCCCCAGCCGCGCCAGATGCCGGAACGCCGTGTTCTGACGGCTTTGGATCTCGGTCACGTCAGCTCCACCACCTTATTGACGTTCTCGTTCGTGCCGATCACGATCAGCACGTCGTCCGGCCCGATGACCTGATCGACCGCAGGCGTCACGTCGACATGCCCGCCCTCGCCGTGCCGGATCGCCAGCACATTGATCAAGTACCGCGCGCGGATGTTGAGCTGGCCGAGCGTGTGACCGATCCAGCTTTTGGGCGCGTGTATCTCCAGAATGGAAAAATCATCCGACACGCCGATGTAGTCGACGACGTTGGTGCGAGCCAGCCGCTGCGCCAAGCGCTGTCCCATCTCGCTCTCGGGCAGCACGACGCGGTCCGCGCCGACCCGCTCGAGCACGCGCGCGTGCACCGGGCTCATCGCCTTGGCGACCACGTATTTCGCGCCCAGATCCTTGAGCGTCACCGTGATCAGGATGCTTGCCTCCATATCGGCGCCGACCGCAACCACGCAGCAGTCAAAGTTGCGCGCGCCGACCGAGCGCAGCACGGCCTCATCCTGCGCGTCGCCCTGAATGGCCTGCGTCACATCGTCCGCGATGCGCTGCACGTGATCGGCGTCCTCGTCGAGCACGAGCACCTCCTGCCCGAGCGCGGACAGCTCGCGCGCCACCGACGCGCCGAACCGCCCCAAACCAATAACCAAAAAGGATTTCATAGAAAAAAACTCCCGTTTTTTCGATCGCGACCACGCTCGCGATCGAATATTCCGGCTCCGAACCGCGCCTTTCAGGCAGCACAAAGCGGCAAGATAAGCCGCTCTGGAGTGCAATTCTCCGCCGGTTTGTGCTTATTATAATCGCGCAAAGCACGAGAATAATGATAGTAACCTACAGGTTATCAAATCCGAGGTACACGCCCCCAGATTTGATGAAAATGCGCTGCTTCGCAGCGCCGTATAATCGGAAACGGCCCTGTCGTTTCCATCGAAAAGTCCAGCTCCGCCGGACTTTTCGATACCCCGACTTGAGCGGCCTTGGGCCGCGTCCGGGGGTATTATAGGGGGCATAGGATGCCCCCTATACGTCACCCGACCATGACCTGCGCGTCCGGATACCGCATCTTGGGCGGCTCCCGGTGCCGCATGAGCACGGAAACGCCCAGCGTCAGCACGCCGACGCGGCCCAGATACATTAAAACGATCAGGATAAAATGCGACACCGGGCCGAGCACCGGCGTCAGCCCCATCGACAGGCCGACCGTGGCAAACGCAGACACGGCCTCAAACAGGCATTTGTGAAACGGCACGGCTTCCAGATAGGAAATCGTGCACGCTCCCGTCAGGCTGACGACCACGCCGACGATCATCATCGTCACCGCGTTCATCACGCCGCGCGGCACGATCGTGCGGCCGAAGGCTGTCGCCGTGGTGCGGCCGCGCAGCGCGGACAGCGTGGACAGCAGCAGCACCGCGGCCGTAACCGTTTTGATGCCGCCCGCCGTCGAACCGGGCGAGCCGCCGATCAGCATGAGCAGGCAGGCCACTGCCTGCGACGGCCCGGTGAGCGCGGCTTGGTCGACCGTGTTAAAGCCCGCCGTGCGCAGCGTCACCGACTGAAACGCCGCGGCCAGCACTTTTTCGCCCGGCGGCAGCAGGCCGAGCGTCTCCGGGTTGTTCCACTCGAACAGCATTGTCGTCACAAAGCCCAGCGCGAGCAGCAGGCCCGTCGTCACAAGCACGAGCTTGGTATGCAGCCGGAAATGCCGGAAGCGCCGCTTGTCCCAAATATCGCCCCACACGAAAAAGCCGAGGCCGCCCAGCACGATCAGGGCCATGACCGTCAGATTGACGACCGGATCTCCCGTGTAGCCGGTCAGCGAGGAAAAGGGCTGCTCGGGCGTGCCAAGCAGATCGAACCCCGCGTTGCAGAACGCCGATACCGAATGGAACACGCCCATCTTGACGCCGCGCAGAAAACCAAAGCGCGGCACGAACCGGCACGCCAGCAAAATCGCGCCCAGCCCCTCAAAGGTGAAGGTGCCGAACAGCACGCGGCGCGTCAGGCGGACGATGCCGGCGTTGTCGGTCAGATTCAGGCCGGCGCTCATCACCATGCGCTCGCGCAGGGTGATCGTGCGCCGCATCAGGAAGGACGCCACCGAGGCCAGCGTCATAAATCCAAGGCCGCCGATCTGGATCAGCAGCAGAAGCACCGCCTGTCCGAAATTCGACCAATGCGTCGCCGTCCCGACTGTGACCAGACCAGTGACGCAGGTTGCCGAGGTCGCAGTGAACAGCGCGGTGAGAAAGCCGGTCGGCTCGCCGTTTTGCGCCGCGAACGGCAGCGACAGCAAGGCCGCGCCTGTCAGAATAATAATCAGAAAACCCAGCGCCATGACCGAGGTCGGATGCATGGCGCGATGCACCCGGCGGTGCAGGAACAGATGCCGGTCCATCGAATATCCCCTTTGATGCGAATATGCCGAAAGCCTGAACGGACCCGTTCAGGCTTTGCAAAGCGTCTTGTTACTCCATACCGATCGGCTTCATCGTGGGGAACAGCAGAACATCCCGGATGGAGGCAGAGTCGGTCAGCAGCATGACCAGCCGGTCGATGCCCATGCCCATGCCGCCCGTGGGAGGCATACCGTATTCCAAAGCGGTTACAAAATCATCGTCCATCATGTTGGCCTCGTCGTCGCCCGCGGCGCGCAGCGCGGCCTGACGCTCAAAGCGCTCGCGCTGGTCGATCGGGTCGTTCAGCTCGGAGAAGGCGTTTGCCAGCTCGCGGCCGACCACGAACAGTTCGAACCGCTCGGTCAGGCGCGGGTCGGACGGCTTGCGCTTGGCCAGCGGCGAAATCTCGACCGGATAGTCGATGATAAAGGTCGGCTGCACCAAGTTTTCTTCCACAAATTCATCATAGCACAAAGCGAGCAGGTCTCCCCAGCTCTCCTTGCCCTTTTCGGTTTCAACGCCCTTGGCCTTGACCTGACGAAGAGCCTCCTCGCCGTCGATGGCCATAAAGTCGATGCCGGCGTATTCCTTGACCGCGTCCGCCATCGTCTGGCGCTTCCAGCCCTTAGAAAAGTCGATTTCGGTTCCCTGATACGTCACCTTGGTCGTGCCGAGCACAGTCTCGCAGCAGTGCACGATCATATCCTCGGTGATATCCATCATGCCGTGGTAATCGGTGAACGCCTGATACAGCTCGATGGTCGTAAACTCGGGATTGTGCTTGGTGTCCATGCCCTCGTTGCGGAAGATGCGGCCGATCTCATACACCTGCTCGAAGCCGCCCACGATCAGGCGCTTCAAATGCAGCTCTGTCGCGATGCGCATGTACATGTCGATGTCGAGCGCGTTATGGTGCGTGACGAACGGACGCGCCGCCGCGCCGCCCGGGATGGTGTTGAGGCACGGGGTCTCGACCTCCATAAAGCCGCGCCGATCCATAAAATTGCGGATCTCGCGCACGATGGCCGAGCGCTTCTCAAACGTATCGCGCACCTCGGGATTGACGATCAGGTCGACGTACCGCTGGCGGTAGCGCATGTCGGTATCCTTGAGTCCGTGCCACTTTTCGGGCAGCGGCACAAGGTTTTTAGACAGCAGCGTCAGCTCATGGACGGCCACCGAGATTTCACCCTTCTGGGTGCGGAACACCTCGCCCTCGACGCCGATGATATCGCCGATATCAAGCTTTTTATAGCCCTTGTAAACCTCCTCGCCGACGTTGTCGCGCTTGACGTAAAGCTGCACGCGGCCGCGGCGGTCGGACAGGTCGGAAAACGACGCCTTGCCCATGATGCGCTTGGACATCATGCGGCCGGCAAGCCGGACGGTCTTGCCTTCGAGCGCGTCGAACTGCTCGTGGATTTCGCTCGTGTGGTGGTCGCGTTCAAAGCGCACCTGCTCGAACGGGTCGCTGCCCGCCTGCTGCAGCTCGGCCAGCTTTTCGCGGCGGATGCGCTTGAGCTCGTGCAGTTCCTCGGCGGTCTGCTCGTGCTGCTCGGAGGGCTGATTCTGTTCTGCCATATCTGTATTCACCTGACAATCTTTTAATTTCAAACGCGGGGCGCTGTGCCGCGCGGCTTACTTCTTGATTTCGATAACCTTGTACTTGACAACGCCTGCCGGCGCTTCCACCTCGACGGTCTCGCCGGCTTTTTTGCCCAGCATCGCCTTGCCGAAGGGGGATTCGTCGGAAATGCGGCCCGCCATCGGGTCGGCCTCCTGCGAGCCGACAAAGTGGTACTCCTCCTCCTCGTCCAGCTCCAGATCCTTGACCACAAAGCGGCAGCCGGGGGAAACCTCGTCCGCGGCGTAGGTGTCGCCCGAAACGACGACCGCCTGCTTGACGATCTCCTCCAGCTCCGCGATGCGCGAATACAGCTTGCCCTGCTCGTTCTTGGCTTCGTCGTACTCGGCGTTCTCGGACAGGTCGCCGAAGGAGCGCGCTTCCTTGAGCTGCTCGGCCACCTCGTCCGCGCGGGTCGTTTTGAGATATTCCAGTTCTTCCTTATAAGCGTCCAGACTTTCCTGGGTCAATTTAATTTCTTTTGCCATGATTGCAAACCCTTCTTATCATCAGTAATCCGGCCGCCTGCGGCCGTACAGTACTCCCTATTATAGGTAAGGATGGCCGCGCTGTCAAGCGAGAGCACTGATTTTTGCCTATTTTTCTCCTCTTCGGGCTGCATTATGCCAGTATTTCCAACGCTTTTTGCAGCTGCGGGTCGTTTTCCGGCGTTAAGAAGAAAAAGTCGGCCTTCTGTTCGTCCGAAAGCGCGGTTTCCACCTCGGGCGCGACGCCGACGCCGGCTAAATTGCGCCCCTGCGGCGTGTAATACTGCTCGACGGACAGGTTGAGCGCCGAGCCATCCGACAGCCGGTATGTCTGCTGCGCGCGGCCCTTGCCGGTCGTATGCGCGCCGACCAGAGTCGCGCGGCCGTATTCCTGCATCGCGGCCGCGAAAAACTCCGCCGCCGAAATCGAGCTTTCGTCCACCAGCACGACGGCGGGCAGATCCAGCATCTCGGCGTCCGAGGAATAAACGGTCTCCTTGCCGTCCTTCGTCTCCAGCCGCATGATCGTCCCCTCGGGCAGCAGCGGATCGAGCATTTCGCTCATTTCCTTGACGCGGCCGCCGCCGTTATGGCGCACGTCGAGCACGAGCGATTTTGCGCCGTCCTCCACCAGCCGGTCGAGCGCGGCCTGAAACTGTCCGGCCGAGCCGACATGAAAATTCTCCACGCGCAGATAGCCGACCTTGCCGTCCAGCATTTCGCCCCATGCCATTTTTTGTGTGACGATCGCACGCGTCATGGTCAGCTCCTCAGCTTTCTCGGCGGCCGCCTTCTGCACGGTCACGCGCACCTCTGTTCCGGCTTCTCCCTGCACCGCTTGGATGACGGCCTCCGCGCCGTCCTTTTCCACGGTCAGCCCTTCCGCGCCGAGAATGCGGTCGCCCTTTTCCATACCGGCCTGCTGGGCGGGCGAACCGTCGTACACCAGACTGACGCGGATCGTCTCATCTGCCGTGACGACCGACACGCCGATCCCGCAGCCCTTGCCCTCGTTGCTGAGCTGATAGGCTTCGTATTCCTCCGCCGGGATATAATTCGACCACTTGTCGTCCAGCCCCGTCACATAGCCGACCGCCGCGTAATCCGCGACCTTTTCCGCGTCGAAGTCCCCGACATATTTTTCGGCCGCGATCGCGTCGATCTCGCGCAGCTTGGTCTGCACGGACTGCGTATGCCAGCCGAACAGCGCGTAGCAGCACGCCACGCCCGTCGCCATTGCCATGACGCACAGCACGAGCGCGGTGCCGAGCGCGATTTTCGTATCCTTCCATTTTTTCAAGCGCATGTCCTCCGTAAAAAAGAGGGAAGCAGCAAGCTGCTCCCCCCTCTATGTAATCTCCGTTAAAAGTAGCTCTTCGGGTCGACGGTCGAACCGTTGACGTAAACCTCAAAATGCAGGTGCGGGCCGGTCGAGTTACCGGTCGAGCCGACATAGCCGATCACCTGTCCCTGCGTGACCACGTCGCCTACCGATACGACCTGGCTCGACTGATGGCCGTAAGCCGTTACCAGCCCGCCGCCGTGGTCGATAACCGTGTAGTTGCCGTAACCGGACACCCAGCCCGCGGTTGTGACCGTACCGGTCGCCGCGGCCAAAATCTCCGCGCCGTAGCTCGCCGGGATATCCTCGCCCGCGTGGAACTTGCGGGTGCCGTAAATCGGATGGATGCGCCAGCCGTAGACGCTGGAATTGGTGGTGCAGCTCGGCGTCGGCCAGATCAGCGTTCCGTCGCCCATCGGCACCGAGCCGTTCGAAGCGGACTGACGCGACAGCGCGGCAATTTGATTGCTGACAGACGCCATATCGGCCGCGATGCGGTCGTATTCGGCCTCAGATTCGGCTTTATAGGCCTCCAAGCTCTCCTGAAGAGCAGCCTGCTGCGCTTCGTTCGCGGCAAGCTCATCTACCTTGTAGCCCAGATTTTCCTTGTATTCCTCCTGCTCATCCTGCGTGTTTTGCAGGTCGTTGCGCTTCTGCTCGATATCCTCCTTGGCGGCCGTGTACTCGGCGACCACCTTTTTGTCGTAATCCATGATCGTCTTCACTTTGTCGATTCGGGAGAGCATGTTGGCAATGCTCGAGGAATTGAGCAGGATATCCAGATAGGTCGTGTCGCCCTGCTCGTACATCACGCGGATGCGGGTGGCGAACAGCTCTTCCTTATCCGCCAGCGCGTCCTCCGCTACCTCGAGCTCGGCGCTTTTCACGTCAATCTGCTGCTGCAGGCGGTCGATATAGTCCTCGACCGTCGAAATTTCCTGTTTTGTCAGGTCGATCTCGCTCTGCAGCGCCTTGCGGGTCGCCTCGGCGTCGTTCGCCTGCGCGGTCAGGTCTGCGATGCGCGCCTTGACGGCGGCCTTTTCGTCCTCCAGCGTGGACAGCTTATCCTTCAGGGAATCCGCGTCCTCGGCCGCGCCGGCGACCATCGTCAGCCCGGAAACCAGCATGGACGCCAGCATCGCAAAGACCAATACGGCTGCGATCGCGCACGAGATCATGCGGATGGTTTTTTTCTTCATCATAATCGGTTTCGCTCCTTTGCTGCTTCACAGGGTCAGACGTTCATAAACTTACGGATACTCGTCACCGAGCCGCCGATGCCGAACAGCACGCCCGCGCCGGCATATACGCCCAGCACCAGCATGCGCAGATTATCGAACGGCAGTATTCTAAAGTACGGGATGACGTTGCCCGCGATGTTGGCGACCTCGGTATACAGCCCCCATTCCGCAAAGAACGCCAAAACGCCGGCCAGCAGGCCAAGCACCATACCCTCGATAACGAACGGCCAGCGGATGAACCAGTTGGTCGCGCCGACCATTTTTTGAATGGAAATCTCCTCGCGGCGCGCAAACATGGCAAGCTTTACCGTGTTGGCGATGATGAACACCGAAATCAGCGTAAGGCCGATCACCATGGCGAGCGAGATCAGGTTGAACACGCGCTGCACCTGAATCAGCTTGGCGATGGTCGATTCGTCCGCCCGGACGTTCGCCACGCCGTCGACCGCTTCGATTTCGGCAATCGTCTGCTCGGCGAGCGCCGGGTCCTTGAGCGTAAAGATGAAGCTGTTGCGCAGCGGGTTATTGTCCGAGGTGAAGCCGTCCAGAATAGCGGCGTCCTCGCCCAGCTCCAGCCGGTATTCCTCGAGCGCCTGATTACGGTCCTCAAAATTGATCGAGGCAATATTGTCGATCCGGTTGAACTCCGTCCCCAGCGCCTTGGCCTCGCGCGTGGTCAGGTTTTCATCGACAAACGCGACGATCTCGTTGGATTTTTGCAGATCGGTGATGCTCAGGTCAATATTATACGCGATCAGCGTGACGGTTCCTGTCAAAAGCAGGCAGGCGATAATGATGATGACCGCCGCGATCGACATAAAGCCGTGTTTGAAGATATTGCGGAAGCCTTCCTTCCAGTAGTATCCAAAACTTCTCATAATTGATAATACCCACCTGTCTGATCGCTGACGACCTCGCCTTGGTCAATGACGACGACGCGCTTTTCAAATTCGTCGACAAGGCCCTTTTCGTGCGTGACGATCAGCACGGTCGTGCCCAGCTCATTGATTTTTTCAAACAGCGTCATCAGCTCGAGCGAGCGGGCGGGGTCGAGGTTGCCGGTCGGTTCGTCCGCGATGATCAGCCGCGGGTTGTTGACCAGCGCGCGGGCGATGGCCACGCGCTGCTGCTCGCCGCCGGAAAGGTTTAAGGGCTTTTCCTGCGCTTTGTCCGACAGGCCGACCAAATCGAGCACATAGGGCACGCGCTCTTTAATCGCCTTGCCCTTTGCGCCGATCGTCCGCATTGCGAACGCAACGTTTTCATACACTGTTTTGCTGTTGATCAGGCGGAAATCCTGAAACACGACGCCGAGCGTGCGCCGCAGATACGGGATCTGGCGTTTTTTCATCTCGCCGGTATTATAATTGTTGACCAGAACGCGCCCCTCTGTCGGGCGGACCTCGGCGGTCAGCAATTTAATCATCGTCGTCTTGCCGGAGCCGGACGCGCCGACCAGAAAGACGAATTCCCCTTCGTCGATGCGAAGGTTGGCTTTGTTCACCGCACGGGTGCCGTTATCGTACACCATGGTGACGTTATTCATCCGTATCACAGGCATTCCTCCCCGGAACCTATTGTGTCAAAAAAGCAAAGGTGCATGCAGATCACACACCTTTGCTTATTATAGCAGATATTCCCCGTCCGCGCAAGTCGACAATAACTGCCAAAGCAAGCGGCGGTTCGGTTTTTTTCGTGAATTTTTTGTGAATTTTT
>JAUNGZ010000033.1:13378-17016 GCA_030524205.1 Eubacteriales bacterium
AGCGCGCGTTTTCCTCGCGGCTGGTCAGGTACTTGCGCACCATGAGCGCCACCTTGAACACGATCGCGTGGTCAAATTCACGCAGATCGAGCCCGGTCAGCTTTTTAATTTTTTCCAGCCGGTAAACCAGCGTGTTGCGGTGCACAAATAATTTGCGCGAGGTCTCGGAAACGTTCAGGTTGTTCTCAAAAAACTTCTGGATAGTAAACAGCGTCTCCTGATCGAGCGAATCAATCGAGCCTTTTTTAAACACCTCGGACAGGAACATCTCGCACAGCGTGATCGGGAGCTGGTAAATCAAGCGGCCGATCCCCAGATTTTCAAAGCTGATGATGCTTTTTTCGGTGTCGAACACGCCGCCCACTTCAATCGCCGTCTGCGCTTCCTTGAAGGATTTGGCAATATCCTTCATCTGCGAGGAGACCGAGCCGATGCCGATCAGGCATTTGACGGACAGCTCGCTCGTCAGCGCTTCCTCGATCGCCGCGGCGATCTTGGCAAGATCCTTAACCTCGCTGCCGGCCTTGACCTCTTTGACCACAACGATGTCGCTTTCGGAAATATGCAGCACAAAATCCTTCTGCTTGTCCGGGAACATGCCGGTTACCACGTCGATCGCGGCGACGTCGGCCGGGCTCTGCTGGCGGATCAGGAACACCACGCGCGGCACGTCGTTGCCGAAATGCAGCTCGCGGGACTTGATGTAGATATCGCCCGGAAGGATGTTGTCGAGGATAATATTCTTGACGAAGGTTGCTTTATCGTGCTTTTCGTCGTAGAGCGTTTTGACGTTATTGATGGACACCGCCACCAGCGAGCAGATGCTGCGGGCTAGCTCATCCTCCCCCTGCACGAAAACGGCGTACTCGAGCCGCGTCGACCGGTCGCCGGTCGTATGATAGGTGTAACCGCCGAAACGCACGATTTCACCCGCAAAGCCAAGCTCGGTGATCGCTTCCTCCCGCATCTCGCCGATCCGGGGCAGATCTGTGCACGCGACGACCGCGCCGCTGGCGTCTACAATGCCAATAGTGCGATCCACCGTGTCCTTCATCTGCAAAATAATTGACTGGAACAATCTCGAAGCCATTTCCATCACCTTTCCCGTCTTTTTACCGCTTGCCCGCGGCAGCCGTCCTTTTCTCTTTTCGTATATTGCTATTTGCCAGCAGGCTTCTTGCTGATCATTCTTCACAAGAACCCTGCCGCTTCCCTGTGCATTTTAAGTAATTATATCACAGTGTCTTATATTTTTGTACAAAAATTTCAAGTTTTTTTGGCGATTTTTGGCGGCATCATCCCGGCTGCTGCCGCTGTTCCCGCAGAAGCGCGATTTCCGCATCGTCCAGCGGGCGGTATGCCCCGGACGCGAGCGCCGGATCGAGCGCCAAGCCCCCCAGCCTCACCCGGCGCAGCCGCACGACACGTCCGCCCACGGCGGCGATCATGCGCTTAACCTGATGGTACTTTCCTTCGCGCAGCGTCACGCGCACGCAAAGCGCGGGCGAATCGGCCAAAAGCTCCAATTGGGCGGGCAGACAGACCGTGCCGTCCTTCAGCACAAGTCCCTTTTGAAACCGTTCCGCCGCATCCGCCGCGAGCAGACCCTCGACCTCGGCCTCATACTCCTTGGGCACATGCCGCCCCGGGCTCATCAGCGCATGGCTGAGCGCGCCGTCGTCTGTTACGATCAGCAGGCCCTCGGTATCCTTATCCAGCCTGCCGACGGCGAACAAACCGCGCCTTTCGCCCGCCGGAAACAGGTCGAGCACGGTTTCGTGCCGCTCGTCCCGGCTGGCGGTGATCACCCCCGCGGGTTTGTTCAACATATAATACCGCTGTGCGCGGTAGCGCTGCACCTGTCCGTCGAGCGCGACGGCGGCGGCGTCCGGGTCGATTTTGGCCGCCGGATCGTGCACCGCCGCACCGTCGACCGTCACGCGGCCGCCCCGAATATACGCGCCGACTTCCTTACGGCTGCCGCAATTCAAATGGGTAAGCAATTTATCCAAACGCATCGCAGGCATTTTGTGCCTCCCGACAATTCATTACTGATTACAGCATAACACTTTTTCGCAATTTGCACAATAGGGAAAAGCAAAAAAAGTGCAATCCCCTGAAAAGCACTAATAGATACGATAATCCTCCACGCGTTTTTTCGTTGATTTGCACAGTTGCACAAAAAAGACGCATCCTGAAACAGGACGCGCCTTTCCGGTATTATTCGGGCATTTGCGTAATGCCATGCACAAACCCATCCGCCTCGGCGGCGCTGATATCGGCCGCAATCAGCTTATTCCGCCTAATCAGCAGGTTGGCGGTCACGCCTTCCGCGCCGGTCGGGTATTCGGTCAGCTCATACGTGTAAAGCGTCGCGCGCTTGCCCTGAAACGGTGTCAGATCCAGTCCCTGCCCAAGCTGTATGGCGTTATAGGCTTGGTAGGTGTCGTCAAAGGTCTTGGGAATCTGTACCTCGCGCTCGCTGCGCGGCTCGGGGTCCACCTTCCAGCCATAGCTTTCAAGCAGCGCGACGCGCTCCTCATTGGTTTTAAATTTCGCGCCCAGATCGGCCTCTCCGGCGGCTGTCTGCGCATTGACCGTCTCCGCCGCCTTCGGCGCGAGCGCGGTCACGCCCCAGACGACGGCTCCGATCACCAGCACGCCCGCTATCGCTTTTTTTACCGACAATTTGGTTGCATAAACGATCATGACATTGTCCCTCCTGCTTTTGCTCTATCCTATGCGGGAAAGGGACAAAGCAGAACGAAAACGCGCCGCCTTTTCTCATTTGTCCGTATTCGTCCGAAGCCTGTCGCACGCCACTCGCAGTTTGCGGGCGAACGCAAGGTGGTGCCGCCTGCATGCCTCGCAATTTCCGTGCCGTTCACAGTTCCTGCGCTTACAGGGACAATTTTGGTCCTGCTGCTTCATTTTGGCGCCTCCTTTCACAAACGCGCGGACGGGCCGCCAACCGGCGGCCCGTCCTGTTTTCAATTCATCTGCGCGGCGATCGTATCGGCCAGCGCTTCCAGCGCGGCTGCCTGTCCGTCGGCCAGCGCCGACTTGACCGAAACCGGGTTTTCCAGCACGGTGATATTCTTCATCGCCGTCAGGATCGCGGCCATATGGCGCGCCGCCACTGGCGCCCACGTGCCGTTTTCCAGCAGCGCGACCGTGCGGTTCTGCAAATTCAGCGCCTTCAGATCGGCAAGGAACGCCTCCATCCGGGGATGCAGGCCGCCGTTATACGTCGGCGAAGCAAGCACAAGATGGCTGCACCGGAAGCTCTCCGCGACCAGCTCGGACACATCGGTGCCCGAAACGTCATACATCTTAATATTGCGCACGCCCCGCTCGGCCAGCAGGCCGGCCAGCACGGCGGCGGCGTTCTCCGTATTGCCGTACATCGAGGCATACACGATCAGCGCCGTGTGATCCTCCGGTTCGTACGTGCTCCACTTCTGGTATTTTTCCAGCAAAACGTCGAGATTCTGCCGCCAGATCGGACCGTGCAGCGGGCAGACGGTCGCCACGTCGAGCGCGGACGCTTTTTTGAGCAGCGCCTGCACCTGCGCGCCGTATTTGCCGCAGATATTGGCATAGTACCGGCGCGCGTCGTCCATCCACGCCTTGTCAAA
>JAUNGZ010000009.1 GCA_030524205.1 Eubacteriales bacterium
GGCGCGGGGTTGGACGGAGGACGGGGGACGACAGCGCCGACACGGCGCGGAGATGGACGAGAGACGAGGGACATGGAGGCGCGGTGTGTTGATTTTGGTGACGGGCGGGGCGGCGAGCGGCAAGTCGGCGCACGCGGAACGGCTTTTGTGCGAGAGGGCGCGCGGGGCGCGGCTGTATCTGGCGACGATGGAGCCGTTCGGCGCGGCGGCGTGGGCGCGGATCGAGCGGCACCGCGCGCTGCGGGAAGGAAAGGGCTTTGAGACCGCCGAGCGGCCGATGGATTTGGCAGGATGGACGCTGAACCGGCATTATGACGGGATTTTACTCGAAGATTTAGGCAATTTGCTGGCAAATGAGCTGTTTTCGCCCGAGGGGGCGAGGGAAACGGCGTTTGACAGCATCCTTGCAGGCGTAAACCGTCTGCAAACGTGCTGTGAGACGCTGGTCGTCGTCACGAACGAGGTGTTTTCGGACGGCCTGCCGTACCCGGAGGACACCGTCCGCTATGTGGAAACGCTTGGGCGGCTGAACGCCGCGCTCGCCGCGCGGGCGGACGCGGCCTACGAATCGGTCTGCGGCATTCTGCTGCCGCTGAAGGGAGGAAAAACACAGTGAAAAGTATGGGGAGCGGTTTTTTGGTCGCGTTTTCGCTGTACTCGGCCATTCCGGTGCCGCAGGTGAAGTGGGAAAAGAAAACCATGCGCTGGGCGCTGTCGTTCCTGCCGCTCGTCGGCGTGCTGATCGGCGCGGCGGAGTGGGGGTGGCACTGGTTCTGCGCGGCGCGCGGCGCGTCCGCGCTGTTTTACGCGGCGGGCGCGGCGCTTTTGCCGCTGGTGATTTCGGGCGGTATCCATCTGGACGGGTTTGTCGATACCTGTGACGCGCTCTGCTCGCACGCGGGCCGCGAAAAACGGCTTGAGATCCTCAAGGACCCGCACGTGGGCGCGTTCGGCCCGCTGTGGCTGACAGCGTTCCTGCTGGCGGAAACGGCCTGCTTTGCGCAGCTTTACGAAAAGCCCGCGCTGCTGCCGCTGGCGTTCGGCGGCTTTGTGCTGGCGCGCGCGCTCGGCGGCAGCAGCATCGTCACCATGCCGTGCGCGAAGGATTCCGGCCTCGCGCACCTGTTCGCGGAGAACAGCGACAAAAAAATCGTCGCGGTTACGCTGGCGCTCGAGGCGGTGCTGGCGCTGGCGGCGGTCGGCGTTGCGCTGCTCGACACGCCGGGCGCGGTTTCGGCGGCGTGCGGCGGCGTTTTGCTGCTGTGCGTTTGGCTCGGGCTGCATTGGCGGCTGTGCAGGAAGGGCTTCGGCGGCATCACGGGCGATCTGGCGGGCTTTTTCATCTCGACCGCCGAGCTGCTCTGTCTGGCCTTCGCCGCGGTGGGAGGCCTGCTGCTATGACCGTTTTGCTGATCGGCGGCGCGTATCAGGGCAAAAGCGCCTTGGCGCGCGCGCTGTACCCCGATTTAGAGAAGGTGGCAAACCTGCATCTGCTCGTTAAAGAAACGCTGCGCGCGGGCGGCGACCCGGCCTCGCTGCTTGCCGGCCTGCGCGGCAAATGCGTCACCTGCGACGAGCTCGGCTGCGGCGTTGTGCCGCTGGACGGGGCGGACGATAAGTGGCGCGAGCAGACCGGGCGGCTGTGCTGCGCGCTCGCGGCCGAGGCGGACGCGGTCGCGCGCGTCGTCGCGGGCGTGCCGCTGTTTATCAAGGGGGACGCGCCGTGTATGTGACATGCGCCGTGCTGCTCGGCTTTTTGCTCGACAGCCTGTTCGGAGACCCCTTGCGCCGCCTGCATCCGGTAAGCCTGCTCGGTAAGCTGGCGGCGCTTGGCGAGCGGCTTTTCCGCCGCCTGTTCCCCAAAACGGCGAAGGGCGAGACGGCGGCGGGCGTGCTGCTCTGGCTGCTTGTTTGCGGGGCGGGCTTTGCCGCGCCGTTCTTTCTGCTGCGCTTTTTGCGCGGGGTGAATTTTTATCTGGGCTTTGCTGCCGAAGCGCTGCTGTGCTGGCAGATTTTCGCGCGCAAAAGCCTTGCCGAGGCGGGCGCGCACGTGCGGCGGGCGCTCGGCCGGTCGCTGGACGAAGGCAGGCAGGCGGTTTCGATGTATGTGGGCCGCGACACGGCTGGGCTGGACGAGCAGGGCGTGATCAAGGCCGCGGTCGAGACGGTCGCGGAGAACACGACCGACGGGGTCGTCGCGCCGCTGGTGTTCCTGCTGCTCGGCGGCGCGCCGCTGGGACTGCTGTACAAGGCGGTCAACACGCTTGACTCGATGGTCGGCTATCACAGCGAAAAATACGAATATCTGGGCAAGTTTTCCGCGCGGCTGGACGACGTATTCAATTTTATTCCCGCGCGCTTTGCCGCCGCCTGCCTGATCGCGGGCGCGGGACTGCTCGGGATGGACAATCTGGGCGCCCTGCGCGTGTTCCGCCGCGACCGAAACCGCCACAAAAGCCCGAACGCCGGGCAGACCGAGGCCGCCGTCGCGGGCGCGCTGCACGTGCGGCTGGGCGGGGACGCAAGCTATTTTGGCAAAACGGTTAAAAAGGCCGCGTTCGGCGACCCCGACCGCGAGATTACCAAAAGCGACATCGGCCGCGCGTGCGAGCTGATGACGGCGGCTTCCGTACTCGCGCTGGCAACCGGCTGCGCCGTGCGGCTGACGCTTTCGTGGCCGCTGTTTTAAGGAGGAGAACCGGTATGATGGACTATGTGCACGGCGGGGACGTTTACACCCACGCCGCGCGGTACGGCGCGCCGCCCGTCGACCTGTCGGCGAATATCAGCCCGTACGGCGCGCCGCCGCGCGTGCGGCAGGCCATGCGGGACGCGGTGGACGGCTGCGGCAGCTATCCCGATCCGTTTTGCCGGCAAGCGCGCGCCGCGATCGGCAGGGCCGAGGGGATAGACCCCGGCCGGCTGTACTGCGGCAACGGCGCGGCCGACGTGCTTGACCGTTTGGCGGCGGCTCTGCGCCCCAAAGCCGCGCTGCTGACCGCGCCCACCTTCGCCGAGTACGAGCGGACGCTCGCGGGCGCGTCGCTTCGCTTCCATCCACTGCGCGCGGACGAGGGCTTCGCGGTCACCGAGCGGATTTTATCGGATATTACGCCCGAACTTGACGCGGTGTATTTGTGCAACCCCAACAACCCGACCGGCCGCACCATCGACCCCGCGCTGCTGCGCGAAATCGCGCGGCGGTGCGCCGAACAGGACACGTGGCTGATCGTCGACGAGTGCTTTAACGATTTTCTGCCGGACGGCGAGGCGCGCTCGCTGAAGCCGCTGCTGGAAACGCACCCCAAGCTGGTGCTGCTGCGCGCCTACACCAAGATTTTCGCCGTGCCCGGCGTGCGCTTCGGCTGGTGCATGACGGCGGACGCGGCGCTCATCGACGCGCTCTACCGCGCGGGGCAGCCGTGGAACGTGTCGACCGTCGCACAGGCCTGCGCGGCGGCCGCCGCGGGCGAGCGGGACTTTGCGCGGGACGTTTCGCGCCGCGTCGCGGACGAGCGGACATTTTTGGAAGGCGCGCTGCAAAGGCGCGGCTTTGCCGTGTTCCCGGGCGAGGCGAATTTCCTTTTGTTCCGCGCGGGCGATGCGGCGCTGCACGAAAAGCTCGCCGCGCGGGGTGTGCTGATACGCAACTGCGCGAACTATCGCGGGCTGGAAAAGGGTTATTACCGCACGGCGGTCAAGACGCGGACAGAGAGCGAAGCGCTGCTCGCGGCGCTTTCCGCCGTGCAGGGAGGGGAAGGCGTTGGCTAAGGCGATCATGGTGCAGGGTACCTGCTCGAACGCGGGCAAGAGCCTGCTGTGCGCGGCGCTTTGCCGCATTTTCCGGCAGGACGGATACCGCGTCGCGCCGTTTAAGGCGCAGAACATGGCGCTCAATTCGTTCATCACGGCGGACGGGCTGGAAATGGGCCGCGCGCAGGTCGTGCAGGCCGAGGCCGCCGGCATCGTGCCCGATGTGCGCATGAACCCCATCCTGCTCAAGCCGACAAGCGACAAGGGCTCGCAGGTGATCGTGAACGGCGTGTCCACGGGCAGCCGCACGGCGCGCGAATATTGGGGCGATAAGCGGGCGCTTCTCCCCATTGTCCGCGCGGCGTACGAAAGCCTTGCGGCTGAAAACGACATCATCGTCATCGAGGGCGCGGGCAGCCCGGCAGAGATCAATCTGAAACAGGACGATCTTGTCAACATGGGCATGGCAAAAATAGCGGACGCGCCCGTGCTGCTCGTCGGGGACATCGACCGGGGCGGCGTGTTCGCCGCGCTGTACGGCACGGTAAAGCTGCTCGAGCCGGACGAGCAGGCGCGCGTCAAGGGCCTGATCATCAATAAATTCCGGGGCGATGCGGACATCCTTAGGCCGGGGCTTTCCATGCTTGAGGAGTTGACCGGCAAGCCGGTCGCGGGCGTTGTTCCCTACGGCCGGTTCGATATCGACGACGAGGACAGCCTGTCCGAGCGGCTGACCGCGCGGGGCGCGCCCGCACTCGTTGAGATCGCGGTCGTGCGGCTGCCGCGCCTGTCGAACTTCACGGATTTCCTGCCGCTGTCCCGGATCGAGGGCGTGTTCGTCCGCTACGCAGAACAGCCGCGCGCGCTTGAGGGCGCGGACCTGATCATTCTGCCCGGCACCAAAAACACGCTGGGCGACCTGAAATGGCTGCGGGAAAGCGGCATGGAAGCGCAGCTTTTAAAGCGGCACGCGGCGGGCGCGCCGGTGTTCGGCGTGTGCGGCGGCTATCAGATGCTCGGACAGACCGTGTCCGACCCCGAGAACGCCGAGGGCGGCGGCAGCCTGCGCGGCGTCGGCCTGCTGCCGGCGGACACCGTGTTCCGTCCCGAAAAGACGACCGCGCAGGCGGCGGGACGGCTGGGGACGGTCGAGGGCGCGCTCGCGCCGCTGTCGGGCGCGGAGACGGCGGGATACGAGATCCACATGGGCGAAACCAAGCGCCGCGCGGGGGCGAAGCCGCTGCAAACCCTGCGGCGCGGGGACGAAACGGTTTTGGACGGCTGTCAGGCCGAAAACGTCTACGGCACGTATCTGCATGGCATATTCGACGCGCCGGATATCGCCGCGCGGCTGGCAAGCGCGCTGGCTGCGAAAAAGGGCGTTTCACTGAACGCCGCCGCCTGCGACACGGCGCGATATAAGGAAGGACAATACGACAAATTAGCGGACGCCGTGCGGCGAGCGCTTGATATGGAACTGATCTACCGGATTTTGGAGGGCAAGGCATGAGCGATATCGGACTGATTCATCTTTACTGCGGCGACGGCAAGGGCAAAACGACCGCCGCGATGGGGCTGGCGGTGCGCTGCGCGGGGCGGGGAAAAAGCGTGGTCGCCGCGCAGTTTTTAAAGGACGGCACCTCGGGCGAATGCCGCGCGCTGGCAGGGCTTGCAAACGTGACCGTGCTCGCGGCCAACCCGTGCGGCAAATTCTCCTCCCAAATGACCGAGGAGGAGCGCGCCGAAACCGCGGCGGCGGTCCTGCGCACCTTCCGCGCCGCTTGCGATTACGCTGTCCGCACCGGTGCGCGCCTGCTTGTTTTGGACGAGGCGTGCGCCGCGATTTCGTGCGGCTTTTTGGACGAGGACGCGGTGCTTTCCTTTTTGGAGCACAAACCCGCCGCGCTCGAGGTCGTGCTGACCGGACGGAACCCCTCCGAGCGGCTGTGCGAAAGGGCCGACTATATCACCGAAATGGTAAAGCGCCGACACCCGTTCGACAAGGGCATCGCCGCGCGGGAGGACGTCGAGCTATGAACGGAACGATCAGACCGGCGGACATCGAAAAAAGGTCGCTTGCCATCATCACCGAGGAGCTGGGCGGAAGGACGTTTCCGGACGGCGTTGCCGAGGTCGTCAAGCGCGTCATCCACACCTCGGCGGATTTTGACTACGCGGACAATCTGTGCTTTTCGGAAAATGCGGTTGAGCGGGCGAAGGCCGCGCTCGCGGCGGGCGCGACCGTCGTGACCGACACCAACATGGCGCTCGCGGGAATTTCCAAGCCGGCGCTCGCCGCGTGCGGCGGGCGGGCGGTCTGCTTCATGGCGGACGAGGACGTGGCGCGCGAGGCAAAGGCGCGCGGCGTGACGCGCGCCGCCGTGTCGATGGAAAAGGCGGCGCTTATCGAGGGGCCGGTGATCTTTGCGGTCGGCAACGCGCCGACCGCGCTCCTGCGCCTGCACGAGCTGATCGAGGCGGGCGAGACCGCCCCGGCGCTTGTCGTCGGCGTGCCGGTCGGCTTTGTCAACGTGGTCGAGTCGAAGGAGCTGTTCCTCGGCGGGAACACGCCGTATATCGTCGCGCGCGGGCGCAAGGGCGGCTCGAACGTCGCCGCCGCCATCGTCAACGCGCTGCTCTATCAGCTTTACGCACGGGAGGGATTCTGAAATGGGCAAAAAGGCGCTGGTGGCCGTTTCCTTCGGCACGACCTATCCGGCCGCGCGGCGCGCGATCGAAGCGCTCGAGCGCACGCTGCGGGACGCGTTCCCGGAATACGACTTTTACCGCGCGTTCACCTCGGACATGGTGCGCCGCAAGATTGCGCGCGAGGAGGGGACGATTGTGCCCAACCCCGCCGAGCTGCTGGGGCGGCTGGCGGACGCGGGCTACGGCGAGGTGCGCTGCCAAAGCCTGCACGTCATCCCGGGGCTGGAATACGAAAAGCTGCTCGCCCAGCTCGGGCCTTACCGAACGCGCTTTGACGAGCTGGCGGTGGGCAAGCCGCTGCTGTGGGAGACGGGCGACTACCTGCGCCTGACGCGCGCGCTGCTCGAAACCATGCCGCGTCTGGCGGACGACGAGGCCTATGTGTTCATGGGGCACGGCACCGAGCACCCGGCGAACGCGGCCTATGCGCTGACTGAAAACGCCTTCCGCTACGCCGGGGCCGAGCGGGTGTACGTCGCCACGGTCGAGGGCTTTCCGCATTTGGACTATATTCTGGCGCGGCTGCATGGGCGCGAGGTCGCGCACGTGCATTTGGCGCCGCTGATGATTGTCGCGGGCGATCACGCGCAATGCGACCTCGCGGGCGCGGGGGAGGACAGCTGGAAAAGCCGTCTGGAGGCCGAGGGCTACACGGTCGAAACGCATCTGACCGGGCTGGGCGAAAACCCCGCCGTCGGCGCGCTGTTCGCCGGCCACTGCCGCGCGGCGGAGCCGCTTTTCGCCGCACCAACCGAATAAAGAGCAAAAAAGCGTCCGCGCCTTGCGCGGACGCTTTAATCCACCCCAAAACCCTCGCGCCGTAGCGCGCATTAAATAGAACCTGGCGGCAACGCCGCCATGTTCATAAAAAAGCGCGAGCTTTGCCCGTGCTTTTTATACAAAGGCGAAGCGCTCACGGAATCATAATTCCGTGGGCGTTTCGGCGCAGAAGCCCTTTCCGGCGTTGCCGGACAAGGGTGTTCCTCGATCGCGGCCGTGGTCGCGATCGAAAGATTTTTTTTCGTCTAAAATCCGCCGCCTTCTATTTCCGCCCCCATTTTCCGGCAAGGCCCGCACAATTGATGGGATATACTGGAAAAACAAGGGAGGCATAACAAGGATGGACAAGCAAAAAACAAAAAAATCGGCGCCGCAGCTCGTGGGACGCGCCGCAGCGCGGGTAGCGCAGCTCTGGAACGAGGAGCATCTGCACACGCTGCTGACCGGCGTGCAGCGGTTCGTGCTGTGCGCGCTGCTGTCGCGCGGCGCCGTGCTCGGCGGTTATGCCCCTTTCGGCTTGGCGATGGCCTCCGCGTTGATGGCGCGCGGGGCGGGGCTTTCCGCGATCGGCGGCGTGTTCTGCGGCGCGATGCTGCTCGGCGGCAGTCTGAAAAGCGGCGTGTACGCGGCCGCGGCGCTGCTTGTGCTGTGCGTGATGAGCGTGTGCGCGGGACTGAAAATCGTGCGGAAGAGCTGGTTCGCGCCCACAGTCGCGGCGCTGGCCGGCGCGGCCTGCACCTTTGTGTTTTTACCGATCGGCGCGTCGCTCACCCCGTCGGCCGTACTGACCTTCGCGGCGGTGCAGGGGCTGACGTTCGGCGCGTGCTGGGTGTACGGAGCGGCGCTCGCTCCCCCGCGGGAGGAGAATGACTGGCGGCGGCCCGCGACGCTGCTCGCGCTGACCGCGACCGTGCTGCTTTCGCTTTCCGATCTCAGCCTGCTCGGCTTGGTGTCGCCCGCGCGCGTCGCGGCGCTGCTGCTCGTGCTGGCGGCGGCCTATCTCGGCGGCTCGACGACGGGCGCGGCGGCCGGCGTGGCGTTCGGTGCGGCGATGGATCTCGCGGTCGGTCAGGGCGCGCTGTTTACCTGCGCTTTCGGCCTGTGCGCGCTGGTGGCCGGCCTGTTCCGCGAGCAGGGGCGCACGTGGTTCGCCATGTGCGCGCTGGCTTCCGGCCTGTGCGCGGCGATGCTGGGTTCGGAGCACGTGCTGTTCGTTCCGCTCATTTTGGAAATCGTCTGCGCGGTGGCGGTGTTCGCCGCGCTGCCTAATCTGGTGTGGCGCGCGCTGCGGCAGACGCTGCTGCCCGACACGCTGATGGGCGAGGCTGCGCACCGCGGCGTGCGGCAGACGGCGGGCAAATGCGCAAGCGAGGCCGCGCAGGCCTTTTATGAGCTTTATCTCGCCATGCTGAACGGCGTGAGCGAGGGCAAGGCGGCGGGCGACCAGAACGTCCGCGCGGTGTTCGACCGCGCGAGCGACCGCGTGTGCAAAAACTGTGTGCTGTGCTCGCAGTGCTGGCAGCGCGACTATGTGACCACGCTTTCCGCGCTCAACGATGTGACGCGGCCCATGCTGGAGCGGGGCCGCGCCGAGCTTTCGGATTTTCCCTACCACTTTGCCTCGCGCTGCGTGCATCTGCCCGAATTGATGCGCGCGATCAACAGCGCGCTGTTTGCGCTGCGCGAGCGCCAAAGCCTCAGACGGCAGCAGGCGGAAAACCAAAGCCTGCTCGCGCGGCAGTACGCGGGCATCACCGACATCCTGCGCCAGCTCGGTGCGGAGGCGACGCGCGACGAAACCGCGCAGCCGCTGATGGAAAAGCAGGTGCGCCGCTACGCCGCCGCGTTCGGCTGGATCGACCGCGTGTGCGTCGTGCGCGACGCGCAGGGGCGGCTGGTGGTCGAGCTGTACGGGCAGGGGATCGACGACATCCTGAAGCAGGACGACGGCTTTTCGGCGGGCCTGTCCGCGCTGCTTGGCGTCGGCCTGACGCGCCCGAAAAAAACGGAGGACGAGCTGGGCGCGCGCCTAGTGCTGCGGGAGCGCGCGTCGTACCGCGCGGTCGTCGGCATCGGGCGGCAGCAGAAGGAAGGCTCGTCGGTATCGGGCGACAGCGGCTGCTATTTCCTGACCGACGGGGGCGTTGCCTGCCTGCTGCTGGCCGACGGCATGGGCTCGGGCGCGGCGGCCTCGCAGGACAGCCGCATGCTGGTCACGTCGATGGAACGCTTTCTGCGCGCGGGCATCACGCCGGCGGACGCCTTGAAGGCCGTGTCGCCCGCGCTGCGCCTGCGCTCGGACGGCACGCGGTTCGTCACGCTGGACACGCTGACCGTAGACCTGTTCACCGGGCGGGCGGAGAGCCTGAAATGCGGCGCGGCGCCGTCCTATCTGCGCACGGGCGGGCAGTGGTCGGTGCTTTCCGGCAAAACGCTGCCCATCGGGCTGGCGGAGGAGGATGAGCCGGGACAGACCACGCCGCTGCGGCTCGGCCACGGTGACCTGTACATCATGCTGTCCGACGGCATTTCGGACGGAACCGACGACGGCTGGGTGCGTGAACTGCTGGTCGCCCACGCGGGCGATAGCCCCAAGGAGCTGGCGGCGCGGCTGGTGGTAGAGGCTAAGGGCCGCGGGCACGACGACGACCGGACCGCGCTCGTGATGCGGGTGGAAAAGCTTTAGGCTGAACGAAAAATTTTTGTTTGAAACCGGCGGGGACTGGGTATGCTATCCGCAAAAGGGAGGGATTACCCATGGTCAAGGGCGTCAGCCGCCGCGTGGTTGTCGTACAGCCGGACGAGCGCGGTTTGTTCGAGCAGGCGATTTTTCTGGTGCGGGATTACACGGTGCCGCGCAGCGAGGCGGTGCGGGAGGCCTGCCGCATCGCCAACGGCTATCTGTCCGCGCGCGCGGCGCGCTTCCGGCGGCGCTTTGCCGGCTGGCAGGTCGCCTGCGCGTTTGCGCTCGGCCTGCTGGCGGCCAGCGCGGTCTGGACGGCCGTGCTGCTGATTTGTAAATAGATTGAAAATTGCGGCTCCCGCCACTTGTTTCGGCGGGGGCCGCTTGCTATAATCTATGTAATAAAAACGCGGAAACGGAGGCAGGCGCATGACGGCCGATCAGTTTTTCTCACTGTTCCACCAATACGGGCTGATTTTGATCTGCGCGGTGATTTTCTGCGAATATATGAACCTGCCGGGCTTTCCCGCGGGCGTCATCATGCCGTCGATCGGCGTGCTGATCGCACAGAGCGAGCTGTCGCTTTTGCTGACGATCGTCCTGAGCATCATCTTCGGCGTGCTGGGCAGTCTGGTCATTTACGGGCTGTGCTACGCGGGCGGCGAGCCGATCATGCACAAGCTGTTTGGAAAGAGTGAAAAATTCCAGTCGTTCGTTCAAAAATGCCACTACTATATCGATGCGCAGCACGGAAGGGGACTGGCCTTCTGCCGCATCATCCCGGTGCTGCGCACGATCGTGTCCATTCCGGCGGGGTTGATCCGCATGCCGGTCAAGTGGTTTATCGGCTGGTCGGCGGCGGGCATCGCGGTGTGGAACACCGTGCTGATCTCCTTCGGGTATTTTTTCAGCGAAAAAATATTGACGCTGCTCTGACCTTAGTTCTCGATTGGAAGCACGCGCACCCATCCCCCCCATATCCGCACCGCAGCGTATATATAGAAAGGCCGCCGCAAACGGGGCGGCCTTTTTCAGCGCACTCGCCCTCAAAACCCCTCGCGCCGCAGCGCGCATATAATCGAAACGGACGGCAACGCCGTTCGTTTCATAAAAAGTCGCGACATGCGCGTGACTTTTTATACAAACAGAAGAGTCCGCTGAAAATCAAAATTTTCAGCGGACTCTTCTGCAATAGGCGTCTCCGGCCAAAGGCCGGAACGCCGTTCCTCGATCGCGAGCGTGGTCGCGATCGAAAAAGCCGCCTTTGCGGCTTTTTTTCCGTTTTGCAATTTGCAATCGGTGGGGGCATATGGTACAATATACTGCGTTAAATTATACGCAGTGGGGGAGAGCTATGCAGATCGGAACCGTAACGCTTGCCGGGCGGCTCGCGCTCGCGCCGATGGCCGGCGTGACCGACCGCGCGTTCCGCCAGATATGCCGGGAGCACGGCGCGGCGCTGACCGTGACCGAGATGGTTTCGACCAAGGCGCTCAGCTTTGGGGACAAGAAAACGCCCCGGCTGCTGTCCCTCGCGGAGAACGAGCATCCCGCCGCCGCGCAGATTTTCGGGCACGAGCCCGAGGTCATGGCCGAGGGCGCGAGGATCGCGCGCGCTGTTTCCGGCTGCGAGCTGATCGACATCAATATGGGCTGTCCCGCGCCGAAGATCGTAAATAACGGGGACGGCTCGGCGCTGATGCGCGACCCCGCGCTGGCCGCGCGGGTGATCGAGGCGGTCGTGCGGGCGGTGGACGTGCCGGTCACGGTCAAATTCCGCAAGGGCTGGGACGAAAAAAGCGTAAACTGCGTCTCCTTCGCCAAAATGGCGGAAGAAGCGGGCGCGTCCGCCGTTGCGGTGCACGGACGCACGCGCGCGCAGCAGTACAGCGGCACGGCGGACTGGGACGCGATCCGCGCGGTAAAAGAAGCCGTCGGTATCCCGGTTTTCGCCAACGGCGACGTGTTCGAGCCGGCGGACGCCGCGCGCATTTTGCGGCACACCGGCGCCGACCTGGTCATGATCGGACGCGGCGCGCTGGGCGACCCGTGGATTTTTGAACGCGCGGGCGCGCTGCTTGAAACCGGGGTCTGCCCGCCGCTGCCGTCCTTTGCCGAACGGATCGATACGGCGGTGCGGCAGATCGAGCTTGCCGCCGCGCACAAGGGCGAGCGCGTGGCCATGCTGGAAGCGCGAAAGCACATCAACTGGTATTTAAAGCGGCAAAGCGGCCTGAAAGCGTTCAAAATGCGCATCTGTGCGCTGGAAACGCTGGACGAGCTGCGTCCACTGGCCGAGGAGCTGAAAAGCGCCGCCGGCACATGACCGCATCAACGAACTCGAAGGGGGCCTCCGCTGTGGATGAAAAGCATATTCTGGCAAAGGCGCGCCGCGGCGAGTTGGCAGCTTTTGAAGAGCTGGTAACGCGGTATGAAAAACGCGTGTATGCGGTTGCGCTGCGGTCGAGCGGTTCGCCGGAGGACGCGGCGGATATTACGCAGGAGGTCTTCCTGCGCGCTTGGCGGTCGATTGAAGCCTTCCGCGGCGACAGCGGCTTTTCCACCTGGCTGTTCCGCATCACGATGAACCTGTGCGTCGATTTTGCGCGCCACCGCGCCGCTTCGCCGCAGACCCAGCCGCTTGTGGGCGAGGACGATATGGAAAAGCCCGTGCCCGACACCGCGCCCACGCCCGAGGAGCATCTGGAAAACAGCGAGCTTGGCCGCGAATTGGCCGCCGCGCTGGGCGAGGTGAGCGAGGAACACCGCCGCATCGTGCTGCTGCGCGACGTTTCGGGCCTCAGCTATACGGAAATCGCGGAAACGCTGGAAATCAGCGAGGGCACGGTCAAGTCGCGCCTGTCGCGCGCGCGCATCGCGCTGCGCGCGGTGCTTGTGCGCCGAGGGAACCTTTTGCGCGCGCCCGCGTCTAAAGAACCGAAAGGAGGCGGGGACGCATGAGCGAACAGGAATATTTCGAGCAGCTTTGCTCAAACAGCCTTGACGGCACGCTGACCGATACCGAACGTGAAAAACTGGAAGAGCATTTGGCCGGATGCCCCTCGTGCGCCGCGCTCAAACACGATTTGGAGCGGATGCAGGCGCTGTTCTCGGCGGAGGCCGAGCCGCCCGCCGGCCTGCATGCGGATATTATGCGCCGGGTGCAGCAGGAGGCCAAGCTGCGCGTCGTCCGGCCGGAAAAACCGGCGCGCCGTCTGCCGGTGTTCACCATGGTGGCGACGGCGGCGGTCGTCGTGCTCGTCGTTTTAGGCGGCGGGCTGGGACAGCTGTTCAACGTCATCGGCGCGGGCAAGAGTATGTCCGCCGCAGGAGGCGGTTCGACCGCCGCGGAGGACGCCGCCGCTGCGAACGGCAGCATGGCCCAGACGGTAAACGACGCGGCCGCGCAGGCCGGCCTCGTGGAGCAGGAATCCGGGGACGCGCAGCACGGCGGGGGCGCGGACGGCGGAGCTACGCCCGAAACGGCGGTAAACGACGCCGGGCAGCCGGACGCGCCACAGAGCGCGGTCGCGAATAAAAACGAAGTACAGACGGGCGGCGCGTCCGTCCGCACAGCTTCCGGCGGCGAGGACGTGCAGGACGCCGCTTCGCCGTACGTGATGGCGGCCGAAAGCGGGATTTCCATCGACCTGCCGGAAGGGATCCGCAATGCGAGCGTTGCGCACTGCTATCTCGCGGAGGGGACGGGCGAAATGCCCGATATCGCGGGCGAGCTGCTGCAAACGGAAGGCGCGGTTTCGTATTATCTGCTGCAAAACAGCATGAGCTCGATCGAGAACACGTTTGCGACCGTGGAAGAAGCGGGCTACACCGTCGAGGCCTACGAGGACGTGGGCCTGACGATCGACGCAAAGGCCGAAAGCTGGCTGCTGATCGTCGTTTCCGAATGAGCCGGTCGTTCGGCCGGTTTGACCGGCTCGGGCCTTCGCGGCGCGGAGAAGCTTGCAAAAAAACAGGCGCGATGACGCGCCTGTTTTTGCGCGCGCAGGGATTTTGACGGATATCACAAAAAAATTGGAGAAATTTCTACGAAACGCTTGACTTTGGGCGGGCGTTGTAGTAACCTATATAGGCACCTGCGAAAAGCGGGGAAAACGCGATGATGCCGGAGATTGCTGCCGCAGGCAGGTAACTTCGGCGGAGTAGGTCCGACAATCGGGCGGTTGAGATAACTGCTATCAGCGGAGAAGGTTCGTCCTTCGATGCAAAAACGCAATGTTCGCGCGTAAATTCGGGACTCGCGGTGCGCGCACCGCAAAGCCGATGGCTCGAACCACTTCGTTTCTTTTGTGACCGGATCAGAACACGTAACGTGTGCCCGGTTATTTTCATGCCCGAACGTGATACACACGGCGGGGTTGCAGTTTCTCTCCGTAGCGAGTGGGCACATTATTTTAATGTATGGCACCCATACGAGGAGGAAAAACATCATGGCAAACGCACAGAAAATCCGCATCCGCCTGAAGGCGTACGACCACGAATTGATCGACCAGTCGGCTGAGAAGATCATCGAAACCGCCAAGCGCAACGGCGCGAAGGTTTCCGGCCCGATCCCGCTGCCGACCGAGAAGCAGATCGTCACCATCCTGCGCGCGGTACACAAGTATAAGGATTCCCGCGAGCAGTTCGAGCGCCGCACCCACAAGCGCCTGATCGACATCATCAACCCGAATCAGGCCACCATCGAGGCGCTGACCACCCTCGACCTGCCGGCGGGCGTGGAGTTTGAAGTAAAGCTGTAATCGCTTCGCTCATCTAGGAGGCTTCAAAAGCCCCCTAGATACGGAAATTGGTTCCGTAGAAACCAATTTCCGATACCCCAATGACGCCGCCGCGGGCGGCTGGGTCGGGGTGTAAAAAGTCCGGCGGAGCTGGACTTTTTACGGAAACCGCGTGGCGGTTTCCAATTTATATGCGCGCCCTTGGGGCGCGAAGGGCTGAAGGGCCCGGGTGCTGAAAAGCACTTTCTTATTGTAAACAGGCTTCCGGATTAACCCGCCGGTCGCTTGAAGCCCTGCCGCTTTTCGTGCGGCGAGGTCATGTTGCCGGCCAAACGCCGTCAACCAATAACCTTTAAGGAGGAAAAACAGTATGTTGCAGAAAGCAATCATCGGCAAGAAGGTCGGCATGACCCAGATCTTCAACGCCGACGGCAAGGTGATCCCCTGCACCGTTATCGAGGCGGGACCCTGCGTCGTCACCCAGCTCAAGACCGAGGAAAAGGACGGCTACAACGCGGTTCAGCTTGGTTTCGAGGACGTCAAGGAGCGCAAGCTCAACAAGCCCCAGAAGGGCCACCTGAAGAAGGCCGGCGACGCGCTGAAGAAGTACCTCAAGGAGTTCCGTTTTGAGGACTGCGGCGGCTTCCAGCCGGGCGACGTTATCACCGCCGATATGTTCGCCGAGGGCGACTTCGTCGACGTGACCGGCGTTTCCAAGGGCAAGGGCTACGCGGGCGTTATCAAGCGCTTCAACGCCGGCCGCTCCCCGATGAGCCACGGCGCCGGCCCGATGCACCGTCATCAGGGCTCGATGGGCGCCTGCTCCGATCCTTCCAAGATCATGAAGGGCAAAATGATGCCGGGCCACATGGGCGCCGAGCAGGTCACCGTTCAGAATCTGGACGTTGTCAAGGTCGACGCTTCGCTCAACCTGATCGCCGTTTGCGGCGCGGTTCCGGGCCCCAAGGGCGGCATCGTGGTTCTGAAGAACACTGTGAAGAATAACAAGCTTGTCAAGGGCGAGGCTGGCACCAGCAAGAACCCGCAGAAGGCTTCCGCGAGAAAGTAAAGGAAGGAGGAGTACCAAATGCCTACAGTAGCAGTTTTTGATATGACCGGCAAAAAGACCGGTGAGATGGAGCTGAGCGAGGCCGTGTTCGGCATCGAGCCCAACATGAGCGTCGTACACGCAGCGGTTAAGAATTATCTGGCCAACCACCGTCAGGGCACCCAGTCCACGCTGACCCGCGCCGAGGTTCGCGGCGGCGGCATCAAGCCGTGGCGCCAGAAGGGCACCGGCCGCGCCCGTCAGGGCTCGATCCGCGCCCCGCAGTGGACCCACGGCGGCATCGCGCTGGGCCCCAAGCCCCGCTCCTATAATTACACGCTGACCAAGAAGACCAAGCGTCTGGCTATGCTCTCCGCCCTGTCCGCCAAGGCGGCTGCCGGCGAGATCATCGTGATCGACGGTCTGGACATGGGCGAGATCAAGACCAAGAATCTGGTCGGTTTCCTGAAGAGCATCGAGGCCGAAGGCAAGAGCCTGCTCGTCACCCCCGAGGTCCGCACGAACGTCGTAAAGAGCGCCGCCAACATCCCCGGCGTGCGCACGATGATCGCGTCCACCCTCAATGTATACGAAATCTTGAACGCCGGCAAGTTCATCATCGACAAGGCGGCCGTTGAGAAGCTCCAGGAGGTGTACGCATAATGAAGTTCACGTACGACGTTATCAAGAAGCCGGTTATCACCGAGCGTTCGATGGAAGGCATCCAGAACAACAAGTACACCTTCGAGGTTGCCCGCGACGCCGGCAAGATCGAGATCAAGAAGGCCGTTGAAGAAATCTTCGGCGTCAAGGTCATGAAGGTCAACACCATCAAGCTGCCGGGCAAGTGGAAGCGCATGGGCGTCCACACCGGCAAGCGTCCCGACGTTAAGAAGGCGGTCGTCACGCTCACGCCTGATTCGAAGAAGATCGAGATCTTCGAGAACATGGTATAAGACCATGGATCAGCCGCTTGCGGCTGGTTGAGCCATTCGCAGAATGGCGGATAGGTTTTTTCGGGGACATGAGCCGCGAAAAAACACCCCTGCCTTTGGACACGCGTCCAAAGCCGCCTTTGCTGTGCAAAGGCGAGGGGGTTATCGAACAAAGCCTTGCTTTGTTCGTATCTAAGGGGGACGGAGTCCCACTTAGAATGACTTTATGGGGAAGCCACCCCGATAATAACGAATCAAGGAGTTGAAATTTTCAATGGCTATCAAGACTTTCAACCCGACGACGCCCTCGCGCAGAAATATGACTGTGCTTTCCTACAAGGGCCTGTCCAAGGTGAAGCCCGAGAAGAGCCTTCTCGAAAAGGTCAAGAAGACCGCCGGCCGCAACAGCTACGGCCGCATCACCGTCCGCCATCACGGCGGCGGCAACAAGCAGAAATACCGCATCATCGACTTCAAGCGCCAGAAGCTGGACGCTCCGGCAACCGTTCTGACGCTCGAGTACGATCCGAACCGCTCGGCCAACATCGCGCTCATCCAGTATGAGGACGGCGAAAAGGCGTATATTCTGGCTCCCGAGGGCCTGAACATCGGCGATAAGGTCGTCTCCTCCAAGGAAGCCGACATCAAGCCCGGCAACTGCCTGCCGGTTGAGTTTATCCCGGTCGGCACCATGATCCACAATATTGAGCTGTACCCCGGCAAGGGCGCGCAGCTGGTCCGTTCCGCGGGCGTGGGCGCGCAGCTCATGGCTAAGGAAAACGGCAAGGCGATGGTTCGCCTGCCCTCCGGCGAGCAGCGCTATGTCCGCCTCGAGTGCAAAGCCACGATCGGCGTTGTCGGCAACTCCGACCACTCGAACGTGCAGCTCGGCAAGGCCGGCCGCACCCGCCACATGGGCATCCGCCCGACCGTGCGCGGCTCCGTTATGAACCCGTGCGATCACCCGCACGGCGGCGGCGAGGGCAAGAGCCCGATCGGCCGTCCCTCTCCGGTTACCCCGTGGGGCAAGCCGGCGATGGGTTACAAGACCCGCAAGAAGAACCACCGCACGGATAAGCAGATCGTGCGTCGTCGCAACGGCAAGTAAGAAAGGAGTTAACGTAATATGGGCAGAAGTGTTAAGAAGGGCCCTTTTGTGGCTCCTGAGCTTATCAAAAGAGTCGTTGAAATGAACGAAAAGGGCGAGAAGAAGGTTGTTAAGACCTGGTCCCGCGCTTCTACGATCTTCCCGGAGTTCGTCGGACACACCTTCGCGGTGCACGACGGCCGCAAGCATGTTCCGGTATACGTTACCGAGGACATGGTTGGTCACAAACTGGGCGAGTTTGCTCCCACCCGTACCTATCGTGGTCACGCGGGCAGCAAGACCTCCAATAACGGCAAGTAAGGGAGGAATTAAGAAAACATGGAAGCAAAAGCAATCGTACGCAATGTGCGCATGACGCCGCGTAAGATCAAGCTGATCTGCGATCTGATCCGCGGCAAGGGCGCGGGCGAGGCAATGGCCATCATCATGAACACCCCCAAGGCGGCCTGCGAGCCGATGGAAAAGCTCCTCAAGAGCGCGGTCGCCAATGCCGAGAACAACCACGGCATGAACACCGACAAGCTTTTCGTTAAGGAAGTGCACGTCGGCCCCGGCCCCGTTATGAAGCGCGTAATGCCGCGCGCACAGGGCCGCGCATTCAGAATCCTCAAGAGAACCTCGCACATCACGCTGGTTCTCGGCGAGAAAGAATAAGGGAGGGTAATCAATGGGCCAGAAAGTAAATCCGAACGGTCTCCGTGTCGGTGTTATCAAGAATTGGGATTCCCGTTGGTTCGCCAAGGACGCACAGTTCGGCGACCTCCTCGTGGAAGACTACAACATCCGTAAGGAGCTGAAGAAGCGTCTGTTCGACGCGGGCGTTCCGGCGATCGAGATCGAGCGCAAGAACGACGAAATCAAGATCATGATCCAGTGCGCGCGTCCCGGCATGGTTGTCGGCCGCGGCGGCGAGGACATCAAGAAGCTTGAGGACGAACTGACCAAGAAGTACGGCAAGAAGGTCAAGTGCTCCATCATCGAGATCAAGAACCCCGATACCAACGCCACGCTGGTGGCCGAGAATATCGCGGCGCAGCTCGAGAAGCGCATCGGCTTCCGCCGTGCGATGAAGCAGTCGATGGGCCGTGCGATGCGCATGGGCGCCAAGGGCATCAAGGTTTCCTGCGGCGGCCGTCTGGGCGGCGCGGAAATCGCCCGCACCGAGCACTATCACGAGGGCACCATTCCGCTGCAGACCCTGCGCGCGGATATCGACTACGGCTTTGCCGAGGCCGCGACCACCTATGGCCGCATCGGCGTAAAGGTATGGATCTACAAGGGCGAGGTTCTCCACGGCGGTCCGCGACTGGGCCGTTCGATCGAGGCTCCCAAGCCCGCTTTCGAGCGCCGCGAGCGCCGCGGCGGCCGTGACGACCGCCGGGGCAACCGCCGTGACGGCGGCTTTAACCGCAATGGTGGCGGCAATCGCGCACCCCGTCAGGAAGGAGGCAACCGCTAATGCTGCTCCCTAAGAGAGTAAAATATCGCCGTGTACACCGTGGCCGTATGAAGGGCAAGGCCATGCGCGGCAACTTTGTATCCCACGGCCAGTTCGGCCTGCAGGCCACCGAGCCGTGCTGGATCACCTCGAACCAGATCGAGGCCGCCCGTATCGCCATGACCCGCTACACCAAGCGCGGCGGTCAGGTTTGGATCAAGATTTTCCCCGACAAGCCGGTAACCGAGAAGCCCGCCGAGACCCGCATGGGTTCCGGTAAGGGTTCACCCGAATACTGGGTGGCGGTTGTCAAGCCCGGCCGCGTGCTGTTTGAAATCGCGGGCGTTTCTGAGGAAACCGCTCGTGAGGCAATGCGTCTTGCCAGCCACAAGCTGCCCTGCAAGACCAAGTTCGTTACCCGTGAGACCAAGATTGGCGGTGAAGCATGATGAAGGCAAACGAGATCCGCGAGCTGTCGGCTGAAGAGCTGGCCGTAAAGCTCGGCGACCTGAAGAAGGACCTCTTCAACCTCCGTCTTCAGCTCGCCACCAACCAGCTCGACAATACGAACAAGATCAACGAGGTCAAGCACGACATTGCGCGTGTCAACACCGTTATCCGCGAGAAGCAGCTTGCGGATAAGGCGTAAGGGAGGGAAACGAATTGAGCGAAAGAGCATTGCGTAAAACGCGTATCGGCAAGGTCGTTTCCGACAAGATGGACAAGACCATTGTCGTTGCGATCGAGGACAGCGTACAGCACCCGCTGTACAAGAAGGTTATCAAGCGCACCTACAAGCTGAAGGCCCACGACGAGAACAACGAGTGCGGCATCGGCGACAAGGTAAAGGTTATGGAGACCCGCCCGCTTTCCAAGGATAAGCGCTGGCGTCTGGTCGAAGTGATCGAGAAGGCGAAGTAAGGAGGAGAGCACATGGTTCAGCAGGAATCTTTTCTGCGTGCGGCTGACAACAGCGGCGCGAAGGAACTTAAGGTCATTCGTGTTCTCGGCGGCTCCGCGCGCAAGTACGGCAACATCGGTGATGTCGTCGTTTGCTCGGTGCGCAAGTGCACCCCGGGCGGCGGCGTAAAGAAGGGCGACGTGGTGAAAGCCGTCATCGTCCGCACCGTCAAGGGCCTGCGCCGCGCGGATGGCAGCTACATCCGCTTTGACGAGAACGCCGGCGTTATCATTAAGGAAGACAAAAACCCCAAGGGTACCCGTATCTTTGGGCCCGTAGCCCGCGAGCTGCGCGACAAGGACTATATGAAGATCCTGTCGCTCGCTCCCGAAGTACTGTAAGGAGGTCGCCAAGAAATGAATACTCTGCATGTTAAAACGGGCGACACCGCAGTCGTTCTTTCCGGCAAGGAAAAGGGCAAGCGCGGCAAGGTTCTGTCCGTAGACCCGAAGAAGAGCATGGTTGTGATCGAGGGCGTCAATATGGTCAAGTGCCATACCAAGCCCCGCCGTCAGGGTGAAACCGGCGGCATCATCGAGCGCGAGGCCGCGCTGCGCGCCTGCAAGGTCATGAAGGTTTGCCCCAAGTGCGACAAGCCGACCCGCGAGGCCCACAAGTTCACCGACGACGGTGTAAAGCTGACGGTGTGCAAGCACTGCGGCGAAACGCTTTAAGAAGAGGAGGATGCAATAAATGACCCCGAATATGAAAGCAAAGTATACTGCGGATGTTGCTCCTGCTCTGATGAAGAAATTTGAGTACAAGAGCACGATGCAGATCCCGACGATCGACAAGATCGTCGTCAACGTCGGCTGCGGCAAGGAAGCCAACGGCAACTCCAAGGTCATCGAGTCCGTTGTGCGCGACGTGACCGCGATCACCGGCCAGAAGCCGGTCGTCACGCTGGCGAAAAAGTCGGTGGCGAACTTTAAGCTCCGCGAAGGCATGCCGGTAGGCGTTAAGGTCACCCTGCGCGCCGAGCGCATGTGGGAGTTCCTCGACCGCCTGTTCAACGTGGCGCTGCCCCGTGTCCGCGACTTCCGCGGCATCAACGGCGACGCGTTCGACGGCCGCGGCAACTATGCCCTCGGCCTGAAGGAGCAGTTGATCTTCCCTGAGATCTCCTACGAGCAGATCGACAAGGTCCGCGGCATGGATATCGTCATCTGCACCACCGCCAAGACCGACGAAGAAGCGAAAGAGCTGCTCACGCTGATGGGCGCTCCGTTCGCGAAGTAAGGGAGGAGAAACAACATGGCTAAGAAATCTATGATCCTCAAGCAGCAGGCAAGCCCGAAGTTCTCTACCCGCGCTTATAACCGCTGCAAGATCTGCGGCCGCCCGCACGCTTACCTGCGTGATTTCGGCATCTGCCGCATCTGCTTCCGCGAGCTGGCTTACAAGGGCCAGATCCCGGGCGTTAGAAAGGCTTCTTGGTAAGAAGCCTTTCGATTGAAACCACGGTTTCAATCGAGGGGACGTACCGCGCATGAGCGCGGATACGTCCGGGGCTGCGAAAAGTTCCGCGAAGCGAAGCTTTTCTCCGCTCTTGTATAAAAAGTCAGGCGCATGTCCTGACTTTTTATGAAAATTCCGGCTTGCCGGAATTTTCTGTTTGAAGAGCGCGCCTGCGGCGCTGGACGGCGCAGGAAGCGCACTTTCAAGCGTTTTGACGGGAACAAAAGCTGTTTATTTTTCAAAAATATGCACTTTGTTGCTTGTCAAAGGGCTGAAAAACATGATATAATTAGTCGTTGCCCGCCATAGTGCGGGCTAAACGGCTGTTATAGAATAACAGTATCCCCGGCCGCTGTCCGTGGAAGGGCCACAGACAGTGTAAAGAAAAGTGGGAGGCAAACAGGTCAATCAAGGGGGACTAACCAGCCCCGATTGCTGCACTACCCCCAAACTTCTTGAAAAGGAGAGCATTTCATGCAGATCACTGATCCCATCGCGGATATGCTGACCCGTATCCGCAACGCCGGCAGTGCCCGCCACGCCAGCGTGGACGTACCCGCGTCCAAAATGAAGAAGGCTATTGCCCAGATCTTGCTCGATGAAGGCTATATTAAGTCTTACGAGGTCGTTGAGGGCAACACGCAGGGTATCATCCGCATCACCCTGAAGTATGTCGACGGCCGCCAGAAGGCGATCACCGGCCTCAAGCGTGTGTCCAAGCCCGGCCTGCGTGTATACGCCGGTTCGACGGAGCTTCCGAAGGTGCTCCGTGGCCTTGGTATTGCCATCGTATCCACTTCCCGAGGCGTCATGACCGACAAAAAGGCTCGCGAGCTGAATGTCGGCGGTGAAGTTCTCGCGTTTATCTGGTAAGGGGAGGTATAGAATATGTCTAGAATTGGTAGAATGCCGATTGCCATCCCTGCCGGCGTTGACGTTAAGATTGACGGCAGCGTGGTAACGGTCAAGGGCGCAAAGGCTACCCTTACCCGCGAGATTCACCCGAACATCGCCGTTTCGGTGGAAAACAATGAAATTCTGGTTACCCGTCCCAACGACGAGAAGCAGAACCGTGCGCTGCACGGCCTGACCCGCAGCCTGATCAGCAATATGGTGATCGGCGTTACCGACGGCTTCAAGAAGGAGCTGGACGTGCAGGGTGTCGGCTACCGTGTGGCCAAGCAGGGCAAGGATCTGGTTATGAACCTCGGTTACTCGCATCAGGTCACTATGAGCGAGATCGACGGCATCACCATCGATGTCCCGAATCCGAACAAGATCATCATCTCCGGTCCTGACAAGCAGAAGGTCGGCCAATTTGCAGCGGAAGTCCGCGAGAAGCGTCCGCCGGAGCCCTACAAGGGCAAGGGCATCCGCTATGTGGATGAATATGTCCGCCGCAAGGAAGGCAAGACCGGCGCTAAGAAGAAGTAAGGAAAGGAGAGTGTGCTAAATGATTTCTAAGAAGGATTCCAACAAGGCGCGTCTGCAGCGCCATAAGCGCGTTCGCGCAAAGATCAGCGGCACCGCCGAGCGTCCGCGCCTCGACGTATACCGCTCTGCCAAGAACATCTACGCACAGGTCATCGATGATGTAAACGGCGTGACCTTAGTCTCCGCCTCGACTGTCGAGAAGGACTTCGCCGAGTACGGCGGCAACAAGGACGCGGCCAAGAAGGTCGGCCAGATTGTTGCCGAGCGCTGCAAGGCCAAGGGCATCGAAAACGTTGTCTTTGACCGCGGCGGCTATCTGTACCACGGACGAGTCAAGGAACTCGCAGAGGGCGCCCGCGAGGGCGGCCTGCAGTTTTAAGTCGGGAGGAGGTAAAACATGGCTTTTAATAATAGAAACGATAAAAGAGAAGACGAATTCTCTGAAAACGTCGTATCGCTCAACCGTGTCGCCAAGACCGTTAAGGGCGGCCGTATCTTCAAGTTCGCGGCGCTGGTCGTCGTAGGCGACGGCAAGGGCCGGGTCGGCTTCGGCCTCGGCAAGGCTTCCGAAGTGCCGGACGCCATCCGCAAGGGCATTGAGGACGCGAAGAAGAACGTCGTCAAGATTTCCCTGAAGGGCACCACCATCCCGCACGAGGTCATCGGTGAGTTCGGCGCGGGCCGCGTGCTGCTCAAGCCTGCTGCTCCCGGTACCGGCGTTATCGCCGGCGGCGCGGTTCGCGCGGTGGTTGAGGCCGCCGGCATCAAGGACATCCGTACCAAGTGCCTGCGTTCCAACAACCCGCAGAACGTCGTTACCGCGACGATGGAAGGCCTAAAGAGCCTGCGCGACGCCGCTCAGGTGGCGGCTGTTCGCGGCAAAGCCGTAGAAGAACTGTAAGAAAGGGGTAACTCACAATGGCTAACATGAAGATTACCCTGAAAAAGAGCCTGGTCGGCCGCTTGGAAAAGCATATTGCGACCGCTCATTCTTTGGGGCTTAAGAAAATCAACGATGTAACCGTTCAGCCGGATAACGCGCAGACGCGCGGCAAGATCCACCAGATCGGTTACCTGCTCGAAGTAGTAGAGGAGGCGTAACCGATGAAGCTTCACGAATTATCGCCGGCCGCCGGTTCGACCAAGCCCGCGTACCGCAAGGGCCGCGGCGCCGGTTCCGGCAACGGCAAGACCGCGGGCCGCGGTCACAAGGGCCAGTGGGCCCGCTCCGGCGGCGGCGTCCGCCCGGGCTTTGAAGGCGGCCAGATGCCTCTGGCGCGCCGTCTGCCCAAGCGCGGCTTCCACAATATTTTTGGCACCACCTACGCACCGGTCAATGTTTCCGCACTGGAGAAGTTTGAGAACGGCACCGAGGTCACCGCAGAAGCGCTGCGCGAGGCCGGTATCGTCAAGAATGCTCTCGACGGCATCAAGATCCTTGGCAACGGAACGCTTTCCAAGAAGCTGACGGTCAAGGCCGCCGCCTTCTCGGCTTCCGCTAAGGAGAAGATCGAAGCCGCAGGCGGAAAGGCCGAGGTGATTTAAGGTGTTTCAAACCCTTAAAAACGCCTGGCACATGCCCGAGCTGCGCAAGAAGATCCTGTATACGCTGTTTATCCTGCTGATCTTCCGTTTCGGTTCGTGCATCCCTGTTCCGTTTATCAATACCGCGGCGCTTGCTGAGTATTTCAACAATGCGTCGGTGGCAGGTTCGATGCTGGGCTATCTGGATATGTTTACCGGCGGCGGTTTGTCCCGCGCGACGATTTTCGCTATGTCCATCACGCCCTACATCAACGCGTCCATCATCCTGCAGCTGCTGACCGTCGCCATCCCCGCTCTCGAGCGCATGGTGAAGGACGGCGGCGAGGAAGGCCGCAAGAAGATCGCGTCCTGGACTCGCTATATCGCGGTTGTTCTGGGTCTTTTACAGGGCTTTTCGTATTACGCGCTGCTCCGCAACGGCGGCATGCTGGCAAGCACCGGCCTGCTGGCGGGCGCGGCGATCGTGCTGACCTTTACGGCCGGCACCGCCATGATCATGTGGCTGGGCGAGCATATCACCCAGAACGGCATCGGCAACGGCATCTCGATCATCCTGTTCGCAGGCATCGTGTCCCGCGGCCCGTCGCTGATCAAGACCATCTTCAACCTGTTTAAATCCGGCGGTTCGAGCGTCGTTTCCGCCATCTTGATGATCATTATCGGCCTTGCGGTCGTCGTGTTCATCGTGTTCATGTCCAACGCGGAGCGCCGCATCCCGGTCCAGTACGCCAAGCGCGTTGTGGGCCGCAAGATGTACGGCGGCCAGTCGACCCATCTGCCGATCAAGGTCAACGCGTCCGGCGTTATGCCGATCATCTTCGCGTCCTCGATCCTTTCGCTGCCCCAGACCATCTCGATGTTCTGGACGCCCAAGGCAGGCACGGTCGGTTACCACATCATGAACCTGTTCTCGCAGAGCAGCCCGTTCTATATCATCGTGTACGGCCTGCTGATCCTTGCGTTCGCGTATTTCTATGCGTCCATCCAGTTCAACCCGATCGAGATTTCCAACAACCTGAAGAAGAACGGCGGATTTATCCCCGGCTTCCGTCCCGGCAAGCCCACGAGCGACTTTATCACCAAGGCGCTCGGCAAGGTCACCTTCGTCGGCGCGGTGTTCCTCGGCGTTGTGGCGATTCTGCCGCTGATCGTCGGCGCTATCTCCCCGAACCTGTCTAACGTGGCTCTGGGCGGCACCTCGGTCATCATCGTGGTCGGCGTTGCGCTTGACACCGTCAAGCAGCTGGAAGCGCAGATGATGATGCGTCATCACAAGGGCTTCTTGGAATAACTCTGGAGGCGTAACAACGTGAATCTGATTTTACTTGGCGCTCCGGGCGCCGGCAAGGGTACGCTCGCGTCGTTCCTCATCGAAAAGATGGGGGCGCCGAGCGTGTCCACCGGCAACATCCTGCGCGAAGCGATCAAAAACAACACCCCGCTCGGCCAGTCGGCCAAGCAGTTTATGGACGCCGGGCAGCTCGTACCGGACGAAGTCGTCATCGGCATGCTGAAGGAGCGCCTTGCGCAGCCCGACTGCCAAAACGGCTTCATCCTCGACGGCTTCCCGCGCACCATCCCGCAGGCGGAGGCGCTTGACACCATCGCGGAGATCCACTGCGCCCTGTCGCTCGAGGTGCCCGACGAGGTCATCGAGGGCCGCATGACCGGCCGCCGCGTCTGCCTGAAGTGCGGCGCGACGTACCATGTCAAGGCCAATCCGCCCAAGGCGGAGGGCGTGTGCGACGTGTGCGGCGACGGCCTGCACATCCGCAAGGACGACAAGCCCGATGTGGTGCAGCACCGTCTGGCAACCTACCACGAGCAGACCGAGCCGCTCAAGGATTACTACGGCAAGCAGGGTAAGCTCAAGAGCATCGACGGTACGCAGGGTATTCGCCAGACAGAGAAGTTCGCCGTTCAGGCGCTGGGTCTGTAAGTATGATCCATATTAAATCCGAACAAGAGCTCGAACGGATGCGTTTGGCCTGCCGCATTACCGCCATGGCGCGGAAGGCGGCGGCTGACGCGGTCCGTCCCGGAGTCACTACGGGCGAGATCGACCGGGTTGTCCGCAAAACGATCGAGGACGCGGGGGCCAAGCCCTCCTTCCTCGGCTACGGCGGCTTCCCCGGCAGCGCCTGTGTGTCGATCAACGACGAAGTCATCCACGGAATTCCTTCCAAAACGCGCGTCGTTAAGGAAGGCGATATCGTCAAGGTTGACGTGGGCGCCTATATCGGCGGCTTTCACGGCGACTGTGCGGCCACCATCGCCTGCGGCGAGGTGTCCGAGGAGGCCATGCGCTTGATCGAGGTGACCCGGCAGAGCTTCTATGAGGGTATCAAATTTGCCCGCGAGGGGGCACGCGTTTCCGATATTTCCGCGGCCGTGCAGGCCTATGTGGAGAAAAACGGCTTTTCGGTGGTGCGCGCATACGTCGGTCACGGCGTGGGCGAGAACCTGCACGAAAGCCCCGAGGTGCCGAATTTCGGCCGCCCGGGTCACGGCCTTCGGCTGCAGCGCGGAATGACGCTCGCGGTGGAACCCATGGTCAACGTGGGCGTGTATGAGGTGAAGGTCCTGCCCGACGGCTGGACCGTTAAGACCAAGGACGGCAAGCTGTCCGCACACTATGAAAACACCATTGCCGTCACGGGCGGCGAGCCCGAAATACTGACCTGTATCGACGGCGAGGTGCTGTAATGGAGTCTCACGCAGCCGACATTGTGCTGTCGCTGACCGGAAGAGACAAAGGCCAGCTGATGCTGGTCGTCGCGGAAGAGGGGGATTTTCTTCTGCTGGCGAACGGACGCGCGCGCAGGGCGGAAGCCCCCAAGCGCAAGCGCCGCAAGCATGTAAGCCCGCAGGGCACGTGCGACGCGCGCACCCGGCAGAAACTGCTGGAAACCGGACGCCTGACCAACAGCGACATCCGCAAGGCCCTTTCCCTCTGGACGGGGGACGAGGACGCTAATTGACCGAGGAGGGTAATACACTTTGGCAAAAGATGATGTAATCGAACTGGAAGGTACCGTCATAGAGGCGCTGCCTAACGCGATGTTCCAAGTTGAGCTGCCCAACGGCCATAAGATTCTGGCGCACATCTCGGGCAAGCTCCGCATGAATTTTATCCGCATTCTTCCCGGCGACAAGGTCACGGTTCAAATGTCGCCCTACGACCTGACCCGCGGTCGTATCACCTGGCGAAGCAAGTAAAGGACGTATAGGGGGTATCCAATACCCCCTATATACGAAAGGAAGTTCCTTTGAAACTTCCTTTCGATACCCCCGGACGCGGCCCAAGGCCGCTGAGCCGCGGATTTTACGGATGCTTCGCTTCGCTCCGCAAAATGCCGCCGCTTTGCGGCGGAGGGCTGCGGAGCAGATAAAGCGGGCGGAGGCGCGTAAGTGACCCGAGCGCCAGTGGTCATTCTTTGGAATGTCCCATCCCACCATACTATGATGGAGGTAAAATGCTATGAAGGTAAGACCGTCTGTTAAGCCCATGTGCGAAAAGTGCAAGATCATCCGCCGTAAGGGTAAGGTTATGGTAATCTGCCAGAACCCCAAGCACAAGCAGAAGCAGGGCTGATTTCGATTGGAACCACGGTTCCAATCGAGTCTGCCGACTACGAACCGCGCCCTTCGGGCACAATTCTACGTCGGTTTGTATAAAAACCCACGCGCATGTCGCGGGTTTTTATGGCGCTTGCGTTGCAATCGCCTATTAAAAGCGCGCCGTTGGCGCGGATTCATTCATAAGTGGACACGACAAGCACGCGGAAGCGGCGCTGCAGGGGCGGAGACGGTCCCTATACTGTGTCTGCCAACACGTCTCGGTGAACAAATCGGAGGTTTTATTAAGTATGGCACGTATTGCCGGTGTTGACCTTCCCCGCGAGAAGCGCGTGGAGATCGGCCTGACCTACGTCTTCGGCATTGGCCGCAAGACGTCCAACGAGATCCTTGCCAAGACCGGGATCAATCCCGATACCCGCGTAAAGGACCTGACGGAAGAAGAAGCCGCCAAGCTGCGTGAAGTGATCGACCGCGACTACAACGTCGAGGGCGACCTGCGCCGCGAGATCGGCCTGAATATCAAGCGTCTGGTTGAAATCGGCTGCTACCGCGGCCTGCGCCACCGCCGCGGCCTGCCGGTTCGCGGCCAGCGCACCAAGACCAACGCACGTACCCGCAAGGGCGCTAAAAAGACCGTTGCGAACAAGAAGAAGTAAGGAGGGGAACGTATAAATGGCTAAGGTACAGCAGAAGAAGGGCGCGACCCGTACGCGCCGCCGCGAGCGTAAGAACATTGAGAAGGGCGCGGCGCACATCCGTTCCTCTTTCAACAACACGATCGTTACCATCACCGACACGAACGGCAATGCCATTTCCTGGGCTTCCGCCGGCGAAATGGGCTTCCGCGGTTCGCGTAAGTCCACTCCGTTCGCAGCGCAGACCGCGGCCGAGACCGCCGCTGCCGCCGCGATGGAGCACGGCCTCAAGACCATCGAAGTCTACGTGAAGGGCCCGGGCTCCGGCCGTGAGGCCGCGATCCGCGCGCTGCAGGCCGCCGGCCTCGAGGTTACCATGATTAAGGACGTAACCCCGATCCCGCACAACGGCTGCCGCCCGCCCAAGCGCAGAAGAGTATAATAGAGGAGGAAACCAAATAAATGGCTAAGAATACACAGCCCGTTCTCAAGCGCTGCAAGACGCTTGGTCTCTCCCCCGCGGTGCTTGGTTACTCCAAGTCCACCAAGCGCCAGCCCAAGCAGTCCCGCCGCAAGCAGTCCGAATACGGCATGCAGCTGGCGGAAAAGCAGAAGGTAAAATTCATCTACGGCGTGCTCGAGAAGCAGTTCCATGCTTACTACGAGAAGGCCGAGCGCAAGCAGGGCATCACCGGCGAGATCCTGCTGCAGGAGCTCGAGCGCCGTCTGGATAACGTCGTGTTCCGCATGGGCTTCGGCAACACCCGCCGCGAAGCCCGCCAGCTCGTCAACCACGCGCACTTCACCGTAAACGGCAAGCGCGTCAACATCCCGTCTTATCAGGTAAAGCCGGGCGACGTGGTAGCGGTTTCCGAGAAGAGCCGTTCGACCACCAAGTTCAAGTCCCTGCTCGAGGAAAACGGCAAGAAGGCCTGCCCGAAGTGGATCGACAAGGCCAAGGATTCCTTTGAGGGCAAGATCGTTGCGATGCCCGCGCGCGACGACATCGACTACGATGTTGCCGAGCACCTCATCGTCGAGTTGTACTCGAAGTAACAGACCCTCGCTTTTGGAGCCGGCGCGGCGTCTGCTGCGCCTGCTCCGCTTAGAGTTTCCAACCAACGTGAAGGAGGGTACCACATGATCGAAATCGAAAAGCCGCGTATTGACTGTGAACAGCTCGCCGAGGATGGCTCTTACGGCAAATTCGTTGTAGAGCCCCTCGAGCGCGGATATGGCACCACGCTGGGCAACTCCCTGCGCCGCATTCTGCTTTCCTCGCTGCCCGGAACGGCGGCGTCGAGCATCAAGATCGCCGGCGTGCAGCATGAGTTCTCCACCATTCCGGGCGTCAAGGAAGACGTAACCGAAATCGTGCTGAACATCAAGGGCATCATCGCCAAGCTGCACTGCGACGGTCCCAAGACGGTCTATATCGAGGCCGCAGGCGAAGGCGAGGTCAAGGCGGGTGATATCCACGCCGACGGCGAGGTCGAGATTCTCAATCCCGACCTGCACATCGCCACCCTGATGAGCGATGCGCGTCTGTCTATGGAGATCACGCTGACTTCCGGCCGCGGCTATGTCCCGGCTGAGAAGAACAAGCAGCACCAGACCTCCATCGGCGTCATTCCGGTGGATTCGATCTACACGCCGGTCTATAAGGTCAATTATACGGTGGAAAACACCCGTGTGCGCGACCTGACCGACTACGATAAGCTTACGCTCGAGGTTTGGACCGACGGCACCATCACCGCACGGGACGCTGTTTCGCTCGGCGCCAAGGTGCTGCGCGACCATCTCGATCTGTTCGTCGACCTGTCCGAAGAAATCGGTTCGAAGTCGACCGTTGTTGAAAAGGCCGAAGCGCAGCACGATAAGGTGCTTGAAATGACCATCGAGGAGCTTGATTTCTCGGTGCGCTCGTTCAACTGCCTCAAGCGCGCGGGCATCAACACGGTGGAGGACCTGATCAACACCTCGGAAGAGGACATGATGAAGGTGCGCAACCTCGGCCGCAAATCGCTGGAAGAGGTGATTGGCAAGCTGGAGGCCATGGGCCTGTCGCTGGCCAAGTCCGACGAATAAGCACACTGATTTGAAGAAGCGGCGGCACGGAAGGCCGCGCCGCCGCCCTTACTTGATACTGGAGGTAACAACGAATGGCTAACAATCGCAAGCTCGGCCGTCCGACCGACCACCGCATGGCGATGCTGCGCGCGATGGTAACCTACCTGCTCGAAAACGGCAGAGTGGAAACCACCGTGGCCCGCGCCAAGGAAGTCGGCCCGCTGACCGAAAAGATGATTACCCTCGGCAAGAAGAACACCCTTGCCACCCGCCGTCAGGCGATGGCGTTCGTCACCAAGGAAGCTGTCGTCGCCAAGCTGTTCTCTGAGATCGCGCCCGAGTATGCCGACCGCAACGGCGGCTACACCCGCATCATCAAGACCGGCCCGCGCCGCGGCGACGCCGCTGAAATGGCGATCATCGAGCTGGTTAAGTAATTAACGGCTCAAAGAAGATGATTTAAGAAGGTTATCCAGTAGCGTGCTTACTGGATAACCTTTTTTGTTTGCGGCGGGGCTGACAGCGGCGCGCACGCAGAGTCAAGACGGAAACGGCGGCCTTTGTTAGAATAAGCATACAGAGAAAGGGAGTGGCACGATTGGACTGGGTGACCGGACTGCAAAATGCGATCGACTACATGGAGGAGCACCTGACCGAACCGCTCGATTATGCGGAGATTGCAAAGCGGGCGTATTCTTCCAGCTTTCACTTTCAGCGCATTTTCGGCATTCTTTGCGGGTATACAGTGGGCGAGTACATCCGCATGCGGCGGCTGACGCTTGCGGGCAGCGCGCTGGCCGGCTCGGACTGCCGGGTGGTCGACGTTGCGCTGCGGTATGGGTACGACAGCCCGGAAAGCTTCGCGCGCGCGTTTCAGCGGTTCCACGGCATCAAGCCCTCGCAGGCGCGCGAAAACAGCGCGCGCCTGCGCTCGTTCTCCCGGCTCTCTGTAAAACTTATTTTGGAAGGTGGAAGAACAATGGAGTACCGGATCGAAAAGAAGGACGCATTCCGCGTGATTGCGAAAAAGGAGCGGATGCAGGGCGGGGAAGTAAGCCCGATGGAGATTCAAAAGCTATGGAGCCGCTGCCGGAGCGATGGCACGATCGACGCCTTGTGCCGCTGCATGGGTGACAAGCCGGTGTTTGGCAACGCGGTGGCGGGTATTTGTCTGGATAACCCGCAGGAGGGTGATTTTGATTACGCGATCGGCGTGGGCTATGAGGGAGGCGAGGTTCCCGCCGGCTTTGCGCTCGCCGACATCCCGGCGTACACGTGGGTGATCTTTCCCTGCCGCGGGCCGATGCCGGAGGCGTTTCAGGAGCTTTGGAAACGCATTTACAGCGAGTTTTTCCCGACGAGCGAATACCAGCCCGCGGGCGGCCTATGCTTGGAGGTTTATCCGGGCGATAATGTCAACGATCAGGATTATTACTGCGAGATCTGGATCTCGGCGGAGAAAAAATGAAAATACCGCCGCCGGCGCGCGGCATGCGAAAGAAAAACACAGAAATCCCTTGCAATACGCGGGATTTCGTGCTATACTACTAACGTTAAGTAAGATAAGTAATCGTAAGGAGTGGCGAAAGCCACTCCTTACGCTTTGCTTGGGACAAAAAAGGAGGGACGGCCTTGCAGGCAAAACAGATCGTCGCCCGCGTGGAAGAGCTGGTAAAGCCGTTGTGCGCGGAAGCCGGCGTTTCGCTGTGGGACGTGGAATTTGAAAAAGAGGGCGGACAGTATATGCTGACCGTCACCGTCGACCACCCGGACGGCGTGAACATCGACCAGTGCGAGCAGGTCTCGCGCGCGCTCGACCCCATGCTGGACGCGAAGGAGTTTGACGACATGCCGTCCTATACGCTCTGCGTTTCCTCGGCGGGCCTGACGCGGCGGCTCAAGCGCCCCGAGCACTTCGCCGCCTTTGTCGGCCATACGGTGGAAATCGGCTTTTATAAGCCGGTGAACGGCGTGAAGCAGACCGAGGGCACGCTCGTTTCTTACGACGAGGGCCGCGTGACGCTGGAAACCGGCGGCGCGCAGACCGTTTACGAGCCGAAGGATATTGCCGCGGTCAGACTCGCGGTTGAAATTTAAGGAGTTGGATTGGAAAAAATGGTGAACGCAGAATTTTTTGATGCACTTGTGCAGCTTGAAAAGGAGAAGGGCATACCGGTCGATTATATGCTGGACCGCGTCGGGCAGGCGCTCATTACCGCCTACAAGCGCGATAACGACGGCATGACCGACAACGTGTTTGTCGAGCCGGACCGCGAGAAGAAAACGATCCGCATGTATGTCCGCAAAACGGTCGTCAAGGCCGAGGACCTTTACGAGCCTTACGAGGAAATCACCCCTGAGGAGGCTGAGGAGTACAAAAAGAATCCCATGGTGGGCGACATCATCGACATCGACATCCCGACCAAATCGTTCGGCCGCATCGCCGCCCAGACCGCCAAGCAGGTTATCATTCAGGGCATCCGCGAAGCCGAGCGCGGCATGGTCATTTCAGAATTTGAGTCCAAGGAGCACGAAATCCTTAGCGGCGTAATCGCCCGCATCGACCCCCGTTCGGGCAACGCGTATCTCGACGTGATTTCCGGCGGCGAAAAGACGGAGGCCGTTTTGGCGGCTTCCGAGCAGGTGCGCGGCGAGGAGCTCGAGGAAGGCCAGCGCATTAAGGTCTACCTGATCGAGGTGCGCCGCGGCACGCGCGGCCCGCAGGTCGTCGTATCCCGCACCCACCCAGGTCTGGTCAAGCGTCTGTTCGAGCTGGAGGTGCCCGAAATCCACTCCGGCGTGGTCGAGGTTAAGTCCATCGCCCGCGAAGCCGGCAACCGCACCAAGATCGCCGTCATGTCGCACGATGAAAACGTCGACCCGATCGGCGCGTGCGTGGGTACGCGCGGGGCGCGCGTGGCCAACATCGGCGGCGAGCTGAACGGCGAGAAGATCGACATTATCAAATGGTCGGAGGATACCGCGCAGTTTGTTTCCGCGGCGCTTGCCCCGGCGGACGTCGTTTCCGCCTCCGTGCAGGCCGATAATAAATCCTGCCGCGTGATCGTGCCGGACGACCAGCTTTCGCTCGCGATCGGCAAGGAGGGGCAGAACGCCCGCCTCGCCGCCAAGCTGACCGGCTGCAAGATCGACATTGCGCCCGAGTCGCAGGCCGAATAACCCAAACGGAGGTGCGGCAGAATATGGTGCAAAAGAAAATCCCGATGCGGCAGTGCCTTGGCTGCCGTGAGATGTTTCCCAAGCGCGAGCTGATCCGCGTGGTGCGCTCGCCCGAGGGCGAATTATCGCTCGACTTCAAGGGAAAGGCGCCGGGCCGCGGCGCGTATCTGTGCGGCAGGCCCGAATGCCTGAAAAAGGCGCGCAAAAGCCGCGCGATTGAGCGGGCGCTTTCGGTTCCGGTGCCCGAGGAGGTATACGACGCGCTCGAGCGGCAGATGGAGGACGAAGCAAATGGAGAATGATCCGGTCCTCGGCATGCTGGGGCTGGCGCGCAGAGCGGGCAAGCTGGCATACGGCGACGAGCTGGTGCGCGACCTGTGCGCGGAGAAAAAAGCGCGCTGCGTGTTTGTCGCGGCGGACGCGGGCGCGTCCACGGCGAAAAAGGCCGCCTTTTACGCAGAGGGCGCAAATGTGCCCTTCATTGTTCTGCCGAGCGGCAAGGAGACGCTCGGCGCGGCGATCGGCAGAAACGGCTGTGCGGTCTGCGCGGTGAGCGATATCGGCATGGCCGCTGCCGCGCTGCAAAAGCTGGCCGCACAGGACGCGGCTTTTGCGGACGCCGCCGCGCGGCTTGCGGAAAAGAACGCGCGCATCCAGTCCCGCCGGGGCAAAAAGAAGCCGAAACCCGAGGAAAGCGCCGCGCCGCCGAGCAAACAGCAGACGCGGCAAAACGCCGCCGCCCGCTTACAGCGAAAGCCCAAGTCCGGCGCGCCGTCCGCGGCAAAGCCCCGCAGACCCGCGTCCGGCCGCGCCAAGCCCGCAGGCGGTGCAAAACCGACAACCACTCGCGCGAAGCGCGAATTTAAATAGAAAATCATCGTAAGACGATGATTTTCATAAAAAGTCGCGACATGCGCGTGACTTTTTATACAAACCGATGGCAAGTGTGCCCGTAGGGCGCGCGCAGACATCAGAACTCTCACTTGAAACTGCAGTTTCAAGTGAAGCAATTTTGGAGGTATCTATGGCGATTGAAAATAAATACCGGGTGCACGAGGTTGCAAAAGACTTTGAAGCCTCGACGAAAGAAATCACGGAAATTTTGACCGAGTACTGCTCGGCGCCCAAAAATCACATGCAGGTGCTGGGCGATCAGGAGCTTTCCGTCGTTTTCGAGTATCTGACCCAGCATCATCAAGTGGAGAACATCGAGGAGACGCTGAACAGCCAGATGGCGGCGCGCCAGCAGGCGCAGCAGCCCGCGGCGCCCAAGGCTGAAAAGCCTCAGCCCGCGCAGGCCCAGCAGCCGGCGGAAGGCGCCGCGGCAAAGCCCGCCGCCGCGGGGACGCAGGCGGGCGGACAGCCCGCGCAGGCCGCGCCGACCAAGGTCAAGCAGGTGCACCGCATCGACACGCGCGGCGGCGGCGACGTAAACCTCGCCAAGTACGACGAGCGCATCGACAAGCTCGTGCCGCAGAAGGCCGACAAGATGGGCACGTCTACCAAGCAGAAGCTGACCAAAAAGGCCGACCAGCGCGCGCGTCCCTTCGGCAACAAGCGCCGGCAGGAGGAGCAGGAGAAAATGCGCCGCCTGCAGCGCCAGCAGCAGATGGCCGCGCTGAAAAAGATTCCGGTCAAGGTCATGATCCCGGACGAGATCTCGGTGGGCGAGCTGGCCAGCCGCATGAAGCGCACCGCAGCGGACGTCGTCAAGGGCCTGATCAAGCTGGGCGTCATGGCGTCCATTTCGGAAATCATCGACTATGACACCGCCGCGATCGTCGCGGAGGAAATGGGCTGTAAGGTCGAGAAGGAGGTCCACGTCACCATCGAGCAGCAGCTGTTCGACGAGCACGAGGATCAGGAGGCGGAGCTGCAGTCCCGCGATCCGGTCGTTGTGGTCATGGGCCACGTCGACCACGGCAAGACCAGCCTGCTCGACGCGATCCGCAAGACCAAGGTGACCGAGGGCGAGGCCGGCGGCATCACCCAGCACATCGGCGCGTACCGCGTGCAGGTCGACGGCAAGCCGCTTACCTTCCTCGACACCCCGGGCCATGCGGCGTTTACGTCCATGCGCGCCCGCGGCGCGCAGGTCACCGACATTGCGATTCTGGTAGTGGCGGCGGACGACGGCGTCATGCCGCAGACCGTCGAGGCGATCAACCACGCCAAGGCGGCGGGCGTGCCGATCATCGTCGCCGTCAACAAGATCGACAAGGACGGCGCAAACCCCGACCGCGTGCTGCAGCAGCTGACCGAGTACGAAATCGTGCCCGAGGAATGGGGCGGCGACACCATCGTCTGCCAGATTTCGGCCAAGTTCGGCAAGGGCATTGAAAACCTGCTTGAAATGGTGCTGCTGACCGCCGAGGTGCAGGACCTGAAGGCCAACCCCAACCGCAAGGCGCACGGCACGGTCATCGAAGCCAAGCTCGATAAGGGCCGCGGCCCGGTCGCGACCGTGCTCGTGCAGAACGGCACGCTGCACGCGGGCGACACGGTCATCGCGGGCACGGCGGTAGGCCGTGTGCGCGCCATGACCAACGACGACGGCATCAAGATCGAAACCGCCGGCCCGTCCGTTCCGGTCGAGATCATCGGTCTGGCCGAGGTGCCGGGCGCGGGCGACATCTTCGACGCGGTAGACGACGAGAAGATGGCGCGCGAGCTGGTCGAGCAGCGCAAGGACAAGGAGAAGGAGGAGCGCAACAAGGCGTTCCACAAGGTCACCTTGGATAACCTGTTCGATTCCATCCAGCAGGGCGAGATGAAGGAATTGAACATCATCGTCAAGGCAGACGTGCAGGGCTCGGTCGAAGCCGTGCGTTCCTCGCTCGAAAAGCTGTCGAACGAAGAGGTGCGCGTCAAGGTCATCCACGGCGCGGTCGGCGCGATCAACGAGAGCGACGTTATGCTCGCCTCCGCGTCCGGCGCGATCATCGTCGGCTTCAACGTCCGTCCCGACCGCACGGCCACCGATTCGGCCGCGCAGCAGGGCGTTGACATGCGCATGTATCGCATCATTTACGACTGCATCGAGGAAATGGAGCAGGCCATGAAGGGCATGCTCGAGCCCAAGTTCAAGGAAGTCGTTTTGGGCCATGCCGAGGTCCGTCAGGTGTTCAAAATCACCGGCGCGGGCGCGGTTGCGGGCTGCTATGTGCAGGACGGCGACATCCGCCGCAACGCGCAGGTGCGCGTCGTGCGCGACGGCATCGTGTTCCACGAGGGCCAGCTCAACACCCTCAAGCGCTTTAAGGACGACGTCAAGGAAGTAGCTTCCGGGTATGAATGCGGCATGAGCGTTGAAAACTACAACGACATCAAGGAAAACGACATCATCGAGTGCTTCGTGATGGAAGAAATAAAACAGTAAACTGTTTCGATTGGAACGTACAGTTCCAATCGAGCTTTGCGCCGAAGAAACGCCCGAATTTTGATTCGGGCGCCTCTCCGCCTTTGTATAAAAGCCGAGGCACAGGTCCCCGGCTTTTATGAAAATCTCCGCGATGCGAAGATTTTCCATTAAATTGGCGCTGCGGCGCGGAATGATAGGGAACGGTCCCGCCCCGTCGCACAAATCCCTCAGAGAAGGAGGACATTCATTATGGCATCTACACGAATCGACCGCATTTCCGAGGAGGTCATGAAGGCGCTGGCCGAGGCCATCCGCTCGGTCAAGGATCCGCGCGTGCAGAGCGGGCTGGTATCCGTCATGCACTGCGAGGTCACCAACGATCTGCGCTATGCCAAGTGCTTTATCTCGGTCTTAGGCTCGGAGGAGCAGGCGAAGGAGGTCATGCGCGGCCTCAAATCCGCCTCCGGCTATCTGCGCCGCGAGGTCGGCCACAAGGTGCAGCTCCGCTACGCGCCCGAGCTGGTGTTCGAGCTTGATCACTCGATCACCCACGGCGCGCACATTTCGGAGGTGCTGCACGAGCTGAAAAACGAGGGCAAGCTCGGAGGGGAGGACGGCGAATGACCGTTGACGTTGCGGGCGCCGCGGCGGCCTTGCAGGCCGCGGACGACATCCTGATCCTGACCCACCGCCGGCCCGACGGCGACACCACCGGCTGCGCGGGCGCGTTGTGCCGCGGCCTGCGCCAGCTCGGCAAACGGGCGTTTATTCTGGAAAATCCGGAGATCACGGCGCGGTACGCTCCGTTGATTGCTCCTTGCTATTCACCGGATGATTTTTCCCCTCAGTATATCGTCTCGACCGATATCGCCGAGGAAAAGCTGTTTTCCGACAATGCGGAGCCGTACAAGGGCAAGGTCGATCTGGTGATCGACCATCACCGCTCCAACTGCGGCTTTGGCAGGAAAAATCTGATCCGGCCGGACGCGGGCGGCTGCGCCGAGGTGATTTACGACGTGCTGATGGCGCTGGGCGTGCGGTTCATGCCCGATATCGCCGAGTGCGTCTACGTCGGCGTGTCGACCGACACCGGCTGCTTCAAGTTCTCCAACACGACCGCGCACACCCATGCGGTCGCGGCGGCCTGCCTGTCGGCAGGCATCGACGGCGGCGAGATCAACCGCGTTTTATTTGAAACCAAGTCCCGCCCGCGCTTTGAGATGGAGCGCATCGTGTTCGATACGATGGAGTTTTACGAGGACGGCGCGATCGCGCTGGCCATGCTGTGGCGCGCGGATATCGACAAAACGGGCGCGGATCTGGACGATCTGGACTCGATCGCGTCGCTGACGCGGCAGATCGAGGGCGTGCAGGTCGGCCTGACGCTGACCGAGAACGCGGACGGCACGGTAAAAGCCTCGGCCCGCACCACCAAGGAGGTCGACGCTTCGGTCATCTGTAAAAAGGTGGGCGGCGGCGGCCACCTGCGCGCGGCGGGCGCAAGCTTTGACTGCGGCATGGAAGAGGCCAAAAAGCTGATTCTGCAAGCCGCGCGGGAGCAGTACCATGCAGCCCGGTGAGCTTTCCGGCATCCTGCTGATGGACAAGCCGCAGGGCTTTACCTCGCATGATGTGGTGGCCAAGCTGCGCGGCGTGCTGCATATGAAAAAGATCGGCCACGGCGGCACGCTCGACCCGCTGGCGACCGGCGTGCTGCCGGTGTTCCTCGGCGGGGCGACCAAGGCCGCCGATTTCGCCGCCGCGCAGGATAAGGAATACGCCGCGGGCTTTACCCTCGGGTACAGCACTGACACGCAGGATGTGACCGGCGAAACGCTGGAGATCAGCGGACGGTACGCCGCGCGTCACGCGGTCGAACGGGCGGTAAACGCGATGCGCGGCCCGCAGAAGCAGGTGCCGCCGATGTATTCGGCGGTCAAGGTAAACGGGCAGAAGCTGTACGACCTCGCCCGCAAGGGCCGCGAGGTCGAGCGCCCCGCGCGCGACATCACCGTGCACGAAATCGAGCTGCTGGACTTTGACGAGGATGCGCAGAAGGGCCGCTTCCGCTGCGTGGTCAGCAAGGGGACGTATGTCCGCACGCTGGTTCACGATTTGGGCGAAACGCTCGGAACCAAGGCGTGCCTGCACAGTCTGGTGCGCACCCGCGCGGGCGCGTATGCGCTGGAAAGCTGCCATTCGCTGGCCGAGGTCGAGCGCGCGGCGGCGGAAAACGCCGCACCGAACCTGCTGCTGCCGACGGACAGCCTGTTTACCGCTTATCCGGCGGTCAGCCTGACGGACGAGGGCGCGGAGCGCGCCCTGCGCGGCGCGGTGGTTTTCCCCCGCATGGCGGACGGGATGCCGCGGGCCGAGGGGGCGCTTTGCCGTGTTTATCACGCGGGGCGGTTCCTGATGCTCGGTCAGGCGCGCACGCTTGATATCGGCGGCCTCGGGCTGTTTGTTTATAAGAATTTTCGATAAAACCTTGGGGGTGGCCCAATGCAGAAGAAACAACAACCGCGCGCCATTGCGCTGGGATATTTTGACGGCGTGCACCGCGGCCATCAGGCGCTGATGAACAAGGCGGTCGAGCGCGCAAAGCAGATCGGCGGCACGAGCGCGGTGTTCACGTTTGACGTGCACCCGGATTCGGTCGTTTTAGGGCGGCAGGTTCCGCTGATCACGGCCAACGCTTACCGCCGCGAGGAGATCAAAAAGCTCGGCGGCGTGGACGAGGTCATTTTCGGACACTTCGACGAACGCATGCAGCACATGGACTGGCGCGATTTTATTCACGATATGCTGATCGGCGAGTTCGGCGCGGGCTGGATCGTATCCGGACGCAACAACCGCTTCGGCTACAAGGGGCAGGGCACCGCCGCCGGCATGGCCGAGGAATGTGAAAAGGCCGGGATCGGCTACGACTGCATCGACGACGTGATGGTCGACGGCGTCGTTGTTTCCTCGACGTACATCCGACAGCTCATCGGTCAGGGCGATATGGAGGGCGCGGCGCGCTTCCTCGGCCATCCGTACACCGTGACCGGCGTGGTCGAGCACGGGCGCAAGGTCGGCACGAGCGTTTTGAAGGTGCCCACCGTCAACCTGCGCCTGCCGACGGAAATGGCCCTGCCGCCCTACGGCGTGTACGCGGCCCGCGTGCTGGTGGGCGGCCAAAGCTACATCGCGGCGACCAATATCGGCGTAAAGCCCACCTTTGTGGACGGCGGCGCGCCGACCATCGAGCCGCATCTGCTCGATTTTGCGGGCGATTTGTACGGCAAGATGATCCACGTTGAGCTGCACAAGTTCCTGCGTCCCGAACGGCAGTTTGAAAGCGTCGACGCGCTGCGCGCGGCGATAGAGGAAAACGTGCGGCAGACGCGCGAATTTTTCGCGCAGTAAAAGCGCGCCGGAGAACCGGCGCGCTTGACAAAAGCAGAGAATCGTTTTATACTGTAAATAGAAAAGGGCGCAGCCGGTTGACGGTTATTCCCACAGTTATACGTTCAAAGAAATGACCGCATCAGGTGAGATTGAGGGCGGTCATTTTCTTTTGCTTATCTGGAAAACCAGACCGGCAAATGCTATGAGCACAAGCAGAAGCTGGAACAGCTCCGCATAAGTAACCATAAGCATCACCTCCCCTCGATGGGATGAGGTGGGAAATAACCGCCAGCCGCTGGGCACGGCTGCGCCTTGCCTAAAGTATAACAGAAAACGACAAAAGAGGCAACCGCAGTGCAACTGCAATGCAGACACGGAACGATATCTCCTGTATCATGAATGTCATTCATGATACAGGAGGGATAGCCAAATGGAAAAGTTCCATATTCCAAAGCGGTCGTCATGGTCGTACAAAACGGTACGGCTGCCGGATGAAATGATTGAAAAAATTCAAAAGAGATTGATGGGAACGCAAACATCGTTTAACGCCTTTATTGTCGGCGCGGTTTGGTTCGCACTTGATCATTTGCAGGAAGAAAACGACTGAACAAGGTTCAGTCGTTTTTTATGTTATAATGGAGAGAACAATTCCCGTCCCCCAATCGTGTTGCTTACAGAAAGGAGGAGATCACCTTGCAAACATGCCTGCGGTCCGACGAATTTTTGTGCGAGGCCATGGAGCGCTGCGGCGACGCCGTTTACCGGCTCGCGCTGTGCCGCCTTGGTTCCCGCGCCGATGCGGAGGACGTTTATCAGGAGGTGTTTCTCCGGCTGCTGCGCGACACGACCGATTTTCACGACGCCGAGCATATGAAGGCATGGCTTTTACGTGTCACGCTCAGCCGGTGCAGCGACCTGCGCCGCTCGGCGTGGTTCAAACACACCGCGCCGCTCGAAGCCGCGCCCGACGCCGCCGCGCCCGAAACGGACGGCCACGGCGAGCTGTGGCAGGCGGTCGGCGCCCTGCCCGATGACCTGCGCACCGCCGTCCATCTGCACTATGTGGAAGGGTATGGCACGGAGGAGATCGCGGCTATGGTCGGCTGCCGTCCGGCGACGGTGCGCACCCGGCTGCACCGCGCCCGCAAACAACTGAAACTCGATTTGGAGGGAAACGATGATGAAGAATATGAACGAGCTGCGTGCCTTGCAGAGCGCAAAAGCACCTGAGGAATTGAAGGAAAGGACGCTCCTCGCCGCGCGGCTGGCGCGCCGCGCGGAGCAGGAGCGCGCGCCGCAGCATCTGACGCAGGCGCCGCGCCGTTCTTTCGGTATGGGAAAACGCATTTTGGCGGCCGCCTGCGCCTGCGCCGTCGTGCTGGGCGGCACGGCCGTTTGGCAGACGCGCGGCGGGCAGGGCGAGACGGTGTCGCCCGTCACGGCGCTGGCCAACACGTTCGGCTTTGTCGCCTATGCCGCGGATACGGGCGAGGCGCTGCCCGCCGCGCAGGACAGCACCATTGTCTTTGCCAGCGGCTCGGGCGTGGAAGATCAGGAGAACGGCTTTTTCTCCGGCTGTCTGTTCCGCGTGACCGGTGAGAACATCCAGTCCGTGTCGGCGTCGATCGATAAGGGCAGCCTGTACCGCGCCAAAAAGATTGAGATCGACAAGGCGGACGTGGCGGGGCTGCACAAGCGGACGGACCCGCGCGTGCAAGGCGCGTCGCAGGTCATGGTCTACGGAACGGGAGGCGATCCGCAGGGCGAGATCGATGACGTCGGCCATTGGTATGCGGATCTGTACTGGAGGCTGGAAAACGGCTTCACCGAAGCCTATGATCCGGATGCGAGCTACGGCTTCTGGGCGCCGAGCACATCGGAGACCGATTCGGAGGAAGATTTGCGGAAGGCATGGCACGGCCGTATCGATACCTTTGACGGCGCTAAGCTGACGGTCACCGTCACCTTTACCGACGGCACGCAGCAAACCCGCACGCTGGAACTGCACACCGGCAAGCTGGCGGTCGAATTCCTTGACGACTTCAGCGGCCCGCAGTACACCGGCGAGGTGCTCACTGACGAGCAGGCGGAAACACAGGGTTACCTTTACGGCGTTTACGCGGAAATAAAATAAGCAGTGTTGCGGGAACTCCCCCGGCCGAGTGCGGCCGGGGGATTCTTTTTTGCGAAAAAACAGGCAAAACGCTTGAAAAAAACGCCGAAATCACATAGAATAGAAACGTACTTTTGAGGGAAAGAGGAAAAATATGCTGCATATTGTTCTGGTCGAGCCCGAAATACCGCAGAATACCGGCAACATCGCCCGCACCTGCGCGGCGACGGGGTGTGTGCTGCATCTGGTCGAGCCGCTGGGCTTCAAGCTGGATGATAAAAAGATGAAGCGCGCCGGGCTGGATTACTGGCATCTGCTCGATGTGCGCATTCATAAAAATTTGGACGAATTTTTCCGCGAAAACCCGTCCGGCCGCTATTTTTACGCGACGACGAAAGCGCCCCGCGCCTATCACGAAGCAGAATACCGCGACGGCGATTACCTGCTGTTCGGCAGGGAGACCAAGGGACTGCCCGAGCCGCTGCTTGTCGAGCACCCGGAGCGCTGCGTCCGCATCCCGATGCGCGAGGGCGCGCGCAGCCTCAACCTATCCAATTCGGTGGCGGTGGTCGTCTACGAGGCGCTGCGGCAGACCGGCTTTGAGAATTTGAAAATGGCGGGGCCGTTCCCGTCCGGCGGATAAAAGGAGAAACCATGGAAAAAATACATATCCTGACCGATTCGGCAGCCGATATTCCGGAAGCGCAGGTCGAGGCGCACGGCATTGAGATCACGCCCATCACGGTCACGCACGAGGGACGCACCTTCCGCGAGTATTACGATATCACGGCAGAGGAGTACTGGAAGCTGCTGGAAACCAGCCGCGAGATCCCCGCGACCGCGATGGTGACGCCCGCGCAGTTTCTCGATTCCTACCGGCGCGCCGCCGAGCGCGGCTGCACGCATATTCTGGGCGTGCTGATCAACGGAAACGGCTCGGGCACGTATCAGGCCGCCTGCATGGCGCGCGATATGTTTTATGACGAATACGGCAGGGACATGCGCATCGAGCTGCTCGATTCGCAGACCTATACCTTCATTTACGGCCATATCGTCGTGCTTGCCGCCGAGCTGCGCGACGCGGGCGACAGCTTCGAGGCCATCCTCAGCGTGGTGAAAAGCCGTCTGAACCGTGTGGAGGCTTTTTTGGGCGTGTACAGCCTGCAGCACCTGAAGAAATCCGGCCGGATTTCGGGCGGCGCGGCGTTCGTCGGCGAGGCGCTCGGCCTCAAGCCGGTCAGCCACGTGTACGCGGGCGCGGTAAACGTGTGCGACAAGGTGCGCGGCGAAAAGGCGCTGGTGTCGGGCATTATCAAAAAGGTGTCCGCGCGGGTCGTCCAGCCGGAAAAACAGACCGCGATCCTGCTCTACGGCGACGTGCCCGACGAGCGGGTCGACGAGCTGGAAAAACGCCTGTTTACCGAAATCGGTTTTATGGGCGTCACGCGCTGCCCGATCGGGCCGTCGGTCATCACCAACACCGGACCGCAGGCGATTGCGGTTGCATTTTACGGTCCGCCGCGCGTTTAAAACGAATTGGGCATATTGTTTAATTTTTCACAATTATTTCCCGCAAAACGCAAAAATCCTCTAAAAGATTGCTTTCTGGTGAGGATTTTCGCAAATTTGCTTGCTAAGTGCAGGGAAAACGAGTATAATTTTGTCTTGGAAGCGGAATTCTTCAAGTGAGAACGCCGCAATTTCGGCTCGTATCGCAAATTTTTATATCTTGAAGGAGATGTATATATGCAGTACAACAAAAAGAGCGTCGAAGACATCGACGTAAACGGTAAAAAAGTTATCGTCCGCTGCGATTTTAATGTTCCGCAGGATGAAAACGGCCGCATTACGGACGATAAGCGCATTGTTGCGTCGCTCGAAACGATCAAGTACCTGCTCGGCCACAACGCGGCCGTTATCCTGTGCTCGCACCTCGGCCGTCCGAAGGGCGAGTTCAACATGAAGTATACGCTCGCGCCCGTCGCGGAGCGCCTGTCGGAGCTGCTGAAGACCGACGTCAAGCTCGCAAAGGACGTTGTCGGCCCGGACGCGAAGGCGCTGGCCGCCGCGGTCAAGCCCGGCGAGGCGATCCTGCTGGAAAACGTCCGCTTTGAAAAGGGCGAAGAGAAGAACGACGCGGCGCTGGCGAGGGAAATGGCGTCCATGGCGGAAATCTACGTCAACGACGCGTTCGGCACCGCGCACCGCGCGCACGCCTCGACCGCCGGCATCGCCGATTACCTGCCCGCCGTCTGCGGCTTCCTGATCAACAAGGAAATCTCCATCATGGGCAAGGCGCTGTCCGATCCGGCCCGCCCGTTTGTCGCCATTCTGGGCGGCGCGAAGGTTTCCGATAAAATCAACGTCATCAACAACCTGATCGACAAGTGCGACACCGTCATCATCGGCGGCGGCATGGCCTACACCTTCTCCAAGGCGAAGGGCGGCTCGATCGGCACCTCGCTGTGCGAGGAGGATAAGCTGGAGCTTGCTCTGGGCCTGATCAAGAAGGCGGAGGACAAGGGCGTTAAGCTGCTGCTGCCGCTTGACACCGTGTGCGGCGACCACTTCGGCGCGGATGCTGAGCCGGCGGTCTACGAGGCAGGCAAGCTGCCCGACGACATGATGGGTCTGGACATCGGCCCCAAGACGGTCGAGCTGTTCTCGAACGCGGTCGCGGACGCGGGCACGGTCGTCTGGAACGGCCCGATGGGCGTGTTCGAGTTCGATAAGTTCGCGGTCGGCACCAAGGCGGTGGCCAAGGCGATCGCGGGCTCCAAGGCGGTTTCGATCATCGGCGGCGGCGACTCGGCCGCGGCGGTCGAAAAGCTGGGCTTTGCCGATAAGATGACCCATATCTCCACCGGCGGCGGCGCGTCGCTCGAGTTCCTCGAGGGCCTCGAGCTGCCGGGCATCGCGTGCCTTGAGGATAAATAAATTCGATTGAAAGCACGCTTTCAATCGAGGCGGTTTTGCCGGGGCTTTGCCCCGGACAAAACCGGACGGAAAAAAGTTCCGACAAGCGAAACTTTTTATCCGTCTTGTATAAAAACCCACGCGCATGTCGCGGGTTTTTATGAAAATCACCGCGAGGCGGCGATTTTCTGTTAAAATGGCGCGCTTCGCGCGCGGAGGCAAGGCGTGCGGCGCTATGACGCGCACGGAGACTATGCTTTATACCGGAACGGGCTTCCGTTCCGTTATAATACATAAACAGTTAGGACGGTAGGCCGTCTGAAGTTTGAAAGGGGTAAAACCAAATGAATCGCAGATACCGTAAGACCATCATCGCCGGCAACTGGAAGATGAACAAAACGCCGGCCGAGGCAAAGGCCCTCATCGAGGAAATGAAGCCGCTGCTTTCCAAGACCAAGTGGTGCGAGATGGTTCTTTGCGTGCCGTTTACCGATATTCAGGTTGCCGTTAAGGCTGCAAAGGGCTCCAAGATTGCCATCGGTGCGGAGAATATGCATTTTGAGAAATCCGGCGCGTTCACCGGCGAAATTTCCGCCGACATGCTCAAGGAGCTGGGCGTCAAGTACGTGATCATCGGCCACTCCGAGCGCCGCCAGTATTTCAACGAGACCGACGAGGCCTGCAACAAGAAGGTGCTCGTCGCGCTGGAGAACGGCCTGCGCCCGATCCTGTGCGTCGGCGAATCGCTGACCGAGCGCGAGCAGGACGTGACCATGGAAGTGATCCGCAAGCAGATCAAGATCGCTTTGCAGGGCGTTGCCGTGGAGGATATCAAGAAGGTCGTTATCGCCTATGAGCCCATCTGGGCCATCGGCACCGGCAAGACCGCTACCGCCGAGCAGGCCGGCGAGGTCTGCGGCGCGATCCGCGACTGCCTGCGCGAGAAGTACGGCGCGCGCGCGGCCCGCGGCATCACGGTTCAGTACGGCGGTTCGATGAACGCCAAGAACGCGGCCGAGCTGCTTGCCCAGCCCGACGTCGACGGCGGCCTGATCGGCGGCGCCTCCCTGAAGAGCGCTGACTTCGCGACCATCATCGAAGCAGCCAACCAATAAGATAAAGAATGCGGCAAAGGGCGTCTGTTTCCCGCGCCGCACCGCGGGAGGGGACATCGGAGTAATACGTTGTCCCCTTTCGCCCGCTTCTGTAAAGGAGTTTAGCGTATGAAAATCGAAATTGTGCCGAATAAGGCGGAAACCGGCGCCGAAACCACCGTGTCCGCGCAGCGCGTATCCGCCCCCGGCGTAAAGGCCGAGGAGCCGGCAAAGAAGCCCGCCGCGAAAAAGACGGCGGCGAAAAAGCCCGCCGCCGCGAAGGCGGCGACCACGGCGGAGAAGAAAACCGCCGTCCGCGCCGCGGTAGCGGCGAAAAAGGCGGAGAACGCCGCAGCAGAAAAGCTGGCGGCGGACGAGCCCGCCGTCAAGCCCCAAGCGCCCGCGGCGGAAGCCAAGGCCGAAACGGTAAAGACCGAGGCCGCTCCGGCGGAGGTGAAAACGGAGGCCGCGCCGGCCAAGACGGTCAAAAAGGCCGCGGCAAAGAAAGCGTCCGCCGCAAAGGCCGGTCCGGCCAAGGCGGAGGCCAAGCCCGCCGCCAAGAAAACGGCGGCGAAAAAGCCGGCCGCTAAGAAAGCCGCGCCGAAAAAGGACGCAGGCCCCAAGAAGCCGACCGCGCTGATCATCATGGACGGCTTCGGCCACCGCGACGAGAAGAAGGGCAACGCCGTTGAAGCGGCGAAAAAGCCCAACCTTGACCGCATCTTCGCGGAAAACCCGCTCACCTATATCGGCGCGTCCGGCCTTGACGTCGGCCTGCCGGACGGGCAGATGGGCAACTCCGAGGTCGGCCACACCAACATCGGCGCGGGCCGCATCGTCTATCAGGAGCTGACCCGCATCACCAAGTCGATTCAGGACGGCGATTTCTTCTCGAATCCCGCGCTGATGGGCGCGATCGACCAGTGCAAATGGTTCGATTCCACGCTGCACATCTTCGGCCTGCTGTCCGACGGCGGCGTGCATTCGCACATCGACCATATGTTCGCGCTGCTGGAGCTTGCCCGCCGCAATGGCCTGCGCAAGGTTTGCTTCCACTGCTTCATGGACGGCCGCGACACCCCGCCGCAGTCCGGCATCGAATATATCGACCGCCTGCAGCACAAGATCAACACGCTTGAGCTGGGCTGCATCGCCACGATTTCGGGCCGCTACTACGCGATGGACCGCGACAACCGCTGGGACCGCGTTGAGAAGGCCTACGACGCCATTGCCAACGGCGTCGGCGAGCACGCCGCATCCGCGCACGAGGCCATGGAGGCTTCCTACGCCGCGGGCGTGACTGACGAGTTCATCGTGCCGGTCATCGTCACCGAGGGCGCGACCGTGCAGGACGACGACGCGGTCATCTTCGCCAACTTCCGTCCCGACCGCGCGCGTGAGATCACCCGCGCCTTCGTCGACCACGAATTTACCGCCTTCAAGCGCCAGCAGCGCAATATCCACTACGTCTGCATGACGCAGTACGACGTGACTATCCCGGGCGTCGACGTGGCGTTCCGCCCGCAGAGCCTGACGAACACCTTCGGCGAGTATATCTCCGACAAGGGCCTGACCCAGCTCCGCATCGCGGAAACCGAGAAGTACGCGCACGTTACGTTCTTCTTCAACGGCGGCGTAGAGAAGGAGTACAAGGGCGAGGACCGCGCGCTGATCCCATCCCCCAAGGTGGCGACCTATGACCTCCAGCCCGAAATGAGCGAGCCCGCCGTGGCCGAGGAGTGCGTAAAGCGCATTCTGTCCGGCAAGTACGACATGATCGTTTTGAACTTTGCCAACTGCGACATGGTCGGCCATACCGGCGTGTTCGAAGCGGCCGTCAAGGCCATCGAGGCCACCGACGACGGCGTGGGCAAGGTCGTCGACGCGATTTTGAAGATGGGCGGCCAGTGCCTGATCACCGCCGACCATGGCAACGTTGATCAGATGCTCGATTCCGACGGCGTGACGCCGTTCACCGCGCACTCTACCAACCCCGTGCCGCTCGTTATGGTCGGCCACGCGGGCAAATTGATGGACGGCGGCGTGCTGGCCGATCTGGCGCCGACGCTGCTCGATATGATGGGGCTTGATCAGCCGGAGGAAATGACCGGCCACAGCCTGATCGTTCAGTAAACTCAAAATTTTTATATAAAAGGAGATCAAGAAGTATGAAGGGCTACATTGAAATCGTAGACGTACTCGGCCGTGAAGTCATGGACTCCCGCGGCAATCCGACCGTTGAGGTTGAGGTTTATGTTGAGGGCGACACCGGCGCTTATATGGGCCGCGCGGCTGTTCCGTCGGGCGCTTCCACCGGCATTTTCGAGGCTTGCGAGCTGCGCGACGGCGACAAGTCCCGCTATCAGGGCAAGGGCGTGACCAAGGCGGTCGACGCGGTCAACGGCGAGATCGCCGAAACCGTCATCGGCATGAACGCGCTTGACCAGCAGGCCATCGACAAGGCCATGATCGAGGCCGACGGCACCCCGAACAAGACCAAGTTCGGCGCGAACGCCATTCTGGGCGTGTCGCTGGCGGTTGCCAAGGCCGCGGCCGAGGCGCTCTCCATGCCCCTTTACAACTATATCGGCGGCTGCAACGCCAAGACCCTGCCGATGCCCATGATGAACATTTTGAACGGCGGCGCGCACGCGACCAACAACGTTGAGATTCAGGAATTCATGGTTATGCCGGTTTCCGCGCCTTCCTTCAAGATTGCGCTCCAGCGCTGCGCGGACGTGTTCCACACCCTGAAGAACACCCTGAAGGCAAACGGCACCCCCGCCGCCGGCGTGGGCGACGAGGGCGGCTACGCCCCCAACCTGAAGAAGGATGAGGACGCGCTGAAGGTTATCGTGCAGGCCATCGAGGAAGCCGGCTACAAGCCCGGCGAGGACTTTATGATCGCCATTGACGCCGCTTCCTCCGAATGGTGGAACGACGAGGAGAAGTGCTATATCCAGCCGAAATCCGGCAAGAAGATGACCCAGCAGCAGCTCGTTAAGATGTGGAAGGGCTTTGTTGACAAGTACCCGATCATCTCGCTCGAGGACGGCATGGCCGAAGAGGACTGGGAAGGCTGGGAGATGCTGACCAAGGCGCTGGGCGACAAGATCCAGCTCGTCGGCGACGACCTGTTCGTTACCAACGTGACCCGTCTGAAGAAGGGCATCGACATGGGCGTTGCCAACTCCATCCTGATCAAGGTAAACCAGATCGGTTCGCTGACCGAGACGCTCGACGCTATCCAGATGGCCAACCGCGCGGGCTACACCGCCGTTGTTTCGCACCGCTCGGGCGAGACCGAGGACGCGACCATCGCAGACATCGCCGTTGCGCTGAACGCCGGCCAGATTAAGACCGGCGCACCGAGCCGCACCGACCGCGTCGCCAAGTACAACCAGCTGCTCCGCATCGAGGAAGAGCTGGGCGAGGACGTCGCGCAGTATCTCGGCAAGGACGCTTTCTTCAACCTGAAGAATAAGTAAGAATGGCATGAAAAAGCCGCTCACCGGAAGGTGAGCGGCTTTATTTATGAAAACATATTCCAAACCGCACGGATGAACAGCGCGGCCGCCATCAGGAGAATCACAATTTTGACGACTGGCCCAAATTCCCGTTCGGGCCAATATTTTTGGTCGAGCAGGAACAAAACGAACGTGAAACAGGTTAAAAGCAGCGATGAAAGGCTTCCGGCAGGGAAAAGACCGTAGGAAAACAGGATATCCAGCCAAAAAAACACCATCAGAACCGCCCAGAAAATATGGACTGCTTTTAAAACGGTGAGTCTCAATGGTTCCGCTCCTTCCGTGGGATAAGTGCGATTAAAATTTCCTATATTTACCATACCGCGCGCCGCCGGGTTTGTCAATGCGGAAAAAAGCGGCGGTGGGCTGAAATGCGAGAGAGGGAGAAGCCGCTCACCTTCCGGTGAGCGGCTTTTTTAATGAATTGTCAATAAATTAATATTTAATCGCCATACACTACTTGTTCAAATTGCTCAACTGCTTCCTGTACATCGGCGTTGTTGATGCCGCTAGAAGCAATAGAAATTTCGCTTGTTTTTAGCCACCGACCATCTTCGTCGGGTTCGTAAGTGTCGAGATGGTTCATAAGAGAAGCATCCTGCTTCATAGCATACAGCAAGGTTCTGGAGTTGTTCAAAAAACCAAAGGTTTTTGAATCACCAGCCTTAATGTCATGCTGCGCGACAACCTGCATAACAATATCTTGAATATCGTTCTCATAACTATCTAGGCTCTCTAAATCTGTAATCGGAATACTCTCAAAATCAGTTAAGTCAAGATCGAATGTATTGATAATATCTTCAGTACGTGCATCAATCGTATCCTGCAACTGATCATAAGCATATCTCTGCGCACTATTCATGTTACTGGAGCGAGAAAAGGATTTGTTGGTGTAACAGTGATCCCTAAATGCCGGATTCCCCATATCCCATGCGGTATCGGGAGTGAGCCATACGAATCCGACGCCGCGTCCAACACATTTCGAAGGGAGTGCCGACAGGGACTTTACAGCATGAGCATAGCATGACGAAGCGTTTGTTGCCTGATATTCAGAGCCATCCGCAACCGTGCTACCGTAATCGTCCTCAATCCAAGATTTTGCATAAAGATAGGCTTTCGTATCGGCTGTAACGGCTGTTTGATAAGCGGCATCGGTGCTTGTAGTAATCCATTTACCACTTACCCGAGCGGTCAAAGCGAATGCACTGACTGTTACAGCTGCGCAGATCAAAATCAAACAAACGACCCGTTTTTTCAAATTCATCTTAAATCCTCCTTCATATTCTGTCAACTTCTAATCCTACCAACAAACTGTGCACCGTTTGTCTGATTTCACTATAATCCAAGAGAAAGCAGATGTCAAGAATTATGCATATTTATCAATGTTAAATATAGAGACCGATGTATCTAATGATGTGAGAACACGGTCATAAAAATTGTGTATTATTTTCCAATGTTATATATTGACCTAATCAGAAAGTTGTGGTACTATAATCCCAACAAACATGTTTGGTGGCCAAATGAAGAAAGACAAGCAGTCCCCGAAGGAAACAGGCCACTCCTTTGAGGATTATTTCAAACGGGCAGTTAACCCTCTGTTTGTGCTTTTGCTGCTTTCTGAGCGGCCAATGTATGTATATGAAATGGCGCAGGAGCTGGAAAAACGAAGCGATGGTGCATATACCATTTCCTTGCTGTATCCGGTGATTTACCGCCTTTCGTCGCAGGGTTATATCCGTGACGGCCAAAAAGTAATATCGGCGGATAACCGTGTTCGTCAGTACTATGAGATTACACCCGAAGGGGCGTCTTATTTGCTGCAAATTCAGGATGTTTATGACCAAATGTCTGCCGTGGTAAAGCAAATACGCGACAGCAGCGGGGGGATCGTGAAATGACGGAGAGCAAAGCGATCCGCCGTTATACGCGCGCTGTGTCGCGGGAGTTGTGCTGTTCAAAATCTACCAGACGGCGTTTGCTCGACGGTTTGCGGCAGGAACTGGAGGAATACGCGGGGCTCGATTACGAGCGGTTGTGTGATGAATTCGGTATGCCTGCCCAGACCGCGGCGCAGTTGATGGATACAATTTTAGAAAATGAAGTGCGTTCTGCTCGTCGTACAAAACATATACGATTTACAGCAATAATAGTGGTATTAGTTATGCTGATCGTATGCGTAGGAGGCTACGCGCTGGATAAATACATGAAGTATGGAAAATCTGGCACGTTTGTAGTTGTGGTAGAAGATATTAAAACATGGTAAGGTGAATGTAATGCGGAAAATTTTAAGTTTGGTTTTGTGTGCGGTGCTTTCTTTTGGGATGCTGCCGACATCGTTTGCAGTAACAGAAGAGAAAATTGATTTAGGCGATGGCTTTTATATGGTTATTGAGCGTCCGGAGGAAGGGATTTCGACTTACGCGCTGCGAAATGCTTCGAAAGACGCTACCGTGTATTATAGCGATACCAAAGTTGGTACTATGACGGTTACTGCGCAGTTCACCTATTCTAGTTCTGGAGTATCGGTGAATAGCAAGTCCTGCACTGCTTCTGGCGCCAACGGCTGGTCAGTAAAGGATAAGTGGACCTCCGGCACTACCAATCAGGTTACCGGTTATGCTACGTTCTCCAACGGTTCCACGTCGAAAACTGCGCCGCTGTCTATCACCTGCGACAAAAACGGCAACATCACTTAAATTTAACCACTTCTTCAATCCTATAAAAAGCCGCTCTCCGTTTGGAGAGCGGCTTTTCCGTTCTATTAGGCGCGGGTCATTCTAGTATCCGGCCTTCCAGCGCTGCAAAGCAAGGGTCGCGCTTTTATAGCTGGCGTCCGCCGTCGGCGTGCCCGCCGGAACGCCGAGGATGGCGGCGTCGCTCTGTTGAACGTAGCCCGCGGCCTTCCAGCGGTTAAACGCCTGCTCATACGCCTGCTTCTGCGCGCTCGACTGCGCCGCGGCGGCCGCGGACTCCGCATCGGCGGCGTACTGCCGGTAGCCGAGCGTGGGCGTGCCGTTCAGAAAGCCGGTCAGTCCGGCGACCGACAGGCCGTAATCGCGGTCTGCGTTGAACTGCGTCAGCGCCGCCTGCGCCTGCTGCAAGGCCGCGCTCGCTTGGGAGGAGTAGTAATCGCTCGACAGCGCGGCCTCCCGATCGGCGGCGTCCGCCTCGGCGGCGGCGCGGGCGGACAGTCTGGCCTGACCGAGCGCGTTGAGGTCGCCGCGGTACTGGTTGTCGATGGAAATGCGGCTGGTTTCGGCGGCGCCCGAGGTTGCGGCGGCGTTCCGCGCGCCCATGTTCAGGCCGAGCGCAGCCAGCTTTTCCTCGTTTGAGAGCACCGACTGACGGGCGTTGATGTCGGTCTGCCTCATGCCCGCCGTGTAGTCCGTCTCAATCGAGGACAGATTGCTTTGCAGCCGCTGCGCGATGCGGCGGCGTTCGTTTTCAAAGCGCTGTAAACGGGCGCGCTCCGCCGCGTCGTACAGGCCGGCGACGCTCAGGCTGCCGCGCGAGCCGCTGACCGAGTTCGACACCTTTGCCGTGCTGGACGACGTGTACGGCCGGTAACTGCCCGACCAAGTCGAGACCGCGTCGTTGGACGCGACCTTGCCCGCCAGCCCTTCCGCGTCGATCTTGCTCTGCCGCTCGGCAAGCAGCTCCTGCCGCTTGCCCGCGTCCGAGGTGTTCGCGATGGCTTCCGAATAGTCGAAATCCTTTTTGTAGCTTGCCATAGGTTTCCTCCTTTCTCTATCGTACCGTCGGCCCGAGCGTCCAGCGCACGGTCAGCGCCAGCAGGCCGAAGGGCTCGTTCGGACGGTCGTTGCCGATGCGCACGGTGAACAGCGGGATTTTATGCTGCCGCCAGCGGGTGCGGTAGCTGACCGCTCCCGGCACGCACCGGAAGGAAAACCGTGAAAAGTCGAGCGTTTTGAACGAAAACAGGTCCATATTGCGCGACAGCGCCAAAAGCGCGCCGTTTTCGTTCTCATACCGCACGGTTGCACCCGAGCGGGAATAGGGCATCAGCGTCGGGATCACGTCGCGCACGGTTTTGACCCGCCCCCACTGGGAAAAGGGCAGGGTGGGCGTGCGCCAGTAGGCGTCGATCGCCGCGTCGTCGTCGCAGTACGCGCCGTCCTCGTCCGCGCGGGAAAAGCGGCAGATACGCCCGTCCGCCGTGCCGAACCACAGCCGTCCGTCCAGCACCGCAAGGCATTGGGCGGGCACGTTTGACCAGCAGAACCACGCGGGCGCGCCGTCGTCCTCGGTAAGGCTTCCGTCCGCGATGTAGACGCGGCCGTTCACCGCAAGGTAGTATTTTCCCTCGAACACGGCGGCGCAGGCGTTTTCCAGATCTGCTTCGGCTTGCAGCTTGGGCAGAATCGCGTCCGAAACAGATCGGATGGCACGCTGCTCCGCAACCGCTGTGCCGTACACGCCCATCACGCCGCGCGCGGACAGGAACAGCGGCAGGTCGTTCAGCGCGGCGAAGGAGCGCGGGGATACCGCCCCCTCGCCCTGCGCGCCCTGCGTCAGCGGATAGAGCGCCGTGCCGTCGTCGGCCATAAGGTAGGCGCGGCGGTAGCTGGTCGCCTCCTGCGCGCCGCCCGACTTGACGATGAGCTGGCTTTCGTACTGCTTGAGATAGCCGACGATGGCGGACGCGTCCGTGCCCATGCGCGTGTAGCCGGTGTCGGGGAAGTAGGTCGGGTCGTAAAGCCCGGACTGCCAATCGCAGTTGGGCTCGTCCGGGTTGCCGGAAAGGAAAACGCGCGTGTCGTTTTTGCCGCCGTACAGCCCGGCGAAGCGGCATTTGTCGATCTTGTCGGCGTGTCCTGCGACCGTTTTAGAGAAGGAGATCGACACGTTGGCAAGGCCGTTTCCGTTCGCGGGGGCGGCGGCCAGCGTCACCAGCCCGGTCGTCCGGTTGACCGAGGAAACCGTGACCGCGCTATCATTTACCGCGGCGGTCACCTCGGCGCTGTCAAGCTCTTTCGCGTCCACTTGAAACTGCGTGGCCGAGCCGTTGCCGATAAAGGTGTTGATGCGGCGGGGCGTCAGCAGGTTCACCGGCTCGTAGCTCGTGCCGCCGCCCGTCGGCGCGGCCGAGATGGTCGTGGTCGGCACGTAGGCGTCGTCGCGCACGCGGACCGCCTCCCACGCGGTATCCGCCGCGTTCCGGCGCACGGCGCGGTAGGCCGCTCCGTCCAGCAGGTACAGCACACCGTTCATCGTGAACGACTGGGAAAACGCCTCGTTCATATCGGCGCACAGCTCGGTTTCCTCCCCCTCGTCCGGACGGCAGAGCAGCCTTTTGCCCGTGTGGACGACCGCGCCCGTCCCGTCCGGCAGGGCGAACAGACCGTAGACGGGCGCGCCGTAGGCGGCCTGCGTTTTCCAGCCCGTGCGCTTGACGAGAAAGTCGTTCTGCTCGCAGATCAGGTTCTGCATGTCGGGCGAGCGGGACAGCGAGGCCTTGGCCGGGTGTGTGCGGCAGTCGAGGCCGCCGAACCGCCGCACGACGGTCTGCCGCACGGTTTCGGTCTGCGGGAACTGATAAGCGCGCATCAGACCATCTCCTGCACGGCGGTGAACTGGGCGGGGCAGTGGTTCAGCAGGCGGACGGCGTACTCATTGGCCGCCCAGTTGAATTTCTCCTTGTCGTCGTCCGCCGCGAGCAGCGCCGACAGCCCGTAGGGAAAGCACTCGCGCGCGAGCCAGTCGCCCGCCGGGATTTCCTCGGCAAGCGCGGCCATGCGGGGCGGCGCGGCGAGCGCCGTCTCGGCGCAGAACACGCGCTCGGCGTTGATCTCGCGCAGCGAATTGGCAAGCAGCTGGTTGAGCGCGCCCAAGGCGAACTGCTCGTAATACGCGCCGCTGTCAGGCGTTTCGCCCAGCAGGCTTAAAGCGGCGCGGAAGCATTCGGTTCCGGTCAAAGGGATTCCTCCTTTCAAAGCGGCGCGGGCGGTCAGCCCGCCGCAACCGCCGACGGGTATTTGCCGCTCGCCTCGGCAAAGGCGCGGATTTTGCACCCGGCTTCGGGCGTGAGCACGGCGCCGCTCGTGTAGTCGGCGGCCGAATCCGAATAGCGCGGGTCGGAGCCGTCGAGCGTATAGCGGATGCTGCCCGTGCCGGTGATCTTGCCGTCCTCGCCGATGACCGGCGCGGCGGAGACAAGGCCGGTGTTCACCAGCGCGTACACGCCGCCGCACTTCGCGCCGAGCACGTAAGCGTCGTAGTAGTGCCGCCCCTCGATCAGCGCGCCCGACACGCCGACCGGGTCCTCGTGCACCTTGGCGTCCGCGATTTTGTAGGGCATGAGCACGGCGTCCTTGTGCGCGACGAGGAACCACACGTTTTCGGGCAGGTAGCTTTTGGGCACGCGCACGACGTTCATGCCGAACACCTCGCCGCACACGCCCTTGGCGATGGACTGCCGCGCGAGCACGTCGACCGAGGCGAACTCGTCCGAGGTGCACACCAGCTTGTACATTTCGCTCGTCAGGTACAGATAGCGGTTGTCGTCGGGCACGAGCGCGTCGTCGAGCGCCTGCGACGCGTCCGCGATCTTGGAGACGATATTCGCCTTGGTCGGCTTGTCGCTCTCCGCGATCGTGCCCGCCATGTGGACAAAACGCGAAAAGGCGTATTTGTCCGCCGCCGGGGTGGATTTTTCGTTGAGCTGGAGTCTGAGCATGTCGGCCGCGTTTTTGACCAGATTCTGGTCTAGGTTGTTGCCCTTGTCGATGGTCAGCGTGAACGCCTTGTCCTGCGTCATGGTCAGCTCCTGCACCACGTCCTGCATTTCGGTCACGTCGCCGTAGCGGGCGAGGCCGCCGTCTCGGTCGTAGTCGACCTCCTCTACGGTGATGGGCGTGTACACCTTGAGCGTCTTAACGCCGGTCAGGTCGAAGGTCTCGGCGGTCTTGCCCTTGATAAAGGATGCGCGCGTGAACACCTCGGCAATTTGGTCGGCGTATTTGGAAGCAAGGTTAATTGCCATAAGAAATATTCCTCCTTAATCCGATTCGATTGAAACTACAGTTTCAATCCAGAGTTTGCCGCCTACGAGCCGCGCCCTGCGGTCGCAACTCGCAGGCGGTTTGTTAAAAAACCGTGATACATGCTCCCGGTTTTTTGGATATCTGCGTGGCAGATATCCCATTGAAATGCGCGCTGCGGCGCTGGGGTTACTTGCCCAGCAGCGCAAGGGTGACGGGGTCTACGCCCGCCGGTTCGCCGTCGCTCTGCGCGGGGCCGACCGCCTGCCGGCGGTTTTTCAGGTTGACCTCCATTGCGGCCAGCTCGTCCTTCAGCGTGAGCAGCTCCCACTTGCGGTAGGCCGCGACGAGCGAGCCCTCCTGCTGCGCCCACTCCCAGACCTGCGGCGGGATGTCCTCGGGCGCAACGTCGGGGTACTCCTCGACGAAGGCCGCGTAGATCTGCCCCTCGCTCAGACCGCTCGCCGCGCGGTTGCGGCGGACAACGCCGTTCTGCTTGGACAGCCCGGCGCTTGCCGCTTCAATCAGCTCCTCAAGCGTCAGCTCGCGCGTCTCGCCGTCGACGGGCACCGGATAGGTCTGTTCTCCGGTCTGCGGCGCCGCTTCGGGCGCGCCGCCCGGCGCGAAGGGATTGACCGCCTCGGCCGCCGCCTCAGGCATTGTTTTCTGTTTCATGGATCGGTTCCTCCTTTTCTTTTTCCCGCTGCAGGCGCAGGGCGTGCAGCAGGTCGCTTTTGCCGCGCACCTGATAGTCGGGGATGTTCTCCAGATACGCGATGGGGTCGGAGATCACGCCGCTTTCGAGCAGATGGTCGTTGGTCATGGTCTGCATGGTCTCCGACCAGTAGCTGGCTGCGCCCACGTCGACCTGCAGGCGCATATCCTGCCTCGCGAGCGCGCCGAAGTCGAACGACTGCCTAAGCGGCTCGCCGCCCGGCTCATCCGCGATGGTGACCGTGCGCACGCCGTAGTGCGCGCCCATCAGATCGAGGAAGATGCGCGCCCACTCCTCGGTGAAGCGGTAAAACGCCATTTTTGTCAGCTCGAGCGGGGCGGCGGTGGCGTTCTGCACCGCGACGATCGCCGAGGTGTTGTCCGGCCGCACCGTGCCGAGCGCGGCCTCGGAAGCGCCCATCAGCTCCATCGTGTCGGTCATCATCTGCTTGAGAAGCGCGAGCACCTGCGTCGAAATATCAGGCGCCTTGAACGCGGACGCGACCGCTTCATTCGGGTTGCCGCGCATGCCGACCGCCTTGCCCACATCGTTCGACCAGCCTTGGGGGAAGCGGGTCATGTCGTAAATGATTTTGGGGAAGGCAACCTGCTTGACGCACTGCACATACATCGAATACAGCTTGTTGATCGCGATCTGGTTGGGGATGGCCTCGGTCAGCGGGCTTTCGCCGTGGCACGAGTTCCGCACCCGGTTCCAGCACAGGTGCGTCACCGGATAGAGCCGGTAGGGCAGCGTTTTCTCCCGCATGACGGTTGCCGTGCGCGTCGTTTTGCAGAACGCAACGCCCGTTTCGGTTTTGCGCAGGTGCAGCAGCACGGTCACGCGGCTGCCGCCGTCCTGCACGCAGCGGCGCAGGCTTTCGCTTTCGCTGTCGGGCACGATGGCGGCGACTTCGTCCGCGCCCATGCCGTTTTCCTTTGCCTCCGCGCGCACCTCGTCCACCTCGCGCCGCATTGCGAGGATGAGATACGGCTGGCGCTGCACGTCGTCCGACGCGGGGTTGCCGAAGCAGATATTGGTCGAGTCGATCAGCTCGACCGCGAGATCGCCCTTGACCGCCTGCCCGGTCTCGAGCGACGGGTCAAAGCGGATGTAAAAGCAGGCGTCGCCGTCGACGCAGGCGTTTTTCAGCAGATCGCGGCCAAGGCTTTTGACGCCCGACCGCTCGATGGCCGAGGCGAACGCGCGGTCGAGCACGCGGGCGGTCTTGCGGCCCTCTTCGTCCTCGTCGAAGGGCTTCGCGTGCACGGCCACGTCGTCCGACACCAGCATGGACACGAACAGGTTGACGCAGCGGCGCAGTACGTTAAAAATGAGCGGGTCGAGCGACTGCACACGCAGCCCTTCCCACTGGCGGCCGAGATAGAAGGCCTCGTTGCGGCGTACGCGGTCAAAAAGGCCGATGGCGCGCTTGTATTCCTGTCCGCGCTCGTATTTGCGCCAAATAGCGGCGGGCGACGGGTCAAACTTCATCGTTTTCCTCCTCTCCGCCATAGGCGAGCAGCGCGCGGATGTCGCGCGTCAGTTGATCCTCGGGCGCGGCGCCGTCTCCGGCGGATGTTTCCCGCCGGCGCGGCAGCGTAAGCCCGCCCGACGCCGCCGCGCCGGTCAAAACCAGCAGCGCCGCGCCGATGCAATAGAGTAAAATGGTCATGGGGGTTCCCTCCTTTTCAGTAGCTGAGAAACGCGCCGATCTCACAGTCGTAGGCCGTCGGGCGCGCAGGCGGCGGGATTTCGCGCACGGTGGCGGCGTAGCCGCGCAGCGCGTCCGGGGCGTGCGTCAGCTCGTGCGGCGTGTTCGACACGTCGGACGGGTTGCGCGCGTCGTGCTGCAGAGCGGGCAGCGTGCGGATCAGGTTGCGGCAGGCGTCGAAAATGGTCAGCCGGGGCCGCAGCGCGCCTGTTTCGTCCTCGCGCGGGGTGAGCAGCTCGTGCAGCGCCAGCCACCCGGCGACGCGCTCGTTGCCGCTGTTTTCAAAGTCCAGCCCGCAGGCCGCGAACAGCTCGACCGCCGACTTGCCGGTTTCCTGCCGCCGGTTCCACAGGTCGGGCGGGGCAAGGCGGCAGGCGATGCGCTCGTCCGGCCCCTCCCGCGCGCGGATGGCGGCGGCCGCTTCAGAGATAATCAAATTAGGTTGATATAACTCTCTGTATACCACACTCCGTCCGTCCGGGCTTTGCGCGATCCATAAGGCGGCCAGCATGTCGAGGCCATAATCAATGGTCAGCCAGCGCGTCCATCCTTTGGGGATGGCAAAGGGCGGGGTCACGTGCAGCGGCACGGAAAATTCGCTGAAATACCGCCCTTCATTCAGCTCCCATACGCCGTCGAGCAGCGCTTTCCGGTCGTGCGGGGAGAGCAGGCGCAGCCGCTTTTCATACCCCGCGTCCGCCTTTTGCAGAAAGGGGTTGTCGGCCAGCCGCGCGGGCAGAAACAGCCGCGTGCCGCCGTCAAACGCGGTTTCCGCGTCGGGCGGCATGGGGTCGATGTAGCGCGCCTTGACCCAGCCGTGGCCCGCGCCGCCGGGGTTGGTCGTCGACTTCACCTGCTTGGGATAGCCGTTCGTTCCCCGCACGCGGGAGAGCAGGTAGGTGAACTGGCTTTCGGTGAAGTGGGTCAATTCGTCGAAGCGCAGCACGTCGTACTCGGCGGATTGATAGCGCGTCACGTCGCTTTCCGCGTCGCAGTAGCCGAACTCGAGCACCGAGCCGTTTGCAAACCGCCATTGGTGCTCGCTGACGCGGTAGGACGCGATGCGCTGCGGGTACAGCCGCAGCGAGGCGGGCACGAGCGACCGCTCCAGCTCGGGCATCGTCCGCCGCAGCATCAGCTGCCGCGAGCCGGGATAGACGACCGCGAAGCGCAGCGCGTCGAGCAGTTGGCCATGGCTTTTGCCGCCGCCCGCCGCCCCGCCGAACAGCGTTTCAAACGCTCCGGACGAAATGAACGCCGCCTGCCGCGGGGTTATGGGGTATTCGATCCGTTTTCGATGCGAAAGATGATCTCCACCGGCTCGGGCCCCTGCTCGTCCGCCGGAATCAGCGGGCCCTTGCCGACCGTGCGGTCGAGGATCTCCTTGATCGCACTCAGGCGGCTTGACGCGGGCGCGTCCGCGTCCCCGGCGATCTCGTAGAGCATATCGACGAGCGCGCCCGGCTCGTCCGAACTTCGCAAGATGGCATCTCCTCCTTTCGGGAATGGATTTCGCTTACTTTTCCCGTAAGGCATAGAATAGCCGCGGCCCGCGGCAAAGTCAAGAACAAATGTTCGATATTTTGCGCTTGCAATTTATCGACCGCTGCGGTATGCTGAATAGGAATCGAAATCATATCAAGGAGAACAAGCATGAGAGAAATCGACCTGATCGCGCTCGATCTGGACGGCACGGCGCTCGCGCCGGACAATACCGTGACCGACGGCCTGCGCGCGGCGGTGAAAAAAGCGCGGGAGGCGGGGCTGTACGTGGTCGTCGCAACCGGCCGCATCTGCGGGGAGGCGCGCGAGTTCGCGCGGGAGATGGGCGCGGACGATCTGATGGTCACCTCGGGCGGCGCGACGCTGTCGAGCGTAAAATACGGCAACTGCACCATGCGCATTTCGATCCCGTGGGAGGCTGCCGTGCGGGCCGCGGCGGCAGTGGAGCGCATCGGCATGACCGCAATGGTCTACGCGGCGGAAACGCTGCTGATCACCCCGTACGACGACATGAAATTCGGCGCGTACAAGTCGAACGAGGGGTATCTGGCCGTCAAGCAGGTCGTGCCGTCGGTCGCCGAATATATTGCGGATGAGCATTTGTCCGTCGATAAGATTTTTGTGCGCAGCCGGGACGACAGCCTGCTGCGCGGCGTGCGGCAGCAGCTCAGCGGGGCGCCGGGCCTGCGCGTCATCTCCTCCGCGTCCGATAATTTGGAGATCATGTCGCCGATTGCGGACAAGGGCACGGCGCTCGGCATGCTGTGCCGCACGCTGGGCACCAGTCTGTCGCGCGCTGCCGCTGTCGGGGACAGCGAAAACGATTTGGAAATGCTGCGCGCGGTCGCGCTGCCGATCGCGATGGCCAACGCCTCGGACGCGGTCAAGGCCGCCTGCCGCCGGACGACCGAATCCAACGCCGCGGACGGGGCGGCAAAGGCGATCGAGCGCATTCTCGCGGAATAAATCCTGTCCGACGGGAAGCCTTTTTGCGCAAAATCGGTAGTATCCGCCAAAAATGTGTGCTATAATAAACCCGTATGTGAAATTTGTCCCATCGAGAGGAGAAAACAATGAGTTTGTGGTTTGCCATCCTGCTGGGTCTGGTGCAGGGCCTGACCGAGTTCTTGCCCGTATCCTCGTCCGGCCATCTGGTGCTGGCGCAGACGCTGTTCGGCGGAAACGTCGAGGCGGATTATATGCTGTTCAACGTGCTGCTGCATTTCGGCACATTACTCAGCGTGATCGTCGCTTTTTGGAAGGATATCAGGGATTTGATCGTCGAGTTTTTCGGCTGGGTCAAGGACGGCTTCAAGATCAACGGCCATCCGTACCGCCGGTTTGTCATCATGATCCTGATCACGATCGTGCCGATGTTCGCCGTGCTGCCCATCAAAAGCAAGCTGGAAAACGCGTTTTCCAACCCGCTGCTGGTCGGCCTGCTGCTGCTGGTAACGGCGGCGATCCTGTTCCTGTCGGAAAAGGCGCCCAAGAAGCAAAAGACCGAGGAGAACGCCACTTGGCTGGACGCGCTGCTCGTCGGCGTGGCGCAGTGCTTCGCCGTGCTGCCCGGCCTGTCCCGTTCGGGCACCACGATCTGCGCGGGCCTGTTCCGCGGCTTTTCGCGGGATTTTGCGGTGCGGTTCGCGTTTATCATGTCGCTGCCCGTCGTGCTGGGCGCCAACATATTGGAGCTGGCGGATGCGATCAAAGCGCCCGCGGGCTCGCTGGGCGACGTGTCCCTCGCCTGCTACATCGTGGGTATCCTGACTGCCATGCTGGCCGGTCTGGCCGCGATCCGCATGGTCAAATTCGTATCCAAACGCGGCAATTTCCGCCCGTTTGTGGTCTACTGCGCGCTGATCGGCACGGTTACCATCGTGGTTACCCTGTTCAAGATGGTCGCCGCCGGCTGAAAGACGGGAACTGCGTCAACGCCCCTGCCGCAATGGCGGCGGGGCGGCTCCATTTTAATTGATAAAAGAGAGGTTTCGACACTGTGGCTGCAAGAAAACCCACAACCAAAAAAACAGCGCCCCGCGCCAGAACCGCCGCGCGCCGCGCGCCCGAGCCCGAGCCGATCATGTCCCGTGTGGCTTGGGGCGCGGTCTGGGGCGTAATTGGGCTGCTGTGCCTGCTGGCGCTGCTGCCGATCGACGGCGTGGTGCTCGATATGCTGCACCAAGGCATCGGCGCGCTGGTCGGTACGGGCGTTTACGTGCTGCCCTTCGCCCTGCTTGCGCTGGCCGCCCTGCTGTTTGTGCGGCAGAAGGGGCCGGTGCGCCTGCGCGGCGTCTGCATCGGGCTGCTGCCTATTCTCACGGGCAGCATCGTGCATGCGTTTACGTGCGCGAACGAATACGATTTTTCCATGGGCACGCTGTCCGCCCTGCTGGGAACCGGCATGAAGGGCGCGTCCGGCGGGCTGCTGTCCGGCGGGCTGTATATTGTGTTTGAATGGGCGCTGTCCTCGGTCGGCGCCCTGCTCGTGCTGCTGCTGCTGACGGCCGCGGCGCTGCTTGCCGCGTGCCACATCACGCCGCACGCGCTGATGGAAATGTTCAAGCCACCGGAATACGAGTATGAGGACGAGGATGAGCGCGAGCGCTACGAAGCGCCGCCCAAGCTGCCCAACGTCCATGAGGTCGCGGCCGCACGCGCGGAAAAACGCGCGGCAAAGCGCAAGGTGAACATCGACATTCCGCTTGACGACGAACCCGCCGCCGAGCCGGCCGCGCCGAAAAAACCGCCGATCGCACCGGACGAATACCTGCGCTCGCTGTCGGACGACGGCCCGGGCGAGCAGACGAGCATCCTCGATCTGGTGCGGAACAAGCCGGAGGAGGAGGACGACGCGCCCCCCTTTGAGGTCGAGGACAAGCCGAAAAAGCCCGAAAAAATCAGCGAGCACGAGCAGGCCGCGCTCAATGAAACGATGGACGAAAGCCAAAAGGCGCCCGTTCCGGTTTACGATTATCCGCCGCTCGACCTGCTGACCGTCGGCAAACACGCCTCGGCGCGCGGCGCGGAGGCCGAGCTGAAGGAGAACTCCGAGTGCCTGATAGACACGCTGCAATCCTTCGGCGTCGACGCGCAGATCATCGGCATCGTGCGAGGCCCGTCGGTCACGCGCTTTGAGCTGAGCATTCCGCGCGGCATTAAAATTTCGCGTATTTCCTCGCTGTCCGACGATATCGCGTTGTCGCTCGGCGCGGTTTCGGTGCGCATCGCACCCATTCCGGACAAGGTCGCCGTCGGCATCGAGGTGCCGAACAAGACGGTCAACACCGTGTTCATCCGCGAGTGCATTTCCTCCCCCGCGTTTACCAACGCGAGAAGCCGCCTGTCCTATTCGGTCGGCAAGGATATCACGGGCAAGCCGGTCATCGGCGACATCGCCAAAATGCCCCATATGCTGATCGCCGGCACAACCGGCTCGGGCAAGTCGGTGTGCATCAATTCCATGCTGATTTCGCTGCTCTATAAGTCCACGCCCGAGGAAGTGCGCCTGATCATGGTCGACCCCAAAATGGTCGAGCTGGGCAACTACAACGGCATCCCGCATCTGCTGATTCCGGTCGTCACCGACCCCAAAAAGGCGGCGGGCGCTTTGAACTGGGCGGTGGGCGAGATGGAGCGCCGCTATAAGCTGTTCGCCGACCATCAGGTGCGCAATCTGGTCGGCTACAACGACCTGATGCGCGCCGAGCGCGCCAAGGCCGAGCAGGAGGAGGGCGGCGCGCCCGAGCAGTATCAGGTGCTGCCGCAGATCGTCATTGTCATTGACGAGCTGGCCGACCTGATGATGGTCGCCGCCAAGGAGGTCGAAACCTCGATCTGCCGCATCGCGCAAAAGGCGCGCGCCGCCGGCATGCATTTGGTCGTTGCGACGCAGCGCCCCTCGGCGGACGTGATCACCGGCATCATGAAGGCCAACATCCCCTCGCGCATCGCGTTTGCGGTCGCCAGCCAGATCGAGTCGCGCATCATCCTCGACCAGACCGGCGCGGAAAAGCTGATCGGCAAGGGCGATATGCTCTACGCGCCGCTTGGCGAGGGCAAGCCGCTGCGCGTGCAGGGCTGCTTTATTTCGTCGGACGAGATTGAAGCCGTCATCGCGCATATCAAGGAGACAAGCACTGCCGAATATAATGAGGAGATCCTCGAGCACATCGAGCGGCAGGCCGAGCAGGCCGACGGCAAGAATGGCGGCGGCTCGGGCGACCCGGGCGAGGACGAGGACGAGATGATCGAGGAAGCGATCGACGTGATCATGGACTGCAAGCAGGCGTCCACCTCGATGCTCCAGCGCCGCCTGAAGCTTGGCTATTCGCGCGCCGCCCGCATCATCGACCAGATCGAGGAGCGCGGCATCATCGGTCCGTTTGAGGGCTCCAAGCCACGGCAAATCCTGATTTCGCGCGAGGATTGGCAGGAAATGAAACTGAGAAGACACGACAATCCCTAAGGAGGAACCTATTATGGCACTGACTAAAATCAATATCGCGGAGCAGTCCTTCAACCCGTTCGACCTGATCGGCAAGCAGTGGATGCTGATTTCCGCCGGCACCGAGCACAAATGGAATACCATGACCGCGAGCTGGGGCGGCGTCGGCGTGATCTGGGGCAAGCCCTCGGCCACCGCCTATATCCGCCACAGCCGTTACACCAAAGAGTTTGTTGATAACTCTGAGTATTTTACCCTAACATTTTTACAAGACGGACATCGCGACGCGCTCAATAAAATGGGCTCCCAATCCGGCCGCGAGATCGACAAAATGCACGAAAGCGGCCTGACGCCGGTCTTTGTCGAGGGACAGCCGGCTTTTGAAGAAGCCGAGCTCATCCTCGTCTGCCGCAAGCGCTGCAAGAGCGAAATCGCGCCGGAGGATATCCTGCATGCCGAAACGCTGGACAAATGGTACGGGGATAAGGACTATCACACCATGTATATCGGGGAGATCGTCGCGGCGTATAAAGGCTGATGAAACGGACGCAGACCGTTCGACGGATCGGCGGGCAATCGGGCGTATACTGCATGCAGATCACACGAGACGGAGGAACAAAACGTGAAACGAAACCTACTCAGCCTGCTGCTGGCCGCGGTGCTTGCGTTCGGCGCGCTGCCGGTGGGCGCGCGCGGATTATGAGAACTTTACGGCCCAGCAGACCTATACGCCGGGGCAGTTTGCCGATGTTGCGGCGGATGCGTGGTATGCGGAAAACGTCCGTTTGGCCTATGAATATGGGCTGATCAACGGCAAAACGGCTGGCTCGTTCGCGCCCGGCGACCCGCTGACCGTTGCGGAAGCCGTAAAGCTGGCGGCCTGCCTGCACAGCATTTATGAAAGCGGAAGCGCGGCGTTTGCGCCGTCCAAACCGTGGTACCGCACCTATGCGGACTATGCGCTGGAGACGGGTATCCTGACCGAGGAGCCCGCCGATTACGGCGCGCCTGCGACCCGCGCGGTGTTCGCCTCGCTGTTTGCCGCGGCTCTGCCCGCGGAGGCGCTCGAACCGATCAACGAGGTGGGGGACGGCGCGATCCCGGATGTTTCCGACGGCGCGGCCTATGCCAACGCGGTCTATACGCTGTACCGCGCGGGCGTGCTGACCGGTTCGGACAAGGCCGGGCGCTACCTGCCCGACAGCGGCATCAAGCGCAGCGAAGCGGCGGCCATCGTCACCCGCATGGCCGATCCCGCGCTGCGCAAAACGGTGACGCTTACCGCGTGGAACGAGCTGACGCGCGACGAGGTGTACGATTACTGCATGCCGGCGGTGATGAAGCTGTATTCTTACGACGCGAAGGGCAATCTGATCGGCATGGGCAGCGGCGTGCTGATCGGAGAGGACGGCGACGCTGTCACCTGCGGACATCTGGTTAACGGCGTTAACCGGCTGGTTGCTGAGATGACCGACGGCTCGCGCCATGAGGCCGACATGTACGATATGGACGCGGCGCTCGACGTCGCCCATATCAAGCTGCGGGGCGAGGGGTTCCCGTACCTTCAGACATGGGAGGAGACGCAGGCGGGCGACACGGTCTATGCGCTCGGTTATCCGGGCGGCGGCCCGGCCAAGCTGACGGCCGGAAAGGTGCTCAACCTGCGCAACGAGGAGTACGGCAAAGCCATGATCGAGAGCGACGCGGTTGTGATCAGCGGCAATTCGGGCGGCGCGCTGGTGGACAGCTGCGGCCGTCTGATCGGCATTACGGTCAGCAGCCAGTCGAGCGGCGTTCCGTCTTACTCAATGCCGATCTCCGCGCTCGGCGAGCTGGACAACGGCAGCCTAAAGAGCGTGGCGGAATACACGCAGGCCCATCTGCCGGAGACGGAAACCTGTTACGCGGGGCTGTATCCCGTGCCCGATTTCGGCAAGGCGACCGGCGCCGAGCTGCTGGCGACGCAGCGCGACCGGAGCCGCGGCGTTCAGACCGTTACGTTCTACTACGCGGCGTACAGCCTCATAGCGGATTGGGACGCAGCGATCCGCCGGTATTACACCGCGCTGAACAAAAATACGTTTTACATGTTCTCGGGCAGCGCGTTTACCTCGTCGGCGGGCTACTCGTACGCGGTGCAGATGTACGGAACAACTTATCAGGGCTATGAGGCGGTTGGCATAGTCGTTACCGAACTGCAATCAGCTCCCATCGGCGGCCTGCCTCAGGCCGTCGATTTTTTAGCAACCGGAGGATTTCAGCCGGCATACGGCTGAATCGCGGACGGTGTGCGGTATCATTTCACAAAAACGCCCTAAAGCGCTTCAAAATGCTTGAAAATACAATTTTTTGTTTACAAAACATTAAATTATGAAAGAATAGGAAGGAAATAAAACCGGTTTTACGGGGATTTATCATATTTTTCCGTCAAGATGCACAATATAGATGTGATAAATCGGTGAAATCCCACAATAGAACACAAAGTACAGGGCGTGCTATAATATGATCGTATGAATGAAGTGTGTAAGAGAAGAGCACGCCAAACGAAATGGAGGAAACAAACCCAATGAAGAAGTACGTTTACATGTTCCCGGAAGGCAATGGCAAAATGCGTGAGCTGCTCGGCGGCAAGGGCGCCAATCTGGCGGAGATGACCGGACTGGGCATGCCCGTTCCGCAGGGTTTCACCATTACGACCGAAGCCTGCACCCGGTATTATGAGGACGGCAAGACGATCTACCCCGACATTCAGGAGCAGATCATGGAGTACCTCGATAAACTGGAAAAAATCACCGAAAAAACGCTTGGCGACCCCAGCCGCCCGCTGCTCGTGTCCGTCCGTTCGGGCGCGCGCGCGTCCATGCCCGGCATGATGGACACCATCCTGAACCTCGGCATGAACGACGAGATCTGCGAGGCTGTCGCGGGGCTTACGAATAACCCGCGCTTTGCGCGCGATTCCTACCGCCGTTTCATCCAGATGTTCTCCGACGTTGTTATGGAGCTGCCCAAGTCCTCGTTCGAGCAGTTCATTGATCAGGTTAAGGACAAAAAGGGCGTTAAGCTGGACAACGAGCTGGACGCGGACGATATGAGCGAGCTGATCGTGCTCTTTAAGGATCATTATAAGAAATCCCTCGGCGCGGACTTTCCGCAGGACCCCAAGGTGCAGCTGATGGAAGCCGTCCGCGCGGTGTTCCGCTCGTGGGATAACCCGCGCGCCAATACCTACCGCCGCATGAACGACATCCCGCACTCGTGGGGCACGGCGGTCAACGTCCAGTCGATGGTGTTCGGCAATATGGGCGATACCTCGGGCACCGGCGTTGCCTTTACCCGCAACCCCGCCACCGGCGAAAAGAAGCTGTACGGCGAGTTCCTGATGAACGCGCAGGGCGAGGACGTCGTCGCCGGCATCCGCACCCCGCAGCCGATCTCCGCGCTTCAGGACACCATGCCCGAGGTGTACCAGCAGTTCGTCGATATTTCCTCCCGCCTCGAGCAGCACTACGGCGATATGCAGGACATGGAATTTACCATTGAGAACGCCAAGCTCTATATGCTGCAAACCCGCAACGGCAAGCGCACCGCGCAGGCCGCTTTGAAGGTTGCGGTCGATCTGGTCGACGAGGGCGTGTGCACCAAGGAGCAGGCCATCATGAAGGTCGAGGCCAAGCAGCTTGATGCGCTGCTGCACCCGACGTTTGTCCCCGCCGCTCTGAAGGCCGCCACCCCGATCACCACCGGCCTGCCGGCGTCCCCCGGCGCGGCCTGCGGCGCGGTTTACTTCACCGCGGACGCCGCCGCTGCCGCCCACAAGACGGGCGCCAAGGTCGTGCTCGTCCGTCAGGAGACCTCGCCTGAGGATATCGACGGCATGGCCGTCTCCGAGGGCATCATGACCGCCCGCGGCGGCATGACCAGCCACGCCGCCGTCGTGGCGCGCGGCATGGGCACCTGTTGCGTCGCCGGCGTCAACGGCATCAAGGTTTCCGAGGCCGACAAGACCCTGACCTTCGCCAACGGCACGGTCGTTCATGAGGGCGACGATATCTCGCTCGACGGCTCGACCGGCAACGTCTACCTCGGCAAGATCGACACGCAGGAAGCCGAGCTGACCGGCGATTTCGGCCGCTTCATGGGCTGGGCGGACGAGATCCGCACCCTGCACGTACGCACCAACGGCGACACCCCGCGCGACGCCCAGCAGGCCCGCAAGTTCGGCGCCGAGGGCATCGGCCTGTGCCGCACCGAGCATATGTTCTTTGAGACCGAGCGCATCAAGGCCGTGCGCGAAATGATCGTGTCCGACACGGTCGAGCAGCGCAAGGCGGCTCTGGCCAAGATCCTGCCGATGCAGCGCGGCGACTTTGAAGCCATCTACCGCGCGATGGGCGGCCTGCCGGTAACCATCCGCCTGCTCGATCCCCCGCTGCACGAGTTCCTGCCTCACGAGGAGGAGGAAATCCGCGAGCTGGCCGGCGAAATGGGCATCCCGTTTGAAAAGCTGGAAGCCAAGGTGCACGACCTGCACGAGTTCAACCCGATGCTGGGCACCCGCGGCTGCCGTCTGGACGTACTGTATCCCGAAATCGCGGAAATGCAGACCGAGGCCATCATCTCCGCCGCCATCAACGTCTGGAAGGAGGACGGCCTGCACATCACGCCCGAAATCATGGTGCCGCTGGTTTCCGAAATCAACGAGCTGCGCTATGTCAAGAAGGTCATCAAGGCCAAGGCCGACGAGCTGATCGAAGCCTCGGGCCTCAAGATGAAGTATCTGGTCGGCACGATGATCGAAACCCCGCGCGCCGCCGTCACGGCCGACGAGATCGCCGAGGAGGCCGAGTTCTTCTCCTTCGGCACCAACGACCTGACCCAGATGACCTACGGCTTCTCGCGCGACGATGTGGGCCGCATTCTGGAAACCTATTTTGATAAGAAGATCCTCGAGTCCGACCCGTTCGCCCGCCTCGATCAGAACGGCGTGGGCAGGCTGGTCAAGATGGCCGTTGAGAGCGGCAAGCGCGTCCGCCCGGACATCAAGCTCGGCATCTGCGGCGAGCACGGCGGCGACCTTTCGTCCGTCGAGTTCTGCCACAACGTCGGTCTCAATTATGTCTCCTGCTCGCCCTTCCGCGTGCCGATCGCCCGCCTTGCAGCGGCGCAGGCTCGCGTCAAGGAGCTGGGGCTCGCGTAAAACCGGATCAAAAGCCCCTCCGTTCAGGAGGGGCTTTTTTGAAAGCAGTACATAGGAGGAAACGGCAATGAAATGGACAAAGAGGCTGGCGTGCACGGTGCTGGCGTGCGCGTGCGTCCTGTCCGGCGCGGGCGCGGCGGACACGGTGGGCAGCCTGTCCCCGCAGGGGGCGAGGGCATATATGGACGTGCTGAACGGCGCGACCACGCTTTGCGGCCCGGCCCGCGTCGCGCAGGACGGCTCCTATCAGGGCATGTGGGAGGGCGTCAGCCTTGCGCGGCTGATTGATTTTGACGGCGACGGCGCGCCTGAGCTGTATTACGCGGGCAGGGTGAGCGGCTCGCCGGTGTTTCAGCGCCTGTTCGCCTATCGGGACGGGAAAGCGCTGCGGGTGGAGATCCCCAACGCGGTCAGCAATTTCGGCACCGATCTTTCGCCCTCGACCCGGTTCTACATCGGCGCGGACAAGGCCTATCTGGTGGACGGGCATGAGGTGATGAACGGCGGCACGGTCACGTATTACACGGTAAAGGACGGGCAGCCGTTCGCTGCGCTTACCTATACGGACGCGGACGGACAGTTTCCGGACGGTACCTCGGGCGCGCATGTCTGCACGCTGAACGGCAAAACCGTCTCCTACGAGGAGCTGAAAAAGGAACTTGCGGCCTTTACCGCGGGCATGGAAAAAGCGGAATATTCCTTCTGGGAGCTGAGCGATATTGCCCGTTCGCCCGCGGGCACGGTCGAGCAGACGACCGCCGCGCTCCGCGCGCTGACCAACCCGACCGCGACCGTGTCCGAGCATCTGACCGTGATCGACGGCAAGGGGCCGGAAAAGGGAGGCTACCGGCTGGGCATGTACGAGATCAACGGCAATAACTATGTCAAGCTGCGTGACGTCGCGAAAGCGCTTTCCGGCACGGACGCACAGTTTGAGGTCGTGTGGAACGGTGCGGAAAAGCGCATCGAGCTGACGGCTGGCAGGGCGTATACCCCGGTCGGCGGGGAATATGCCGCGCCGCCGGCGGAAAGCAGAGCCGCCGCGCTGACCGAAGCCGCCGTCTGTCTCGACGGCAAAGAGCTGGCGCTGACCGCCTATGAAATCGCGGGCAACAACTACTTTAAGCTCCGCGATCTGGGCGCCGCGCTGGATTTCTGGGTCGGCTGGGACGGTTCGGCACAGCTTGTGCAGATCGACACGCAGAGCGGCTATCAGCCGGACAGCTGACTCTTGACGCGCTTTATTTCAGGCTGGTAAACGGTGAAAAGCTGTGGTATAATAAACAAACATATAAGACATATAAGACAATTTCAAGTAGAGATAGAGGAAAGTTTATGAAGGGTATCATTCTTGCCGCGGGCAAAGGCTCGCGCTTGTATCCGATGACGCGGCCGGTCTGCAAACCGCTGCTTCCCGTTTACGATAAGCCGATGATTTACTATCCCCTTGCCGTGCTGCTGCAGGCGGGCATCCGCGATATTATGATCATCATTCCGCCCGGAGAGGAAGGCCCGTTTTATCGTCTGCTCGGCTCGGGCGCGCGCTTCGGCGTCAACATCACCTACGAGGTGCAGGAGGTCGCGCGCGGCATTGCGGACGCGCTGCTCATCGGCGAGCAGTTCGTCGGGGGGGACGACGTGTGCCTCGTGCTGGGCGACAACATTTTCCACTCGCTTGATTTTGAGCATTATTTGAATCAGGCGCTGGAATGCAGAGAAGGCGCCTGCGTGTTCGGCTACTACGTCAGCGACCCGCGCGCGTTCGGCGTGGTCGAGTTCGACGAGCAGGGAGGCGCAGTGTCCATCGAGGAAAAGCCCCGCTTCCCCAAATCCAACTATATCATCCCCGGCCTGTATTTCTACAACAATGAGGTCATGGAGATCGCGCACAACCTGAAGCCCTCCGCGCGCGGCGAGCTGGAAATTACCGACGTAAACCTCGAATACCTGCGGCGCGGCAATCTGCACGTGGTCAAGCTCGACCGCGACTTCGTCTGGCTGGACGCCGGCACGGCGGACAACCTGCTGTCCTCCGGGCAGGAGGTCAAGCGCGTGCAGGATGAAACCGGCCGCTACATCGCCTGTCTCGAGGAAATCGCTTTCCAGCGCGGCTACATCACGCGCGAAACGCTCGAGCGCCATGCGTCCGAGCTGGATAAAACGCTGTACGGCCAATACCTGCAATGCCTGTAAAAGGAGAGAACCGATGGCAGTCCACACCGAAACAAAAACGTACCAAACCCGCGCCCACATGGGCATGATCGACGTGACCGGCGATTTCCGCGCGGCGGTTCAAAACGCCTGCCGCGAAACCGGCATGAAGTCGGGCGTCATCACCGGCTTTACGACCGGCGGCGTCGCCGGACTGACCACACTGGAGTTCGAGCCCGGCGTGGTGCAGCACGACCTCAAGGCCGCGATGGACGTCTTCTCCCCCTATCGGGACGAGACCGGCGCGGTCATCCACTACCGCCACCACGATACCTGGCACGACGACAACGGCTCGTCGCATATCAAAGCGGCGCTGCTGTCGCCGTTTATCACGGTGCCGTTTGTGAACGGCGAGCTGACGATCGGCCCGTGGCAGAACCTGACGCTGGTCGAATGCGACACGCGCAACCGCACGCGCGATATCGTATTTCAGGTCATGGGCGAATAAGACTGAAAAAAGAGCGCGTATTTGCGCTCTTTTTTTGATGGGAGAGAAAACGCATGAAACAATGCACCACCCTGTCGGGCGCGGGCGCGCCGCTGTGCGAAACGCGGAAAATCGCGGGCTTTTCCGTCCGCCCCGGCCTGTTTCTGACCAATGGCGCGACCCCGGTGCCGGCCGGCGTCAGCTTTACGGTCTCCTCCGCGGGGGCGACGGCGTGCGAGCTGTGCCTGTTCCGCCGCGCGGAGCGGCAACCGTTCGCCGTGCTGCCGTTTCCCGCGTGCTACCGCATCGGCAATACGTGGTCGATGATCGTGTTCGGCCTCAACATCACCGAATTTGAATACGCCTACCGGATGGACGGCCCGCACGATCCCGCGCGCGGCCTGCTGTTCGATAAAACAAAATTCCTGCTCGACCCCTATGCCCGCGCGGTGACCGGACAGAGCCGCTGGGGCGAAAAGCCCGCGCCGGACGACGATTATCACGCCCGCGTGGTCGAGGATGTGTTCGACTGGGGCGATTTCTCCGATCCGCATATCCCGTTTCAGGATATGGTGATTTACGAAACCCATGTGCGCGGCTTTACGCGGCACCCGTCCTCCGGTGTCGAGCATCCGGGCACGTTCGCCGGCTTGATGGAAAAACTGCCGTATCTCAAGGAGCTGGGCGTGACTGCGGTCGAGCTGATGCCGGTTTTTGAGTTTGACGAGCTGGCGGACGAGCGCGTGGTCGACGGAAAAAAGCTGCTCAACTACTGGGGCTACAACACCGTGTGTTTCTTTGCGCCCAACACCAGCTACACCGCCGCGGTCGAATTCAACCGGGAGGGGACCGAGCTGAAAACCCTGATCCGCACGCTCAACGCGAACGGTATTGAGGTCATTCTCGACGTGGTGTTCAACCACACCGCGGAGGGCAACGAGCACGGCCCGTTTTTCTCCTTCAAGGGGCTGGACAACAATATTTATTACATGCTCACACCGGACGGAAAATACTATAACTTTTCCGGCGTCGGCAATACGCTCAACTGCAACCATCCGCTGGTGCGGCAGTTTATTCTGGACTGCCTGCGCCACTGGGTCGTCGAGTACCGCGTGGACGGGTTCCGCTTCGATCTGGCCAGCATCCTTGGGCGGGACGAGGACGGCGGGCCGCTGTCCGATCCGCCGCTGCTCGAAAGCCTTGCGTTCGACCCCATTCTGGGCCGCGTCAAGCTGATCGCGGAGGCGTGGGACGCGGGCGGGCTGTATCAGGTCGGCGCGTTTCCGTCGTGGAACCGCTGGGCCGAGTGGAACGGCAAATACCGGGATGATCTGCGCCGCTTCCTCAAGGGCGACGCGGGGCTGGCGCGGGCCGCCGTGCAGCGCATCTGCGGCTCGCCCGATCTGTACCCGCCCGATAAGAGGCAGAACGCCTCGGTCAATTTCCTCACCTGCCACGACGGCTTTACGCTGTACGACCTGTACGCCTATAACGAAAAGCACAACGAGGCGAACGGCTGGGGCAATACCGACGGCGCGAACGACAACAACAGCTGGAACTGCGGCGCGGAGGGGGAAACGGACGACCCCGCGGTGCTCGCCCTTCGCGCTCGTCTGCGCAAAAACGCGTTCGCCGTGCTGCTGTGCAGCCGGGGCGCGGCCATGTTTTTGGCGGGCGATGAGTTTGGCAACACCCAATTCGGCAACAACAATCCCTACTGTCAGGATAACGAGATTTCGTGGCTCGACTGGTCGCGGCTGGAAACCCACCGCGATTTGTTCGACTTCGTCCGGCGCATGATCGCGCTGCGGAAGGAGCATCCGGTGCTGCGCGCGGCCACCGCGCCCGCCGCCTGCGGCTGGGCGGACGTTTCGCTGCACAACGGCGCGGCGTGGTGCGAGGAGCTGCACGGGGAGACGCGGCAGCTCGGCGTGCTGTTTGCCGGGCGGAACGCGGACGGAACGGACGACGATTTCGTCCTGCTCGCGATCAACGCCCACTGGGAGGCGCACGAGCAGCAGGCGCCCGCGCTGCCCGAGGGATATCGCTGGCGGCTCGCCGTGCACACGGCCTGCGCCGACCCGTTTGCGCCCGATACGGCGTTTGACGGCGCTTCGTTCACCCTCGGCGCGCGGTCGGCGGCGGTGCTGACGGGCGAGCGGGTTTAGGACGCATAATCGCAAAGGAAAAACGCCATTGGAACTTATGTTCCAATGGCGTTTCTTCTATATTTCACACTGATGGGGAATGGATGCCGGACCCGCCGGTAGGCTTTCCGGAGAGTCTTGCGCCGCTGCGGGATGCTCCGGCCCGCGGCAGCTGGTGAATAGGAGGTACTGCAAACGGCAGCCTTCGGGATCAGGTGGTGAAAACGAATTTATTTCGCGTCCTTGGCGGCCTTGATCGCGTCGATCATCATGGGAACGA
>JAUNGZ010000010.1:0-61839 GCA_030524205.1 Eubacteriales bacterium
CCGCGCGGAATAACAAAGTCGAGCACATGGTTCGGACCGCCCGTCGTGTCGATTACCTGCGCTTCGCCGCCGGGTTCCGAGGTCGTCGTCGTTCTAATGGTGATGGTGTCTGATTCGCCGGCAGCACCCTGCGGGCCAGCCGGCCCTTCGGGTCCTTCTGGGCCTTCCGGCCCTTCCGGGCCGCGCGGGATGATAAAATCCAGCACGTGCACCGGCCCGCCCGTTACGTCAATAACCTGTGCGGCCGCGCCGGGCTCGCCGGTCAATGTGTCGCGGATGACAATGCTTTCCGCCGCGCCGGGGTCTCCTTTTTCACCGGGGTCCCCCTTCGGCCCCTGCGCGCCGGGCTCGCCCGGTCTGCCGGGAGGGCCCGGGGGACCAGCAAAACCGCGCGGTCCCATCGGGCCCTGCTCGCCGCGGTAGCCGCGCGGGCCGGGAGGGCCCGGAGGGCCGGGCGGGCACGCCGGACAGCCGCAGTCCCGCGGGGGTTCGCCGCACAGATCGTCAAACGAGCAGCCGCGCCCAAAATGATTGAAGCGATCGTTCATCGGTTCCATCCTTTCATGGTTAGGTGGCCGTCCGTGTCTGCGGGCGGCTGATCCATTCTATGCCGCGTCCGCGCAAACGCTCTTTTTCTTTCGCTTGACAGCGCCGAGTTAGCCGCGTATAATTTAATTGATAACTTTTCTTATTAAGGAGGCTGCCATGAACTGTAAAAGAAGAATTCCGTCCCACGCCCGCCCGGCGCTCCGCCGATGAAGCAGGCGTTGCTTTGGGCGGCGGCCGGTACCGGCTTTACGTTCGCCATGACGGCGCTCGGCGCGGCGCTGGTGTTTTTCATGCGCCGCAAAACCGGAAAAACCATGCAGCGCATTTGTCTGGGCTTTGCGGCGGGCGTGATGATCGCGGCCTCGGTGTGGAGCCTGCTTATCCCCGCGATCGAGGAGGCGGAAGCCGCCGGGCAGATCGGCTGGATTCCCGCGGCGGGAGGCTTTCTGCTGGGCGTCGGCCTGCTGCTCGGGCTGGACGGCCTGCTCCCCCATCTGCACACCGGGGCGGCCAAGGCCGAGGGGCTCCCGTCCTCCTTCCGGCGCACCACGCTGCTCGTGCTGGCGGTCACGCTGCACAACATTCCCGAGGGCATGGCGGTCGGCTTGTCCTTTGCGCGCGCCGCGCAGCACAACGGCGAAGCCGGCATGCTGGCCGCCGCGGGCGCGCTCGCGCTCGGCATTGGCATCCAAAACTTTCCCGAAGGCGCCGCCGTTTCACTGCCGCTCAAGCAGGAGGGGCTGAAAAGCAGCCGCGCCTTCCTATGCGGCGCGCTGTCCGGCATCGTCGAGCCGATTTTCGGCGTGCTGGTCGTGCTGCTGGCCGCCCAGCTGGAACCGCTGATGCCGTGGCTGCTGTCGGCCGCCGCCGGCGCGATGCTGTACGTCGTGGTCGAGGAACTGATCCCCGAGGCGCACCTCGGCGAGCACTCGCATCCCGGCACACTGGGCGTGATGGCAGGTTTTTTGGTCATGATGATCCTTGACGTCGCATTGGGGTAGCCCAAAATATGTTCATACAAAAAGCAGCCGAAAACCGGCTGCTTTTTCTATATTCCGATATTTTCGAACAATCCGCACTATAATGAACGAACGTTTCCTTTTCAGCGCGCCTCCTCTATATGTCCGGACTGAATTTCGCACACCGCCATGCCGACCACGCCGGTGCGCGCGTTGCGGCTGTAATCGTACCGCTGCACAACACCGTCGATCTGGCCGCTGCGCAGCAGCGTGCTCAGCGTCGGCTCGTCGGGGCGCGCGGTTTGCAGCATCGCCCGGAGGATGCATATTTGGTCGTAGCCGTAATAGCTTTCCGCAAACAAGGGCGCTTCCCCAAAGAACGCGGTATACTGTTCGATAAATTCCTTCTGCCGTCTGGAAAGCATTTCGGCGTTGTGGCGGGGATCGGTATACTGCGCGGCAAAACGCAGCCCGGAGGCCTGCCCCGCGTTGATGCCCAGCGCCTCGTAGCCCGCCAAAAAGGAGGGCCCCAGAATGGCTCCCGTATACCCCGCGTGCCGCAGCCGGGCGATGATACGGGGAACCTGCGCCGTATCGCCCCAAACCACCACGCCGTCCGCCTGCTGCCCGATAATGCTGTCGATCGGATCGGCCGCGCTGTCCGAATAGGAATACAAGTTGCTTTTGGGGTGCGTTACCATCCAGCCCAGCAAATCGCCCCAAACCTGCGTGCTCTCAGGCAGCAGGATCGCAAGCGATTCCATGCCGGTTTCCTTCGCGTAGGACAGCAGCGCCCGCATTTCGTCGTCCCGCCCGGCGGTGGTGCGGATTGTCTGCGCGGAAGCGCCCGTGGTCAGCACCGGTATCTGCCGGTAGTCGGCCAGCAGCTCCGCGCGGTCGACGTTGGTCAGCACGCCGCAGTAGTCCTCCAGTGCAAGCCGCGCGGCGATGCGGCGCAGGGAGGAAATCGAACCGTTGGTCTCAAAAACGCGCAGCTCCAGCCCGCTTTCCCGCGCAAGCGCAAGCTCGATCCCGTTTTCAAACGCCGCCGCCCGCAGCGGATCGTCCCCCGGCGCAATCACAGCGGCGACCCGGCGCACCGGCGCGCCGCAATAAGCGGCGGCGGTCAGCAGCAGCATGGTCGCCGCCAAAAGGCAGATTACCGCCCGCAGCCGTTTTTTCATGCCCACTCTCCCCTCAGCCCGGTGCGTCCGCGCCGCCCGCGGCGGCGCGGTATTCGGAGGGCGACACGCCGACATGCCGCTTGAAGATCGTGCTGAAATATGTTGGGTTTTCATAGCCGCACTGGTAGCTTACCTCGTAGGAGCGGTGGTCCCCCGATTCGAGCAGCCGCTTGGCGCGGTCCAGCCGCACGCCGGTCAAGTAGCTGATAAACGACCGCCCCTCGTTCTGCTTGAACAGCGCGCTGAAATAGTTGGGCGACATGCCGACCGCTCCGGCCACCTCGTCCAGCGTCAGGCCGGATTCGGAGAAATGCCCCTCGATATACACCTTGGCGCGCTCGACCGCATTTTTGTTCGCGTTGTGGCCGTCGTCCAAAAAGTCGCAGATCTCGGCGATAAAGGCGTAAAGCTCGTTCATCATGCCGCTCAGCGTCTGGCAGGACAGGATGCGCTTGTATGCGCCGGTCGAATCCTCCATGATCTCCTGCAGGGGGCAATGGATATCGGCCAGCAGCTTCATGATCTCGCCGTAGACAAAGCTGACCATCATGCGCGTATACAAAAAGGAATTGTGCCGCGTCTGCCGGATATCCCGCTCGATCGCGGCAAACTCCTTGCGGATCGCCTGCTTGTCAAACGTCGAAATCGTCCGCACGATCCGGCCCACGTCAAACGTGTCGGGCAGGCCCGCGGCCTCTTTTTTCTCCGGCTCGGGCTCCACATCCTGATTGACGCCCACAAGGAACGCGCGCTCAAGCGTCCGCAGCGCCATATCATAGGCCTCCGGGCACCGGCTGATCGGGCTGAACACCGCCGAAACCGCGGTCGTATAGTCGCGGTTCGCGATCGACATGCGCAGACGGCGGATATAGGAGCGCGCGGCAAAGGCGACGTCGTCCGCCGCGCCGCCATAAAACAGGATCAGATACCGGCCGTTGCTCTCCTCCATGACCAGCATGCCGTCCCGGTCGGCCTGCTCCAGCATGACCGCCTCCAGCTCCTGCGTCAGGCGGAAAATCTCCTCCTCGGGCATGCCGCCGGTCAGGTGGTCGAAGCGGTCGAGCTGCAGCAGCGCGCACAGGCAGCACGCGCTTTCCGCCAGCGGCTGCGGCAGTCCGTCCAAAAATTGCTCGCCGCTGATGCGCCGCCGCATATAGCGCAGAAGCTTGCCGTGCAGCGCCAGCTCGCCGTCCTCCTGCACACGGCGGCGCAGCTCCTCGACCTCGTTTTCGCGGTGGAACTGCGCGTCCAAATCCTCTTTCAGCCCGCACAGCGTGCGGCACATGGACGGCACGTCGACCGGCTTCATCACATAATCCGACACGCCGAGCTTTACCGCGGTCTGCGCGTACTCAAATTCGCTGTATCCCGACAAAATAATAATGCGCGCCTCGATCCCTGCGCCGCGCATTTTACGGATCAGCTCGATGCCGTCGAGATACGGCATCCGGATGTCGGTCAGCACGATCTCGGGGCGGTGCTGCCGGATCAGCGCCCACGCCTCGGCGCCGTTGGCCGCCTGTCCGGCCAGCGACAGCCCAAGCTTTTCCCACGGGATCGCCCGGCAAAGCCCCTCGCGGATAATCTGCTCGTCGTCCGCCACAATTACCTGATACATCGCTCATTCCTCCATAAACCGGCTGATGCGGATGGTGATCGACGTGCCGATCCCCTGCTCGCTCTGGATGCGGAAGCTGAACCTGCCGCGGGTCAGCGACCGGATGCGGTCGTACACGTTGACCATGCCGAAGCTCTCCGCGCGCTTGCCCTCGCGCCGTTCGAGCGTGTTTTGCAGCTCCTCCAATTTTTCCGGGGACATCCCCACGCCGTTGTCGAGTATTTCAAACAGCACGCCGTCCTCCGCCGCCAGCACGTTGATAAACAGCATGCACTTGTGCGCGCAGGTTTTGATGCCGTGATAAAGCGCGTTTTCAACCAGCGGCTGCAAAATCAGCTTGGGCACCGCGCAGGATTCAACGGTAGGGTCGACGTACAGCATGTAGTCGAACTGCTGGTCGTAGCGCATTTTCTGAATGGTCAGATAGCTGCGCACATGACGCACCTCCTCCGCGACCGTGATGATATCGCGGCCGCGGCTGAGGCCGGTGCGGAAAAAGGTGGTCAGCGCCTGCACCATCTCGACCACGCTCTGGTTCTTGCCGTCGCGCGACAGCCATGCGATCGAATCGAGCGTGTTATAGAGGAAATGCGGGTTGATCTGCGCCTGCATCGCTTTGAATTCGGCGGCGCGAAGCTGCTCCTGCTCCTCCTTGACCGCCCGCATCAGGCTGCCGATGCGCTCGGACATGCTCTGGATGTTTTTGGCCAGCTCGCCGATCTCGTCGTCGCGCACGACCGCGATGGGCGCGCCGAAGCGCCCGTCCCGCACCGCGCGGACATAGGTGATCATATCGCGGATGGGCCGCAGCTCGTAGTCCCGCAGCCGCTTAGACACTGCGATGTTGCACAGAAACGCCAGCCCCGCGATCAGCAGGATGCTGCTTAGAATCAGCTTGCCGTTCTGCCGCAGAAAGCTTTTGGGCACCACGCCCGCGATCACCCAGCTGCTGCTCGGCAGGCGCTGGAACAGCAGCATGCTCTGCTTATTGTCCACAACGCAAAGCTGCGCGCCGATCGCCGTGCGGGCCGAAACCGCGAGCGCGGTGCGAACGACCTCGCTGCCGCCGTCGATCACCGCGCTCATCAGCTCGTTCTGCGCGTTGAGCAGGAATACCGTGCCCTCGCGGCCGATGTTGACGTTCAGCATCTCCTGCAAGGTATCCTGCCGCACCTCAACCAGCACGACGCCGTTCGGCCTGCCGGTCGAAGCGTCGGTCAGCGCCGCCGCGACGGCCAGCACGCCGCCGTCCCGGTTGTCCAGCACCAGCGAGCCGCCGTCCGACACAAACCATTCGTCGTACGTGCGGGTTTTGATGCGCTCATACTCGCCGTCGGTCAAAAGCGGATCGTCGCGCAGCGGAAAATAGCGCGACTTTGCCTCCACCCCCCGGTCGGTGCGCACATAGATCGACTCGACGTCCGTGCGGAACTCGTTGATGGCCCGCAGGCGGTCCTCGGTCGTTCTGCGGGCCTGATCGAGCGGTGCGGAGGCATTCTGCTGCGTCACCTGCTCGATCAGCATATCGTTGTCCACCAGACGCGCGATGTAAACCATGTCGGTAAGCAGGCTGTCCATATCGCCGGAAACCTTCTCGATGATCTGCGTGCTCGACTGAAGCGCCATATCGCTGATATGGCTGACCGAGATCGTATACACCAAAAAGCCGACCAGCATAAGCGGCACGGCCATCAGCAGCGTAAAATACAGAAACAGCCGGTTGCCCAGCGAATGCAGAAACACGCCCTTTATTTTGTTCTTCATAGCTTCACCTGCCCGCCGTCCTGTTGGGTTTTATTATCGCACGACGCATTCCTTCCCGTCAATGTCAATAAGCGGAAGCCCTGCAAGCAGCAATGCCGGCAGGGCTTCCGTTTCCACAGAGAGAGAAGAGAAGAAGACAGTTTTTTATTTTACCGCCTTGAGGAAGGTGCGCTGATAGGTCAGCACGCCCGAGGCGCTGGCAAAGCGCGACAGATACGCCGGCGGCGCGGTGACGACGACGCGGTGGATCATATCCTCGAATTCGGGTTCCATCAGCATTTTGTCGATGTGCGGATAAATCAGCTCGCCGCCCATCGAACAGATGATCAGCCGGCTGTCCGGCAGGTTGGAACCCCGCAGCACGCGCAGCGCATGGCGGGTGGAGTCGAGGCCGTCCGCGCCTTCCTCGTTGCAGGCGTTGCGGTAGGTCAGCGTCCACTTGGCCTTGTCGATCACCTTCGCAAGCGAGCCTGCCGCCTCGGCGGGCGAAAGCATGTCCTCCGCCGCCATCAGATCCCGCATTTGCTCGGCAAGGGCGATATCGCCCGTAGCGTCGTACTGCGCCATCAAATCGCGCAGCGCGAACGTGACGTTGAAGCGCTGCTTGATGAAGGTGTTGATGAAATACGGCTTGGCCTGCAAGGCGAGCGCGATCTGGTGCGGCTCGAACATCAGGGTGAAGTTGGTGCGGTAGCCCTTTTGCCACAGACGGTAAGCCAGATTGTGGCCGTAGAAGTTGGTCTCGACCGTGCCGTCCTCAAAGCCCTTTTGGAAGCTGCCGTCGACCAAGGCGGGCGCGTCCTCCTTTGCGAGCGGACCGGTGTGCGGCACCTTGACGACCAAGCGGTACGGCGTCAAAATCTCCTCGAACCGGGCGATCTCCTCAAAAATCTCGCCTTCCGGCGCGAAGGGGTTGTCGACCTCGACGCTGATATCGACGCCCGGGCCGAGGATCTTGCAAAGCTCCTGCATGACCTCGTAGCGGTCCTTAAATTTGCCGCCGACATTGGCCTTGGGGTTGTTGATGAAGCTGTCGTAAATAATCGCGGGGTTGCAGGTCAGGTTGGCAACGAAATCCTTGATCGGCGCCACCTCGTAGGGGTTGGCGCTGTCCGCCGAATACAGCACGCGCGTCGGGCGCTTGACGCCGTTCTCGCCGTAGGAAATATCGCGCTTGAGGTCGACCTGCGCCGCGCCGTCCGCGCCGTAGCGGAACACCGGGCGGAAGCCCGCGGGCACCACGCCCGCCGGTACCTTGAACGTGTCGATCACCTTGGCGAACTCATCCGTCACGCCGAGCGCGGACACGCTGCCGGTCAGCAGCGCGACGTCCTCCGCCGCGACTTCAAGCTGTCCGATGCGCTTCCATGCATCCTCGCTGAGGCCCGGCTGCAGGCTCAGCTTTCCGGCCGCGTGCAGCGCGTCCAATGTCACTTTCATATCCTTTACAGAAATCATGTCGTTTTCTCCTTTGTCGGTCGCTCCCGTTTTCTATATCTCAATGATAAAACACGCGCCCGTCCGCCTCAATTCAAATTGCTTTCACTTTTTCACGAATCCGTTTCAAATTTTAACGCTTCTTATCGCGGATGGTGGACAGGATGACCGCCACCACAATGATCGCGCCCTTGAGCATAAGCTGCGGATAATTCGGCACGTTCATCAGGTCGAGAATGTTGTTGATAATGCCCAGAATAAACACGCCGATCACGACGCCGGACACATTGCCCGAGCCGCCCGAAAAGCTGACGCCGCCGATGACGACCGACGCGATCGCGTCCATGTCCAGACCCTCGCCGCTGGTCGGCGCGCCGACGCCCAGACGGGCGGTCAGCAGAATGCCGCCGAGCGCGCAGCAGAACGAGGAAAACGCATACGGGAATACCTTCCACTTGGCCACGCTGATGCCGCTGAGCTTGACCGCTTCCTCATTGCCGCCGAGCGAGTACAGGATGCGGCCGATCACGGTAAAGCGCATCAGCAGGAACGTCACGGCGATCATCAGCAGCCAAACCAGACAGATCACCGGCACCGGCCCGACCGTGCCCGAGCCCAGCCAATACATAAAATCCGCGCCCGCCGTGCGCGCCCACGAGATCGGGACGGCCTGCGTGTACCAGTAGGCCACGCCGCGCGCAAAGCTCATCATGCCCAGCGTGACGATAAAGGGCGCGATGCGCAGCCGCGCGACGATCAGGCCGTTGAAGCAGCCGATCAGCGTGCAGACCGCCATCGTGGCGAGGATCGCCACGCCCACCGGCATATTCTGCATAAAGCCCGCCACCAGCACGCCCGACACCGCCACGACCGAGCCGACGCCAAGGTCGATGCCGCCCGTCAGGATGACGACGAACATGCCCATCGCCACGACCATATTAAGCGCGACCTGCACCACCAGATTGGAGGCGTTGGGTTTTGACAGGAATACCGGCGAAATACAGGACGCGATTACCACCATCAGCAGCAAAACGATGAGCGGAATGGCCTGTTCCCGGAAATATCTTTTCAAACCGGCAAGCGCCGGTCCCCCGCTTTTTTTCGGCGCGGTTTCCATTGCTTTTTCACTCATGCCGTTTCACTCCTATACATCAGACTGAGAATGTGCTCGCTGTCCTCAAGATTATCCTTCACTTCGCCGACAATGCGCCCGCCGCGCATCACGAGCAGGCGGCTGCAAATGCCCTGCACCTCTTCGATCTCGGACGAGATGACCAAAATGGACATGCCCGCCTTGCGCAGGTTTTCCAGCAGCGCGTAAATCTCGCTTTTCGCGCCCACGTCGATGCCCTGCGTCGGCTCGTCGAAAATCAGGATGTCGGGATGCGCCGCGATCGCCTTTGCAACGACTACCTTTTGCTGGTTGCCGCCCGACAGGGTGTTGACCGGGCTTTCGATGGTGTCCGCCTTGATGCGCAGCTCCTCGCGCAGCGTTTCGATATAGTCGCGCTCCTTGCGCCCGTTGAGCACGCCGCCCTTGGCCATGCGGCCGAAATTCGACAGCGTCACGTTCTCGCGGATCGAGCGGATGAGCACGAGGGCCTCGCCCTTGCGGTCCTCGGGCGCGAGGAACATGCCGTGGCGCACCGCGTCGACCGGCGTGCGCAGCCGGACCGGCTTGCCGCCGATCTCGACCGAGCCGCTTTTCAGCCGGTCGAGACCGTACAGCGCGCGCACCATCTCGGTGCGGCCGCTGCCGACCAGTCCGGCCACGCCCAGAATCTCGCCCTTGTGCAGCTGGAACGAAATGTCGGTCACCTTGTCGGTCGTCACGCCCTTGGCTTCCAGCACGACCTCGTCCGACCGCTCCAGCGTTTTTTCCGGGAACATTGCGCCCATTTTGCGGCCGAGCATATGTACGATCAGGTCGGCCTTGGTCAGATGGACGTTGTCTAAAACGGTGATCAGCGCGCCGTCGCGCATGACCGCGATGCGGTCGCACAGGCGGAACAGCTCCTCCAGCCGGTGCGAAATATAGATCATCGTCGTGCCTTTTCGCTTTAGAATTTCAATCAAGCCGAACAAAATCGCGACTTCCTGATCGGACAGCACGGCTGTCGGCTCGTCGAAGATGACAAGCGCCGGCTCGCGCTGGAGCACCTTGGCGATCGCGATAAGCTGCCGGTTGGCGACGTTCAGCGTCTTAACCTTGGCGCGCGCGTCGATCGGGATGCCGTATTCGGCCAGCAGCGCCTCGGTGCGCTCAAACAGCGCGCCCCATTTGATCACGCCGTTCATCAGCGGCTCGCCGAGGAAGATGTTCTCGGCCACGGTCAGATCGGGCACCAGCTCGGCCTGCTGGTACACCTGCGCGACGCCCAGCTTTTTGGCCGCGATCGTGTCGCGGTACTCCTCTTTTTTGCCGCGGAACCACACCTCGCCGCTGTCCTTGACATAAGCGCCGGTCAGTATTTTCATCAGCGTGGATTTGCCCGCGCCGTTCTCCCCGGCGAGCGCGATCATCTCGCCCTCGCGGATTTCGAGGGACACGTCCTTGAGCGCGTGCACCGCGCCGAAGCGTTTGTCGATATGCTTCAGTTCCAAAATAGGCTTCATTGCGCTTCTATCCTTTCTGTTATCGCCCCGCATGATTGGAGCACCCTGCCAAAAGCCGGCAAGGTGCTCCCATGCGGAAATCAGAAGCCCTCAAAGCCTTCACAATTTGCCGGCGTGAGCAGCTCGGGCTGCATCGCCATCAGCTTGGAGGCGGGCACCTGCGAGGGATCGTTGAGCAGGTTCACGATGGTGCGCGCGGCGACCTCGCCGACAACGATCGGGCTGTTGACGCCGAGCGCCTTGATCGAGCCGCCGGCCTGCATGATCTCGACCGCGGCCTTGGAGCCGTCGACCGCGCCCATGATGACGCTGCCGTCGCGTCCCTGCCGCTTGGCGGCGGCGTAAGCGCCGACGACGTGCGCGTCGCAGGTGCCGATGATGCACTTAAGGTTCGGGTTGGCGACCAGCATGTTCTCCGCGGTCTCCATGCCGGACTGCTCGGAATAATCGCCCGCGTACAGGAAGGAAACCTCCTTCAGGCGGCCCTCGGTGTCGACGGCCTTGACCGCGTCGCGCGCGCCCTGATTGCGGTTGGAGGCGATATAGTTGCCCTCGGTGCCGCCGATGATGCCGAACTCAACCTCGCCCTCGTTGTTCGCGAGCATCTGCTTGGCAAGCTCCTCGCCGACCAGATAGCCGAGCTGGTACGCGTCGGTGATGCAGGCGGACAGGTACTGCGCGCCCTCGTCGGGCGGCAGGTCGACCGAGATGACCGGGATGCCCGCGTCGAACGCCTTGTTCAGCGCGATATTGACGGCCTCCTGCGGATCGGCGGGATTGACGATGATCGCGTCCACGCCCTGCGCGATGAAGTTTTCAATCTGGGAAACCTGCTTGGTCGCGTCGCTCTCGCAGTCGGCCAGCAGCGCCTTGCCGCCGATCGCCTCGATTTCGGCCTTACAGGTGTCCGCCAGCGATTTGAAAAAGCCGGTGTTTACGTTGAGCATCGCAAGGCCGATCGTGTATTCCTTGTTTGCCTTGGGCTGGGGCAGCGCGTTGATGTCGATGTACGTCTGCTCCGTCGGAATGCTTTTGTAAATCGCGGCCAGATCAAGTCCATCCGAAGCGGCCGAGCCGGAATCCTGCCCGCCGTCCGCCGGCGGAGCGGTCTGTCCGCCGTTCTGCGAATTGCCGCAGCCGGCAAGCATCGCGGTCATCATTGCGCCCGCCATCAGGGCGGCCAATAAACGTTTCATGCTGTTTTTCATGCTGTTATCCTCCACTCTTTTCTTTTCCCTAAGTCCACTATACCACAATCGCCGTCGGGCGGATCGGAGAGCCGGAACCGTTTTTGATCTTGAGCGGCAGCGCGGCGAAATAGCATCGCATCGGCAGCCGGTCGAGGTTGTGCAGCATCTCCATAATGAAAATCTCGTTCGGCAGCCAGTAATTCTGGTGGCCAAAGGATTTCATCTCGTAGCCGTCCTGCACCGGCGTGTCGCAGGCGATCGTATCCGAGCCGACGGCCTTCACCTTCCGGTCGGCAAAGAGCTTGACCGCGTCCTCGTCGAAGCCCGGCTCGTTGGTCGCATAATACTTCCACTCCTTGGTGAGCGTCCAGTATTGCTGCCAGCCGAAATTCAATAGGACGATATCGCCCTCTCCCGCGCGGTCTCCCATTTTTTCCTCCAGCGAAAGAAGCTGCGCGGCCGTGATGCGCTGTCCCGGCTTTGCCTCCAGCGGCCGCAGATCGTAAACGATCGCAGGGCCGAACAGCATGTTGACCGGATAGGTGTCGACCGTGTGTTCCATCATCGAGGGGATGATGTGGGCGGGCGCGTCCACGTGCGCCCCCGAATGCTCGCCCAGCACAAGGGTCTGGCAGTAATAATGATCGTGCTCGTGCGTGACCGTCGGGTCGACAATGACCGGCGGATGCGTAGGCCATTTGGGCATGTTGTGCTCGATCGTCGGCGACAGGTCGATGAACTGCGCGCCCTCGAGCAGCTCGGTGAGCTGCCCCAGCCGATTTTCCATGTTCCCTTCCTCCTTTGCGGCTATGTGCTTCCCTTGAAGTGTCTTTATTTTATCAGCCGCGTCCGAAGAAGCGAATTAACATTTCTATCGGCCCCTTTCACATTTCTACGATTTGCCGTTTTCCGCTTTGCGATACTCCGAAGGCGAAACGCCGACATAACGCTTGAAAATCGTGCTGAAATACGTGGAGTTGTCATAGCCGCACATATAGGCGACCTCGTAAGAGCGGTAGTCGCCCGTTTTCAGCAGGCGCTGCGCATGCTCGAGCCGGGTTTCCGTCAAATAGCTGACAAAGGACTGCCCGGCGTTCTGCTTGAACAGCGCGCTGAGATAGGTTGGGGAAATGCCCACCGCGGCCGCCACGCTGTCAAGCGACAGCTTGGAATCGCCGTAGTGCTCGCGCAGGTATACCTTGGCGCGTTCGACCGCGTCCTGATTGCCGCCCGCGTTTTCCTCCAGAAAATCGCACACCGTGTCGAGCACGCGCATGAGTTCCTCCATCATGCTGTCGAGCGACTGACAGGCCATCAGCCGCCGGTACGCCGCCATCGGCTCGGGCAGGATGCTCTGCACCGGGCACTGCATTTCGCTGAGCAGCTTGATCATCTCGCCATAGACAAAGCCGACCAGCATGCTGGTGTACAGATAGGAATTATGGGTGGTCCGGCGGATGCTCTCCGCAATCTCGGTCAGGTCGCGGCGGATCTCCTCCTTATGAAAGCCGGACAGCGTGCGGATGATGCGCCGCATGTCGATCCCCTCGGGCAGCGGCGAGGAAAAATCCTGCGCCAGCGCCTCGTCCGCCTGAATATCCTGCCCGGTGCCGAGCAGGAAGGCGCGGTCCATGCAGCGGCGCGTTTCATCATAAGCCTGCCTGCACTGCGCGATGCCGCCGTGCAGGACGGACGAGGCGATCGTCGTATACGCCGTGCGCGAGGCCGCCGCGCGCAGCCGCCGGACATAGGAGCGGATGTGAAAGCGCAGCCCTTCCTCCTCGGCGCTGACAAACAGCAGGAAATACCGTCCGTTATCGTTCTCGATGATGCGCATATCCTCGTTGCTCTGCGCGATCAGCACGGTTTCCAGCTCCTGCGTCAGGCCGAAAATGGTTTCTTCGTCCATGTCCCCGGTCAGCCGGTCGAAATCGTCGATCTGCACAAGCACGCCCGCGCAGCAGGACGCGCTCAACCAGCCTGCGGGCAGTCCCGCGTTCAATTCCTCCGCGCCCGCCCGGCCCGCCAGAAACCGCCGGAGCAGCCGCTGCTGCTGCAAGACCCGTTCCTCCTGCACCTGCCGCTGCAGCAGGTCGATCTCGCTCTGCCGGCTGTGCGCCGCGTCCAGCTCCTGCCGCAGGCGGGTCAGCACGCCGCACAGCGGCGCCAGCTCGACCGGCTTGAGCAGGTAATCGCTCACGCCGAGCTGCAGCGCCGTCCGCGCGTAATCAAACTCGCCGTGGCCGGTCAGGATCAGCAGCTTGCAGTCGGGCATCCGCGCGCGCAGCGCGCGGATCAGGTCAAGCCCGTCCATGCGCGGCATGCGGATGTCGGTGATCACAATATCCGGCTTGTGCCGCTGCGCCTGCTCCAGCGCGTCCGCGCCGTCCTGCGCGACCGCGCACAGCGCAAGTCCCAGCGTCTCCCACGGCACCGCGCGGCGCACGCCCTCCCGGATGATTTCTTCATCGTCTGCCAGCAGAACCTGATACATGCTCCGTCCCTCCCAATGTTTTCGGCAGCCGCAGCCGCACCGAGGTGCCGAGCCCCGGCTCGCTGACGACCTGTATCCCGTATTCTCCGCCCGCCAGAATATGGATGCGGTCGTTTACGTTGCACATGCCGTAGCTTTCGGTGCGCACGTCGCCGCAGCGGGCAAGCGCGTTTTCCAGCGCCTTCAGTTTTTCGGGCGGCATGCCCACGCCGTCGTCGCGCACTTCCATCATCAGCTCGTCCCCCTCGTCCAGCACGTTGACGAACAGGCGGCATTTCCGCCCGGCGGGCTTGATGCCGTGATACAGCGCGTTTTCCACAATCGGCTGCAAGAGCAGCTTGGGCGTCAGGCAGCCGCGCGCGCCGTCGTCCAGATAAACCGTATAATCAAAAATTTTGCTGTACCGGATTTTTTGAATGGTCAAATAGCTTTCCACGTGGCGCACCTCGTTTTCCACCGGGATCAGATCCTCGCCCCGGCTCAGGCCGATGCGGAAAAAGCCGGTCAGCGCGGAAACCATTTCGGTCGCGCGCTCGTTTTCCCCGGCCCAGATCAGCCAGTTGAGCGAATCGAGCGTGTTATACAGAAAATGAGGGTTGATCTGCGCCTGCAAGGCCTTGTATTCGGCCCAGCGCAGCCGCTCCTGCTCCTGCTGCACGGTCACGAGCAGGTTTTGGATGTGCTCGGTCATGTTTTTCATGCTGACGGCGAGCGCGCCGACCTCGTCCTCGCGCACAACGGCGAGCGCCGCTGAAAAATCGCCCGTTTCCACTTTTTTGACATAGCGCATCATATCCTTGATCGGCCGCAGCTCGTACGACCGCAGGAACCGCGACACCGCAATGTTGATCAAAAACGCCAAAAAGCCGATCCACAAAACCGTTTGCAGGATATGCCGGCTGTCCTCCCGCAGGAAGTCCTTATAGACGAGTCCGGCCACCGTCCAGCCGCTCGCGGGCAGACGGCCGCACAGCACGAAAAAGTCTTTTTTATCCCGCACCTCCAGCTTAGCTCCGATCGCCTCGCCCCGCACCAGCTCGGTGACGAGCGCCGCCTGCTGCTCGTCCGCCTCCAGCGAGTCCAGCACGCTGCCGCTCCGGTCAAGCAGGAACACATTGCTGTTTTCGCCCAGATCGACGCGCATCATGCGCCGCACCGCCGCCAGCTTTACCTCGACCACGATCACGCCGCACGGCTGCCCGGTCTGCGGGTCGCTGAGCGAGGAGACAGCGCTCAAAACGCCGTCGCCCATGTTGTCGACCAGCATCGACCCCTCCGGGCAGCCGACCCACTGTGTCGCCGCGTGGTTGCGCGCCAGCGCGTACAGCTCGTCCGACAGGCCGAGCGTTTCGCGCACCGAATAATAACGCGATTTTGCGATTAAGCCGCTGTCCAGCACCAAATAGGCGCCGCTCACCACATCGTAGTACGCGCCCAGTTTTTTAAGCTGCGCGCTCAGCGCGGCTTTCAAATCCTCCTGCTCCGCCTCGTCCGCCGGCTGCCGCCGCAGGCATGATTGTATCACGGCGTCGGCGGAGATCAGCGCGGTCAGGTTGTCCACATCGCCGATCATCTGGTCCAGATCAAGCGATACGTTGTTCACAATCTGCGAGGACAGCCGCAGCGCGCCGCCGCTCATGCGCGTATCCGAAACATGGTAAATCACCCAGCCCGCCGCCGCGAGCGGAATCATCATCAAAAGTGTAAAATACAGCAGCAGCCGCCTGCCCAGCGAATGCCGGAAAAATTTCCCCAGCCGTCCCATGGCTCCCTCCCGTCTGAAACGACACAAGACCGACCCGCAGATATGCGGTTCGGTCTGTGTGGTTCCGGTGTGTTCGTTTATTCCTCGCCGAGGTACATTTTGCGCACCTCGTCGTTGCCCAAAAGCTCGCTGCCGGTGCCGGTCAGCGTGATCCTTCCGGTTTCCATCACGTAGCCGCGGTCGGCCACCGCGAGCGCCATGCTCGCGTTCTGCTCGACCAGCAAAATGGTGGAGCCCATTTTTTGCAGGCGCGGGATAATGTTGAAAATCTCGTCGATAAAAATCGGCGCCAGACCGAGCGACGGCTCATCCAAAATGAGCAGCTTGGGGTTCGAGATCATCGCGCGCACCATAACGAGCATCTGCTGCTCGCCGCCGGACAGCGTGCCCGCCGTCTGCCAGACGCGCTCCTTGAGGCGGGGAAAAATCTCAAACAGGCCCTCGATCTCGCCCGGGATGTTCTGCTTATCCTTGCGCAGGAACGCGCCCATCTGGATGTTTTCCATGACGGTCAGCTTGGGGAACACGTGGCGCGACTCGAGCACCTGCGCGATGCCCCGCTTGGCGACCTTGTGCGAGGACAGTCCGTAAATGCTTTCCTCCTCGAAGGTGATGCTGCCGCCGCAGGGTTTTAGGATACCGGAAATACAGCGCAGAAGCGTCGTTTTACCCGCGCCGTTCGCGCCGATCAGCGCGACGACCTCGTTTTCATGCACCTCCAGACTCACGCCCTTGAGCGACTGGATCGCGCCGTATTTATGCTCAAGATCCTTGACGATCAGCGTGCTTTGCACGTTCCACACCTCCCTTGCCCAGATAGGCCTCGATGACCTGTTCGTTTTTCTGAATGTCCGCCGGCAGGCCTTCCGCGATTTTAGCGCCGTGGTCGAGCACGGTGATCTCATCGGACAGGCTCATGGCGAGCTTCATGTCGTGCTCGATCATCAAAATCGTGATGCCCTGCGCGCTGATCGCGCGGATGATGCGGATCAGATTGTCCTTTTCCACCGAGTTCATGCCCGCCGAGGCCTCGTCCAGCATCATCAGCTTGGGACGGCTGGCGAGACCGCGCACGATCTCGAGCAGCCGCTGCTCGCCGTAGGGCAGGTTGCAGGCCAGCTCGCCCGCGCGGCTTGTCAGGCCGACGAAGTCCAGAAGCTCATAGGCGCGCTCGACCATGGCCTGCTCCTCGGCGCGCTCGGCCTTGGTGCGCAGGATGGCCGAGGCCAGACCGGCCTTGGTGCGGCAGTGCTGGCCGACGATGACGTTTTCCAGCACGTTCATCGTGGAAAACAGGCTGATATGCTGAAAGGTGCGCGCAATACCGAGCTGGTTGATCTCGTATTTTTCGTTGCCGTTGATCTTCTGCCCCTCGAGGTAGACGTTGCCGAGGGTCGGCTGGTACACGCCCGAAATGACGTTGAAGCAGGTCGTCTTGCCCGAGCCGTTGGGGCCAAGCAATCCGTGGATCTCGCCCTTTTCCACGCACATGTCCAGCTCGTTGATCGCTTTCAGGCCGCCGAACTGCATCGTGACGTTTTCAACTTTGAGTAATTCCATGTCACTTCGCCTCCTGTGCGTTCTTTTTCGGCCGGGCCGGCAGCTTGTTCAGCAAATGATAATATTTGTTCCGCAGCGTGCCCGCGATACCGTTGGGCATAAAGAAGAGCACGAAAATGATGAGAGCGCCGTAAATCAGCATCTGATACGTGCCGAACTGCTGCAGGAATTCGGTGACGACGATAATGAGCAGCGAGCCGATCAGCGGGCCGCAGAACGTGCCCATGCCGCCGACCAGAATCATCACGAGGAACATGCTCGACTGATCCGCCGAGAACGACTCAGGGCTGATGAAGCGCACCAGATGCGCGTACAGCGCGCCGCCGACGCCCGCGTAAAACGCCGCGATGGTGAACGCCATCGACTTGTAGCGCGACAGCTTCATGCCGAAGGCCTCGCTCGCGTCCGGATTGCACTTGATCGCCTGCATCGCGCGGCCGACGCGCGAATCGACGATGCGGCTTTTGATCACGAGGAACACCAGCACCAGCGCCAGCACAAAGTACAGGTAGGACGCTTTGCTGGTCAGCTTGAAGCCGAACAGGTTGACCGCCGGGATCGCGCCGATGCCGTTGGCGCCGCCCGTCAGCTTGGTCGGGCCGTTGAGCGCAAGCAGCCGGACGATCTCGCCGAAGCCGATCGTGACGATCGCGAGGAAATGGTGCACCAGCTTGGAGCACGGAATCGCCAGCACATAGCCGACGAGCGCGGCAATCGCCGCCGCCAGCAGCATGGCAAGCACGACCGGCACGCCGGCCTTGCTCAAAATGGCGCTGAAATACGCGCCGATGGCGTAAAAGCCCGCCTGCCCGAGCGAAATCTGGCCGGAATAACCGAACAGGATGTCAAACCCGGTGTTGACGATGATGTAAATGCCCAGCGTGCACAAAATCAAGTGGATATACGTCGAGCCGCTGAACAGCACGGGATAGGCCGCGGCCAGCGCAATGAGAACGAGCGCGATCAGGCGCTGCACCTTGGTTTGGGACAGGGTTTTCATAATCTGATTCATTTGTCACCCTCCCCTCAATCCGCTTTGACTTTCAGAATGCCGTTCGGCATTACGAAAAGCACGATAATCAGCACACCGAACGAAATAATATCCTTAAACGAGGACGAAAGATAGCCCGCCGCCATGGTTTCGACCACGCCGAAGATCAAGCCGCCGATGATCGCGCCGTACATATTGCCGTAGCCGCCGAGCACCGCCGCGGCGAAGCCCTTGGTCGACAAAATCGCGCCCATCTTGGGATACACGCCGTAGATCGGGGCGAGCAGGATGCCCGCCACCGCGCTGAGCGCCGCGGCCAGCGCCCACGCCATGCCGACGGTCAGCGGCACGTTGATGCCGACCACGCCCGCCGCCATCGGGTCCTGCGCCGCCGCGCGCAGGCTGGTGCCCATCTTGGTTTTGCTCATAAACAGATGCAGCAGCACCATGCACGCGAGCGTGACCACGACAATCGCGATCTGCTGCGGCGAAATGGAAACCGGCCCCATTTTCAGCGGACTTTCTCCAAAGGAGGACGGGAAGTTTTTCACGTCCGACCCCCAAATGATCATCGCGAAGTTCTTTAAAAAGATCGACAGGCCGATCGTGGCCAAAACAATGTGGATCTGCTGGCTGCCGCGCCGCAAAAGCGGACTGATCATGCTGCGTTCCAGCAGCATCCCGAAGGCGAACATGATGCCGATGGCGATCAGCACGGCCAGCAGGAACGGGATGCCGAGGCCGACGTAAATCGTGAAAGCGACATAGGCGCCGAGCATAAAAATCTCGCCCTGCACGAAGCTCATCAGGCCGGACGCGCTGTAAATCAGGCTGTATCCCAGACCGATCAGCGCGTAGATGCAGCCAACGGCGACGCCGCCGACGAGTAACTGCAAAAACATAGCACTTCTCCTTTGATTCTGTTTCAAACAGCCGGCCCGGATTGGCGGACCGGCTGTTCTTTTCTCTTGCGCAAGCGGTTATTCCGCTTCAATGTACTTGCCGTCTTGAATTTGGAAAATACGCATGGACTCGATGCCCTCGCCGTTCTTGCCCTTGTAGGAGAACGTGCCGGCAAGGCCGACATAGCCGTCGATGTCGTTGTACGCGTCGCGCAGCTCAGAACCGTGGTCGGCGCCCGAGGCCTTCATCGCCTCCGCGATCATCATCACGCCGTCATAGGCGCGGAACGCGTTGTCGGACGCCGGTGCGGAGCCGAATTCTTCGATATAGGCTTCGAGGAACTTCTTCATGTTTTCGTCCTCGGCGTCCTCCGGGTTCTCATAAACCAGATACTGCGCCGCGAAACGCACGCCGTTGGTCGCCGCGCCCGCGTTTTCGAGTATTTCGGGCAGCGTGTAGCTCTCCGAGCCGAGGATCGGGCCGTCAAACCCGGACTGGCGGAGCTGCTTGGTGACCGCGCCGAGGTCGTCGCCCAGACACCAGATGAATACCGCGTCGGGAGACGCCGCGTTGATCTTGGCGAACTGGCCGGTAAAGTCGCGGTCGCCGTTGGTCATGGTCTCGCTTGCGACAAACTCGATATCGTACGGCTCGCATTCGGCCTTAAAGCCGTCCGCGCCCGAGGTGCCGTATTCGTCGTTGCTGGTAAACAGCGCGATCTTTTTATAGCTCTGATCGTCTGCGTATTTGGCAAGCTGCTTGGCCGACACGGTCGAGTTGGAGATCGAGCGGAACAGATAGGTGTAGCCCTGCTCCAGCCAAGTCGGCGAGGTGCCGCCCGCGACGCAGATCGTCTGCGCTTCCTCGATCACCGGACCCGCGGCCTGCACGTTCGCACTGTGCAGAGAGCCGAAAATCGCGTTGACCTTGTCCACCTGCACCAGCTTGGTCGCGGCCTTGACGGCCTCCTCCGGCGAGGACTTGTCATCGTAGGAGACGATCTCGACCTGACGGTCCAGCACGCCGCCCGCCGCGTTCAGCTCGTTGACCGCGATCTGAGCGCCGTTGAGCGCCGCCTGTCCGGCCTGCGCGGTGCCGCCGGTCAGCGGGCCGAAATAACCGATTTTGATGTTGCCGCCGCCCGAAGCGGCCGCGCCGTCGCCGGTGTTCGCGTCCCCCGAACCGTCTGCGCCGCCGCAGCCCGCGAGCAGGCCGGCCAGCATCGCACCGCACAGCAACCAGCTTAATTTCCGTTTCATAATGATTCTCCTTTTCTCTTTTCATTTGGGGCTCGCTTTTGTTGTCTGTATCATACCGCGGTTTGAAAAATCTCTGAATCAAAAATCTTACAATTACCTTTCGCTTTTCTATAAATCTATAAAAAGCGGCGCGGCGGCCTTATAACGCCAACAGCCGCCGGCCCGATCGGCCGGCGGCTGAAAGCAGAAAGAGAAGATGAGAAGGGATTTGTCAATCGTCAAAGGTCAGAATGACCTTGAGCGCTTCTTTTTCGCGCACCAGCCGGAGCACCTCGTCCAGCTGGGTGTAGGGCACGACATGGGAATAAAAATCCTTCGGATTCACCTTGCCGCTCTCAATCAGCGCGATCGTTTCGTCCATGATGGCGTATTCGCCATAGGGGAAATTCAGCATGTGCAGCGAGGTGTTGCACTGCAGGCGCGAGGTGTCGATCATCAGGTCGTTGGTTTTCAGCACGCCGAGCGAGCACACCTTGCCGCCGGGCTTGAGCCGGCCGCTGCCCTCGTACAGGATGCTGGTAAAGCCGACCGCGTCCATCACCAAATCAAACTTTCGGCCCGCGAGCACCTCGTCCACGTTTTCCGCGGCAAAGTTGATCGTTTGATCGACCTTGGCCACCTTTTTGGCCTGCTCGAGCCGCTCGGGCGCGCTGTCGATCTGCACGACCGTGTCCGCGCCGCGCAGCTTGCAGAACATCGCCAGCGCAATGCCCATCGGCCCCGCGCCGTAAATCAGGATTTCCATGCCCGGCCCCGCGCCGAAGTTTTTCGCGGCGCTGTGGCACTCGGCCAGCGACAGCAGTACGCCCGCGTCCACAAAGCTGATGCTGTCCGGGAACTTATGCTGCTTGGGGAACGGGATATCCGCTTCGCCGTAGCCGTCCTCGAGCATGGCCTCACGGTCGCAAACCAGACCGAACTGCGCCATGCTGCCGTGCGTTTTGGAGTAGCCGTTGCCCGCGTCCGGACGCAGGTTTGGATGGATGAACCGCTCGCCCACCTTGATATGGCGCACCTTGGCGCCGACCGCGACGACCTCGCCCGCGCCCTCGTGTCCCAAAACGGTCGGATAGCCGCCGAAGCCGTTTTCCAGCGTCCCGCCGATGATCTGCGAATCCGTGCCGCTGCAAAAGCCGCAGGCGTGCACGCGGATGAGCGCCTCGTAATCGCCCGGCACGGGCTTGGGCACATCGTCCACCACACGGACGTCGCCCGCCGATATCACGGCGACCGCTTTCATCATTTCCATATCGAGTCCTCCTTTTTATCTTCTGCCTTAACGTTACCACGCGCGGCCCGCGGCCACAATTTGAACTTGCTTCACAAATCCACCAAAAGCTTTCACATTTTTACGAACGAAAAAAACGCGGGAACAGCGCCGCACAGGCAGCGCCGTCCCCGCGTCGTCCCAGACGCGCCGAGGGGACGCCCGCGCCGCCCGTAAGGCAAAGCGCAGGCGTCCCCCCGGCCATTAAGAAAGGAAAAAGGAATGTACGGAAAACGCTTTTACAGCGTAACGCCGTTTTTGAAAATGGCGATCTCCCGGTAGCCCAGCCGTTCGGTTTTGGACAGCTCGCCCCCCGCGACGTGCAGCACCAGCTCGAACAAGCGCCGTCCCGCGTCCGCGATCGGCTCGCCGTCGGCTACCGGGCCGGCGTCAAAGTCGATCCAGCCGGGCTTTTTCGCCGCAAGCTGGCTGTTGCTCGCGATTTTGACCGTCGGCGCGGGCGCGCCGAAGGGCGTGCCGCGCCCGGTGGTGAACAGCACGATATGCGCGCCCGCCGCCGTCATCGCCGTGGCCGAAACCAGATCGTTGCCCGGCCCGTAGAGCAGATTAAGCCCGTGCGCGGTCACCGGATCGCCGTAGCCGATCACGTCGGCCACCGGCGCAGAGCCGCCCTTCTGCACACAGCCGCAGGATTTGTCCTCCAGCGTGGTGATGCCGCCCTTTTTGTTGCCGGGCGAGGGGTTTTCGTACACGGTCTCGTTGTGGCTGATGAAATACTCCTTAAAGCCGCCCAGCATTCCCACGGCCTTTTGAAATACCGTCTCATTGACGCAGCGGCCAAGCAGCATGCCCTCCGCGCCGAACATTTCGGGCACCTCGGTCAGCACCGTGCTGCCGCCCCGCGCGATCAACATATCGCTGAACGCGCCGACAACCGGGTTGGCGGTCACGCCGGACAGGCCGTCCGACCCGCCGCACTTCATGCCGATCACCAAATCGCTGACCGGAACGGGCTGCCGCGCAAACCGCGCGGCATAGGCCGCGCATTGCTCGAGCAGCTCGCGCGCGGCGGCAAATTCGTCCTCCACGTCCTGACAGGTCAGGAATTTGACGCGGTTTTCGTCGTACTCGCCCAACTCCGCGACGAACTGGTCGTGCTGCAAATTCTCGCAGCCCAAGCTGAGCACCAGCACCGCGCCAGCGTTCGGATGGCGCGCCAGCGCCGCGAGCAGCTTGCGGGTCTGCGCGTGGTCGGCGCCCGTCTGGCTGCACCCATAGGGGTGCGTAAAGGCGTACAGCCCGTCGACGCTGCCGGATACCAAATCCTGATTGTCCCGCACCAGCTTTTTCGCCACGTCGTTGACGCAGCCGACCGTCGGGATGATCCAGATTTCGTTGCGCACCGCCGCGCGACCGTCCAGCCGCCGGTAGCCCATAAAGGTTTCCGGCTCGACCGGCGGCAGCGGCTTCACGTCCGGCTCGTAGGTATACGCCCCCTCGCCGGACAGGTTGGTTCTCATGTTGTGCGTGTGCACCCACGCGCCCGCCCCGGCGTATTCGGTCATATGGCCGATGGGATAGCCGTACTTGACGACCGCGCCGCCCGCGCCAAGCGCCGTAAGCGCAATTTTATGCCCCTGCGGGATATCCTCCGCCGCGATAACGGTCAGGCCGCCCGCCTCCACGGTTTCGCCCCGCGCAATCGGATGCAGCGCGACGGCCACGTTGTCGCGCGCGGAAATGCGAATCACTTTTGTCATACCGCACCCCGCTCACAGGCAGGAGGCAAAGGCAGCCTCCGCGCCGTCCGTGCGGATTTTCGCAAGGCCCGCCGCCACGGCGGCTTCCAGCCCGGCGATTTGGGTCAGATCGCGGTCCCACATCTGCTCATTCGTCAGCACGGCGTGCACCAAATCCGCCGCGCTGTCGTCCTTATGCGCCCAGAAAAATTCGAGCGCCCAGCGGTCGTCCGAGCAGATGTAGGCGTCGCCCTTGGGACGCTTGCACACCAGCCCCGCGTCGGTCAGCTCCTGCACGTCGCTCGAGTAAAACGCGATATAGGCGGCAAGGCTCATCGTCAGGCAGGCGGGCAGGCGGCCCGTCTTTTCCACATACTCCAATAAGCTCGGCAGGTTGCGCGCCTTCCATTTGGAGGTCGAGTTGAGCGAAATGCTCATCAGCTCGTGATCGACAAAGGGATTGTTGAAGCGGTCCTCAACCGCCGCGGCAAAGTCCTCGAGATCCTTTTTGTCCAGCGGCAGCGTCGGGATGACCTCTTCATGCAGCATTTTGTTCATAAAGCCCTTGACGGTTCCGTTATGCATGCAGTCGCGCACAATGTCGAAGCCCGCGAGATACGCGCCCAGCACAAAGCCGGTGTGCGCGCCGTTCAAAATACGCACCTTGCGCTTTTTGTAGGGCGTTACGTCGGGCACGACCATGACGGGCAGACCCGCCGCCGCGAACGGCAGCTTTTCTTCCAGCTCGGCCGGACCCTCGATCACCCAGACGCCGAAGCACTCGCCCACGTCGATCAGCTCGTCGCGATAGCCGTTTTCCGCCTCCAGCCGCGCGACCTCGTCCGCGTCCTTGATGCGGCCGGGCACGATGCGGTCGACCAACGTCGAGCAGAAGGTGTTCTGCCCGTTTACCCAGTCGCGGAACGCCGCTTCGAGCTTCCAGTCGTCGATGTACTGGTTGACGCATCCCAGCAGTTCCTTGCCGTTGTTGTCGATCAGCTCACAGGACAGGATGACCACGCCCGGCTTTTCCGCCCGCCACCGCTCATACAGCACGCGGGTCAGCTTGGCGGGAAAGCTGTGCGGCGGGATCTGGTCGAACGCGCTTTCGGTATCGTGCACGATACCCGCCTCGGTTGTGTTGGACACGATGATCTCAAGCGCGTCGCTCTTTGCCAGCTCGAGCACGGCGGCGAAGTCCTCATAGGGGTTGAGACAGCGGCTGACCGAGGAGATCACGCGCTTTTGGTCGACCTTCTCGCCCTTTTCGCTGCCGCGCAGATAGAGCGTGTACAGGCCCTGCTGCGCGTTGATCTGCGGGGCGAGACCGGGCGCGATCGGCTGGACGAGCACGGCCTTGCCGTTGTAGCCCGCCCTCTCGTTGGCGCAGTCAAAGAAGTAATCGACAAAGGCGCGCAGGAAATTACCCTCGCCGAACTGCATGATCCTTTCGGGCGCCTGTTCCAGCACGTAGCCGGTATAGCCGGACCGCTTCAGCACCTCATAATTTAGTAGTTCCATCGTTTTCACCTCAAGTAATTACGGGCATAAAACAGCCTTAGTAGAGCAGCGACACCAGACCGGTCGAGAACACCGGAACATATGTAATCAGCAGCAGGTTGACCAGCAGCAGCACGTAAAACGGCACCGCCTCCCGGATGAACCTGCCCGTTTTGCATTTTGTGATGCCGCAGGTGACGAACATCAGCGTGCCCATCGGAGGCGACAGCGCGCCGATGGCGTTATTGAAGATATAGATCATGGCAAACTGGATTTCGTTGATGCCGTAGCTGGCCGCAATCGGCGCGAGCAGCGGCACGAGGATGATCATCGAGGCGTTGCCCTCGATAAACATGCCGACGATGAGCAGGAACACGTTGATGATGAGCAGGAACACGTACTTGTTGTCGATCGTGGCGACGATCCATTCGGTCAGCTGCTGGGGGATGCGTTCCTTGGTCAGGATCCACGAGAACACGCAGGCCGCGGACACGATCAGCATGATCGAGGAGGTCGTGCACACGGTTTCCTTCAGGCCCTGCGCCAGATCCTTCAAGTGCATTTCGCGGTAGCACACGCCGAGGATGATCGCGTAAACGATGGCGACCGCGCCGGCCTCCGTCGCCGTGAAGATGCCCAGACGGATGCCGCCGATGATGATGATCGGCAGGCAGAGCGGCAGGATCGCCGGACGGATGGCCGCGCCGAACTCCTTGCCGGACACCTTTTCCGTGCGCAGCGGCGCGTAGCCGCGTTTTTTAGAGACAAAGCGCACGAGCACCATCATCGTGATGCACAGCAGCGCGCCGATGCCGAGACCGGACATGAACAGCTTGCCGATCGACACGTTGGCGATGCAGCCGTACAGGATCATCGCGATGCCGGGCGGGATGAGCGGGGTGATCATGGCCGAGGCCGCGGTAACAACCGAGGAAAACTCCTTGGAAAAGCCCTTCTTTTCCATTTCGGGCACGAGCATTTTGGCTTCCATCGCGGCGTCCGCGAGGTTGGAGCCGGACAGGCCGCCCATCAGCGTGGACAGCAGCACGTTCACCTGCGCCAGACCGCCGTGCATCCGGCCGGTGATGACCGAGCAGAAGTCCATGATGCGCTTGGTAACGCCCGTGTAATTCATAAAGATACCCGCGCAGACGAAGAACGGGATGGCGAGCAGCGAAATGCTCTCCGTGCCGGTGATGGCCTGCTGCGCGAAAATAATCGCGTTGGCGCTGGGATTGCACAGGAAGTAGATCGCCGAGCCGCCCAAAACGGCCAGATAGACCGGCACCTTGAGGAACAGCAGCACAAGCATGACGATCGCGGCGAGCGCAAGAATACTATTCATCCTCCATCGCCTCCTTCGCTTCCGATTTAACGCCCTTTACCAGCGCATAGAACCAACTGACGATCATCACGACGTAGGAAACCGGCGCGATGCCGTAAATCACCCGGTAAGGGATGTGCAGCATGGGCGTGGACCGGCCGCTTTTTGTAAAAATGCCGATGAAGCCGATGCTCTGCCAAAACAAATACGCGATGACCGCCACAACAACGACCGAAATCAGGATTTCGCACGCCTTCTGCACCTTTTTGGGCAGCATGTCGACGATCATCTCGATGGCGACGTGGTTGCCGTACCGGAACGCGGCGCCGCCGGCCGCGAATACGATCCATACCATACAGGCAAGCTGTACTTCCTCCAGCCAGGTAAACGGGTTGCCGAACGCGCGGCGCCAAACGACGCCCGCAAACGTCAGCACGACCAAAACGACCAGCACGGCCGAAGCCACCCAAACGTCCAGATTGCCGAGGAATGAAGACAGCTTTTTGTCTTTTTTCATAGGTACTCCCTCATTTTTCTGTCACGGTACGCGGGCGGGCGGACGCTGTCCGCCCGCCTGCGCTTCTCCGCTTGTCGTTGTTACTCGGCGCCCATTGCCGCGCGCACGGTGTCGTACAGGCCGTCCGACCAGCCGAATTTGTCGCCCATGTCGTAGAAGGACTGCGCCTTGGCGCGGAAGCCCTCGAGCACCTCTTCGGTCGGCTCGACGACGGTGACGCCCTCGTCCTTCATCTTCTGCAGGTAGTCCTCCTCGGAGGCGGCCTGCACTTCGTTGTTGTACACGCCGGCTTCCTTGCCGGTTTCGAGCAGGATGTTCTGCTGCTCCTCGGTCAGGCCGTTGAACCAGTCGGCCGAGCAGACCCATGTGGTGAAGTTGAGCACGTGGCCGTCGAGAATCAGGTTTTTGGCGACCTCGTGCAGCTTGCGGCCGTACAGCGTGGCCAGCGGGTTCTCCGCGCCGTCGATAGTCTTGGTCTGGAGCGCCTGATATACGTCGCCCAGATCCATGCCGGTCGAGGTAGCGCCCAGCACGTCGAAGCCGAGCGACTGGATTTCGTTATTGGGCACGCGGATCTTCATGCCGGCCAGATCGTCCACCGTGTTCACGGGCTTGACGGTCAGCGTATGGCGCGCGCCGTATACCCAGTTGGAGGCCAGCAGCTTCAGGCCTTTTTCCTCAAGCTTGCCCTCCTGCTCCTTGTACCAGTCGGACTCGATCAGCTTCCAGCACTGGTCCCAGTCATCGAACAGGAACGGCCCGAACACAATGCCGAAATCCGGCACGCCGTAGTCCGCGTAGAACGCGCCGTCCGCCAGCGTCGATACGTTCTCGCCCAGCAGCATCGAGTCGATCAGCTCGGACTTGCTGCCCAGCTGCGAATCGGGATACAGCACGATCTCCATCGTGCCGTTCGACTTTTCGTCGACCAGCTCGGCCCATTTTTCGAGGCCCTGCCCGAGCGGCTCGGAAATCGAGTTCTCAAACCCGATTTGCAGCGTGACCTTTTCGCCCGTGCCGGCCGCCGCGCCGCTGTCTCCCGTGTCCGCGCCCGCGTTGTTCCCGCCGCCGCAGCCGGTCAGCATCGCACCGAGCATCGCGCCCGCCGTCATTACCGCAAATACGCTTTTCAGTTTCATTGTAAGTACCCCTTTCAAATTATCCCTTACTCTCTTTATGAACACACCGCTTTACACGGTGAAATCCAAAACGACTTTGAGCATCCTTCCCGCGTTTGCCGAAAATTCCTCGAACGCCCGCGGCGCGTCCGTCCACCGATAGGTATTGGTGACGATTTTCTCCAGATCGACGCCGCCCGCCTTGACCAAGTCGATCAGCTCGATAAAGTCCTTCTGCATGGCGTTGCGCGAGCCGAAGATGTTCAGCTCCTTCTTCTGGATGATGGTGAAAAAGAAATCGTCGATATTGCGCTTGGAAACGCCGATCAGCACAACGCGCGCGCCGAAGCAGGCCGCGTCGATGCAGTTTTGGAAGGTTTCCGGCATGCCGACCGCCTCGATGGTCACGTCGAAGCCGTCGCCGTCCGTCAATTCGGCCACGCCCTTTTCAAAGGCCTCGGGCGATTCGTTCAGCAGCTTGTGGGCGAGGCCGAAGGTTTGATACGCGTAATCCAGCTTATCGGGCGCCACGTCGCAGATCGTGACCTCGGCTCCCTTGGCCTTGGCCGCCACGGCCGCCAGCACGCCGATCGTGCCCGCGCCGACGACCAGCACACGCTCGCCGGGCTTGACATCCGCCCGCGAAACGCCGTGATAGCTGATGCAGAACGGCTCGATCAGCGCGAGCGTTTTGGGGTCCAGCCCCTTGCCGTCGTAAATGCGCTCGACCGGCATCGTGATGTATTCGGCAAACGCGCCCTCGCGCTGCACGCCCATCGTCTGGTTGTCTGTGCAGGCGTTTACCAGACCGCGCCTGCACGAATAGCAGCCGCCGCAGTTGAAATACGGGTTGCAGGTGACGATCATGCCGGGCTTTAGTCCGCGGTCGTTCTGCCCGATCTCAACGATCTCGGCCGAGAATTCATGCCCCGGCACGCGCGGATAAGAAACGTAGGCGTTCGCCCCGCGGTAAGAACCGAGGTCGGAGCCGCAAATGCCGCCGTACAGCAGCCTGAGCAGTGCTTCGCCCTCCTTCGGAACCGGCTTTGCCATCTCCTCGATAACCACCTTGCCCGGTTCCTTCATCAGAATCGCTTTCATTTTTTCTTCCCTCCAAACGCACTTTTCCATTGACGCTCTGCAAGACGGCCCATATCGGCTCGTTTCTTGCACCCTTCTCGTTCTCCATCTTGTATACATCTTGTATGCTACGATACGATTCTATTGCTGTTTTTCCCGTTTGTCAACGAAACTTTATCATATTTTCCCAAAATCGTTACTTTATCCAATCGTCATCCATGCATTATGTCTAAAATAACGAATCCGATTCTTCATCTTGCATTTCTGTTCGATTCCAGATAAGATATATGCATGTACACATATGAAAGAAAGGAAAGAACATGGCAGTACAGAGAGAACCCTCTATGCAGTCAAAGGCATATGAGTTTATCAAGCATAAAATCACCACCTGCGAATACGCGCCCAATCAGCTGCTCAGCGAGGCGGTTCTGCAGGAGGAGCTGGGATTTTCCCGCACGCCGGTGCGCGAGGCGATCGGCCGTCTGGAGCAGGAAGGGCTGGTTAAGGTTTTCCCCAAGCGCGGCATTGTGGTATCCGGCTTTACGATCAGCGATATCGGCATGATTTTTGAGGTGCGCATGCTGGTCGAGCCGCACACGCTGCGCAATTACGGCGGCAACCTCGACCCCGACAGCCTTACACGGTTCTCCGAAACCTTTCACGCCTATGATCCCGCCGACCGTTGTCCGGAGTTTTACGAGCTGGACGACCAGTTCCACTCCCTGCTGATCTCCGCGCTGCCCAACGAATACCTGCGCTCGCTGTATTCGCGCATTCAAACCCAGAACATCCGTCTGCGCGTCATGAGCGGCCAATATATCGGCAGCCGCCTGCAGGAAACCATGGCCGAACACGCCCAAATTGCGGACGCCTGTGTGGCGCGTGATTGGGAGGGCGCGGCCCGCGCGATGGAGCACCATCTGGAACGGTCGAAGGATTCCTCCCTTGCCACGATCCTGCACAACCACGGCAACACCAACATCATTTGACACACACTTATCAGAAGGGACGCAAGCCTTTATGCAGCCAAATACCGAATCCTCGTATTACGCCCGATACCGCAAGACCGCTTTCAGCTTCGTATGGAGCGGCGCGCTGCTGGCCGCGATCGGAGCCATTTCCTGCGCATCCCAGCGCCCCGCCCCCGCCGCCGGCGTGCTTCTCACGTCGCTAGGCGTCGTCGCGCTGCTGTTCGGCGGCTCCTGCCTGCTGCCGCATAATTTGGTCAAGTCCTTCGCGCAGCAATGCGCGGGCGAACCGGACGAACCGCTTGCACGCGGCCTGCTCGAAGGCCTGACCGCGCGCAAGAGGATCCGCTTGACCCGCCGCTCGCTCGAGCTGGTACGGACGGCAATAGCCGCTTATGCCGCCGCCGGCGGCGCCGACCCCGAGCTGGTGCGCCAGCTCGAGCAGGCGGTGGAAGCGCACCTTTCCCGCAAAATTTTTTAACGCTTGTAGGGAAGCCCTGCGGCCCATAAAGCGGCCATAGTGCCAAACAAAGCGGCTACAGATACAAAAAGGATGGGGATTTTATCCCCATCCTTTTTCTGTTGCAGCTCGACCGAAGGCTATTCTTTAAACGCCTCGCGCCGCAACAGCGCTACGCTTTCGACATGTGTTGCGTGGATGAAACCGATTCCCGCAAGGCGTGGTTGGGCCTTGGCGGAAATCCTATCATTCACCGCAAAGGTCACTCTGCCGTTTTCACGATAAAAATATAGCATAGATTTGTGCTTTTGACGATGCGACACATCACCAGATATATAATTCATCTATTGCGAATTTGCTTTTTCAATGGATGCTTTGACAGTTAGGGAAAGGACGGCTCCTACGGAGTCGTCCTTTCCCTTTACGGGTTACTTCACATCGCCGACCACATCGCAGACGGGACAGACATCGGTCGGCAGGCACAAATCGCACATCGCCTGCTGTTCGGCCTGCTTGGCCATCAGATTTACGGACTGGAACATAAACATTCACCTCCTTTCATAAACAGCTTTGTTTAAATGCTTGCGGCAGCCGCAGGTACAGACGCACCGCGGCGTCGAAAACACGGTCTTGCAGCGCGCACATGCGGGGCGCGGCTTGCGCGGGCGTTCCGGTCGCGCACAAATTGCTGTGGGCGCAGCCGCCGCGACACAGATTTTTGGCCCAGCAGTCCCGGCATGGCGTGCGGCTGCTGACGCGAAGCTGCTCCAAAAATACCTGCTGTCCGCCGCACGCCGTATCGATATTACCGATCGCGTAGGCTTTGTCGGTGACAAACCGATGGCACGGGTAGATATCGCCGTGGATGTCGACCGCGCACATGGTGCGCCCCGCGCCGCAAGCCCAGTCGCCCTCGCCCGCGCGGTGCAGCCTTTGAACCAACGCGTAAACGCTGGCGTTTCTTTTCGCCTCTGTGAAGCGGCCGGAATGTACGTCTTGTTCAAACGCCTCCATCAGCCGCAGAAATTGCGTGCCGTATTCCTCAAACTGCGCGTCGTCCAGCGTGTTTTCCGCTGGCGCGAACAGCACCCGCCGGAAATGCAGGCCGGAAAGATGGCGAAAGCTGTCTCGCATGTCGAGTGAGCACGGCGTCACGCTGGCGCGGCAGCTGATTCGTTCGTTCGCGCGGTCGGCTTGGGTCTTGCCCAGCACCAGATCGTAGGAGCCGGAATGGTCGGCAAAAAAGCGGTTGGCGTCCTGCACCTCGCGGCAGCCGTCGAAGCTCAGCATATAGGAGATGGATTCAGCGTGCAGATAGGCCAAAACCGCCTCGTCCAGCAGCGTCCCATTGGTCGTCATTTGGAAGGAAAAGCGTTTGCTGCTTGCGGCTTCGATTTCCCGCGCGTGCCGCACCACGGCCTTGATCAGCTCCAGCCGCAGCAGCGGCTCGCCGCCGAAAAAGACGACCGAAAGCGTGTCCCTGTCGGACTGCTTCACCAGATAATCAATGGCCTTTTTGGCGGTCGCCTCATCCATTTCTCCCCTGTCGTGGTACTCCCCGCCCTCGCCGTAGCAGTAGGTGCAGCGCATGTTGCAGGCCTGCACGACCAGCAGCACAAGGCTGTGAAAGGCGCTTTGCGCGGGCGCGGCGGGATGATTCACGGCGACCTCATCCAGCAGCAGGCCCGCCGCGCGCATGTCCGCCAGCAGCGCGTCGAACTGCGCCCTCGACATGCGCGCGGCGACGGCCCGGTAAGCCGCCTCGGGCGTCGCGCCCGCCTGCTCTAAAAGGTTTTCGCAGTCTTGGTCCACTTCGAACAGGCCGCTGTTCCCGGTGTGGTACACATAAGCCTTGCCCCGCTCCCGGAAAATACGGTATGGGTGAAATCGCAGCGTTTTCATATCTCCGCCTCCTCTTGGCAGATTCATCATAGCAAACCGCCGACGACCGGGCAATCTCAAAGCGCGAAAGGCCCGTCCGGACGTACCAATGACGATTTCCGCCGCATTTCGTCCTTTGCCGTCGGCTTTTGGGGAAACACCGATTCTCTGCTCGTGAAAAACGGGTATGATGGAGATAACCAAATCGGAAAAGGAAGTGTGGAAAATGGATCAGGACTTCATTCGTCCCCCCAAGCTCGGACCGTTTGACAGCAAAGCGAAAGTGGTCGTCGTAAACCAAACGGGACAGACGGTTTTGAGTACGGCGGTGGCGCATAAGTACAGCAATGTGTTCAAGGACAACCTGCAATGGGAGAATCTTGCGGAGGGGGCGGGCACGCAGCCGCAGGAAGCGCGCTACCAGACCGGGCTGACCGCGCTCGGCGCAGATTGGTGGCTGGTCAGCTGGGTGACGATGGATGGCAGGACGCATTATACCGCGCCGAACAACCTGACCTGGCTCTTGGACTTCCTGACGCCGCATTTTCAGGAAATCGCCACCAGCGTCAGCATGCTGTTCAACACGCTGGCAATGATGCGGACAAAGCTGATCCAAACACCGACGGCTCTCGCAATCAGCACCGCGGCCAACATCACCAAGCTGATCGCAAGCAACGTGCTGAACGACGAAAAGGTCGAGGGCTTCAAGGAATATATGCTGCGGGCCGAGGACGCCGGACAAACGCTGACGATCACGCTGTGCGGCGACGGAACGGTGACGTTCCAATCGCCGTCCGGCAAGGAAAGCACCGGCTCGGCCGTCATGGACGCCTTAGCGGGAGAGGGGTAAAAGCGGCTCGCTGACGCTGTCAAGACAGGACAGCAGGCCGGCCCGCCGTTTTGGCGCGAGCGGGATTTCGGCGCCGTTTGACAGGTAAACAGCCGTGGCCGTGACCCGAGCGATTTGATAGCAGTTGACGATAAAGCTGCGGTGCACCCGGCAGAAATACGGGGGGAGCGCCTGCTCATAGTCCCGCAGGGTTCGCCGGGACGAAAAAACCCGTCCCACGCAATGCAGCCGGCATCGATGCCCGTCGGCGCGGAGGTAAAGAAAGCTTATTGGATCGCTCTTCGGCTGTTCGTCGGATGATCTATGCAGATACCGCAGGTAGAACCCACCCCGCACCAACTGCCACACAAAGGTGGATTGGGCATAAGGGACGGCGTCGCGCGAAAATGACCCCGTTACGACGCAGCAGTGCGCGGATACATATAAGATGCGGTACCGTTCCTGCGGGGGCGTCGTCGGAGGCCGCCATTCCAGCATCCGCTTTAGGCTGTGCGGCCCTCCGCAGGGCGACGTTGTAGCGCCGTCCGGGCCGCATAGATCGGGATGGAGCAGCGGACGCACCGAGGCGTAATAACGCAGGCAAAGGCTGCGCACCACATAGGCGGTAAGCGGCACGAGCTGCCGCTTGTCCTGTCGGTCGTCGGCCATGGCGTTCTTCAATCCAACAAACTGCGCCATGCGGCCTGCACCTGTAAAAAATGCTTCGGCGGAATGGGAAGCACGGTCCCATCCGACAATTCAGCGGTAAACCGCTGGAGCTGCCGGAGCTGCCGAAGATTGACGAGGTAACACCGATGAATACGAAAAAAAAACGGCGGGGAAAGCGCCTGCTCCAGCGACCGCAGCGGACAGGCCGCTTCTACCGTTCGCGCCGTGCAGTGAAGGATGCAGTCGTTCCTGTCCGCCTCCGCATAAAGAAGCTCGTCGGGGGACAGCAGGTGGAGCTCTCCGAGCGCGCCGTTTACCCGAATGCGCGGTCCGCCGTCCGCGGCAAACAGCGCCGCTTTGGAAAGATGGACATGGAGCAGCCGGAACCGACCCTCCGCAAGCAGCCAGAGCATCGTATAACGGTACAGCTCGGTTCCCGTGTCCCGTCCGGACGACGCGCATTGGTAGCTGCCGCGGACGACACAGAGGTTTTCCGCCGCCAGCTCGAGCCGCGCGCGATGCTCGGTAACAAGCGCGGCGCGCGTGGCCCGTTGGGTGGCAAACCATGCGTGCAGCTCCCGCACGCCGCTGTAATACCGCCCAGCGCCGGGGCCGATCCAAACGGCGGCGGGGTGCAGCCGGGAAAGCACTTGCCGAAATTCCCCCCGGCAGAATTGCGTGATGATCGATTCGCTTTCCTGAAGGAGCTGTTCCGCGGGCGGATCGTTTTTTCGTAGCATAAGTAATCTCCTTTGTCCAAACGGCTTGGCGAACGGCACAAAGGGCCGCTCCGCCATGGGGAAACGCCGCCGTCTTTTATTACAATTTTCCCCATAAAATATTATATCTTCTTTTTATGGTAATTTCATCCTATTGTTGGCGCGCAAAGGTACACCGCCGCAGACAGACACAGCAACGCCGTTTCACATCCGCTGCCGCGATCCCAAATCACAACTGATCAAAGGAGTATGTTTCGATGGAAAATATCAAAAAGCTTCAGCAGGATCTTGAAAAAGACAAAGAATTGGCCGGCAAACTGTCCGCCAAGAACGTAAAGAACGTGCCTGAACTGGTGGCCGCGCTGCGCGAATTAGGCTACGAGGTCACGGAGGACGAGTTGAAAGAGACGTTCAAGATGTCCTCCACGCAGCCGGGCACACTGGGAGGCAGCTTTATTATGATCACGCAGGTCCTCGTTGCGTAACCGCACAGGGACATAGCAAACCCGCGGTTTCACCAAGCGGCAGCGGGTGTGAAACGGCATTGGGAAAGGATGGTAAAATTATGATATTCAGCAAGGTGGGTATTGCGCTGACCGACCGGTGCAGTGCATCCTGCGCGATGTGCTGCTTTCGGTGTACTCCACACAATCGGCAGGTTTTATCGCGAGAGACGGTGTTTTCCGTCATCCGGCAGGCGGGCGAGATACCGGAAATCAAGGCGGTCGGACTGAGCGGCGGGGAGGCGATGCTGTATCCCGAGCTGGTGCTGGACAGCATTGCGGAGATCAAACGGCTGCACATGCGGGCGACGCTGACCTCCAACGGGTTTTGGGCAAAGGATGATGCCGCCGCGGCCGATATGCTTGCCGCGCTGAGGCGCGCAGGGCTGGACGGCCTTTCGGTCAGCGTGGACGCCTATCACATGCAGTATGTCCCGCTGGACTGCATCCGGCGCCTGCTGCGGCTTTGCCCGCAGCAGGGTATACCGCTCTCCCTCGCACTGGGTGATGTGCTGAGCGGTCCCCGCGCGGGAGAGCTTGTGGCCACACTAGGGCGAGATCTGTATCAGACACAGGTGACGGTCTATCCGTTCATGCCGGTCGGCGCCGGAAGCGATTTGGACACGGAGGCGTTTTCCACCGTTCCGTTTGAGGAGACGTGGCAATGCCCGTTCCAAGGCGACCTACTCGTTCTGTATGACGGCGCAGCCTATCCGTGCTGCTCTCAGGCAGTTTATCAAAACGCGCTCTCCAACGGCAGTATCTACACGCACAGCCTGCGCGAGCTGATGGAATCCTACGAACGGGTATGCCTGTTTTCCGGCCTGCGGCGGATGGGATTTGGCAAAATGGCCACCATAGCGGCGGACGTGGGCATTGCATTGTCTGAAGCATTTGTTTCACCGTGCCATCTGTGCAGCACGCTCTTTGGCAATCCCGCTTTCTGCGCAGCTGTGCAGCCCTATATCGAGGCGGAATACGCCGGGCTGGTCAAGACGGCTCTGACCGGCGGCAAAGGTGAAAGCGCGTGAAAGTCTGCGTAGACGCAAACCCTTTCGCTGCTGGGCGGCAACCATTTGTCTCGTTGCCGAACCCCCGCCTGTGATATGAGCAGGAACCTTAATGAGGCTATCGCAACCAAGAGCATGGCATTGGTCGCGCTATACCGTTCGGTCTATTATTCAAAAGCATGCGTAGGCCATCGGCACATTGCATTTCCTCCCTAAAATAGCAGAAGCGCGAAGGCTAACAACCTTCGCGCTTCCGTTTATTCATTTATTCTTCTAAAATTGACAGTTCTATATAGCTTTCTTTGCTCACGGCCAATCGTCTTAGATATTTCTTGCCTCCATCTGCACTCTATTTGATTTTTCAGTAGTTTCATTTTTTCTTGCTATCCAATCGCTGCAACAGAACACAACATTCTGTATGGCTCGTCCGCGGGAACAAATCGAACGCCCGCGCGGTTTCCAGCCGGTAGCCCGCCCCGGCAAATTCCTTAATATCACGCGCGAGCGTGGCCGGGTCGCACGACACATAAACGATACGCGGCGGCTGCATTTTAAGCACCGCGTCCCGCGCGGCTTCGTCCAGCCCCTTGCGCGGCGGGTCGACGACGAGCACGTCGGGCCGCACGCCGTCCGCCGCCAGCATTTGCGCCGCCTGCCCCGCGTCCGCGCAGATAAATTGTGCATTTTCCACGCCGTTGCGCCGCGCGTTTTGCTTTGCGTTCTCCACCGCCTCGGGCACGATCTCCACGCCGATCACGCGTCCCGCCCGCTTGGCGAGCGCAAGCGTGATCGTCCCCGCGCCGCAGTACAGGTCGACCACGGTTTCTTCTCCCGAAAGCGCCGCAAAATCAAGCGCGCACGCATATAACCGCTCGGCCTGCGCATGATTGACCTGATAAAATGCTTCCGGCGAAAGCAAAAACGAATTGCCGCACAGCCGGTCCTCGAGCATGGGCTCGCCCCACAGCGTTTCCGTCTTGTTTCCCAAGATCACGTTGTCGTCCCGCTGGTTATGGTTCAGCAGAATGCCGGTCAGCGACGGCTCCGCCTCGCGCAGCAGGCGCACCAAATCGTCCAGCGCTGGCATTTTGCGCGTCGCGGCGATCAGTGTGAGCTGGCTTTCGCCGCTTTTTTCGCCCACGCGCACGTAAATGTGCCGCACCGCGCCGCGCTTTGCCGCGTAGTCGTACGGCGGCACGCCGTTTTCCTCCATCCACGCGCGCACAACGCCCGCGATGCGGTCTGCGGTCTCCGACTGGATCGAACAGCGCTCGACCGGCACGATATCGTGGCTGCGCGGCCGGTAAAAGCCGGTGACGACGCGGCCCTCCGCGTCCCGCCCGACCGGATACTGCGCCTTATTCCGGTAATGCTCGGTGCTGGGCGCGCCCGTAATGCCTGACAGCTTTTCGCCGTCCTGCCCGCCGATACGGGTGAGCGCGTCGCGCACTTTTTTCTCCTTAGCGCGCAGCTCCTCCTCGTAGGTGATATGCTGGTAGCAGCAGCCGCCGCATTTGTCCGCGACCGGGCAGGCGGGCGAGACGCGGTGCTTGGAGGGAGCGATCATCTCCTCCAAGCGCCCAAACGCCACGCTTTTCGTCACCTTTGTGATGCGCACGTCGCATTGGTCGCCCACCGCTGTGCGGGGAACAAAAACAGCGCGGCCATCCAGCTTTGCCACGCCTGTGCCGTCGGCTGTGTAATCCACAATCTGGCAGCGGTAAATTTTATTTTTGACAAGCTCCATAAATTTGGCGCTCCTTTTTTGTTTGGTTAACCGTATTATAGCACGGTTTCGGCGCATACTGCAATCGAAAGGAGCGATGCAGATGGACAAGAAGGAAGTTTCGGCGGACGTCCCCTTCTCCTTTCTCAACGAAATGGGGCACAACACCCGCGCGATGGATCGCTTTTTCGAGCTGCCGCGCGAAACGCGCGAAACGCTGGTGAACGCCGTATCGGTCAGCGGCGACCCGGACGAGCGCACGGAGCAGGCGCTCAAAAGCCTCGCAAACGGCGGCGAAGGATACTGCGAGAAATATTAAAAAGCAGGAAAAACGTCTATAAGGACGTTTTTCCTGCTTTTCTTCTGTTTTTTGGAATTATTCCGCAGAACCGAATAGCTTCGGCAGCATTTTGTACAGCACCAGCGCCACGACGAGCGTGATTGCGGACTCGGGCAGCATGTAGCTGTTGTAGCCCAGCGAGTACAGCAGCGCGCCCGCGCCCTCCGGCGCATAATAGCTCCAAATCAGCGCGCCCGAGCCAAAGTGGCACAGAAAACGCAGCACGCAGACCACAACCGTTCCCACCGCGATGCCCGCCGCGCGGCTGCGGAAGGGTTTTGCGAACAGCGGCGCAAGGCCGAGCAGCGTAAACGGCAGCACATAATCGAGCACCACGACCAGAAAATAGTTGAACGCCGTGCCGACCGGAGGCGCCCAGAAGCCGGTGAGCATTTGCAGCAGCGCGCAGGCCAGACCGCCGAGCAGTCCCCATTTGGTGCCGTGGCGGAACGCGATGATGATAAACGGCAGCATGGACGCAAACGTCACCGAGCCGCCCTGCGGCATCTCGAACACCTTCAGACTCATCAGCACAAAGCCGACGGCCACCATCAGCGCGCATTCGACCAGAACATGCACGCGGCTCATACTTTTGGTTTCACCCATTGTGAAATCCCCCTTTTTATGTTTCCGCAAGACAAAAAACGCCTCCGGCGTCGGCCGGAGGCGTTCAAAAATCGTTGTCCGCACGCCAAAGGGCGCGCGCCGCAGTATTTGACTCCCTCCGCCGGCATGATCCGGATCAGGTTCCTAGGGTATTTCTCAGCCGCGCATCGCGGCACCCCTGTCTTGTTGTGCTTTCAGTATAGCAGAGGGGGAAAGCAAAGTCAAGCGGCCAGCCCCGCCAGACGGCGCAGAATCAGCGTCGCCTCGCGGCGGGTGATCGGGCTTTCCGGTCGGAACGCACCGTCGCCGTCGCCCTTGAGCAAACCTGCAGCCGCCATGCGCGCGATCACGCCGTGCGCCCAATAGCCGCCGGCCACATCGGAAAACGCGGGCGCGCCGTCCGCCGCGCCGCCGACGGCGAGCGCGTCGGCAATGACGCAGAATTCTGCGCGCGTGATCTTAGCGTCCGGCGCGAACGTGCCGTCCTTGTAGCCGTTCAGCAGCCTGCGATCGTGCAGCTTCGCCAGCGCGTCCGCTTGTTCCCCGCCCGGCGCCACATCGGTAAAGCGGGCGAGAACGGGCTGCTCGGTCTTGCTCTGGTCGACAAGGCTCTCGGCGAGCAGCGACGCCATCTCCCCGCGCGTCAGCGGCGTTCGGTCGTCCGACGCGGCGATATCGCCTTTCAGCTTGGGCGTTGCCTTGCCCGTTGCCGCGTCCACGCGGCAGGCGAACGGGAATTTGACGTTGGCCTCGGCGGCCCCCGTCGTCTGCGCGAACACATGGCCCTGCGCGGTCAGCTCGTCGACCAAGCCGGCGCAGGCCTTCAGATCGTTCAGCGTGACGGCCAGAATCTCCTGCCGCTCGCGCGCGTAATCGTCCTGTGTGCGGCCGGACAGCGCGAGATTCGCGCCGCTGCCGCGGCTCCATTCCGCGTAATCGTCATACTCGCGCAGCGCGCCCAGCCGGTAGCCGTTCAGCTCCCGCTCGGTGAGCGACAGGCCGCGCACCCAAGTCCCGGCGCGTTGAACAACCGCGATCACCTCGTCCACCGGCACGCCGCCCGAGCATGCGAAGGTCACGCCCGTCTCGTCGAAGCGGCAATTCGCGCCGTAAGCGCCGCGCTTGTCGCGCAGCTCGGGCAGCAGGTACTTCGCGCCCATCACCGCGCCCAGCACGCGCAGCGCGGCGAAATCCGCCTGCCGCCCCTCCAGAAAGCCGGTCACCATCACATGGTTTGCGTCCTGCGCGCCCGAGGAGACGACGAGCGCCGAGGGCCAGCCGCCCGGCAGGAATTCGCAGGAGGACGCACCCGCTCCCTCCGGCAGCGAGGCAAGCAAGGCCTTGGCCGCCGTCAGAAACGCCTTGTAGTCCGCCTCGCCGCCCGTAAAATCGGCGACCGTGCCGCCGCGCTTCAGCGCGCTCGCCAGCAGCCCGCGCAGACGCTCGAGCAGCGCGGCGTTCCCGCCCGGATTCGCAAGCGCGGTCTCGATAAAGTCGCGGTAGGACAGCGACGAGCCGTAAAAGCCCGTGGGCGCGCCGGTCAGGAACCGCTCGGCCTGCGTGCCCGCGCGCAGCTTGTGCGTGTATTCGGTCTGATAGGGGTCGGAAAACGTGCTTATCAGCTGGTTTTTGCGTGTGGTCAAAAAGGTGCGCAGCGCGTTTTCGTCGGAAAGCGGCGGGCTTTGCAGCAGCGCGGCGATGGCTTTCATCCCCTCGCCCGCCTTGCCGGCGTCGGCGGAGCCGCTCACCGAGAACCGCGGGTGCAGCGTGTCGGGGTCGTCCGCGCTTTCGCCGGAGATCAGGCCGAACATGCCCGAGCCGCCGTCCTTTTCCATTTTATCGGTCAGCAGCTCGGACAATAGGCACCACGCGGCAAGGTCGTCCGCCTTGGCTTCGATCGGGAAGTACAGCGAGAACGACGACCGCTCGGCCTTTTCGTCCTTGGTGCGGTGCCAGACCGCCCCGTCCGTCCTCTCCTCGGTCTGCTCGAGGGTGAAGGGATCGTCCGCGAAGTCCGACGCGGTAAGCTGCGGCAGCGTGGCGACCGCTTCGGCGGAATCGGGCGTGGAAATCCATTTATTGAACGCCTCGGTGTCCCGTTTCACCTGCTCGAGCTCGGCGGCGGACAGGTCAGGCGTGGGCACGGCGGGCTTTGCCGCCCCGTTGCCTGAGATCACGATCGTTTGGTACTTGCTGTCCCGCCATTCGGCGGCGAGCGTTTTGAAATATGCCCCGTCGTTCCGGAGCGCTTTGATCGCGTCCTGCCGCCCGATGCAGGCCAGCGGGTCGCCGCCGTAGGCAAAGCCGGTAAACGCCTCTTCCTTGCCGAACTGCTGCGCGTCCGCCTGCACGTCAAGCGCATGGCGCAGCGCGTCCGCCGACAGGCCGTTCCGCGCGGCGTTGTCCAACAGCCCTTGGAACGTCTGAACCGCTTGCTCCTTCTCAGCGAGCGGTATGCCGGACAAAATCACGCCGACATTATTCACCCCGCCGCTGGTGCCGCCGATGGTATACGCCATCGCGTCCGGGTATTTTTCGCCCATCTGCTTTTGCAGGCAGGTGACGAGCGCGCCCCAGCCCTCTGATTTCTTGAGGTCAAGCACGCTCGGCCCGTGCGCCATAAAGCCGATGTCGACCGTCTTGGTCGAAGCGGTGACGTTGTATTCCTGTACGGTTTTGCTTTGGGCGACCGGGTCGCTGTTAAATGCGATCGCGGGCGCGGCGCTTTTACCTGCTTTGGACAAATACTCGTCGAACATTTTAAGCGTTTTGCCGATATCCTGCTTACCCGACACATAAATCAGCATATTGGACGGCTTGTAGTAGGTGTTGTACACGCGCATCAGGTCGTCGTAGGTCAAATCGAGGATATCGGGGATTGCGCCGCCCGCGTCCAGCACGGGCGTGCCGTTTGCATACAGGTTTTTGTACAGCTGGTCGCCGACAAATTGGAGCGAGTTCTCGTCCGTGTCCAGACTGCGCAGCTTAAGCTCGCTGAACACGATGCCGTTGTACTGCGCCTTGCCGTCCGCGTACTCGATGCGGATGCCCTGCTGCTTGAAGATATTCGGCTCGGTTTTCAGCAGCGGAAACAGCACGGACGACAGAAACACGTCGGACAGGTTGTAAAAATCCGCCTCGTTTTTGGTGCGCGCCACATAGCAGGTGTAGTCGTCCGAGGTGTAGGCGTTGAGCTCCTCGGCGGCCGAGGTGTTCACCAGCGCGTGCATCAGCTCGCGCACCGGATATTTTTCACTGCCGCACAGCAGCGCATGCTCCAGCACATGGTTCGCGCCCTTGGAATCAGCGGGCGGCGTGCGGAAGCCCGCGGTAAAGACGCGCTCGTCCGCGTCGTTGTCCAGCCAGAGCACCTCTGCGCCGCTGTCCGTGTGGCGCAGCAGATGATAGGTTCCCTCGTCCGTTTTCTGCACCTTGGCTTCGCTGAAGCCGTAAGCGCCGTAGGAACCCGCGGCCAGCGCCTCGGCGGGCAGCAGCGGCAGCACCAGCGTAAGAACGGTGATGGCGGCAAGCAATCGTTTTTTCATTATGGGCGCACCTCTCTTTTGTAAATCGTATTGTCTGTACTAGTTTTTTTAGTACAGTTTTATCATACCGCCCGCCTGTCACTTTGTCAACGGTATGTTTTCAGGTAAGAGAACGGCCCCGCAAGCATAGCGGGGCCGTTTTTTGATTTTTAAGCGCCGATCACTTCGGCGGCCATCTGGAAGAAGTCGTCCTCGGTCAAGCCGGCGGGGTCGGTCGTGTAAATCGAGTAGGAAATGCCGTCCTCGATCCATTTTACGTTGTAAAACACATTCTCCTCGCGCTGCGCCGTGCCGTAGGCGATGTTGATTTCGCCCGCGTCCATCTTAGCCTGCTCCTCGGCGGTCGGTTTCTCCTTGCCGTCAGGCGGCAGGAAAATCTGCGGCGTCTCGCGGTAGCGCACCTCGGTCTCGCCGATCATGCGCACGGTGTCGAACGGAGAGGTGTATACCGCCTCCGACTGCACCGGCCCGGCGTCCAGCGTCAGCTCCGCGCCGTCCTTTTGATAGTTCAGCAGCACGCCGGTAAACGATTCGAGCGTCTTGTTGTTTTCATCGCGCTTGTCGATCGTATCCTCATAGCCCTTGTCAAACGCATAGCCGTTTGAGAACGATTCGACATATTTCATATCCGGCACATGCTTTTCCGCGTAGCCTGCCGTTTTGGCAAAATCCGTCCAGCTTTTGACCGGATGGCGGCCGGTCGACCAGCTCGCCACCTGTCCGCTCGCCAGCGCGCCCGTCACCGCGACGGCCAGCACCGCGCACAGCGCGACGGCCGTTCGCTTCCACGGTTTCATTTTGCGCTTCGGCACAGGCGCGCCGCTCCGCACCACAAAGTCAACGCGCGTCTTGAGCTTGTCGGGCGCTTGCAGCTCGCCCGCGCAGGTGTGCAGCGTTTCGCGGATCGTGCGATCCAGATTCAGTTCATCCATGTGTGGCAGCCTCCTTCGGCTTTTGCTCTTTGTCGGTCAGCGCCTGCCGCAAATGGCGGCGGGCGGAAAACAGGCGGGACTTGACCGTGCCCTCGAGCACGCCGGTCGCCTGCGCGATCTCCTTTACGGAGCGGTCGTCAAAATAGTACAGCACTATGACGGTACGCCGTTTTTCATCCAGCGTGTCGAGCGCTGCGTACAGCCGCCGCTGCTCGTCGGTCCGGAGCACGGCGGACAGGGCGCTTTCGCTCTCCCCCGTCTCAAAGAATTCGGAAACAGGCGTTTCCCGCCGCTTTTTGCGGCAGTATTTCCACGCCGCGCGCGTCAGCGTTTTCAGCAGCCACGGGCGGAATTTGGAGCCATCCTTTAAAGATGTGATCGACTGCGCGCAGGTCATGAACGCTTCCTGCGTCAGGTCCTCGCCGTCCGCGCGGGTGCCGGTAATCAGGCAGGCTACGCGGTACGCGTCGTTTTTGTAGCGCTCATATAATTCATCAAACGCCTGCATATCGCCCCGCTGCATCCGGCGGACGAGTTCTTCATCGGTCATGGGCTCCCTCCTTTCTGTTGTTCGGTGCACCTGTCTATAAGAGCGCGGCAGGGTGCGTTTGGTTCATAAAATTTTTAACGGACATTTTGCGGCGCTTTGTCGCTTGTGTTTGCCCGCCCCCTCCCTTATACTATAACCAAGAGAAGTGAAGGAGGGAAGCCCCCCGATGAACAAACAGGATTTTTTTGACGGCAGGGTGTTCGACGCCTACCGCTGGTTTGGCGCACATATGGAGGACCAGTCGGTCGTTTTTCGTACTTTTGCGCCAAACGCGGCCAAAATCACGGTCACCGGCGCGTTTAACGACTGGCAGGAGGACGAAATGACGCAGGACGGCCGCAGCGGCTTCTGGTCGTTTGAAGCGCCTAAGGCCGCGCCCGGGCAGTTCTATAAATACCGCGTTTACGCCGGGGACGGCACGGTGCAGGACCATTGCGACCCTTACGGCTTCGCCATGGAGCTGCGGCCGGGCTGCTGCTCGATCGTGACCGATCCGGACGAGTACCGCTTTTCCGACGCGGACTGGATGGCCGCGCGCACCGCGTCGCCCGACGCGCCGCTGAATATTTACGAAATGCACCCCGGCTCGTGGATGCGCAATGCGGACGACGAAAACGGCTGGTACCGCTACGACGAGCTGGCCGACCGGCTCATCCCCTATCTGCAAGAAAACGGCTTCACCCATGTCGAGTTCCTGCCGCTGTCCGAGCACTCGTTCGACGGCTCGTGGGGCTACCAGAACACGGGCTTTTTCGCTCCGACCGCGCGTTACGGCAGCCCCGCGCAGCTGAAAATGCTGATCGACCGGCTGCATCAAGCGGGTCTTGGCGCGATCATGGACTTCGTCCCCGTCCACTTCGCGGTGGACGGCTACGGCCTCGCCAAGTACGACGGCACGTACCTGTACGAATACCCGCACCCCGCCGTCGGCGAGAGCGAGTGGGGCAGCTATAACTTCATCCATTCGCGTCGGGAGGTGCGCTGCTTTTTGCAGTCCGCCGCGAATTACTGGCTCACGGAGTTCCATTTCGACGGACTGCGCATGGACGCGGTGTCCCGCCTGATCTACTGGCAGGGCGACCCCGCGCGCGGCGTCAACGGCGACACGATGGATTTCCTCAAGAACATGAACGCCGGGCTGAAGGCCCGCCACCCCTCCGCCCTGCTGATCGCGGAGGATTCGACCGCGTTCCCCGGCGTGACCCGTCCGGTCGCCGAAAGCGGGCTGGGCTTTGACTACAAGTGGGATCTCGGCTGGATGCACGACACGCTCGAATACCTGCAGACCCCGCCGGACGAGCGCCCGCGCGACCACGGCAAGCTGCTGTTTTCGATGGAATATTTCCCGAACGAGCGCTATCTGCTCCCCTTGTCGCACGACGAGGTCGTGCACGGCAAGGCGGCCATCGTGCAGAAGATGTGGGGCGCGGAGCTGGACGGCAAATACGCTGAGGCGCGCGCGTTCTACCTGTATATGTTCGCCCATCCGGGCAAAAAGCTGAATTTCATGGGCAACGAACTTGGCCTGCGCACCGAGTGGAATGAGGCCGCCGAGCTGGACTGGCAGTACGCCGGCGGGCCGTTCCACACGTTCTTCGCCGCGCTGTGCCAAACCTACCGTCGGCATCCCGCGCTGCACGCGGATTATGCGCCGGACAATTTCCGCTGGGCGCAGGGCGGCAGTCCGGCCGCCTGCACCTACGCCTTCGAGCGGCAAGCGGAGGACGAGCGCCTGCTCGCCGTGTTCAACTTTTCGGACGAGCCGCAGCTTGTTCCGCTCGACGCGCCCGCGTCCCTCCTGCTCCACACCGACTGGGAACGCTTCGGCGGCAGTCTAAAAGAGAACGATAAGTCATTTATCGAGAAAAAGGACGGATATTTCCTCAAACTCCCCAAATTCAGCGCCGTCCTGCTGAAATACGACGTTTAAAATCCTCGCGCTCCGTGGGCGCGAACGTCCCTCGTCTCCCGTCCAACCCCACGCCGTGGCGGCGCGAACGTCCCTCGTCTCTCGTCCAACCCCACGCCGTGGCGGCGCGAACGTCCCCCGTCCCCCGCATCCCCGCCCGCAGGCGCATTTCAACAGCAAATCGAAAGCGGAGCGAAGCGCAGACTCGATTTGCATCAAAAGGCCGAGCTTTGCCCAGACTTTTGATACAAACGCCAGAAAACCCCCGAAAGCGAAATTTCGGGGGTTTTCTGGCGCAATAGCCCTCTCCGGCCCGCGGCCGGAAGGGCGTCCCTCGATTGCGAGCGTGGTCGCAATCGACTTACATTTTCGGGAACAGCTCCTGCTCGATCACCGCGTCAAGCGGCATGCCGGAGAACGAAACCGCCGCCAGCCCGTCGATAAACCGGCTGACCGCCGCCAGCAGCAGCGAAATGTTGTCCGCCACGAACGGCACCAGCGTTTCCAGCTTCTGCGCGCCGTCGATCAGCGTGCTGTGCTTAAGATAGAGCTGGCCCGCTCCCTCAAAATAGCCGAACGCGCCGAGCGCGCAGAAATCGTTGCAGTAGGCGCAGGCCTTGCGCGTCTGCGCGGCGTTGGCCGCGGGCGCGTTTTGGAACAGCGTCACAAAAAATTGCAGCAGTCCGCTCTCCGGGTTCGGAAGCTGGATCGGAATGAAGCAGATTTCAAAAACAACGTCCTTGGCCACCTTGCCCTGCCGCATCGCCTCGCAGCGCAGCAGCGTGGGCGCGTTTTCCTGCCGCATCACCTCGGCGCGGAAGCCGTTCTGGTTCAGCACGTCGGCCATGCAGGAGAGCAGTTCTTCAGAATACTCGCTTTTCATCACTTCACCCCGATATCCGTACGGTAATGCGCGCCGTCAAAGTGGATTTTTTTCACGTCCGCATAGGCCTTGCGGATGGCCTCGTCGAGAGACGGCGCGGACGCCGTCACGCCGAGCACGCGGCCGCCCGCCGTCACCAGCCCACCGTCCTTTTCCGCCGTGCCCGCGTGGAACACGAAGGACTCGAAAACCGCGTCCAAGCCGGTGATCTCCTTGCCCTTTTCGTAGGCCTTGGGATAGCCGCCGGACGCCATGCACACGCAGCAGGCGGCGTTGTCCGTCCACTTGATCTCGATTTGGTCGAGCTTTTCGTCGATGACGGCGTTAAAAATGTCGTACAGGTCGGTTTCCAGCCGCGACAGCACGGCCTGCGTCTCGGGATCGCCGAAGCGGGCGTTATACTCGATTACCTTGGGGCCCTTCGGCGTCAGCATCAGGCCGAAGTATAATACGCCCTTGAACGGCCGCCCCTCTGCCTGCATTGCGGCGACGGTTGGCTTGAAAATGGTCTCCATGCACGTTTCCGCGATCTCGTCCGTATAGAAGCGGGAGGGCGAAAAAGCACCCATACCGCCCGTGTTCGGGCCTTCGTCGTGGTCGTAGGCGCGTTTGTGATCCTGCGCGGACGGCATGGTCTTGAGGGTTTTGCCGTCTACAAAGGCCAGCACCGACACCTCGGGGCCGGTCAAAAACTCCTCGATGACGACGCGCGCGCCCGCGCCGCCGAACGCGCCGCCGTCGATTGCGTCGCGCACGGCCTCAATGGCTTGCTCCTCCGTCATGGCGACGGTAACGCCCTTGCCGAGCGCCAGCCCGTCCGCCTTGACGACGATGGGCGCGCCGTTTTTCCTGATATAGTCGACCGCCGCCGCCGAATCCTCGAACACGGCGTAGCCCGCGGTCGGGATATGGTATTTCTCCATCAGCTCCTTGGCGAAGGACTTCGAGCCTTCGATCACCGCCGCGTTTTTCCGCGGGCCGAAGGCGCGGATTCCCGCATCCTCGAGCGCGTCGACCATGCCGAGCGCGAGCGGGTCGTCGGGCGCAACCATAACGAGGTCGGGCTTGTGCTCTTTGGCGAACGCGACCACGCCGTCGATATCAGTCGCCTTGAGCGGCACGCACTCGGCCTCCGCCGCGATGCCGCCGTTGCCCGGCGCGCACCAGATCCGGTCGACCTTGGGGCTTTTCTTTAAGGTGTGGACGATGGCGTGCTCGCGCCCGCCGCCGCCGATTACCAAAACTTTCATTATTCGTTTCCCTCCGTACGGATATATTCTTTCTGCGCGCGGAACGAATCGGCGATCAGCGCGATATGGCCGATGGGCAGCAGCAGGCGCGCGATTTTGAACCCGGCCTCGGAAACCGGCTCGGTCAGCCAGCCGCCCAGCAGTAGCGTGAGCAGCGACAGGATCAGCCCCGCGCTCCACACGGCCAGCAGCACCCATTCGGCCGCGGCCGGCTTGCCCGCCGCGCGCATTTGATCGGCAAACGCCAGAAACAGCATACAGCCGAGCAGCAGCAACGGGACCAGCTCCAGCTCGGTCAGCACGATGCGGTAAAAGCCGGGCGGGAGCACCTGCGGCCCTAAAACCACCTCGAAGCCGATCAGCACGTCCGCCGTGACGCTCGCGCGCAAAAACCAGCGCGATACCCGCTGCAGGGACAGCGCACCCGCCGAAATCAGCGCGAACGCAACGATTTGCAGCATCCAATTCTCTGCCGCCGCCAAGCGGAGCAGCACGCCGCCCGCGATCGCCAAAAAGGCATAGTAGCCTCGAATCAGCTTCATAGCCCCTCCTGCTCTGCGAGCAAGGTGCGCGCACGCCACAGATAGCGCACCATATAAACATAGGACGCAAACACCGCGACCAGCGCCGCGATCTCCAGCACGAGCTGCAAGCCGAACAGCCGCGAGCCTTGCTGGACGCCGTACAGCTCGCTCAGCAGATAGGCGGCCGACGAGAGAAATCGCCCGACCAGCAGCGTGACCGCCCAGCGGCGGCCGAGCGTCAGCGTCCCGCGGGAGACGTCCGCCTCGCCGAGCGAGCGGCCGAGCGCCGCCTGCATCGGCAGATAGATCGCCAAATAGAGCAGATTAACCGTGATATTGCCGATCCACGCGGGGTTCGTCCCGCCCGGCAGCAGAACGGCGAGCGCGCAGCCCGCGAGCGACGCCGCCAGCGCCGTCCAACTTTTCAGCCAATAGGCCGCGACAGCGTTCATGCCGTATGCCGCGGCCATCAGAACGAGCATCTCCGCTCTCAGCAGCGGCGCCGAACCGCAAAGCGCGGCGATAAGCTCTGTGACAAACGCCGCCAGCAGCAGCACAGCCGCCCTGCGCGCGGCTTGGCGGGAAATCCTCATCGTTTTTTCTCCTTGCCGGCGCGTCTCAATGGTGGAACAGGCGCATGCCGGTAAACGCCATCACGATACCGTATTTATTGCAGGTCTCGATCACGTTGTCGTCGCGGATCGAGCCGCCCGGCTGCACGATATAATCCACGCCCGATTTGTGCGCGCGCTCGACGTTGTCCCCGAACGGGAAAAACGCGTCCGAGCCGACCGTGACGCCCGTGTTGCCCTTGAGCCACACAAGACGCTCCTCGCGGGTCAGCGCGTCAGGCTTCACCTTGAAGGTGTTCTGCCAAACGCCGTCGGCCAGCACGTCCTCATACTCGTCCGAGATATAGACGTCGATCGCGTTGTCGCGGTCGGGCCGGCGGATGCTGTCCTTGAACGGCAGGGCAAGCACCTTGGGGTGCTGGCGCAGGAACCAGTTGTCCGCCTTCTGCCCGGCGAGGCGGGTGCAGTGGATGCGGCTCTGCTGGCCCGCGCCCACGCCGATGGTCATGCCGTTTTTGACGTAGCAGACCGAGTTCGACTGCGTGTATTTCAGCGTGATCAGCGACAGGATCATATCGTTTTTCGCGGACTGCGGCAGGTTTTTATTCTCGGTAACGATGTTGCCCAGCAGGCTTTCGTCGATCTGGTAATCGTTATAGCCCTGCTCGAAGGTCACGCCGAAAATATCGCGCTGTTCGATCGGCTTCGGGCTGTAATCCGGGTCGATCTTGACGACGTTGTAGCCGCCCTTGCGCTTGGTTTTCAGGATTTCGAGCGCCTCGTCGGTGTAGCCCGGCGCGATAATGCCGTCCGACACCTCGCCCGCGAGATAGCGCGCGGTGTCCGCGTCGCAGGGCTCGGACAGCGCCGCCCAGTCGCCGTAGGAGCACAGGCGGTCGGCGCCGCGCGCGCGGATGTAGGCGCTTGCGATGGGCGACAGCTCGCGCTCGCCCTCGACAAAGTAGATCTGCTTTTCCAGCTCGGTCAGCGGCCCGGCCAGCGCCGCGCCCGCCGGGGACACATGCTTAAAGGAGGCCGCGGCCGGCAGCCCGGTCGCCTTTTTCAGGGCCTTGACGAGCTGCCACGCGTTGAACGCGTCGCAGAAGTTGATATAGCCCGGCTTTCCGTTGAGCACCTCGATGGGCAGCTCACCCTCGGACATAAAGATACGCGCGGGCTTCTGGTTCGGATTACAGCCGTATTTCAGTGCAAGTTCTTTCATATTCCGCTCCTTACTCGTGCTTGTTCTTGATCACCTGCTTGTACGCGCCGGTTTCAAGATCGATATAACGCACAAACAGCGACACCTTGTTTTGTTCGTTCAGGCTGTTCCACAGCAGCTCGGAAAATTCGTGGATCGGATACTCGATGCGGATGCACTTGGGCTCCCCGCGGAAGGGCGGCAGCGGGTCGCCGTCGCACTGATAGGTGTGGATGAAGTGGCCGAGGCCGGGCACCGGCTTGTCGTACTCGTAGAAAAAGCGTTTGTTGGACGTGCGGTCGGAGGTGAAGTTCTTGAGAATGGACAGGCTGTACGAGCCGTCCTCATTGATCACGCCCGAAATGCGCGAGGTGTAGTTGGGCGCGTCCGGCTCAAACTGGCGGGTGCGCAGCGCCTCGGTGTAGTCTCTGCCCCGCGCGAGGAACTCGCAGATCGTGTCGGTCTGGTCGCCGTTGGTAACGACGGTCTTGCCGCCGCACGCGCGCACCGGATGATAGATGATCAGCGACGGGTCGGTCATCTTGGACGGATCATACGCCTCGGTGCGGATGCCGTCCTCGGTCTCGACGAACACGCGGTTGCGGCTGTTCTCCGACCGGCCCATGATGAAATACGCGGCCACGTTCTGCTTATTGTCCGCCGTACGGCCGAAAATGATGCCGCGGCCCGGATAGGCGTTGGAAAGCAGCTCCGTGCTGATGTCAAACATATTCTTGCTCATACTGCAAGCACTCCTTCTTCTTTTCTCGTAACGACCGCGCCGTCGACCATCAGCCGTCCGGCGCAGAAATCGGATACGGCCCGCGGCAGCAGCACCCACTCCGCCTGCCGCATCACGCGCTTCTGCAAGCTTTCGGGTGTGTCGTCAGGCTCCACTTCCACCGCTTTTTGGGCAATGATCGCGCCGCCGTCCACCACTTCGGACACGAAGTGCACGGTAGCGCCGGTCACCTTCACCCCTTTGGCGAGCGCGGCCTCATGCACGCGCAGGCCGTAAAAGCCTTCCCCGCAGAACGAGGGGATGAGCGACGGATGGATATTGATGATGCGGTTTTCGTACCGGCGGCAGAAATCGGCCGACAAAACCGTCATAAAGCCGGCCAGCACGATCAGGCCGATCCCATTTTCACGCAGCAGCGTATCGAGCGCGTCGCCGTAGCGCTCCACGGAATCAAAATCCCGGCGGCGCAGCACGGCGGACGGGATGCCCGCCTTTTCCGCGCGCGTGAGCGCGAACGCGCCGGGACTCGAGGATACAACGAGCGCAATGCGCCCGTTTTCGATCTGCCCGGCCTGCGCCGCGTCGATCAGCGCCTGCAAATTCGTGCCGCCGCCCGAAACAAAAACTGCGATGTTTACCATAGCTATTTTTACCCCATTCAGGTTTTCATCTTCGATTGCGTCCACGGGCGCAATCGAGTCCCCCCGCCGCCGTGCGGCGCGTTTTAATCGGAAACTGTAATGCAGTTTCCAAAAAAGTACGAGCTTCGCCCGTGCTTTTTTTACAAAAGCGGAGAAAAGTTTCTTCGGAACTTTTCAAAGCGTCGGGACGCATCCGGCCAAAGGCCGGTGTGTCCCCGCTTCGATTGAAACCGTGGTTTCAATCGAGCGTAATTCCCTTGTCCCCCGCGGCGCACTCGCCGATGATATACGCCTTTTCGCCCGCGGCCGAAATCGCGGCGACCGCGCGGTCGGCGTCCTCCGCGGCGACGGCCAGCACAAGGCCCGCGCCCATGTTGAACGTGTTGTACATGTCGCGCTCCGGGATCTTGCCGGTTTTGGCGATCAGGTCGAACACGGGCGGCACGGGCATGGCCGCTTTTTCGATCTTGGCGCACACGCCGTCGGGCAGCATGCGCGGCACGTTCTCGTAGAAGCCGCCGCCGGTGATGTGGCTGACGCCTTTGACGTCCACCGTGCCCATCAGCGACTGGATGGCCTTAACGTAAATCTTGGTCGGGGTGAGCAGCTCCTCGCCGAGCGTCTTGCCGAACTCGTCGATATAGCGGCGCACGGCCTTTTCGTTGATGCCGAGCGTCTTGCGCACGAGCGAGTAGCCGTTCGAGTGCACGCCCGAGGAGGCCACGCCGATCAGCGCGTCGCCCGCCTTGATCCCTGATCCGTCGATCATCTTTTCCTTATCGACGATGCCGACCGAAAAGCCGGCCATATCGTATTCGTCCTCCGGGTAGAAGCCGGGCATTTCGGCGGTCTCGCCGCCGATCAGCGCGCAGCCCGCCTGACGGCAGCCCTCCGCGATGCCGGAAACCATCTGCGCGATCTTGGCGGGATGGTTTTTGCCGACCGCGATATAGTCGAGGAAAAACAGCGGCTGCGCGCCGCAGCACGCGATGTCGTTGACGCACATGGCCACGCAGTCGATGCCGACCGTGTCGTGCTTGTCCATCAGGAACGCCAGCTTGAGCTTGGTGCCCACGCCGTCCGTGCCCGATACGAGGATGGGGTCGGCCATGCCCTTGAAATCCGGGCGGAACAGGCCGCCAAAGCCGCCCAGCGTTCCCATAACACCTTTCGTGAAGGTTGATTCGACCATCGGCTTCATCAGCTTGACGGCCTCGTAACCGGCGGTGACGTCTACGCCCGCGGCTTTATAGCTTTCAGAACGACTTTCCGTCATAATACATACTCCTTTTTACTCGGTTGCAAGCGTGCCTGCAATCGAATTCTTCTATTCTTTCCCGCTCCAGCAGTAGGTGCAGACCTTGTCGCGGTCCAGACCGATGGCCTCCATCAGGCCGTCCAGCGACTGGTAGCCGAGCGAGGAAAACCCGAACTTTTCGCAGATGGTTTTCAGCATGCACTGGCCGCGCTCGGTGTCCGCGTTGGAATATTCGTCGAGGTGCTTCTGCCCCTCGTCGCCCTCGAGCTCCTGCACGGTGCGCCGGGCGAGCAGCTCCATGTCCGAATTGCTCGAGGAAAAGTTCAAGAACTTGCAGCCGTACATGATCGGCGGGCAGGCCGAACGCATATGCACTTCCTTCGCCCCCGACCCATAGAGGAACTCGATCGTCTCGCGCAGCTGCGTGCCGCGCACGATCGAATCGTCGACAAACAGCAGCCGCTTGCCCTCGATCAGCTCGGGCACGGGAATCTGCTTCATCTTGGCGACCTGATTGCGAATTTTTTGATTGGCCGGCATGAACGAGCGCGGCCAGGTCGGCGTGTACTTGATAAACGGCCGCGCAAACGGCACGGCGCCCGCGTTGGCGTAGCCGATCGCGTGCGGGATGCCGGAATCCGGCACGCCCGCGATATAGTCCAGCTCGCTGTCGAAGCCGCGCGCCTTATCGTTGCGCGCCATGATATGGCCGTTGCGGTAGCGCATCAGCTCGACGTTCACGCCCTCGTAATTGGAGTTCGGATAGCCGTAATATGTCCACAGGAACGCGCAGATCTTCATTTCCTTGCCCGCGGGCGACAGCGTTTCAAACCCTTCCGCCGTGACGCGGACGATTTCGCGCGGGCCAAGCTCGTAAGCGTCCTCGTACCCCAGCTTGTGGTAGGCGAAGGACTCGAACGAAATGCAATAGCCGTCCTCGCTTTTGCCGATCAGCACGGGCAGACGGCCCAGCCGGTCGCGCGCGGCGATAATCTCGTTGCCGGTCAGCACCAGCAGGGTCATTGACCCGTCGATCATCTCCTGTGCATGCAGGATGCCGGAGACGAGGTCGTCCTTCTGGTTGATGAGCGCGGCGACCAGCTCGGTCTGATTGACCTTGCCCGAGCCCATCGCCATAAACTGGTGGCCGTGGTCGGAAAAATAGCGGGAAACGAGCTCCTCCGCGTTGCTGATAATGCCCACCGTCGTCAGCGCGTACAGGCCGAGGTGCGAGCGCACCAGAAGCGGCTGCGGGTCGGTGTCGCTGATGCTGCCAATGCCGCTGCAGCCCTCGAATTCCGGCAGGTCTTTTTCAAATTTAGTGCGGAACGGGGTATTTTCAATGTTGTGGATCTGGCGCTGGAAGCCGCGGTCGGCGTCATACACAAGCATGCCTCCGCGGCGCGTGCCCAGATGCGAATGATAATCCACGCCGAAGAAAACGTCCAGCACGCAGTCCCTTTTCGAGACTGCGCCGAAGAATCCTCCCATATGCTCTCCTTACTTTATGTCGTCGTTAATGCGGCCGGTCACTGCTTCAGTTCGCTTTCAAACATGTTTTTTTCGGCCTGCTCGGGCACCTCGACCGGATAGTCGCCCGAAAAGCACGCGTCGCAGAAGCCGAGCTTACAGCCGACCGCGATCTTGCGCGCGGCTTCGATGGACAAAAAGCCAAGGCTGTCCACGCCGATGATCTCGCGCATTTGCTCTACCGTTCGGCCGTGCGCCAGCAGCTGGCTGCGCTCCGGAATGTCCGTGCCGAAAAAGCAGGGATGGCGGAACGGCGGCGCGGAAATGCGCATGTGCACCTCTTTCGCGCCCGCGTCGCGCAGCAGCTTTACCAGCCGCGCGACCGTCGTGCCGCGCACGATCGAATCGTCCACCATGATCACGCGCTTGCCCTCCACCGCGGTGCGCAGGGCGTTGAGCTTTAAGCGCACCGAGCGCTCGCGCTTGTCCTGCCCGGGCTGGATGAAGGTGCGCGCGATATAGCGGTTTTTGATCAGGCCGACGCCGTACGGGATGCCCGAATACTTGGCGTAGCCGATGGCCGCCGGGATGCCTGAATCGGGAACGCCGATGACCACGTCCGCGCCGACCGGATGCTCGATCGACAGGTACTTGCCGGCCTCCTGCCGGGCGAGCTCCACGCTCGCGCCGTCGATCACCGAGTCCGGGCGGGCAAAGTAGATATATTCAAAGACGCACGCCGAGGTTTTGCATTTCTTTTCGAAGTGCAGCGAACGGAGCTCGCCGTTTTCAACCACGCAGACCTCGCCCGGCTCGACGTCGCGGATAAATTCCGCGCCCAGCGCGTCGAGCGCGCAGGTTTCGGAGGCAAAGAGATAGCAGCCGTCCAGCTTGCCGATGCAGAGCGGGCGGAAGCCGTGCGGGTCGCGCGCGGCGATCAGCTTGCGCGGCGACATGACGACCAGACAGTACGCGCCCTCGATCACGTCCATCGTGCGCAAAACGGCCTGCTCGATCGAGCCGCACTTCAGGCGCTCGTTGACGATGGTGTAGACCAGCACCTCGGTATCGTTCGACGAACGGAAAATGCCGCCGTTTAACTCGATATTGCGGCGAAGCTGCCCGGCGTTGACCAGATTGCCGTTGTGCGCCACGGCCAAGTTGCCCTTGACATGCGTGATCGCGATGGGCTGCGCGTTTTCGCGGCGGGTGTCGCCCGTCGTCGAGTAGCGCACATGGCCGATGGCCATTTGGCCGGGCATGGCGTCGAGCGTGTCCTGATTAAACACCTTGCTGACCAGCCCCACGTCCTTATGGCAGCGGATGACGCCGTTTTTGTTCACCGCGATGCCCGCGGCTTCCTGCCCGCGGTGCTGCAGGGCGAACAGCGCGACGTAGGCCTCATGCGCGGCGGAGATCTCCTTGCCGTCGGGCGAGGCAATGCCGAACACGCCGCATTCTTCGTGAATTTTATCAAAAGGAGCTTTGCCGTGCTTTTGGATGCGGTATTTCATGCGCTTATTTACCCATGACGCGGCGCATGATTTCGTTATACGCGTCCTCAACGCCGCCCATGTCGCGGCGGAAGCGGTCCTTATCGAGCTTTTCCTTCGTGGTCTTGTCCCACAGGCGGCAGGTGTCGGGGGAAATCTCGTCGGCAAGGACGATGCTGCCGTCCGCGGTCTTGCCGAACTCGAGCTTGAAGTCGACGAGGATGACGTTGAGCGTGTCGAAGTATTCCTTCATCACCTCGTTTACCTTGAACGCCATCGACTTGATGCGCTCGATCTCTTCCTTGGTGGCAAGCTTCAGCGCGAGCGCGTGATAGTCGTTGATCAGCGGGTCGCCCAGATCGTCGTTTTTCAGCGAAAACTCGATGGTCGGCTGCTCGAACACGATACCCTCTTCCACGCCGTAGCGCTTGGCGAACGAACCGGCGGAGATGTTGCGGATGATGACCTCGAGCGGCACGATGGAAACCTTTTTGACGACGGTTTCACGGTCGGAAAGCTGCTCGACGAAGTGCGTCGGCACGCCCTGCTTTTCCAGCAGCTGGAACATGTGGTTGCTCATGACGTTGTTGATCGCGCCCTTGCCGACAATCGTTCCCTTCTTTTCGCCGTTAAAGGCGGTCGCGTCGTCCTTATAGTCGACGATGACGAGATTCGCGTCATCCGTGGCGAATACCTTTTTGGCCTTGCCTTCGTAAAGCTGTTCTTTCTTTTCCATGATGATTTCCTCCAATATTTTTTAATTTAAAAACAAATTTAGGTTGTTTTCAGGTTTTACGCAAACTGCGCCTTTACCTTTTCGTCCTTGGCCATGACTTCGGAAGCCATGCCGGCCTTGAACTGCTGGAGTTTCGCGGCGAGCGCTTCGTCCGAAATGGCGAGCATCTGCGCGGCGAGGATGGCGGCGTTGTCCGCCCCGTCGATCGCGACCGACGCGACCGGGATGCCCTTGGGCATCTGCACGATGGAGAGCAGGCTGTCCATGCCGCCCATAACGCTCGTTGCCATCGGCACGCCGATGACCGGCAGCGTGGTGTAAGCGGCGAGCACGCCGCCCAGATGCGCGGCCTTGCCCGCGGCCGCGATGATCGCCCCGAAGCCGTTCGACGCGGCGTTCTTCGCCAGCTCCTCGGCCACGGCGGGCGTGCGATGCGCCGAGCAAATGCGCACCTCTACCGGAATATCAAAGCTTTTCAAACGGTCCACACATTTTTCCATAACCTTGAGGTCGCTGTCCGACCCCATGACGACAAGTACCTTTTTCATTTGCATTTCCTCCTCAAAAACAAATGAGGACACGGGTATACCCGTGTCCTATATGCGCTCAATCAGCTGCACCGATGCCCAAAACCATGCACGAATGCCCGGAAGTGCAATTAAAAAACTGCATATGGATAGACTGGGACGCCTTGTCCAAAAACACGCAGCCGGTCATGTGCACACCTCTTTCGTTTCATTCCAAACCATCGGTGACGATACGTTATTATTTTATCGAAAACGCACGTTTATTGCAAGCATTTTACGAGGCTTTTTCGCGTTTTGTGCAAATGCCCAAAGAAACGTGTCCCGCGCCTCAGCTTTCGTGCAGAACGCCTTTTTTATAGAGCGCCTCCTCCATCTGGCGCACGCGCTCGGTCCACGAGCAGGCTTCGCCGTAAGCGAGCCTCTGTTCCGCCTTTTCCGGGTCGTTTTCCGCGGCCGCGGCGTCGCAGAGCGGCAAAAATTCCTCTGGCTCGCGCGCGATGTACACCACGTCCGCAAAATCCTCGACCTGAAGCGGCTCGCGGGTCGAAACGACCGGCTTGCCGGTGGCGAGGTATTCGTAGAATTTCAGCGGCGACACGTCGCGCGAAAGCGCACCCGCGCGGAACAGGTTCAGGCACACGTCCATCTGCGCGAGGTAGGCGGGCAGTTCGGGCTGCGGCACAAGGCCGTGGAACACGATGTTCGGGTATTGTTGCAGGTGTGTCAGGTCGACGCCCGGCAGCGTGCGCCCAATCAGGAACACGGTCGCGTCCGGCCGCTCCCGCGCCAGCGTTTCAATCAGCGCGTAGTCGATGCACTCCTGCAGCATGCCGACAAAGCCGAACACCGGATGCTTGAGATTCCGCATCTCCTCCGGGCAGGGCAGGCGGCCCTTTTCGGTCTGCACGCGGGAAAATATCTCATACGCCGCGCCGTTCGGGATCATTTGGGTCGACGGGTTGATTTTCTCGAGCGTTTCCGCCAGACCGACGGCGGTTGCGAACACCTGATCGGCCGGCTTTGCCAAATCGCGCTCCATCCCGTCGACGACCGCGGGCGTGATGTGCCCCTTGTAGGCCGAGTGGCGGTCGACGCAGTCGTACACCAGCTTGCTGTGCGGCACGTGCTCGACAATGTCGCACGAGGACGGCGAGTAGCACCAGAGCACCGTTTCCTCGCCAAAGCCGTGCGCTTTCATCTTTTCGCGCACGAATTTGGCCTGCCGCTTTTGGTTCAGCCGGTTGATCCAGCGGAATTTGTTGAAGAACGGCAGTACGGGCGGCAGGGCGTACACTGTGATATTCTCGTGCCCCTCGACCGGCTCGCCGGGCTGCTTGTGCTTGCCAAGATAGGCCGCCGCCTTTTTGTCCTTGAGCGGCGCGATGACCGACACCGGCGGGTCGAAATACAGCACCTCGCTGTTGCGCAGGCGGCTCATTACGTTCTGCTTGCGCGTGGGCAGCGGATGGTAGTTGGTGGTCGACAGGCAGACGATATGGTTTTTCATGAACAGGTCCCCTCCTCTTCCGGCGCAACGCCGAGCAGCAGCGCCGCGCCGCGCGAATTCTCATGCTCGCGCTCGCGCAGCATATCGGCCATGCGGCTGACCTCGCCGTCCAAAGCGCCCGAAACGCATTCGTCGATCAGGCGGCACAGCGCGTCCGCCTTGACCGAGCGAAGCTGCAAACAGGTGCGGCTGCCGATGTATTTGAGAAAGCCGTCGACCTTGATATCATAGCTCATGCCGACGACGGGCACGCCCCGCCCCGCCGAAAACATCAGCGCGTGCAGGCGGATGCCGACGACCGTTTTCATCCGCGCAAGGATGCCGATGGTCGTTTCGATCGGCAGGCGCGTGCGTACCGCGTGCCACGGGCAGGAAAGCAGCGCGCCCACCCGCTCGGCGGGCATCAGGTCGTTCGGGAATTCGATCGGCACGAAAACGGGCGTCAGCCCGTGTTTTTCATAGGCGTAATTCGCCGCCGCCGCGATTTCGGGCAGCGCCGCCTCCAGCCCCTTCCAGTTGCGCAGGCCGAAGCCGATATACGCGCCGTCCGGGTCGATGCCCGACTGCTCCATCGCCAGCGAGACGATCTCCCGCGGCGCGGGGTCCAGAATAATCGTCGGGTCGGCGGACACGCGGATATCCGGACGCGTCACGCCCATGCGGGTCAGCTCGGAGCGGGAATTGTCGTCGCGCAGCGTGATGCGGTCGACCGAGCCGTCGATCACGCGGGCGGCCATCCTCCGGTTGCCCGCGCGGTTGATCGGGCCGATGCCGCAGCCGTACATCATCACCTTGCAGCCGTGCCGCTTGGCGGCGCGCAGCGTATAACAGTAGTACCAGAGCGACCGGGTCGAGGTCACATCCTGCATCAGCGAGCCGCCGCCGTTGATATACAGCGCGGCCCTGCGGAAGCGCCGCAGCACGGAAAACACATTGAAGGTGTAAATCGCGCCCGTGCGGTAGACAAGCCGCGTTTCCTTGGGCCGGCGCGACATGACGCAGATCGTCCGGTCCGGAGCGAGCGCGCGCATCTCCTGCACGATGGCCTCCAAAATCGCGTCGTCGCCCGCGTTGCCGCGCCCGTAAGCGCCGCAGATGACGATGCTCTCGCGCTCGTCCCTCGGGCGGTGGAAGCGCGCGAGCAGGTGGCGGTAATTCGCCTCCTGCCGCCTGCACATGTTCTCGCGCGAAAACTCGCGGGAGGCTTTTTCGTACAGCGCTTCGGAAAAGCGGCGGCGCAGTCCGCCGTCGCTTGCCAGCCGCGCCATGTATTTGCCGAGCTGCGCCGCGTCCCCGACCGGGAAGATATAGCCGTTTTCGCCCGTGTCGATCAGCTCGGGCATGCCGCCGACGTCCGAGCAGATTGTCGCGCAGCCCGCGCACACGCCCTCCAGAATGGAATACGGGAAGGTTTCAGACACTGAAGACAGCAGGTTGATGTCCATCGCGCGGAAAAACGGCTCGACCGGCGACACCCAGCCGCAGAAGGTCACCCGCTCGGTCACGCCGAGCTGGGCGCACAGCTTTTTAAGCATGTCGAGATCCTCGCCGTCGCCCGCGATGAACAGGCGGAGCCGGGGGGCTTCCGCGAGCGCCGCGGCGAAGCCGCGCACGGTCGTGGCAATGTCCTTGACCGCGGTCAGGCGCGCGGCGATGCCGCACAGCACGTCGCCGTCCTCGATCTCCGCGCCGAAGGTCTGCTTCAAATAGGCCGCGCGGTCGAATTCACCCTCCGGCCGTTTGAAATCCATGCCGTTGTAGATTTTGACGATGCGCTCCGGGTCGAAGCCGCGCGTAATCAGCGTGCGGGCCATGCGGTCGGCCACCGGCTGGTAAAAATCAAGGAACCGCAGCGCGACCGCGTTGGCCGCGCCGAAGGTGTGCTGTTTAAACGGGTTGCCGAGATAATCGAGCTTATAGTCCGAGTGCACGGTCGTCAGCACCGGGATCCTTCGGCTGCGGCGCACCATCGCGCCCATCAGGTTGGCGCGTCCGCCGTGGCAGTGGATGATATCGGGCTGGAATTCGTCCACCAGCTCGCGCATCGCGCGCGCCGCGCGGAAGGGATTGTGCCGCTCGATCACGCGCACGTCGATGCCGCGCTCGCGCGCTTCGTCCGCGAACGGTCCTGCGCGGAAGGACAGCAGCATCACTTCGTTCCGCTCGGCAAGGCCGGTAACCATATTCATAATGTGCGTCTTGGCGCCGCCCACGTCGCCGCCGCCCATCACATGCATCACTCTCAAGGTTCGTTCCTCCAAAAAAAGATGATGTATACTCACGTCAGTATACCACCATCGGCGCGCAAATGCAAAATTCCGGGCAAAGATTTGTTTTTCCCCAAAACCCATGCTATACTAATGGTATCTGTCCGAAAGCGAGGTGTCCCCCCTTTTGTCCTCCAAAAATACCATGACGCGCGACGCCATGCTCTTTCTGCCCGCCAAGATCGTCGAAGGGCTGCTGATCATCGCGTGCTCGTCGCTTTATACGCGCATTTTCCTCGAGCCTGCCGTCACCGCCTTCAACCTGACCAACACGACCGTGCAGCTCGCCTACCTCATCCTCGCGGGCTGGATGGCCAACGCGGCGACGCGCTACGTCGGCGAGCAGTATCAGGCGGACGAGGGCCGGAATCTGTTCTCCACCGTGTCGACCATTTACATCCTGCTGTGCGTGCTGATGGCGGCGGGCTGCTGCGTGAGCGCGGCCGTCACCAAAAACGCGGTCTATCTCGGCGGCGCGCTGATGTTCTGCTCGTACACCGCGTTCCAGATTTTGAACGCGGCGCTCATTCAGCTCGGCCGCGTGCGCGCGTCCATCGTGTTTTCGCTCACCTCGGCGGTGCTCAAGCTGGCCGTCGCGTTCGCGCTGGTCGGCGGGCGGTCGAACTATCCTTCCGCCGCGCCCGCCATCGCGGCGAATACGATTGCCGACGGCGTCGCCGCCATCGGCGCCGCGCTCGCGCTCGGCCTGCCGGCCGTTGTGCGGCTGCGCTTTTTCTCCCGTCCGCTGCTGCAAAAATTCCTGAAATACGGCGTGCCGCTGATGGGCGTGTCGATCTCGGTCGCGCTGCTCAACCAGATCGACAAATATCTGGTCGTCGGCTTTTATGGGGATTTCAAGTACGCCTATTATTCCTCCAACAACTCGATCGCCGCCGGCCTGTTCACGATGATTTCGGCGGGCATCATGCGCGGGGTGTACCCCGCCGTGCTGCGCGGCTGGAGGGACGGCGGCAGGGCCGAGGCCAAGCCCCTGCTCGACGCGGGCGTGCGGCTGTATCTGCTGGTCGCGCTGCCCGCGGTGGCCGGGCTGTGGGCGGTCTGCTATCCGATGAGCCGCGTGCTGTTTAAGGCGGGCTACGACGCGGGCGCGCCCGTTATCGCCTATACCGCGCTCGCCATGCTGTTCATGGGGCTGACCGAGTACGCCAACAAGGCCTATGAGCTCGAGCAATCCACCGTGCATGTGCTGCAAAACAGCGCGGCGGCGGCGGTCATCAAGGTGCTGTCGAGCGTCGTGCTGCTCAAGGCCTTCGGCTTCACCGGCGGCGCGATGGGCTCGGTCGTGGCGTTCGCGTCCTATTTTGT
>JAUNGZ010000010.1:61849-74325 GCA_030524205.1 Eubacteriales bacterium
GGCCGTGCGCGTGCGAGGGCGCTTTTTGTTCCGCGTGCCGGTGAAAAGCCTCGCGCGCATCCTGCTTTCGGCGGCGCTGTGCGGGGCGGCGGCGTTCGCCTGCACCCTGCTGCCTATTGGAAACGTCATGCGGCTGGGCGTCGCGGTCGTCGCGGGCGCGGTCGTGTACGCGCTCGCCATCGTCCTTTCGGGCGAGGGCAAGGCGGAATTTCAGGCGGTTTTGGGAAAGCTGAAGCGGTAACGCAACATAAAAGGAGAGAACCGAATGCCCAAATCATGGCACGTCCTGCGCATCGCTTTGTGCTCGCTTTTAGCGGTTTCCGCGCTCGGCACAGCCTTGCTCGTGCTGTGTCCGTCAATCGGCGAGGTCGTCTGGTTCGACGCCGACGTTACCGCCGCCATAGAAGCGCGCCTGAATCACGGCGGGGAGACATATCGAATCATCGACCGCACGCTTATTTACCGGGCAGGCCAAATGGAAACCTATCTATTCCTGACCGATCAAGACCTTATCGGGTCGAGTGATCTGATACGCGGGCCGATTATCTGGGGCGACGTTTCCAGCTCTACCGGCTTAAGCTTTCTGCCTTTTCCCTATACAGAGCACAATACGGTCCTCTGCACCGCGGCGCACAAGCTGATCGCGTACAGCGCCGACCCTGACAGCGTGGATTTCAGCAGCGTCGGCGACGGGTATATCGACCCCGCCACCATCGAGCCGCTTGATCCCGTCACGCTCACCCGCGCGGACGGCACGCCGCTGACGCTCTATCTCGCGTGCGCCGATATCGCCGAATAAATGGGGCGCACCATGCCGAAACCCGCATTTTCCCTTGAATTCACTACTTTTTTGTGGTATACTATCATCCTGTATGAAAATGCTGAAATAGAGAGGCGTTAAAACTATGGAAATGATTCATGAGGCGAAGCAATACGTCGATACCGTAAAACGCGTGACGGACAGCGTCGGGAGCGAGGTCACCTTCCGCGGCACCGTGCACCGCGTGCGCGATATGTCCGATTTCTCGTTCGTCGTCATGCGCGTCGAGCGCGGCCTGATCCAGTGCACCTTCCAAGGGGACGAAATCGGCGGCGTGAAGCGCGCGGACGTCAAGGACGCCATGGTGCTCGAGGTCACCGGCAAGGTGCACGAGGAGCCCCGCGCCGAGCACGGCGTGGAGGTCGTTTTGTCCTCCCTCAAGGTGATCGGCCGGCCCTACGACCAGCTTCCCGTGCCGCTCGGCAAAAAATATATGGGCCTGTCGCTCGACGTCGACCTGCCGCTGCGCCCCGTTACGCTGCGCCATCCGGTCAAGCAGGCCGTGTTCCGCGTGCAGGGCGCGATCGCGGACGGCTTCGCGGCCTATATGCAGTCGCAGGGCTTCACGCACATCCACACGCCCAAGATCGTCGTCGCGGGCGCGGAGGGCGGCGCGAACCTCTTCAAGCTCGATTACTTCGGCGAGCCGGCCTTCCTTGCGCAGTCGCCGCAGTTCCACAAGCAGTACCTCGCGGGCGCGTTCGGCCGCGTATTCGAGATCGGCAGCGTCTACCGCGCCGAGCGCCACAACACCAGCCGCCACTTAAACGAATATATCGGCCTCGATTTCGAGATGGCCTACATCGACTCGATGTACGACGTGATGGCGATGGAAACCGGCATGCTGCGGTCTGTAATGCAGTACGTCAAGGAGCATTGCCCCGAGGAGCTGGCGCTCTTAAAGGCCGACGTGCCCGAAATCAAGGAAATCCCGACCCTGCGCTTCCATGAAGCCAAGCAGATCATGGAGGAGAAGTACGGCCACAAGTCCAAAAACCGCTACGACCTCAATCCGGACGAGGAAGTGCTGCTCTGCCAGTGGGCCAAGGAGGAGCACGGCAGCGAATTCGTGTTCGTCACGCACTTCCCGTCGGCCAAGCGTCCGTTCTACGCGATGGACGACCCCGAGGACAAGAAGCTCGCGCTTTCCTTTGACCTGCTGTTCCGCGGGCTGGAAATCACGACCGGCGGCCAGCGCATCCACGATTATCAGCAGCAGCTCGACAAGCTCGAGGAGCGCAAGATGAACGCCGAGCTGTTTGAATCCTTCACCATGCTTCACAAATACGGCATGCCGCCGCACGGCGGACTGGGCATCGGTCTGGAGCGCCTGACGATGCAGCTTTTAAAGCTCGGCAACGTGCGCGACGCTTCGATGTTCCCGCGCGATATGAGCCGATTAGAACCGTAAAATATTTCGATTGAAGCGTACAGCTTCAATCGAGGGACGCCCTCCGGCGTTCCGCCGGAAAGGCTATTGCGCCGAAGGGCCGCTGGAATTTCGATTCCAGCGGCCCTTCGCCTTTGTATCCGGAGCACGGGCAAAGCTCGCGCTCCGGATACAAACGGCGGCTTTGCCGCCGTTTTCTATTCATAGGCGCGCTGCGGCGCGGGGATTGGTTCGGCGGGCGTTTTTGGTAACAAAACGGAAAAACCTTTTGGGAAGGTGTCACAAAACAGGCGCGCCGTCCGTTATAATGGTTGAACGCACACAATCGGAAAAAGGAGGCGGCAAAATGGACGCACACATGCTGGACGAGCAGTTCGCCTCCGGCGGCGACGATGTGCTCGCGGAAGCGATCGCGCTGTACGGCCAGCCGCTTCTGCGCTACTGTCATCACATCCTCTGCGACTATCACGACGCGCAGGACGCCGTGCAGACGACCTTTATCAAGGCTTACGACAACCGCAAACGCTTTCGCGCGGGCACCAGCTTGAGTGCTTGGCTGTACCGGCTTGCTTATACCACCTGCATCGACGCTTTGCGCCGCCGCAAGCTGCAGCTTTTCACCCCGCCGCCCGCCGCGCCCGATCCCGATTACATCGGGGATGATCTGCGGCGCGCGCTGGAAACGCTGTCTCCCGAGCAGCGCGCGCTCGTTTATGGCCGCGTGATCGAGCAGCGCAGCTTTGACGCGCTTGCGGTGATCTATGGCAAACCCGCCGCCACGCTGCGCAAGCGCTATGAACGCGCGCGCAGAAAATTGGCACAGGCACTCGAAGGCACCCCCGCGGAAAGGAGGAGAAGAGGATATGAGTCCCACACCTGACGAGCTTCGCATCAGAAAAGCGCTCGAGGAAATCGAAACGCCCATGTACGATATCGCCGGCGCAGTCGGCGAGCAGCGCGCGCGCCGCACGCGCCGAATGCCGTGGCGCAGCCCGCAGCGCTTACTTTCGGCTGTCCTCGCCGCCATCCTGCTGACGGCTACCGCAGCCGCCGTCATGCAGCTGTCCGGCGGCTGGCAAACCATCTTTGGGCAGTACGTCGTCGTGCCGGACGATCTCGCCATCCCCCTGCAGACCGGCCAAACGATAAACGGCTGCACGCTGACGCTCGAGGACGCCATCATCACGCAGAGCGGCGCCGCCGTCATCTATTCCTTCCGCCGCGAGGACGGTCGGCCGATCGGCGGCTCCATCCGCTGCGGCGAGGTCGAGCTGCTGACGGACGGTTCCGATGAAAGCGGCGGCGCATGCGGACAGAGCGTGTATTCCGACGAAAGCGCAAACGTCCAATACTATTATCAGGAATTCGACCTGACGAACGACCCGGGCGACCGCGCGCTGACGCTGTCGGTCGGCCCCGCCTCGCGTTCCGAATCGACCGGCCCGCTCACGGCGGAAATTGACCTTGCCGCGTTCTACCGCTCGCATCCGCTTACATTTTCTTCCGACGAGGTCGATGAAGCGCGCGCCGCGGCCTATGCGGAACAGGACTGCGCTTCCGCCGCCCTTCCACAGGCAGACGAGTTCCCCGGCGTCGGCTTTGCCGGCGTCGGCTTTCTCGACGGCGAGCTCTGCCTCGCGCTCACCACGCCGCCGGACGATCCCTATCAGGGCGTCTCGGCGGATATTGTGTCTGTATACGACACCCGCACGGGACAGAATATTTTGAATAGCTCGGGCAGCTCTTACGGCGCGTCCGGCCTGCCGTACAGCCTGCACGAGGGGCGTTTCCCCGGCCTGTCCGAGGACGACCTGCCGTACCTCCGGCCGGTGATCACGTATACCCGCAGCATTCCGGTCACCGACCGGCTCTGGACGTTCACCTTCCGCGCGGAGAGCGCCAAGTCGTACACGCGCGCGCTCGATCTCAGCAGCGCGGACGGCGTTCGCATCAATACCATCACGGTCTCCCCGCTAGGCGTCCAGCTCGGCGGCACGCGCCCGGCAAGCGGAAGCATGGACGGCGCGCTGCCCGAAATCGCCCTCGTCCTGAGAGGCGGAGACACGATCGGCGCCCGCGTTTCCGGTTCGACCGCTTTTTCCGAAGCGGGTGCGCCGGAGGAGGATTTCAGCGCGTCCTACGAGTACTTAGGCGTTCAGCACAGCCGCCGCTTCCTCGATACGGAGGAGGTTGCCGCCGTGCGCATCAACAACACGACCATATCCATTAGAGAGTAGAAAGCTCCGGGGGAGCAAAACGCCGGGCAGAAGGCGTGGGGCCTGTCTGTCCATTTGAAGAACTGTCTGCACAACGTGCGGGCAGTTCTTTCATTTTACGTATTGTACAATTTTACTGTTTTAATTTTGTGCATTTAGTCCAAATCTTGCAAGTCTTTCCGCAAAACCGGACCCAAAATGATGAAAATACAAAATTCCTCAAAAAATACTTTTCTTTCCGTTGTTTTATGCTATAATGAGAGCATAAAACAGACGATAAGAACGTTAATTTAGGAGGGAAACACAATGACCAGAGGTATTCGTGTTAAGAATACGGATGACATTCAGAAGATCAACAAGATCGTTACCAAGTACGGCTTCGATATTTGGATTCACGGCAAGAGCGGTATGGTAGACGCCAAGAGCCTGCTCGGCATGTTCCTGCTCTCGCTCAACGAGCCGCTGCAGATCGTGCTCGAGGACGACGTCGACCCGACCGCGCTGTTCAAGGATCTCGCCGATTATCTGGAGATCGACGACGAGGACTGAGTCGATCGAAACCACGCTTTCGATCGAGGGACGTTTTACCGCGCCTGACGGCGCGGATAAAACGCAGACAGGGTTATGTGCGCCGCTTTGCGGCACACATAACCCTGTTCTTGTATAAAAACCCACGCACATGTCGTGGGTTTTTATGAAAACGGCGGCGCTGCCGCCGTTTTCTTTTTTATGCGCGCCGCAGCGCGGGGAATTTGGGGATATGTGCACGGCCGCTGCATTGCAGCGGCTGTTTTGTTATGTCGCAGGCTCGATTTCAAAGGCGGGATACGCGCCGGCGGGCTCGTAGCCGAGGGTATCGGCAAGATGGGCGGAAATTTCGTTTGCCGCGTCCCACGAGGGGTGCAGACCGTTTTTCAGACAGTCCAGCATCAGCGCGGCGGCGCAGGCGCGCGCAAGGCCGCGCCGTCTGCGGTCGGCGCGGCAGTCGATTTCAATCTCGACGCCGCCCGGCCAGTCGGCGTAGCTCGACGCGCCGCAGACAAGCGTATTCCCCTCGGTTGCGGCAAAGCCGCGCCCGTGCGCGGCATAGTCCGCCCATGACGGATACTGGCAGACAAGGTCGCGGCTCCACTCGGCCGCCTTTGCCGTCTCATACAGCGCTTCGTCCATGCGGCGCAGCCCAAACCCCGCGGGCGCGGCGGCAAAGCGGCGCAGAGCGTCCCGGTCAAAGGTATCGCGCTTTTGGAAGGCGTAGCGCGTCACGCGCTTGGCGTTCGGATGCGCGCGCTCGATTTCGCGCGCCCACAAGGCGTTCTGCGGCGCCAAAACGGCAAAGCCGTGCGCAAGCGCGGGCGGCACAAACGCGGCCAGCTCGGCCGACGGCGCGCCCGCGAAAAAACAGAAATCGCCCACACGCACCAGCGCCGACCGGGGACAAGCTGCCTGATCCGCATACCCCTCCCCCATGCGGCCCGCAAAATACGACCAAAGCATGGTCTGCCGCCAGTCCGGCAGCAGCGGCGCGAGCCGCGCCGGTTCGGTCACAGGAACGATCACAGCACCATCAGTCCCTTCGGCGCTTCGGTGAGGTTGATACAGCCGTCCTCGATGACATACAGCATATCCTCGATGCGCACGCCGAATTTGCCCGGCAGGTAAATGCCCGGTTCGGCCGTGACGATGCTGCCCGCCGGCAGCACGCCCTCCGCGCGCGGCCCCGCGGTCGGCGCTTCGTGGATTTCCAGCCCCACGCCGTGGCCGAAGCCGTGACCGAAGGCCTCGCCGTAGCCCGCGTCCTCAATGACCCTGCGTGCGGCGGCGTCCACCTCCCGCCCGGTTCGCCCCGCCTTGCAGCACGCGATGCCCGCGAGCTGGGCGGAGAGCACGGTATCGTACACGGCGCGCATCTCGTCCGTTGCGCAGCCGACGGCGACGGTGCGCGTCATGTCCGAGCAATAGCCCTCGTAAATGCAGCCGAAATCCATCGTGACGAAGTCACCCGCCTCAATTTTCTTATCCGACGGCACGCCGTGCGGCTTAGAGCTGTTTTTGCCCGACACGACGATCGGATCGAACGACATGTTCTCCGCCCCGTAATGCAGCATCAGATAGGTCAGCCGCGCCGCGATCTCCTTTTCGGAAACGCCCGCCTTGATATCGCAGAGCACCTCGTCGAACGCCTGCTCCGCGATACGCTGCGCGGCGACGATTTTTTCGACCTCGCCGTCCTCCTTGCAGGTGCGCAGACGCTCGACCGCGCCGCCCAGCCGGACGGCCTCGGCGTGCAGCGCGCCCGCCCACGTCAAGAAATCCGCGTGCGTCAGCGCGCGGTCCTCCAGCGCGGCGCGCCGCGCCCCATCCGCCGCGAGCAGCTCGTTTACTGCGGCGGCGTAGGTTTGTCCGCCCAGCTCGCGCACCTCGAAATCCCGCACGGCGGCGCGCGCCGCTTCGGCATAGCGGAAATCGGTGAGGAACACCGCCTGCTTTGGGGAAACGTAGACCGCGCCCGCGGTCGAATGGAAGCCCGTGGCGTAGCGGCGGCTGATTTCGCTGGTCAGCACCAGCGCGTCATACGGCGCGTCCGATAGCAGCTGCCGCAATTCCTGTATTTTCATGTGTTTTTCACCCCAGAATCGCCTTGACCGCGTCGACCGCGAGCAGATAGCTGTGCTTGCCGAAGCCCGCGATCACGCCCGCGCACACGGGCGACAGCACCGAATGGTGGCGGAACTCCTCGCGCGCGTGCACGTTGGACATGTGCACCTCAACGCAGGGCAGGCGCACCGCCGAGATCGCGTCGCGGATGGCGTAGCTGTAATGCGTATACGCGCCCGCGTTGATGATGATGGCCGAGCAGTCCTCGCGCGCGGCGTGGATGCGGTCGATCAGCGCGCCCTCGCTGTTCGATTGGAACACCGAGCAGGCAAGTCCCAGCCTCTCGCACTTCTGCACGGCCTCGGCGTTGATGACGGCGAGCGTGTCCGAGCCGTAAATGCCCGGCTCGCGCTGACCGGTCAGGTTGAGGTTGGGGCCGTGGATCAGCAGTACCTTTTTCATTTTTCCAACTCCTTTTGATACAGATCCCGCATGGCGGCCGCGTCCTCGGCCTGCGTGCCGGCGGATTCACAAATAAACGTGGGCGCGTAACCACGCGCCGCGGTCTCCTGCGCGACCGGCAGGAAGTCCGGGCCGAAAGCCTCGTCCGCGAACGTCAGGTGCCGGATTTCGCCCTTGTCGTTATACTCAATCTTGGAGAAATGCGCGTGCAAGCGGCTCGTCCGCTCGAGCCCGATCGTGTTTTCCATCAAATCGAACAGCGCGCGCACGGCCTGCCTGTCGTTCATCCCGCCGCCCGTGCGGCAGTTTAAGTGCCCAAAGTCGACACAGGGCAGCAGGCGGTCGTCCGCCGCGACCAGCTCGCAGACCTCCTCCGCCGAGCCTAAAACGCTTTTCTTTCCCATCGTCTCCAGACAGACCGTGCAGCTGGTTAAGCCTTCCTCGTCCAGCGCGCGCAGAATGCGGCGCACGTTCTCATGTGTGTTGCGCATGGCGCGCTCGCGCGTCAGCTTGCCCTGTCCGCCGCAGTGCACCACCATGCGCGACGCGCCCAAATGCAGGGCGGCGTGTGCGGTATCGAGCACGTACTGCACGTTTTTGTCCATCCGCTCGCGCTCCTCCGAGGACAGATTGATGAAATACGGCGCGTGGATGCTCATTTGGACGCCGTGCGCCCGCGCCGCCGCACCGATTTTGGCGGCGGTCTCCGCGCCGACGTGCACGCCGCGCCCGCACTGGTACTCATACGCCGTCAGGCCCAGCTTTTGCAGCCACGCGGGCGCGTCCTCGCTCTTTTTGAAGCCCGCCGCGGCAAACGATTCCGAATTGCCCGCCGGGCCGAATTTCGCCTTATTCATGCCGCATTCTCGCCTCCATGCGTTTTTTGCCGCGCTCGATAAAGCCGCGCTCGAACTGATAGCGCACGTTCACCCAGAAAAAGCGGCGGTCGAGCGTCTGCACATAGCAGGTCAGCGCGCCCGCGCGGTTGCCGCCGAACACGTCGGTGAAAATCTGGTCGCCGACGACGGCGAGCGCGTCCGCCGGCAGGCCCAGCCGTTCGGCCGCGCGGCGGAACCCGCCGAGCAGCGGCTTGCCCGCCCGGCTGATAAAATCCACACCGAGCGCCGCGCAGAACCGCCCAACGCGCCCTTCGCGGTTGTTGGAAAACACCAGCACCCGCAGGCCGCCCTCATGCAGCGCCCGAACGAACGGCGCGAGCGCCTCGGGCGGCAGCGCGGCCTTGTGCGAGGCCAGCGTGCCGTCCAGATCAATCAGCACGCCGCGCACGCCGTTTTCCCGCAAGAAAAGCGGGGTGATATCATAAATCGACTCAAATACAAAGTCGGGGATCAGTTTGCTCATTCGTTTACTCCTGCGTTCTCTCCTTGGGAATTGCCACATATAGTGTAATGGAATTTGTCCGAAAAGTCCAGCACAAGGGAGTCGATCACGATGGTATATACGAAAAATCTTATTCTGGTATGCACGGGCCGCGACGCGGTGCGCGCAGCCTCGCACGGCCTGCCCGTGCTCCACCTCTGCCTCGGCATCACGCCGGGCGGCGCGCTCGAGCGCCTGCAGCTGCCGACCGCGCAGACGCGCTGCCTGCTCGGCCTGTGCGACCCGCCCGCCGAGCTGGCCGCCTGCAATGCAGACAGGCTCGCCGCCGATCTCGTATTCGAGGCAAACCGCGCCAGCGCGCTCGGCGTATTCGCCGATTTCGAGCACGACACCCCGCGCGGCCGCACGCTGCTTGCGGCCTTTGACGCCGCGCTGCACGAGGCCGGCATTCCCTTCTATGTGCCGCTCTCCTGCGGGCGGGCGCTCGAGCACGCCATTCTGACCATGCCCACCGCGCTCTCCGGCGGCAGCCTGACCGCCTATGTCTCGTCGCTTCAGGGGATCTACGGCGCGGCGCGCGTCGCGGCCTTTCTCCAGCCGGTATCGCAGGACTTCACGCTGCCCTCCGCCTCGCCGAACGGCAGGCTGCTCACCGAAAAAGAGCGCGGGGCGCTGCTCGAGCAGACCGGCTCGCAGACCTTTTTCTCGCGCGAGCTGTGCGCCAAGTATTTCACCTACACCGACCGCGAGGGAGCCGCGCATTTCGTGCTCTACGACGACGCATCGACCCTCGAGGCCAAGCTCGCCCAGCTTTCCGGCTGCGGCGTGCAGACCGTGTTTGCGCTCTTTCCGGACGCGGAGCAGCTGCTCAATCTGTCGTAAGGGGCGCGCTTTCCGCGCGCACAAGCGCGAGCAGGTCGTCGGGCGCGCACTCGATCTGCCACCCGATCTTGCCGGCCGACACCATGACGGACGGCAGGCTCTGAACGCTCTCGTCGAACACGGTCGGGAAGGCCTTTTTCATGCCGACCGGCGAGCAGCCGCCGCGAACGTACCCCGTCAGCCCCAAAAGCTCCTTGACGTGCACCAGCTCGACCGACTTTTCCCCCGCCGCCTTGGCCGCTTTTTTCAGGTCCAGCTCCTTCGCTACTGGAATCACAAACACATGATACCCGCCCGATTTTCCGCGCGCGACCAGCGTTTTGAACACCTGCCGCACGTCCTGCCCGAGCAGCGCCGCGACCGACACGCCGTCGACCGCCTCCTTGCCGTGTGGGTAGGCGTGCGGCGTGTAGGCGATTTTATGCTGCTCGAGCACGCGCATCACATTGGTTTTTTCCGAAGCCATCGCTATCGCTCCCATTTCGCATTTTATACGAATAGTATATCCGTTATTTGTGCAAAACGCAAGAAATATCAAAGGCTCCCCAGTTGGGGAGCCTTTCTCTTATTTCGCGCGTGCCACGACGATGCGGATGCGCCCGCCGTCCTTGGTTTCCTTGTCGTAATAGCAGGTGATATTGTACGACGAGAAATTATTCCGAAGCTCGGTCAGCGAGAGCAGGCTGTACCCCGCGTTCGCGTACAGGTAGACCGCGCATTCGTCGGAAAACAGGTAGCTGGCGTCATCCTTAGTCACGCCGAGCTGCGTGACCGTGTCCGGGCTTTTGACCGTTTCCAGCGCCCGCACCGAGGAAAGCTGTCCGTCCTCGATCGTCAGCCGCGCCGGGCCGTAGGACGCGCCAAGCGTTTTCCCGTTGGTCGACAGCGTCTTTTTTTCGCCGCTGACCAGATAGGTGTAGCTGCCCGACAGGCTCATCTCGCCCGACTGCTCCTTGGCGCTGGTGATGATACCGTATTCGTACAAATCGCCCGTGAAATCCTTGAGGATCAGGTCGGTGATCTCGCCCGCCGCATTGGTCGCGCAGTAGCGCACGTCGCCCGAATCGAGCGTCGCCCCGTCCAGCCGGGAGGCATAAATGCGTTTGGCGCTCGCGTCCCGCGTATCCAGAATACGCACGTCCCGGGCCATGGTTTTCGTGCCGACCGTATAGCCCGCCACCTTGCCCGAAATCGAGGTGGACTTCAGGATAGAAACATCGGTTTCGGACGAGCCGAAACCGATGGATACATAATCTCCCTCTTCAATCGAGGTTTTGGAGCAGGGATAGACGTAGGTTCCGCCGTCGGTCGCCGCGACCGTGATCGTCGGCGAGGAATAGGAATTGCCGACCGCGTTGTAGTACGTGCCCGTGCCGGTCGCGGTCACCAGCCCCGCGACGGACGAGGCGTAGTCCGAAGCGGGCAGCGCCGCGACCGCCTGCCCGTCGCGGCCGAGCAGCAGCGTTACGATATCTCCGACGTTCAGCCCGCCGAGTGTGGACAGCTCGAGCGCCGCCTCGCTCGTACCGAGCGTATACGTGTTGCCCGCGACGACCACCGATTCCGGCGAAGCCGCCGAGGGCGAGGCCGACTGGTACGTGCCGGTCACCGCGTTGGCATAGGCCCAGATCGTCGAACCGGTGTAATAGACCACGTCGTACTTCCGCACCGCGTCGGTTGTTGAAGCGTAGCCGTTGCGGTAAACCGTTTTGTCCCCGGCGGAGACAATGGCGGACAGGCTGTCCGTGACGACAAACGGCCCCTCCATCGTTTCCGACAGCACGGACAGGTAGTCGACCTCGCCAGAGGCGTTCAGGCCGTACCCCAGCGTTTCCGCGTAGGCCTTGCCGTCCTTGGCGTCGGCGGAGAGCAGGTTGTAGAACAGGTACATCATGTTGCGCCGCGTCATCGTGCCGCCCTGCGAGGCGGTCACCTTGGTATCCAGATGCAGCGATTTGTACAGCGCGAGCTGGCCGTACGGATAGGAGCCGGAAAAATCCTCGGCCGTGTAGCCCAAAAGCTTGAGGCAGCCGGTCGCGGCCTCCTCGAGCGTAACCGTGCCGGAGGGACGGTAGGTGCCGTCCAGATAGCCGGTCAGCCACCCCTGCTGCACGGCGGTCTTGATATAGCCCGCCGCCCAGTGGGTGTATGGCACATCCTTAAAGGGCGAGGAATTGGACACCGCGCTTACCTTGTCCTTATAGGCCGACGCGGCGACCAGCATCTTCGCATACTCGGCGCGGGAGACGGATTTGTCCAAATTCATATTTCCGCTGCCGTCGCCGACCATAATGCCGATCGCGCTGATCACCTGCTCGATTACCGCGTCCGACGTATCGGACGCCGCCAGCGCCGCGGGCGCGCTCGTCAGCAGCGTCGCCGCCGCCAGCAGCGCCGCAAAAAATTTCTTCATGGGTCTGTATCCTCCTTTTAACTGTCGATGGAAAGCGCGCCCTCCATCGAAATTCTGCCGTCGGGGTAATCGCCCGCCACGCAAACGCGAGAGAACATCGAAGGCGGACTCCGTCCTCCCTTCGTCCCCCGGGGGCAAGGGGCCGCAGCCCCAGCGCGCGCCGCCGCGCGCGGCAGGCGCCGCAGCGCCTGCCATATCATTCTCCAAAAAAGCGGGGCTTTGCCGCGCTTTTTTACCGCTGCCTTTGGACACGTGTCCAAAGCCGCGTTTGCCGTGCAAACGCGAGGGGGTTATCGAAGCCGGTTTCCTCGGGACCCGGCTTCGTATCTAAGGGGGACGGAGTCCCCCTTAGACGGC
>JAUNGZ010000046.1 GCA_030524205.1 Eubacteriales bacterium
GGCGGCGGAAGCGGAGGCGGCTGGGGCGGCGGCTTTGGCGGCGGCTTCGGCGGAATCCGCACCGGCCCGATTTTTGTGAACAACTCGCGCCGCTATTCCGGCGGCGGGGGCGGCGGAAACAACAACGGCGGCGACGGAAACGGCGGCAATTCGGGCTGCGGCACGCTGTTTATCGTGTTCGCCGTCGTGGTGGTGCTGGTCGCCGCGGTCAGCCTGCTGATGGGCGGCGGAGGCGGCGGTATCGCCAAATCGACCGTCGCGCGCGAAAAGCTGCCCGCGTCCGCGGTTTCCGAAACCGCGTATTACACCGACGAGGACGGCGACTGGATCCGCCACCAATCCCGGCTGGAAAACGGGCTCAAGCGGTTTTACAAGCAAACCGGCGTGCAGCCCTATGTGTACATCCTGCCGAACGGCGAGACCACCTCGGTCAGCGAGCTGACCGAACGGGCCGAGACGCTCTATCCGCAGCTTTTTAAGGACGAGGGGCATTTCCTGCTGGTGTTCTGCGACGATAACCGCGGTTCCTACAACTGCGGCTACACGGTGGGCAGTCAGGCCAAGACGATTATGGACAACGAGGCGGTCGGCATTCTGGCCGACTATCTCGACCGCTATTACGACAGCGCCGATACCGAGGAGGAGGTTTTCTCCCTCGCGTTTGAAAAAACGGGCGAGCGCATCATGACGGTGACCAAATCGCCCGTCGTGCCGGTGGCGGTCTGTATCGCGGTCGTCATTGTGGCGATACTGATTTTCGTGGCCGTCAAGAAGCATCGCGAGCAGCGCGAGCGCGAGCAGAAGCGCGCCGAGGAAATCCTGAAAACGCCGCTTGAAAAGTTCGGCGATCAGGATGTGGAGGACCTCGCGAAGAAATATCAGGACAAGGACGAATAACAACCGTATTTTATTGGGAGGAAAAGAAAATGGGCATTTTGGAACGCTTTACCGACATTATCAAGGCAAACGTCAACGACCTGCTCGACAGGTGCGAGGATCCGGCGAAGATGATCGACCAGTACCTGCGCGACCTGACCGAAAATCTGGCCGAGGTCAAGAAGGAGACCGCGGGCGTTATGGCCGAGGAGGCGCGCACCAAGCGCATGCTGGATGAAAACGCCGCCGAGATCGCGAAATACGACGGTCTGGCCCGCAAGGCGCTCGCCGCCGGCAGCGAGGACGACGCGCGCACCTTCCTTGCCAAAAAGCAGCAGCTTGCCGATAAGGCGGCTTCGCTTCAGGCGACCTACGACGCCGCGCATGAGAACGCGCAGAAGATGCGCCAGATGCACGACAAGCTGGTCGGCGACATCGAGACGCTGAACGCCCGCCGCGAAATGGTCAAGGCAAAGGTGGCGGTCGCCAAAACGCAGCAGAAGGTCAACGAGTTCTCGTCCTCGGCGGATAAGGCCGCGGGCGCGATGAGCGCGTTCGACCGCATGGAGCAGAAGGCCGATCAGATGCTCGACAAGGCCAACGCCATGGCCGAGCTGAACGAAAAGCCCAAGGACGCGGCCTCCGAGCTGGAAAAGAAGTATCAGGCGTCCGGCTCGTCCGCCGCGGTGGACGACGAGCTGGCCAAGCTGAAGGCGGAGATGGGATTATAAAGCATTCGATTGAAACTACAGTTTCAATCGAGGGACGCCCTTCCGGCCTGCGGGCCGGAGAGGGCTGTTGCAGGAAAACGGCCACGGAATTGCGATTCCGTGGCCGTTTTCCTGTTTGTATCAAAAGGCCGGGCGGAGCTCGGCCTTTTGATGAACACGGCTGTGGTCACAGCCGTGTTCTAT
>JAUNGZ010000011.1 GCA_030524205.1 Eubacteriales bacterium
GGAAAGCGCGAAGAACAGGTTCGTTTCGTTGACGCGGCTCAGCCGCAGGGCTTTTTGCGGGTCGCACACGGTTTCCGGCTTAGGCAGCGGTTCGAGCCCTTCCCGCTGAAGAGCTTTACAGTAAGCCTCATAGCCCGGTGCGGTGAGATAAAAGCACTTGATTCGCGGCGCTTTGACGAGGCCGAGCAGGCCTGCGCGGCACAACCTTTGAAAAGAGTCCTTGACGCTTTCATAACAGTCCGGCATCAGCCGCAGTGCATGATACGGCAACTCGCCGTAAGCCGCGGCGCGAAGCAGCAGGCGGAACGCAATGCTGTTGGCGTGCAGCTTCATGGCACGGCCTCCATCACCGGGATCTTGCCGGGACGGAGCGTGACGACGGTTCCGTCGTGCGGCGCCCAGCAGGTCGATTGGATATTGGTGCAGTACAGGCCGCTGTCGCTGGTCAGAAGATAACGCTCGATCGTATTCAGCACGGCGCGCGTTTCAAGGTTGTCGTGGTCGCGCACGTCGGCGGGGCGGTGCGAAGCTGCATAACAATGCAGAAATTCGACCGTGCATTCCCGAAAACGCGGCAGGTCAGGTGCGTGCGCAGACAGCAGCGCGTCGAGCGGTTCGCAGATAAACGCGCTGTCGCAGCCGCGCTTGGTCAGCAGCAGCGGCAACCGAATGACAACGGTAGCTCTTGTCATTTGGAGCGAATAACCGTCGGCTATGGGGTTCGCCCGTTCCGGAGATTTCCCGCAGGATCGGAAATCTCCGGAACGGGCTTTTGTTTGTGTGTAAAGCTGTCGGGCGGCGAGCGCCGTTTGCTGCGCCGCGCTTGTCAGGTGGTAAAGGTATTCGTCGTCATATCGGCCGGCTGCAAGACGCGCCGCAATATCATTCGTTTTTTGCAGCGCGGCAGTAAAGTCGCTGGAGAGAGTATCGCTCATCTGTATCACTCCTTGTCAGATCTATAGGGCAGGCATTGAAAATTTACCGTGTAAACCTTGCCGTCTAACGGCTCGGTAAAGAGGACGGCCGCGTGGTTTTGCAGGACGCGAAAAGCGGAACGAAAAGAGCGGCCCAAAGCGAAATTCAAATGGTAAGCGCCTCTTTTCAACCACGCCGTTCACATTTGCAGCAGTTCAATTCCGCACCTTTTTTCGGTTCGTTCCATCGTGCGGAAAAGGTGCGGAAACTTTGAAAAGCACCGCTCCAAATTGCAAAAAAACACCGCGCGGGCTTGCCTGATTTACCGCCCGGTTTACAGTGGTTTTCAGCAAACGCCCTCCCCAGTCTGTCTGTCGATCCAAGCGATTAGCTTGTCCTTCGGTACAAGCTTTCTCTTTCCGATATGCAGCGTGGGAAAATCCGCACGGCGCAGCAGTTGGTATGCGCCCGCGCGGGAAATGCCCAGCAGCTCGGCGATCTGCCCCGCGTTCAGCACCTCCGGATAGTCCTCGTATGGCAGCTTGTTCATTGTGAAAATCCTCCTGTTGTCAAGATGTAAGCAACCCGCGCATGGCACAAGTCAGGCGATACGCGCTCTAAGTTGTTGCTCCACAGAAGACAACCATCCCCTTACGTGATATGCCTATTTGGTGACAGTGAGATAAAGCACATAAAAATATCACCAAACGATCATGCTGACAGTATACACGCAGCAATGCGCGTTGTCAATCGAATGGTGACAAAAATACATAAATTTTTATTTAGATATTGAACTGGATGACACGATGTGCTTTAATAGACATAACAGCACGGAATGACAAGGAGGTATGGAGATGCAGGAGAGCAATCCGGCGTTCGTTTCGTTCGGCGAGCGGCTGCGCGAGATCCGCAAGGAAAAGGGCATGTCGCAGCAGGCGTTTGCACAGATGCTTGGCACCTCGAAGCAGGTGCTCAGCCGCTACGAGACTGGACAGCGGTCGCCCAAGATCTCAAAAGTGCAGCAATACGCACAAAAGTTAGGCGTATCCGCGGAATATCTGATGGAGGAAACCGCCGAAGAAGGGGCGCTGAACGCCTTGTATGAGGGCGGCGGCCAGCCGTTTTACAAGATTTTCATCGACGTGACAGAGAAAATGGGGCTTAACATTCCGGGCATCGTGCGCGTGACCGGCCTGACGGACAAGCAGGTGCGCACGATCATCATGCACCGCATGAAGGACGCGCCGCTGTCGGTCGCACTGCGCCTTTCGGATACACTGAATGTCCCGCTGGAGGTGTGGACGGGCGAGCAGCACTATAAGCCAAGGGAGATTTCCATCGAGGCGTACGAGGTCGCCAGAGCCTACGATCGCGCATCTGACAAGGAGCGGAGTGTTGCGAGACTTGCGCTGGATTTGAAATTAGTGAAATAAAAGATAGGCAGAGAGGTAGGGAAAAGATATGGGAATAAAACAGGCACCGGACATTTCCGCTATCCAGCGACTGTTGGAGATTTCCTACAAAAAGCTGAAATCCAGTGTGTTTTTTGACAAAACGCAGCTTGTGCTTCGGGACAAAATTGTACAAGAGGAAGACAGGATAGAGGCTGTTATTGACCGATTGACAAAGCAGTTGATAAACGGCGACTTAAGCGATATCACGCCGTCCATTCTGAAAACTATCTCCATTTTGACGTTTCCGAAAAAGATGGCGGACGAAGAAAGTGAAAAGCCCGACCAATTGATCTCAAACCTCAATGTGCAAAAGCCGCGTGTAAAAGACCTGCAGTATTTCTGCGATATGAGTGTGGAGGGGTACATCCTCGGCGTGGCATGGCTTTTGGTGGTTGGCCATCGTCTGGATGCAGCCATCTATGAACATTCCTATGGTAATCGCCTGCGCAAAAATCTGCTGGATGAGGAAACCGGCCGTCCCACCTATTCGCCTTATTTATTTGAGCCGTATTTTCAGCAATATGAGGGTTGGCGCGACCGCGCGCTTTCGTTCGCGCAAAAATCGCTGGCGCAGGGGCAAGATGTGGTGCTGCTGACGCTGGATTTCAAGCGTTTTTATTATCAAGTTGATTTGACACAGCAGCATTTGCGGAAAATCGTCCGGCAGAGTGTCGCAGATTCGGAGCGGGAAATCCCGGAGGAATACGGTGCGCTGGTCGATCCGCTGACCGATTTTGTTTGGCAGGTGATCGAAACCTATAGCCAAAAACTTCGCGAACAAAATCCCACGCTGATTGAAAACCGTAATGTTCTGCCGATCGGCTTTCATCCGTCGAACGTATTGGCCAACTATTGCCTCAAAAAGTTTGACGACACCTTAATAAATGGCTGGAATCCGCTGTACTACGGGCGCTATGTAGACGACATCATCATTGTGGATAAGGTGGAAAAGAACAGCAAAATATATCGTGACGCACAGAATGGCAACTTAACGCCCGACTGTATGATCCAGTATTATTTGAAAAATTGCAGTGCGTGGCATCGACCGTATAGCTACTGCTCTTGGGAAAAGGACGGTGGATTGTTTATACCGCGCGATGTGACAAATCGAGAGGAAAATGAAATAGATAAAGAGAAGCAAAAAAAGGATGTTATCTATTCCGTTAACCCTGCGTTTACGGAATTTGAAGGGTCAAAGCTGATCGTTCAAAACCAGAAAATAAAGCTGTTCTACTTCAACGCGGAGCAGTCGGACGCGCTGCTGACCTGCTTTCAAAAGGGCCTCCGGGAAAACAAAAGCGAGTTTCGTTTTTTGCCGGAGGACGAGCCTGTGTTCCAGCGCGACGACTATTCTGAAATCTACGAATTCAGCGAGCAAGACGGCCCCAACAAACTTCGCGGCGTTGAAGGTATACGGCTCGACCGCTTCAAACTATCTAAATTTTTGGGGAAATATATGCGCATCAGCGGCTTGGTGGAAGACGAAAAAGAATCGCAGTTTGTCGCGGATATTGATAAGATATTCACCCCGGTCGCTTTGATCGATCAGTATATCAGTTGGGAAAAGGTGCTGAGTATTCTCGCCTATAACGGCAGCTTCGATGCGTACAGCCGCTTTGTCGAAAGAATATGGCGCGCTATCCATGAGCTTACCAAATCCGAGAATAACTCGATGGAAGCACAAAGTCTAAAGGACTCGTTGGAAGCGTTTCTCTTTTCTGCCATTCATAAAACTCTGGCTCTGATTTGGGGCGCGGCCGGGAACAATGCGGTCGAAGCGGTCGCAAAACGGCTCTTTGCAAGAACAAATGACACGCAGATTCTGGCGTGCTCCTTCATCAATAAAACACGGCTGAAGTACTGTCAAACCCGTATGTGCGACAAGTACGCCCTGCCCATTTTGATAGACGGCTGCCTTGGCAGCCTGTCAGAACTGCAATACAGTGAAAAAACATTCAATTTAACCATTTTGCAGGATGCGCTGAACGCCGGTTATACCGCCAATCGACTTGAAGAAGAGAAATATAAATACTATCCTTATTTGATCACCATGAACGATCTGTCCATCCATCATGTTCTAAACCGACTGCGCCCCCACGAGCGCCATACCGCTTTGTATGGGCGGGACGATGTGGAGGAGCAGAAAAAGCTGTACGTTCGTCTGAATTATCTGATCGACCCCGGAGAAAATCATGAAAGCACGCCGGTCGTTACCAAGGTGAGCGGACACCGCATGGCCATCCGCGTAGGTGATGGAAAACGGGACAGCGTTACCGTTGCGGTGGCCAACACGATCGTACAGCCGAAAACGGTGGAAGCCGTGTTTCTCAGCTCGCCGGACCGCAGTTACCAGCGGTATCAAAAGGCTGTATGCCTTGTCAATCAGGCGATTGAAAACCGCGCTGATATGCTGGTGCTGCCGGAAAGCTACTGGCCTTTCGAGTGGCTGCCCATCCTCGCGCGCACCTGCGCGAAGAATCAGTTGGCTGTCGTCACAGGCGTGGAGCACTTGCGCGTGAAAAACGCTTCCGGCGACGATCCCGTCTATAATCTGACGGCGGTGATCCTGCCTTACGTAGAAGGGACGCAGAGGTTCAGCTATATCCACTTCCATGAAAAGACGCATTTTGCGCCAAGTGAACGGCAGATGGTGGAAAGTTACCACTGTAAGGTGAAGGAAGGGAAGCAGTATGAGCTGTATAACTGGAACGATTTCTGGTTTTCCGTGTACTGCTGCTATGAATTGACCTCGATCACCGACCGCGCGCTGTTTCAGTCCTATGCGGACGCTTTGATCGCGGTGGAGTGGAACCGCGACGTGAATTATTACAGCAGCATCGTGGAATCACTGAGCCGCGACCTGCACTGCTATTGCATTCAGGTCAACACGGCGCAGTATGGCGACAGCCGCATCACGCAGCCCTCCAAGACAGAAAAGAAGGACATCTTGAAGGTGAAAGGCGGGAAAAACCCCGCTGTCCTCGTTGATGCGATCGACATTAAGGCGCTGCGGGAATTTCAGCTAAAAGGCAACGTATTGCAGACAAGCGAGGGCAGGGACGCCCCCTATAAGCCTACACCGCCGGATTTCCACTACAAAATCGTGGAGGACAAGCTATTAGGTAAGCTGTGGGACAACTTGAAGCTGTCAAACTAACAGGATATTTAAATTGAAAAAAGGTTCGAGTCGACAGCTATTTGCTGTAAACTCGAACCTTTTTATATTGCTATTGGGGTTAAATAACCAGAGGGTCTTACCGTACCCGAAAGGTCGCTTCCACACTACCCCGTCCCACGGCGGCGGGTAAACCGGCGGGGGCGTCCAGCGCGCCCAGACGGGTGTAGCTGTAGCCGCTGTCAAAGGTTTGGTAAAACAGCACCAGACAATCGTCGCCGTACAGCATCAGATCGCCGGCGCGGATGGTGCCCGGACGCGCGGCGTTGGCCGGCAGGCTGTCAGGCAGGTAATAATACTTCTCGTTCCCGTTCAGCTCGGACAGCGTCACGGTCAGCGGCAGGCGGTCAAGCAGCGCGCGCGTCGTTTCGTTGTCCTCCAGCGTGACAGGAAAGGCTTGGTTTCCGATCTCAACGGTTAGCTTGGGCAAAATGGCGGGGTCGTCCTGTCTGTCGGGTCCTTCGTTCGGCGCGCCGCCGGTCAGCCAGCGGCACAGGATGGCGGCGGTCTCGGCGCGGGTCGCGCGGCCGTTGGGATCGAAGCGGCCCCCATCCTTTCCGCTCACTATGCCGCCTGCGCACGCCCATGCGGCAGCGTCCGCCGCGTAGGACGGAATGGCAGTTTGATCGGCAAACGGCGTTGTTTCCGCTGCGGTCGGTCTGCCATCGACCCGCCACAATATTGCGGTCAGCTGGGCGCGGGTGACAGGGTCGTTCGGGCCGAAGCGCCCATCGCCGTAGCCGGTGACGACGCCCTGTTCATTCGCCCATGCGGCGGCTTCGGCGTAATAGGCCGCGCCGGACACGTCGGCAAACGGTTCGCCGCCTGCCGCCGGACTGCCCGCCTGCCGCCAGAGCATGGCGGTAAGCTGGGCGCGGAAGGTAGCATCATGCGGGGAAAAAGTGGTGTCTGATGTACCGCTGATCAGTCCGGTATCGCGGCAGTACCGCACAGCCGCGGCGTAGTAAGCGTCCTGCGGCACGTCTGCAAAGCCGGTATCGACGGCGAGCGCCGGAACGCCTATCTCAAACAGCACAGAAAGCGCCGTTAAGCAGGAAAGAAGCTTCTTCTTCATTGGCTCAGGCCTTTCTGCCCATTTCGTAGGCATCCTGCAGCAGATTTGGCAGCGCCGCCATGTCGCCGGGTACTGTCGCGCCCACGCCGCGCACCACGCCGCAAAGCCGCGTTTTTTCAAAGCACGCGATCCAGCCGTTCAGACCGTTCACCGCGCCGTCCACGGCGCTCTCCTCCGATTCAGCGGCGGACGCCAGCAGATAGATATCGCGGAAGGCGTAGTCCTGCAGGAACAGCGGATTGGTGCGGTCAAGCAGCGTTTTCATCTGGCCGCTCATCTCGTAAAAGTAGATCGGGGTGGCGAATACGATCACGTCTGCGTGGAGCATTTTCTCTAAAACAGCGTCCATATCGTCGCGGATCACGCACTTTTGTGTTTGCTGGCAGGTGAGGCAGCCCTTGCAGAAGCCGATGGTTTTGTCGTGCAGGCTGACGGTCTCCACCCGATGGCCCGCCTCCCGCGCGCCTTCGGCGAACTGCTCTGCCAGCGCGGCGGAATTGCCCGCCTTGCGGGGGCTGGTGGAAAGGATCAATATTTTCTTACTCATAAGAATTCCTCCTGTTGCGTCACAGCGTTTTTGGGGAACGGTCACTTCAGATTTGCGCGGAAAAAGTCGGTCAGCTTGTCAAAGGGGATGCGGTCGGTGCGGTCGTACAGGTCGATGTGCTCCGCGTCGTCCACCACATACAGCTCCTTCGGCGCCTCGGCCTTGGCATAGGCGTTCTCGCTGAAAAATTTGCTGTGCGCCCGGTCGCCCACCACGAACAGGATGGGGCGGGGCGAAATCTCGTCGATGAAGTCCAGCAAACGGAAGTTCAGCATCGCCAGATCGCTGGTGGCGGTGAAGCCGCCGCGCGCGTTCGGGTGATGGCCGCGCTTCACCGCGTAGAACCGCATCCACTCGTCCGTGATGGGATCGAGGCCCTCCGGCACTTCGTCCAGCGGCGTTTCGGGGAACGACGGCGTGTAAGCGGGAAAACCGTTTTCCGCGTCCGCCCAGCGCTGGCGGGACAGCCGCTCCTTTTCCGCCCGCAGCGCCGCCGCGTCCATGGAATCCCGGCCTGCCGCGCTCATGTCGTACATGCTGCACGCGGCCACGGCCTTGATGCGGGTGTCGCACTGGGCGGCGGACAGCGCGAAGCCGCCCGAACCGCAGATGCCGATCACGCCGATTTTCTCGCGGTCGACAACCGATTGCAAGCCCAGAAAATCCACGCCCGCGCTGAAATTCTCTGTAAAAATATCGGGGGACGAAACATGACGCGGCGCGCCGGCGGACTCGCCCATAAAGGACTGGTCGAACGTGAGCACCACAAAGCCTCGCTGCGCCAGCTCGTTCGCGTAAACGCAGGGGCCCTGTTCCTTGACGCCGCCGTAGGGCGCGCCCACGAGCAGAGCGGGGTGGCGCGCGCTTTGGTCAAGGTCTTTCGCGGTGTAAAACTCGCCCGCGATGTCCATGCCGTAGCGGTTTTGATAACAGACGGCCGTTCTCTGTACGCGCTCGCTGAGCGGCGCGATATGATAGTTTCCCATGATGATTCCTCCTGTTCTGCCGGTGGTTGGTCGTTTTATTTGGCGCAGGCCTGCCGCGCCGGTAAGCCGTGCGGCTCCGCAGTGAAAAAGCCGCGCCCCATGCGTTTGTAAAGCAGTATCCCGACGGGGACGGCAATCGCTTCCGCCGCCGCGAAGGACAGCCACACCAAGTTAAGACTGCCGAGCTGCGCGCCCAGAAGCAACAACGGCGCCAGCGCGGCCACCTGCCGCACAAACACCAGATACATGCTGTAATTCCCATTCCCAAAGCCCTGATATACCGCCGCGAAAATGATGTTCGCCGCGCCCACAAAAAAGCTGAGGGACAGCAGGCGCACCGCCGGTATCCCGAGCGCCATCATCTGCGGGGAGGCGTCGAACAGCATGAGGATCTGATCGGGGATCAGCTCCATCACGACCAGAATGACCGCCATGACCACGCCGCCCATCAGAAAGGCGCAGCGGATGGTCTGCCGAATGCGCTCCCGTTTGCCCGCGCCGTAATTGTACGCGATGATCGGGATCAGGGCGTTGTTCATACCCTGCACGGCGATCTGCGCGATGTTCTGCACCTTTTGGCCGATGCCGTAGATCGCGACCGCCGTCGAGGAAAAACCATACAGCACCGTGTTGATGAAAATACCCATAACGGACATGATGCCGGACAGCACGGCGGTGGGAACGCCCACCTGCAAAATTTTCCGGACGCTCGCGCCCGAAATGTGCAGCGTAAAGTGGATGGGGATTTCCTTGTTCCGCTTGATATTGAGAAAAATACCCCAAATGCCGCCCGCAAACTGCCCGATGACGGTAGCCGTCGCCGCGCCTGCCGTGCCCATGGCGGGCAGGCCGAAATAGCCGAAGATCAAGATGGGATCGAGGATCAGGTTTACCACGGACGCGGTGGAGAGCGTCGCCAGAAAAAGCGAGGAACGTCCCGTCGCGATCAAAAAGCGGTCAAACACCCACTGGATCATCTGCCCCAGCGAAAACAGCATGCAGATACGGATGTAGGCCTTGCCGTGTGCGGCGATCGCCGCGTTTCCGCCAGCTTGCCAGTTAAAATACGGCTCGGCGATAACAAGGCAGGCGGCGGCGATCAGCAGGTATGCGCCCACGGCCATCACCATGGCGGCGGAGGCCGTGTTCCGTACCTCCGCCGCGTTTTTCTCGCCCAGCGCGCGGGAGATGACGGCGTTCAGGCCGACGGCCAGCCCGCTGCCCATCGCGATCATGATCAGCTGGATGGGCGCGGCGAGCGATAGTCCGGTCAGCGCGTCCTCGCTGATACGCGAAACGAAAATGCTGTCCACCAGATTGTATAGATTGTTGACCAGCAGCGAGACGATCAGCGGCAGCGACGTTATAACGATCAGCTTTGGAATGGGCGTCGTGCCCATGCGGTTTGCGTTTTCCATGTTGTCCCCCGTGTTATCGTTTTGCACGTTTTCAGCAGCGCGCCAGCACAAAGGCTTCGTAAGCGGCAAGCCCGTCCCGCAGCCGGTCGAGGTCGGCACGCAAAGCGTCACGGGAACAGGCGGCGTTCATGCACAGAAAAGCCTCGCTGTTCCTTCCGTATCTCCCGCCCGCCGACAGCGAAAGCCCGGTCTTTTCCCGGATGAAATCGGCGGCTTCCTCCGCACAGCCAAGCAGCCGGCCGCAATCCAGCCATAAACGATCGGCGGCTTCTGACGTCGCTGCCTTAACCGACGGCAGTTCCTTTTCGAGATACGCCGCCGCAAAATCCTTGTTTGCCCGGATGTGCGCCCTGCGGGCATCGAGCCATGCCGCGCCTTTGGTAAACGCGGCGATAGCGGCGTCCGCCGCGAAAACGCCCGGCTCCGCCGCCCCGTTGCCCTGCAGCGCGCGCCCCGCCTTGTGACGCATCACGGCGTTTGGTATTACCACCGCCGCTGTTTGCAGTCCCGCTAAATGGAATGCTTCCGCCGGGCCGACGCAGGTGATGCTGTTTTCGCGGCATTGCGCGGAAACCGAAGCGAACGGGACATACGGCTTGCCCGGGTCGGTCAAATCGCACAGGCTTTCGTCGGCGATCACCATTACCTGATGCTTCGCCGTGAGCAGTCCGATCCGCTCCAATGCGGCCCGATCCCAAATGCTGCCCGTCGAGCTGTGGGGATTGTTCAGCAGCATCAGCGTGGTATGCGGATCGGCCAATCTCCGTTCCAGATCGTCAAAATCAATTTCATAGGCCCCGCCGTGATTTTGCAGCGGGCTTTCCGTCACCTGTCTGCCATTGCCGGTGATGGCGTCAAAATACGCGGGGACGGCCGGGGTCATAAGCAGCACCTGCTCCGCCGGCGCCGTGAACCTGCGCACCATGCAGGAAATCGCGGCTATCGTGCTTGTGGTAAACAGCAGCCAATCCTTCTCCATGGAAAATCCATGGCGCGTCCGCCACCAGCCCAGATAAGCCTGATACCACTCCTCTGAGAGATTGGCAGAACAAAACACGCCGCGCGCTGCCCGCGCGGCGACCGCGTCCCTGATCTCGGGTGCGGTTTCCAATTCATATGTCATGTTTTCTCTCCTAAAATACATGCGGCCCGGTCAGTCCATCGAAAAGGTGACGGACACATCGTCGCCGTCCAGCGCGTCTTCCCAGCCGGATAGGTCGTCAACTTTGCCGAGCCTGGTATAGCTCCAAGAATTGGAGCCGTAAAAAAGCACGATCTGATCGCCGCCGTATAAAACGATGTCTCCCGCGTGCGTCGTCAGTTGGCTGTCGTCGGCGGGAAGCGTGGCGCCAAGCGCGCCCACCTTTTCAAAACCCGAATAGTCTCGCATTGTTATGATTACGGGCGCGCTTTGCAGCAGCTCCGCAAAAGCGTCGGCGGCGGGGTTTTCCTCCAAGGTGGCGGTAAAGGCTGCGCCGCCTATTTGCACGTTCAGCTTGGTCACGGTCTGTTCCTCCGTTTCTGCTTCGTTTGCCGGTTCCGGTATAGCTTGCCCGCCGCCGCAGGCTGTCAGGCAAAATGCCAGCAGCAGCCCTAAAAGAACCCCAAAAACTCGTTTCATCCGCTTCCTTCCTTTCGTTAGCTGGGTACAAGCGTGCGCAGGAAGATCACCGCGCCGAACGCGGTCAGAAATGCACCAAACACTTTGTTCATGCGGGGAAAGCCGCTTGCTTTTGCTTTTTTTCGGAGTGTGTGGGTCGCGGCGGCAAGCGTTGTCCACCAGAGATAGGTTCCTATCAATACGCCGCACACCAAGCCCAACCGGTCAACCGGCTTCGCAATGCCGGTAACGCCAAAGTAGGAAAAAGCAAACAGAAACGTAAGGATCGCCGCCGGATTGGTGACGCCTATGGCGAAGGAGGACAGGAACAGCTTCGCGCCGTGCTTCGCTTGGGGTTCCGCCGCCACCTGTTCCTCTTTTTTCACGATCAGACGAAGGCCTATGAGCAGGATCAGGCTGCCGCCGAGCAGATGAATGATCGTCTGATACCGCAAAAGGAAATCTGACACCATCGTCATCCCGAACGCGCCGACGATGGCATACAGACAGTCGGCCACGGAGGAGCCGAGACCGGTCAGAAGTCCGGCTTTTAAGCCAAACGCCCAAGTGCGCTGCACCGTCATGGCGCCGACAGCGCCCACGGGCAGGCCGAACAGCAGCCCGATCAGCACGCCTTTGAACAGATAAGCCGTCACGGCGATTTCTCCTTCCTTGGACGATATTCTTACCTTTGCAGCATGAAAAGCAGGTAATCCAGACAATCGATGCATTTTTGATCCTTGTGCAGATCATCCAGCAGACGGCGGCGATGCGTTTGCAGCAGCCGCGTCCCTTCTCGTATTTTTCCGCGCCGAAAATCATCCATAAAGGCCCGAATCGTTGCGTTGTCGCAATCCGCGTCCTTCAGGTTTTGAACGATATCCTCCTCGCGGTGATACGCGGCCATGCCGCTTCCTTGTTCCATTTGTCATCCCCCCAAACCTTGTGCTTTCGTGTCGATCTGCCGTCTCGTTTTTACGACGCCTGCGAAATATCGCTGCCGAAGTATTTCTCGGAAAGCGCGGTCAGCACGCCCTCCTGCGACAGCTCTGCGAGCGCCGCATTGATCGCTTCGCGCAGCGCGGCGGTTTCCTCGCCCTTGCGCATAGGGATGCCGATCTGGTTGGCGTCCTCGGTCAGCACCGCGATCTTGATATCGGCGTCGGGATGCGCCTTCATGTAGTCGTAATAGGTCATTTCGGCGTTGAGCGTCGCGTCGATGCGGCCGGAGAGCAGCAGTTCAAAGGTCTGGTTCAGATCGTCAACGCCAGTTACCTCCGCGCCGTACTGCTCCGCCAGCTCCGCGTAGGTGCTCGAAATGGTGTTGGCGGTGTGCTTGCCCTGCAAATCTTCGAGCGTCTGGATATCCGCGTTGCCGCCCAGCGTGATGACCGCTGTGCGGTTATAGGCGTAGGGGTCGGAAAAATCATAGGTCTCCTGCCGCGCGGGGTCGATGTCCACGCCGTTTACCATAATGTCATAGCGGCCCGCCGAAAGCCCGGCCAGCAGGCCGTCCCATTCGCCCTCGACGAAGCTCGCCGTAACGCCCAGCTTTTCCGCGATCGCCCGCGCGACCTCAACGTCGTAGCCGACCAGCTCGTCGTTTTCGTCGTGGTAGGTCCAGGGCGCCCAAGTGCCCTCCATGGCCACGATGATCTCGCCGCGCTCCTGAATCTGTGTGAGCAGATCGGCCGTCTCCGCGTTATCCTGCGGCTGTGCCGCGTCATCGGGAGCGTTGCTGTCCGCGTTTTGCGAGCAGCCCGTCAGTGCCAGAGTGCCGAGCATAGCGGCGGCTGTCAGCAGCGCCGCGAAACGTTTCTTTTTCATAGATTGATACTCCTTTTTCGTACGTCGTTGATTGCTAACTTGCCAAGCCGGCATCCGCGCTGACCGTGCGCAGAAACGCGCGGGTGCGCGCTTCACGCGGATGATCGAAAAACGCTTTCGCGTCGCCGGCTTCCACGATCATGCCGTTTTCCATAAACACGACCTTGTTCGATACCGTTTTGGCAAAGCCCATTTCGTGCGTGACCACAAGCATGGTCATCCCCTCCTCCGCCAACTGCCGCATAACGGCGAGCACCTCGCTTGTCAGCTCGGGGTCGAGGGCCGAGGTCGGCTCGTCGAAATAGATGATCTTCGGCTCGGTGGCGATTGCCCGCGCGATTGCGACCCGCTGCTGCTGGCCGCCGGAAAGCTGGTTTGGAAAATAGTCGTAACGGTCGGACAGGCCCACCTTGTCGAGCGCCCGCCTGCCGATTTCCACGGCCTGTGTTTTCGGTATCTTACGTGCGACGACCAGCCCCTCCGTCACATTTTGCAGGGCGGTTTTATTGCGGAACAGGTTATAATTTTGAAAAACAAAAGCGGTTTTACGGCGCAGACGGGCGATATCCCTTTTAGGGACATGGCCGAGCGAAAAGCGCTCCCCATCGAACATCATGGCGCCGCCGTCCGCCGTTTCTAAGAAATTGACGCAGCGCAGCAGCGTGGTCTTGCCCGAACCGCTGGGGCCGAGGATCGCCACCACGTCACCCTGATCGACATGAAGATCGACACCGTTCAGCACCTCGGTACCGCCGAATGATTTTTGAATGTCTGTGATTTCCAGCATGGGTTCAGCCTCCTTGCTTGCCATGTGCGTTCATCCTCTTTTCCCCCATGCTTTGCAGCCGGGTCAGCGCGGTCGAGAAAAGCAGGTAAACAAGCCCGACCTCGATATAAAGCGCGAGCGGCTCATAGGTTCTTGCCACGATGCGCTGCGTCACCATGAACATCTCGGTCACCGTGATGTTGGCGGCGAGCGAGGTGTCCTTCACCATGGCGATCAGCGAGTTGGACAGGGGCGGGAACGCCGTGCGCAGCGCCTGCGGCAGAATGATGCGCCGCATGGTCTGCAAATAGCTCATCCCGGCGCAGTAGCCCGCTTCGAGCTGGCCTGCGGGCACCGCTTCCAGCGCCGCGCGGATCGTTTCGGCGCAGTACGCGCCCTCATTGACCGAGAACACGAGAACCGCCGCGGGAAACGGGTCGATTACCACGCCCAGATTCGGCAGTCCGTAAAAAATCACAAACAGCTGCACCAGAAGCGGCGTGCCGCGGATGACCCAGATATAAAAGCGGGCGAGCTGCTTCAGCCCCCGCACGTTCGCGAACTGCGTGAGCGCCGCGACGGTGGCAAGGATCAGCGCCAGCGTAAACGAGATCGCGGTCAGCGGGATCGTCATGGTAAGACCCGGAAGAAGGATCTTCCCAAACGAATCGACCAGAATACCAAGCAGCCTTTCACTCATTCTCACGTCGCCTCCTTTCCGACAAATGGTGGAGAGCGGTCAGTCCTCGGCGCTGATATGGACGAGCTTGTTGCTCCAGCCCTCGACCACCGGGTTATCCTCCACCGCGCTTACAAAATCATCGGTTGCGTCAAAGTAGCCGACCGGCGTGTACGCGCCGGAGATATTCGCGTCCCCATAAAACAGGACGATACGGTTCGGTTCCGAATAGTAGACGGTTCCGGCCTGCTCCACCGAAACCGTTTCGGAGTCGGAGGGGATCTCGTACCGGCTCGGGATGTCGTAATACTGCATGACCTCCCAGCCCTCATAATCGTCGTAGTGGTAGATGGGCAGCCGCCAGTCCGCCGTGCCCACATACCCGGCGATGGCCGCGGCGGTGGCATTGTCGTACAGGTGCATCGGAAATGCCTCGCTGTCGCCAAAGCGCACATACAGCTCGGTGACGGGCGCGCTTTCTGTGGGAGGCGCCGCCTCGCCATCGGCGTTTTGCGCCGCGCCGTTTGTGACGGGCGCGGAACTATTCCCGTTCGCGCCGTCGCTTTGAGAGCCGCAGCCGGTCAGCAGTCCGGTGCACAGAGCGGTCAGGGCGAGAAGCAGGTAGGCTTTTCTAAAGGTGTTCATATTTATCGGAAATCCTTTCCTGTGTTTGATCTCTTCTTGCTTCTGTATTTATTATAGCGGCATACCGATAACATAGCAAATACTTATATTAAATAGTTAATTATAGCTATAAAGCATATAAAGTGCATTGTCTTTACACAGCGATCAACACGGCCAAATCCACCCGTTTCATTTTCCCTGCCGCCAAATAGGCAAAGCCCGTAAACAGCAGCGTGACCAGCAGGGCGGGGAAAAGCATCTGGTAAACCGTTGGATGGGAGGCGAAGTTGCTGATACCGGCCAGCTTTATCATGGAGGAGACCAGCGGGTCGGTCAGCGCTGCCGCCAGCGCCGCGCCCAGCGTGGAACCAAGAGCAGCCACCATGCCGAAGCGCAGCGCAAAGGAGAAGCGAAGTCGCCTGTCCGTAAAGCCCAGTGCCTTATAGATGCCGATATCCCGCCGCTCCGTAGCAAGGAGCTTGTCGCCGGTCATGATGGTGACGATCAGAATAAACAGCGCGGCCATCGCGTACAGGAAGGCAATCAGCGCCCGCATGGCCGCGATGATGCCGAACAGACCCGGCCACGTGTTTTCATGCACATGCACGTCGCCGCCGAACGCGGCGCTCAGCGCCTCGGTGACCGCCGCTTTCTGCGATGGGTCGCGGAGGAAATAGTGGTGGCACCATAGGCGCGGGTCGTCCCGCCCGATTTTCAGGTAGCCCTCCCGGCTCATGCCGAGATTCGCGCCCATGTCGTTGGCGCAGGCGTAAATGCCGGAAACCGTATATTGCCCGCTGCCTACGTCGCCCGTTACCGTAAGCGTATCACCGATGGAAACGCCCAGATCGGCGGCGGCTGATTCCGTCACGACGATCTCGCTCGCCGCCGCGCAGGTCTTTCCCTCCAACAGGTGAAAGCGCGCCGGTTCGGAAATAACATTGGCGGTGTAGTCGATGCCGCTCACCGCCACGCCGGGCATGGCGAGCAGGTAGGAATCTGTGATATCCGTATAAGAAAGGATGATTTCCCGCGCTTCCTCGTCCGTATGCGTGCCGAACATCTGCACGCCGATGTCGTGATCGGCAGGGTTGAAAGCGTCCATCATGCCCTTGCCGTCCGCGCCGAGCCAGACGTTCATCCGCCCGATCACAGAAGCAAAAAACACCAGCAGCAGCGCCACTAGACAGGCGCTCATATATTTTTTCTTTCCTGTGAGCAACTGTCGCACGGCAAGGGAAACGCCTATACGGCTTCCGCGAATGGCAGGCAGGCCCTTCATGTTTGGAACACCGCCCTGCGCCTCGCCTCGCAGCGCCATCATGGGCGTGACACGCCCGATTTTTGCCGTTTTTAAGTGAATAAAAGCCGTAAGCAGCACAAGGATGAGCGCATAGGCCGCGATACAGGATACCCACGGCAGGTTCGACGGCGTCAAGATCCCCGTGACGGTAAGCGTCATACGCCCGGCCAATCGACTGACGGGCATCGAAAGGGCAAGTCCCAGTGCCATTCCCGGCAAAAGCCCGGCCGCATACTGCAAAAGCTGCACCCCGCGCAGCTTGGCGCTGGTAAAGCCGACCGTTTTAAGGCTGCCCATGTTGCTGTAGTCGGCCTCGATCGTGCCGCCGATGCTGTGTCCCAGCACCACGAGCACGATGCCGAGCAGCACCAGCACAAAGGCGAGCAGCAGGCCGCTGAAGGCATTTTGCAGGATCAGCATAAAACCGGCGATCGCATCCGCGCTGTGGACAAATTCGGTATACCGCGGCAGAGCGGTGTTTTGATTCAGCAGGCTGTTCATCTCGGAAACGGACGCGTTGGCGGTATCCGCCCCAAAGATATGGAGCATGGCGCCCTCGCGGGCAAGGGCGTCGATGCCCGCGCCGCCGATCATCCGCGTTATCGCCGCATAGTCCTCGCCGCTGATGAGAAAGCCCTTCATGCCGATCATAGAGCTGCCCATAAATGGGTCTTCATAAAAACCCGCGACGGTTAGCGTGACCGTGCCTCCGTTCCGCGCGGCGGCGAATTCGATGGGGTCGCCGGTCTGGACCCCCATCGTCGAGATCAGCGAGGGCGAAGCATAGGTTTCGCCGGGCGCGATTTTCGGCGTGTTTGGCCGGTAACCGGCCAGATCATCGGTAAAAAACCGGTAACGGGTGTCCTCGGGCGAAAAGCGGATCAGCTGTCCCTCGCTGTCGGAGTCCTGCCCGTTCGCGGTGTAGTTTGCAAAAATCAGCGGCTGGGTTTCCGTCCGCGCCACCTCGTCCAGTCCCGCGATCTCATCGGACAGCGCGGCGACGTCGGGTACGCCGGACACCCACGCGGTAAGCGTGCCGAAACCCGCGCGCTCCAGCTCCGCGCGCACATAGCGCCCGGCATTCGTCCAAACCGTAAGCACCGTGCCAAGAGAAAGGGATACCAGCAGCGTCAGCAGGAATATTCCTGTCAAAACGCCCCTGTGCTTTTTCACCCCGGCTTTCAGCAGGGTTCTGTACTCCATATATGCACCCTCCTTACCAGCGCAGGGCGGTAAGCCATTCGCCGAGCGCTGTTTCCCGCTCGCGCGCGTCCCGCTTGCGGAAAACCGGCAGCGGCAGCTCATCGAGCAGCTTGCCGTCCTCCAGATATAAAATGCGGTTGCCGCGGATGGCCGCGCGCATATCGTGCGTCACCATCAATATGCTCTGCCCTGCCTCGTTCAGGGCGGACAGCAGATCTAAAACCTGCTCGCTGTTCGCTTTGTTCAGCGCGCCGGTCGGCTCGTCGGCAAAGAGCAGGCCGGGGTCGTTTATCATCGCCCTTGCGATCGCCGCGCGCTGTGCCTCTCCGCCCGAAACCTGCGCGGGCAGGCGGTTTCTCGCACCTTGTAAATGCATCGCTTCCAGCACGGCGGCCGCGGTTTGCTCCACCTCTTTCGGAGAATGCGCCTTGCCCGCATAACCGGCCACAGCCACGTTTTCAAACAGCGTCAGGTTGCTGACAAGATGTGTCTGCTGAAAGACAAAGCCGAATTCATTGGCGCGAAGAAACGCCATTTCTTTTTCGGAAAGCCCGTTGATTTTGCGCCCTTTGTATGTAAGCTCGCCGCCGGTCACGCTGTCCATCCCGCTGAGCGCGTACAGCAGCGTGGATTTGCCCGCGCCGGACGCGCCCATGATGACGGTAAAATCGTTTTCGTAGAGTTCGATATCGATTTTGTCCAGCACCCGCGCGTTCCCGCCGGTTTGGGAAAACGTCTTGCAAAGCGCCCGCCCCCCGAGCAGTACGTTTTTCATTCGGTGCATCCCTCCTTTGCCGCCGCCGGTACGATCAGCCGCTTTTTGCCCGTCCGTGGATCGGGCAGGATCTCATCGACAAACCGAATGTCAAACCGCACGTAAGAGAGCCGTTTCTCTGCCAGAATAGTGTTCATTTCCCCCAGCATCTGGCTGCGGATAAACTCTTTCGACGCGGTTTCCGCCGCTTCCGCCAGCATTTCAAAGGCGTCCGCGCCGGTCTGCCGGAATTGATAGTCCAGCAGGCCCTCGATGCAGAACCCCTCGACGGCGAGCGGGTGCAGAAATTCGCGCTTTCCGGCGGCGTCGGTAAACCAGAGGATATCCTCATTCCGGCCCAGCAGGCCGACCGCTTTCGTAAAGGGGTAACGGCTGTCCGCATCCGGCTTTTGCAGCGTCAGCTTATCGGAAATACGGTAACGGATCAGCGGCTGCGCGAAATTGTACAGGCAGGTCAGGTACAGCCCGTCCTCCGCCGCTTCGATCACGTTCATATCGTCGAACAAAACCATGCCGTCCTTCGGATCGGCCTCCGCGCCCATGGCGAGCGATTCGCTCGCGCCGTAGAAGTTGACCACCCGCGTGTGAAAGACCGATTCCAGATACTGCCGCAGGCTGCTCCCCAGCGGTTCGCCGCAGGAGACGACGCGGAGAACGTCCAGCTCCACCTCGCCGCGCGCCGTGAGCTCTGCGAGTATTTTGATGGCCGACGGATAGCCGATCAGCATGTTTGGCCGAAAGGTACGGATCTGCCTGACCCACTCGGCCAGCGGCGTCTTGATGTCCAGATAGAGCTGGCTGGCGTGCACGCCGTCGATACCGTCGCCCACCGCCATCGCGCCGCCGTAGCGCCCGTCCGTCGCCGCCAGATAGACGATGCGCGGGCCGCGCGCCAAAAACCTCAAAATCTGCGGCATGGACATGCCCCACAGCGCCCCGCGCAGGATACCCAGCAGCATATTACCCCACGCGGCTTCGTCATAAAGAAAGTAGCCGGGCGTTCCCGTGCTGCCGGAGGAGTGCACGACATGGTACTTGCCCCCAAAGGGCCTGCGGTCTGCCTCCGTCTCCGCGTCAAACTGCCGGAGCGCCGCCTGCGTTACGTCCGGTACGGTGATCAGCTCGTCAAAGTGCGTCAGAAGCTGCGACTTGCTGAGCGTGGGGAACTGCGACAGCGGGGCTGTGCCGATACTCCTTTCGTCGATGCCCGCCGTGGCAAAGGTGCGGCGGTAATAGCTGGATTTCTCATAGGCATAAGCAAGCAGCTTGCGCAGCTTCTTTTCCTGAAGCCGCCGTATCTCCGTGGGGGCTTTCTTTTCGTTGCGTTTGAGCGCGTACAGCGCCCACAAAAGCTTTCCATAATTCATCGGTGCACCGCCTTACGAAAGTTGGAAGAGATAGCTGTTTTGATAGTTTTCGCGGTGGTAATAGCGCGCCGTACCGCCGCCGAGGTCAAATACAATGCTCCATTCGGTGGATTCAAATTCCCCGAAATTGCGCTTGCTGACCCCGCTCAGCGCGTCGCGCACGGCGTCCGCGTCCATGGTGGGCTGTTCGCGAAGCAGCCGCGTCAAAATGTCGTACCGTTCATGCGATTGCGACGTGCCGACGCCGTTCTTTTCGCCCTCTGCCAGATAAAAGTTGGTCACCACCGGCGTTTCGGTCACCACCATTTCGTTGTCCACATACTCGACGGCAACGCTGCGCCCGCTCGTATCCGCCAGCGCGAAATGCACCATCATGCCCATGGAAGCATGCATATCATATTGACCGAGCAGGTCGAGCGCCTCGTCAACGTCGGCGGCCTTGTTCAGCAGCAAACGGATGGCTGTGGTCGTGGTGAGGTCGGGCTTGTCCGTATTTTGGTCTATGGTATCCGCGTCCTCGATCATGTTGACCGACACGGCAAGCCCCTTCTCGTTCATGCCGTCCAGCGGGGCGTACAGCGCCGCCATGGTGCGGACCTCGTCCAGCCGCAGCGCCGCGCGGATCGCGCCGCCGCTTTGGCTGATAAAGTCCATGTTCACGGTGGAGATCGAAGCGTAGCCCTTCTCCGGTTTGGAGGCCACGACCAACGCTTCGCAGTTTTGCCAGTCGAAGTTCCGGCCAAACAGCCGCGCGCCCATCGGATCGCTCACCGCAATGGTGCTGCATCCGAACAGGCCGCCCAAAATGTCAAGCTCTGTTCCCAAACGGTTCGAGAGGAACGAGACGACCTCGCGGTCGGAGGATGCGCCTCCGGCGGTGAGAAACGTGTCAAAGCCGTCGTCGCCCTCATACTTTACCACAGAAAAGCCTTCTTCTAATTCCGTGATCGCGGAGGTGAGCACAACGGCTTGCTCTTGCCGCGCCGCCTCGCTGCTCGGCGGCTGCATCGCTTCGTTTGCTTTACCGCAGCCGATGATCCACAAGGTCAGGGATAAGCCTGCCAAGGCAAGGGCGAAAAATCGTCTATTCATTCTACGCACTCCTTATGCTGATATTTGGATTCGGCTTTATTGTAACAGCGCACACATACGATAACAAATACTTATATTGAATGGCGTTCTCTGCTTTACAGGCATGAAAAAAGGTGGTATACTACATCCATTAGAAAGGGGTGTACGGATGGAATTTCGTGTTTTACAGTATTTTCTGGCCGTGACGAGGGAGCAGAGCATATCCGGTGCGGCGGAGGCGCTACACCTCTCCCAGCCTACGCTTTCCAGACAACTGAGGGACATGGAGGAGGAGCTGGGCAAACAGCTTTTCATCCGCAGCAACCGCAAGATCACGCTCACGGAGGAGGGCATGCTCCTGCGCAAACGCGCGGAAGAGATCACCGAGCTCGTCAAAAAAGCGCGGGAAGAGATCGCCCTGTCGGACGAAGTGCTCGCCGGCGATATCTCGATCGGCGCGGGAGAAACAGACGGCATCCGCCATGTCGTAAGGGCGGCGCAGGACATGCAGAAGGATTATCCGCTGGTGCATTTTCACATCGTCAGCGGAGACAAGAGGACCGTTATGGACGACCTCGGCCGCGGGCTGATCGATTTTGCGCTTGTATTTGGCGACGTGGATCTTTCCCGGTATGAGTATCTGCCGCTTCATTCCTGCGATCGATTTGGCGTTCTGATGCGCAGAGACGCCCCCCTTGCAGAAAAGGATGTCATTGCCCCTGAGGACCTCTATGACAAACCCCTGATCGTTTCACGCCAATCCTTTTCCGATGCAAATTTATCAACCATGCTGCGGCGCGATTATGACAAGCTGAATATCATTGCGACCTATAACCTCTTATTTAACGGCTCCATCATGGTGGACGAGGGCATGGGCTACGCGATCTGCTTTGACGGTATTATCAATACATCCGGAAAGAGCAATCTCTGTTTCAAGCCGTTTCCTCCCCATGATCTCATAAAAATGGGCCTTGCATGGAAAAAATATCAGGTTTTCACGAAAGCTGCGATGATGTTCCTGCAAAAAATGCGGGAGTCTGCCGGGTCTTAAGCGCGAAAACGCCCCTGTTTTTCACCATGGAAAAGCAGGGGCGTTTTATATGCCTTTTTGTTATGAGTAAATATCCACTATAAGTATTAGACATTCGCAAGGCTGCATGTTACGATTTCTTTATCAACAAAATACAGGAGTGATTCATATGAAAAAAAGGCTATTTGCAATTTTGACCGTGCTGACGCTTGCGGTTTCCAGCACTGCATACGCGGCGGATCCGCTGACCGGGTTTTCCGATATTCCCGAGGGCGCGCCCTATGCGCAGGCGGTGAAATACTGCCGGGATAACGGACTGATGAACGGCACGTCCGCAACCGAGTTCTCACCGGAGGAAAGCACTTCGCGAGCAATGCTGGTCACCATTTTGTACCGCCAGCAAACCGCTTCGGTCTCGGATACCGCCGCGAACGCCTTTGCGGATGTCGCGTCGAACGCATGGTATTACGACGCCGTGCGCTGGGGCGCGGCGAACGGACTTGTCAGCGGGATCGATGCGACGCATTTCGCACCGGAGGATTTGCTCACCCGCGAGCAGATCTTGACCATTCTCTGGCGTGCCGCCGAAAGCCCAGCAGCCGATGTTGCCGCCCTGCCTTATACAGATGCGAACGCGATCTCTTCTTATGCCCGGACCGCGGCCGCATGGGCTTATGAAAACGGCATCGTCGGCACGGAGACCGGCACGGCGCTCTGGCCGAAGGCTCCTGTCACGCGCGCGGAGCTGGCGCAAACCTTGTACAATTTCCTGAACGCCCCTACCGCGCAGCCTGCGCCGGATGGAACGCCGGATATCCATGTGACCGTCGGCGACGTGTCGTTCGATGTGGTGCTCTACGATTCCGCTACCACCCGGCTGCTGATGACGCAGGTTCCCGAAACCGATATGATGCTCCCGACAAGCTATGACCTGAACGGCGTTTGCAAATACTATGACATCCCCATGTCCTATCATGACGCGCTGCAGATCGCGGCCGAGCCGGTCACCTCCGTCAAGGCGGGCGATCTGCTGCTCGACGATAGCAACCGGCTGTATCTGTACTATCAGGACAGCGCGGTTTCCGGTGATTATTTACGGGTCGGTTATGTCGCGGACACGACGGATCTGCAAACAAAGCTCGGCAGCGGTTCCGTTACGTTTTATGTGACGCAGTATTAAGGAGCGCCCGCGTATGAAAAAAACAGTCTCCGCGCTCCTTTGCGCCTTGCTGCTGTGCGCGTCCGGCGCTTTCCCCGCGGGCGCGGCCGACGCATGGACGGTCACCATGCGGGTCGGCGATCCGCTCATGACGGTAAACGGTATGGAAACCGAGATCGACCCCGGGTTGGAGACGGTTCCGATCGTTGTCCATGACAGGACCCTGCTGCCGGTTCGCGCCTTGATCGAATCGGCCGGCGGCACAGCCTCTTGGGACGGCCCGCGCCAGCGGGTTACCCTGACGCTGGGCGAAGATTCCATCGTTCTCACCATCGGCAGCGATACGGCCTACTGGAACGATGCGCCGCGCACGCTGGACACAGCGCCGGAAATCAGGAACGGCTGCACCATGCTGCCCATCCGTTTTATCGCCGAGAGCTTCGGATTTCATGTTGATTGGGACGGCGCCCAACAGCTCATTACGATCACCGCTCCGACGGCCCCTCAAACCGAGCCTTATGAAAATGTGATAAACCTTTCGGAACAGACGACCCAGTTGGAAAGCGGTCTTTCCGCCGTAAGCTACAGCGGGGAAACCCTGTTCGATGAATTTTTAGCGCAGGGCGGCGCCGCAACGGATGCGGAGCTGGTACGTTTTTTGCAAAGCCATATCGTACAGAACGCCGGAGAACTGCGCCTCGCGTCGAACACTTTCGGCTGTTCCGCGATCGCCGTCAAAAACGACGCGGGCGAAGCGCTGTTCGGCCGGAACTTCGATTGGTACAGCAGCGACGCGCTCATTGTCCGGAGCAAGCCCGAAAACGGGTACGCTTCCATCTCCACGGTCAACACAAATTTTATCAGGACCGCCTACGGCGACTTTATGAGCCTGCCCGAAAAAGCGCGCACGCTTGTTTCGTTGTATGCCCCGCTGGATGGCATGAATGAAAAGGGGCTGGCCGCAGCGGTGCTGTATATCGAGGACGCGGCCGCGATCAACCAGAACACGGGCAAGCCCGATCTCACCACGACAACAGCCATTCGCCTGCTTTTGGATCAAGCCGCCGACGTTGATGAGGCGGTCGCGCTTTTAAAGCAGTATGATATGCACGACTCCCTTGGCATGATGGTACATTTCGCGCTGGCCGACGCAAGCGGCAGAAGCGTCGCGGTCGAATATATCGGCGGCGAGATGGTCGTGACCGAAACGCCGGTTATCACCAATTTTTATCTGGCAGACGGAAGCAAGCAGGGCCTCGGCTCTTCGCAGTCGCACACTCGGTTCAATACCCTGACCGCGCTGCTGGCGGAATCACCGACGATGCAAATGGCCGACGTCAGGGATGCCCTGAGCAGCGTAAGCAAGCGTCATTTTAACGATGGCGAAACGACCGAATGGAGCATCGTCTATAATCAGGCTCAACGCGTCGCGCAGTATTATCACCGAGAAAATTACGATAAGGTCTATACTTTTCGCGTTGGCTAAGCAGCAGCAGCTTTCTTAATGCGTGCGAGGTTGCATTTGGGTATTGGAACAGAAAAACTTGCCGGCACGGACATGCCGAAAAGGCGTTTGGAAATCGGCGTGATATGTGACGCCTCCATGGACATATTATGAAATCCAACCCGATACCGTACCCCAATTCGTACCCCAACAGCAAATGCAGCAACGCAGATCATATGCTTTAAATGTTTATTCAAATTGAGGCTTTGAAACGAATCGCCATAATATGCACACAAATGGAGACTATACACGGGCATCCCCGACTTCAAATCCCTCCTTCTCCGCCAAACAAAGAGTGGTTGCATTTAGCAACCACTCTTTTGTTTTGTTGTGAAATGCATCGTTTTTATCAATTACATGCAGCTTTATTGCCGAATTATCATTTGATTTTTGAGAATACTCGTTGTCTATAATCGGCGGGTTTTGGCTATTATCGCTACATTGGAACGCAAGGCGGTACACAGTAAATCACGCTCGTTCAGGATGTTCCGGTTTTTTCGCGCATAACTTCCCGGTGTCTTTGACATTGCGTTTCAGTCGGAGACGTCTTACCTCCGTCGTTTGAGGATAGGTAACCATTATAGGTGCTTGAGAAGCTGTGGCCGCAGTCTGTCCGGTATGGGCGCCTTTCGGGTGCCGCTGTCTGTTTTAGGAGCCGTTATGCGCGGCTGATTGTTATCGCAGTAAACGTCTTTGCTAACGATGCTCCATCCAGCCTTGAAATCCTTATCGGTTAGCGCCAGAGCCTTCCCAGCGGTTGCTGCTTTTAGGATCAGGACGGCGTTACCATTGGGAACGGAGCCATTATGGCGGCCGACGCGGTTGGAACGAAAGATATTCCGCCGAACGTCATTGCGGGCGGCGCGCCGGCTTCGACCATCCGGCCCATTGAAGCGGCGCAGGCTGTCTGATACGGACAAATTGGGGATGGAGAAAGCGAATTGCCCCATTCATCGCTCAAACCGTTGGGGCTTATGATTTTCGGGTCAAGAAAACGCCAATTATTGCCCCGATAAGGACAACAGGTGATGATCTGACAAATATCCATTCAAATGTATGAAAAGCCGCTCCGAAAACGGCGGTTTCGGGGTCGCTATAATTCCAGCCCAAGTAAGGGCTCTTTAATGCGCACAAGACCGCCCAAATGATCACGATACCTGCGCACAAAAAGATTAACAACCAATGAAACATTTTCCTTCTCGTGGTTTTTCTTTGCGCGAGCTGTAAGTTTATAACCTCCAGCTTCTCGGAAATGGCTTTTAGGTCATCAGCCTCTGGCTCGATAACCGTTTCTCCAAGCAAAGTGCTTACGGGTGTTTCAAATACTTCTGAGATGGCAATCAACATATCGGAATCGGGAACTGACAAGCCCTGCTCCCATTTAGAGATGGTTTGCCGCACCACATTCAGTTTGACAGCAAGCTCTTGCTGTGATAGTCCTTTGGATTTCCTGATGGCTTTTATGTTTTCGTTTAACATAAAGATAACCGCCTTTCTGTTTGTTGTTGCTACTATTGTAGGCGGAACTGCCCGTTGCCGCAAGCAACGCATTTTAACAATCATACAGAACCCTGTTTTTTATGTACCATAAACTGTAGAAAGAAAAGGTGTTTTCTAGTCTATTCGGCGACCTTTAGCCACTTGATGATTTTGGCTGGGACGCCCGCTACCACGCAGTGATCCGGCACGTCCTTTGTCACCACCGCACCGGCTGCCACCACCACATCGCTGCCAATGGTCACGCCGGGCAGAATGGTACAGTTGCCTCCGATCCACACGTTGTCCCCGATTGTGACCGGCTTTCCGCAGGCCAGCTTGGCCTGCCGTCCTGCCGGCGTTAAGGGATGCCCCACCGTGGTAATGAGGGTGTTGGGGCCGATCATGCAAAAATCGCCGATGTGAACCGGGGCGATGTCCAAAATCGTTACATTGTAATTGGTCAAAAAATCTTCGCCCACATGAATGTTCTTTCCATAGTCACAATGAAAGTTAGGCTGAAGATACACATTTTTTCCCGTTGAGCCGAACAGCTCTTTAATGGCCGTGAGCTGGGCTTCATAGTCGCTCTCGTCAATCGCATTGAATCTCTTGCACAGGCGCAGCGCGTTTTCCTTACGGGCAACTACTTCTTCATCGAAAAAGCAGTATTCAAGCCCGGTGTCCAGCTTCTCCAGCTCTGTCATGTCAACCTCTCCTTATGCCGTTCTTGCAGCGGTTTTTTTAATTCGAAACGCCTCGATAATGGTTTGTTCATGCAAAGTCTCCTTCTGTTATAGAAAATAGTGGATGAAAGCCCCCTTGCTTTCATCCACTATTTTAGCGGCGGCACGCTGAAAAATCAGCGCCGAATCTTAACTTGATATGTGGCTTATCCTCATGCTTTGTGCTATCATCTAAGTGCGGGTCAGGTTTTTCAGCCAGCCGAATTTCCTGTAATGCCGGATCACCACGGGCAGCTTTACGATTTCATCCAGATTGATGACCAGGAACACGGCCACTACCGGCAGCTTCAGTACAAAGGCGGCCAGCAGACCGGCGGGCACGGCGAATACCCACATGGTCACGGCGTCGCAGAGCAGGCCGAATTTGGCGTCGCCTCCCGCCGGGAATATCCCGGCCACCGTGGTCATGTTGAAGGACTTGCCGACCATATAACAGGCGCACAGCACCAGCATCCATTTCAGATGCTCCACCGCCCGGGGCGTCAGTACCGCCGCCCGCAGGATCAAGGGGCTGAGTGCAAGCAGCACCAGACCCGAAAGCACGCCGCTGACGATGGAAAGCTTGCACAGCTGCCTGCCATATTCCTTGGCCTGCTCCATATTGCCTTGCCCCAGCTCGTTGCCCACGATGATGCCGCCGCCGTTGCCAAGTCCGGTGCAGAAGCAGACGATCAGGTTTTTCACGATGTTAGTAATGGAATTTGCCGCCACAGCGTCGCTGCCCAAATGGCCCATGATGACCGAGTACATGGTGAAGCCGCAGCCCCAGACCAGATAATCCCCCAGCATAGGGAGCGTGTTGCTCCAGTAGTCTCCGTAGAGCTGCCGCTCCGACCGGAACAGGTATTTTGCCCTAAGCCGGACGCGGTTTTCCCGCAGGGATTCGGCGCAGGCCCAGACGGCTTCCACTACCTTGGAGATCGAGGTGGCCAGCGCGGCCCCGGCAATGCCCAGTGCCGGAGCGCCCAGCAGGCCGAAAATCAATACGGCGTTGAGCAGAATGTTCATCACCACGGTGGTAGAGCTGATGACGGTGCTTTTCAGGGCGTAGCCGGTATTCTTGAGCACGCAGAGGTAGATTTGAGAGATGCCGGTGAGCAGATAAGAAATTGCCGCGATCCGCAGATAACCGACGCCGTTTTCAATCAGAATCGCTTCCGGGGTAAAAATCCGCATCAGCCCGCGCGGGAAAAACAGCGCCGCGAAAAAGAACACGGCGGAGATGGCGGCGGAAATCTTGATGACGTAGGCAAATATTTTTTCGATTGAGGTCGTATCGCCCTTCCCGTAATACTGGGCCGCCAGAATGCTGGTTCCTACGGTCAGCCCGCCCATGAACAGGTTGAACACGAACTGCACCTGTCCGGCCAGAGACACGGCGGAAAGGGCGTCCTGATTGAGCCGCCCCAGCATCAGTGCGTCCGAAGCGTTGACCGCCGCCAGCATGAACTGCTGAAAGGCGATGGGAAATACCAGAGTGACTAACTTGTGATAAAATGCGGCGTCCTTGCCGGCCGGCTGCTGCATAAGAAAAGCCTCCTGTTAATTCGGGTCTTTTCAGTATAAAGCATCTTGCCCGGCTTGGCAGTATCAAAAGTTCAGATGTAGTGTGGTGTTTGTTCACCTGTTTGCGAAAGGAGCATCTCTTTTGGAATTTGATAGAAAAGTCGTCATCGTCACCGGCGGCGCACAAGGGATCGGCCGCTGTATCGCGGAAGAATTTACAAAGCGGGGCGCGGCCGTCTGCGTCATCGACAAGCAGCCGGGCGGGTGCTTCACCGGCGATCTGGCTAACCCGGAGACGTTGGAGCAGTTTGCCCAGCAAGTGATTGCCGGCCACGGCCATGTGGACTATCTCATCAACAACGCGCTGCCGCTGATGAAGGGCATTGACGCGTGTTCTTACGAGGAGTTTAACTATGCCCTGCGGGTGGGCGTGTCCGCCCCCTTTTATCTGTCCAAGCTGTTTGCGCCCCACTTCGCGCCCGGCGCGGCCATTGTTAATATTTCCTCCTCCCGCGACCGCATGAGCCAGCCCCAGACCGAAAGCTATACGGCGGCCAAGGGCGGAATTGCCGCCCTGACCCATGCCCTTGCCGTCAGCTTTGCCGGGAAGGTTCGCGTCAACGCCATTTCTCCGGGCTGGATCGACACGAGCTTCACGACGTATGAAGGGCCGGACGCCCTGCAGCACCCGGCAGGCAGGGTAGGAAACCCGCTGGATATCGCGAATATGGCGTTGTTCCTTTGCTCGGACAAGGCGGGCTTTATCACGGGGGAGAATATTTGTATCGACGGCGGCATGACCCGGCAGATGATCTATCATGGTGATCATCATTGGGCGATGGAAATAGACAAGGAGGTATGAGCATGGGGCAGGACTTGCGGGCAGGCGCGATCGAAAAGCTGCAGGACCAGTTCTCCGAATTGAATTGGACGTATCATGATTTTCCGGTTGGGAGCCAAAACGAAAAAATGTACAAGTGGCCGGGACGCCCGGAGGAAGAGATCCTGATCTGCGTACACAAAAGCGATGGCGTGCAGGAGCTGTTTCACCGCCACGATTTTTTCTATTTCAACTATACGTATAAGGGGCAATACGATTGCCTCAGCTATAAGTACGACAACAAAATCACCATACGCGAGGGCGAATTATATGCCGGACAGCCCTTTGCGGGCCATGCGCTTTGCGTCCACGATAATCAGGAAACCACGATTATCGGCCTGCTGATTCAGAAGGAAACCTTTTTCCGCGCTTTTCTCCCGATGCTCTCCGCGAACTCAAAGTTGTTTCACTTTTTCCTTGATCCAGCGACCAATCAATTTTCCGATGAGTTTATCCATTTTAAAATCGAGGACGACTGCAGCATCCGGGCTTTGCTGGAAATGATGCTGGTGGAATATGCCTATCCCAAAGAGGATACACAGGATATTTTAAAGCCGTTGGCGCTTTCTTTTTTATTGCAGGTCGCGCGGCAATACGTTGGCAGCCAAAGGGAACCGGATTCCAATCGACTGTCGGAGAGAATCGTGCAGTTCATGGGGGAGCATTTCGATACGGTAACGCTCAAGGACATTGCCAAGCGGTTTTCCTATCATCCAAACTACATTTCAACATTGCTCCACAGGGAATTGGGGAAATCCTTTTCTGAAATTCTTCTGGAACAGCGCATGGAGCGGGCGGTGGTCCTTTTACGCGGAACAAATCTCCTGATCAATGAAATTGCCCTCATGCTGGGGTATAACAACAGTAGTAACTTCTATAAGGCGTTTCGGGAGTGTTATCAGCTATCTCCGAGAGAATACGCGGAAGCGATGGAGTAAGCATACCGGCAAATAAGGCCTGTGTGGATCCACACAGGCCTCTCGCCCGGTTTCCGCTGACGCGAAACCGGGCGATTGCTTATTGAGAGCGGCGCTACAAAGCCCTTATGTATGTTTCTGTTTGATATTGCCGTCGGTCCGTAGGGAAAGCACTGCAAACACGTGACGCGGGTTGGGCAGAGGGAGCGACCCGCCTTTCGGTCAGTCAGCGAAACACGGCGTACCGATTACAATCCCCGCTCCCCGCAAAGGGAGCGACAATCTTCGGCATAATCGTCCATAAGGCGCTGGAAATTTCAATCCCCGCTCCCCGCAAAGGGAGCGACCGATGCTGGGGATAGCTGCCCGTGCTGGGAGAAACATTTCAATCCCCGCTCCCCGCAAAGGGAGCGACCAAGTGCAACGCGGACAGCAGTTTTTCTGATTGCATTTCAATCCCCGCTCCCCGCAAAGGGAGCGACGTTACGCGTGCCGTCCGTGCAGCAGCGGTTTACTTCATTTCAATCCCCGCTCCCCGCAAAGGGAGCGACGTGGAGGATGCGCAGATGCGTACCATCCTGTCCATATTTCAATCCCCGCTCTTCGACAGCATTCCCCATTATTTTCACTGATCCAATTTCAATCCCCGCACCCCGCAAAGGGAGCGACGCCACCGATCCGGTATCGAACGCCTACAAATATTATTTCAATCCCCGCTCCCCGCAAAGGGAGCGACCCAAGCGGTCAAGCGCTTTCGCGAGCTGCTGCTCATTTCAATCCCCGCTCCCGCAAAGGGAGCGACGTCGACCAACCCGGGGAATCAGGGGCACGCATTCTTCATTTCAATCCCCGCTCCCGCAAAGGGAGCGACCGGACTTTTGCTGCTCCTTGTCCTCCTTCTCCCAATTTCAATCCCCGCTCCCGCAAAGGGAGCGACACCATGCAGTCGCGCCGGTTGTTTTTGCCGCCGCCGATTTCAATCCCCGCTCCCGCAAAGGGAGCGACCGACCGAACAAGGGACATTTGCAGTTAAAGGAAATTTCAATCCCCGCTCCCGCAAAGGGAGCGACCATCCCCCGCACTTAGCGTACTGCAAACACAGTCATTTCAATCCCCGCTCCCGCAAAGGGAGCGACCGCGTTCCGCATTTTCAAACCATCGTTTGGCTGCATATTTCAATCCCCGCTCCCGCAAAGGGAGCGACGCAGTCGCGCCGGTTGTTTTTGCCGCCGCCGCCGATTTCAATCCCCGCTCCCGCAAAGGGAGCGACCCCGCCCGGTTTGGGGGAAACGGGTCAACAGTTAATTTCAATCCCCGCTCCCGCAAAGGGAGCGACGCTACCCCTTCTATGGAAACTATGATGAATCGGATTTCAATCCCCGCTCCCGCAAAGGGAGCGACACAGGAACGCACCCGCGCCCGGACAGCGCCGGGGATTTCAATCCCCGCTCCCGCAAAGGGAGCGACTGAATTTAGGCCGCGCACTGGGGGTGAATCATTTATTTCAATCCCCGCTCCCGCAAAGGGAGCGACGTCACGCGCCTGCGGGCGCTCTAGCCGGCCTGCATTTCAATCCCCGCTCCCGCAAAGGGAGCGACCAGACCATGCAGTCGCGCCGGTTGTTTTTGCCGCCGATTTCAATCCCCGCTCCCGCAAAGGGAGCGACGACTGGTCGCTGTTCACCGACCGCGATAACCTGCAATTTCAATCCCCGCTCCCGCAAAGGGAGCGACACGTTCTGTGTCGGTCCCTTGGTCGGTGCATATGAGCATTTCAATCCCCGCTCCCGCAAAGGGAGCGACGCGGCGGCGGGGGGCGAGCGCGCCCGTAGCGGCAATTTCAATCCCCGCTCCCGCAAAGGGAGCGACCGCGGCGGGGCCCCGCGACGGCCCGCCCCAGCTGGATTTCAATCCCCGCTCCCGCAAAGGGAGCGACGCTGCTTGCTGCCCGCGTATTTCAGCGCGAACAAATTTCAATCCCCGCTCCCGCAAAGGGAGCGACTTGGCCTTTTCGGTGCTTTGGGCGGTGAGCGTGCGATTTCAATCCCCGCTCCCGCAAAGGGAGCGACGGTGTAGGTTTCGTTGTGCTGCTCCGGCTCGGGATTTCAATCCCCGCTCCCGCAAAGGGAGCGACGTCGACCGCACCTTCGCCGCCGTGTCGGACAACGTGATTTCAATCCCCGCTCCCGCAAAGGGAGCGACTACAGAAACGGTCATGTTCTCGCCAACCAGCGTCGATTTCAATCCCCGCTCCCGCAAAGGGAGCGACACAGCGGGGTACGGGGGCGGGAGACCGCCCCCGATATTTCAATCCCCGCTCCCGCAAAGGGAGCGACCGCCCAAAGGGCGCAGGGGCGCGCGGCGGCGGAATTTCAATCCCCGCTCCCGCAAAGGGAGCGACCGGCGAAGCCGCGTAGTGGCGCAAAAGGGGCGGCAATTTCAATCCCCGCTCCCGCAAAGGGAGCGACCTTGCGGCCTCCCAATCTGCCAGCGTCAGATCGTCAATTTCAATCCCCGCTCCCGCAAAGGGAGCGACGCGTGGGTATAGTCGACAAGCTCCGGCGTTTGAATTTCAATCCCCGCTCCCGCAAAGGGAGCGACGGACGGCGGCGGCGGGGCCCCGCGCGCGCGGGGCCATTTCAATCCCCGCTCCCGCAAAGGGAGCGACATCGGGGGCGGTCTCCCGCCCCCGTACCCCGCTGTGTATTTCAATCCCCGCTCCCGCAAAGGGAGCGACCCCGGAAGCTCGACCACGCCGCGGGTTTTCAGGTCATTTCAATCCCCGCTCCCGCAAAGGGAGCGACAGCGTTGGCACGGAATACTACACGACGAATGCCGATTTCAATCCCCGCTCCCGCAAAGGGAGCGACGTCAAGATTCTTGAAATGATGGATCAGATGACGCCGATTTCAATCCCCGCTCCCGCAAAGGGAGCGACGCCGGAGGATAACCCGCGTATCCGCTCCCTGCGCATTTCAATCCCCGCTCCCGCAAAGGGAGCGACCCCGCCCCAGCTGGGAGCCAGCCGCCCGGAGGGCATTTCAATCCCCGCTCCCGCAAAGGGAGCGACGCAGACCGGTTGCAAACGTGGCCTCGTGCCGCAGTATTTCAATCCCCGCTCCCGCAAAGGGAGCGACATCAAACGCAACGATGGTGAAACGGACAGAGGTGAATTTCAATCCCCGCTCCCGCAAAGGGAGCGACCGGCGCCAAGGCTGAACACGCCGGCCCACGGACTGATATTTCAATCCCCGCTCCCGCAAAGGGAGCGACCTGTGCGCGTGAGAGGTCGCTATTGCATTGTGACGATTTCAATCCCCGCTCCCGCAAAGGGAGCGACGTTGCACCGGCGGATTTCGCCGGCGTAACTGGTGATTTCAATCCCCGCTCCCGCAAAGGGAGCGACTCAATCTAATTATCAGCACACTTTCGACGAAAAATTTCAATCCCCGCTCCCGCAAAGGGAGCGACCTCCTGCGAGGCGAAATACTTAAGGGCGTCGGCATTTCAATCCCCGCTCCCGCAAAGGGAGCGACGCATAGAAGTGACCAGTCAATGCTATTGGCGAAATTTCAATCCCCGCTCCCGCAAAGGGAGCGACTAATTTTTCGTAAGCCGCCCGCGCTGCGCGGTGATTTCAATCCCCGCTCCCGCAAAGGGAGCGACGCTGTCCACGGCCACACGCCGGAACGTCAAAAAATTTCAATCCCCGCTCCCGCAAAGGGAGCGACTGCCCGTTCCATCGCCCCCGTTTTCCCGCGCGAAAATTTCAATCCCCGCTCCCGCAAAGGGAGCGACGGTTTAATCGTCCGCGAATCACCGTGCAGCAGTGGATTTCAATCCCCGCTCCCGCAAAGGGAGCGACGGCAAAAACGCATAAAATTTGCGAGGCGTTTTTGTCAAAATTGCTGCTTAAACGCCCACATAAAGATGAGCGCTGTTGATATGAGGTTTCATACAGCAAAAAATGATCCTATTCAGCACACAAAAGCGGTGCGAACCCGCCCGGCATTCGGTGTGCGCTGCCGCTTCGCACCGCTATATCAGCAGCGTATCCTCGGGCAGATAGGCAGGTTTACAGCCAAAGTGCTCGATTTTGTTTTCGTACCGCTTGCCCAAATAATAAAACCGCAGGCTGTCCTTTTCCGGGTCCATGATACCGCACAGCTTGGCTTGCAGGCTGCGGCACTGCGCCGGATCGAGCAGGCATTCAAATACCGAGCATTGCACCCTTTGTCCATAATTGACGCATTGCTTGGCGATTTGGCGCAGACGCTTGCGCCCGGCGGCGTCCCCTGTGTTGACGTCGTATGTGATCAAAACCAACATTTTTTCACTTCCACAGAAACGGCGGATACGCGTCCAGATCGCCGCGCAGATACCGGGCGAGCAGCAGCGCCTGTATGTAGGGCACCACGCCCCATTGCAGCTTTTCCCCTAAATAGGGGTGCGTCAGCGTATCCCTTTTCTTTTCCTGCCAGCTTTTCAAGAATGTTTTCCGGGCGGCGTCGGTCATCAGCACGGCGCCGCTTTCGCGCGTCTCGAAATCGTCCGGCCCGACCATGCGGTTGTTGACAAGCGTCAGCACGAACCGGTCGGCCATACATGGCCGCAGCTCCTCCATCAAATCGAGCGCGAGCGACGCCCGCCCCGGCCGGTCCCGATGGAGAAAACCGACATACGCATCCAGCCCGACGCTTTCCAGCGCGGACGCGCAGTCGTGCGCGAGCAGGCTGTACGCGAACGATAGCATGGCGTTTACGGGGTCGAGCGGCGGCCTGCGGTTGCGCCCATGGTAATAAAAGGTCTGCTTTTCGTTTAAGATCATGTCGTCAAAGACGCTGAAATACGCGGTGGCGCCCGTCCCCTCCAAGCCGCGCAGGCTGTCGAGCGAGATTTCCTCCTTGACGAGCGGGAGCAGCTCCTTGATTTTGGCGGACGCCGCCGCGAGTTTTTCACCGTCCAGCCGCAGGCCGTGGTCGCGCCGGGTACGTTCGATGCTCCAGCGCGTGTTGTACAGCTTGCCGAAAATCATCGTCCGTGCGGCGCGGCAGCTTTGCAGCGGATCGTCGGCCACGCGGTATTGCGCACGGCGCAGCAGCACGTTGCCGCTGCTCTCTCCGCAGACCCGTGCCAGAAACCGTCCCCTCGGCGTGCAGAGCGCAAAGCCGATGCCGCGCTGGGCGCACGCCCCCATCAGCGCGGGGGACGCGCCCGCATAGGAAAAGGACACGATATCGCGCAGCGTGTGGAGCGGATATCGCGCGACCACCTGTTTTTCCCGGTTTGCCACTACGTTTTCGCCGTCCAGCGACAGATAGATGTCCTCCGAGGTCACAAAAAGCGTGTTCAGCAGTTGTTTCACGGCACATCCTCCATAGCTTCCGACAAGTACTGGGCGACCGGCCGCGTGCGCAGCAGCTTCGGCAGGCACAGCTCTTTCAGCGAGCACGCGCCGCAGGCCTTGGTCGGCTTGACCTTGGGCGTATAGCCGCGCCGGTATAGCTGGTGCATTTCTTCGAGCTGATCGCGCACGGTCTGGCGCAGTTCCCCGGTGAACGGAACCGCGGCGCGGCGGCGCGTTTCGCCGAAATAGAGCGCGCCCTCCGGGATGGAACAGCAGAGCATTTGCTCCAGACACATCGCCTGTCCGCAGAGCTGCAGCGCGTCGCCGCTGCGGTCGTTCGGCGCGCCGCGCTTGTACTCCACGGGATACGGCTGCCAAAGCCCGTCCCGTCCGGGCAGGGCAATGCCCGTATCCCCGCGGCGGAACTCGACCACGTCGCACTCGCCGGACACGCCGAGCGAGGCGGAGAACACGTTCATGCCGCGCGTGACGAGCTTGTCGCCGCGGCTTTCGCGGAAGCCTTTGTCGTGGGCGTTTTGGTGCAGCAGCGTCCCGTCCACGGTGCGGTAATTTTCCGCCCACTGGTTTTCGATATAGATGAGCGCCCAGCGCCGGCGGCAAAATTTAAAGTGCTGCAAGCCGGAGAGCGGGAGGAAATCCTCCTCCTTATAGTCCATCGATGATCTCGCAGTGCAGGCCGGGCAGCTCGTCGAGCGTAATGTCATAATCGTCCGCGCAGGTGGGCGCGGAAATGCCCGGCTTCAGTTTGCAGTGTACGGAATGATGTACTTTCGCGGAGGAATACTGGCCGGAGGCGCAGTTGTGCTCCCACCAGTAGAGCTTAACGACCTCTATCGAGCCCTCGGGGCGCGCCGCGGAGGCGTCGTTCTCAAACAGCGTGCGCAGGCACTCCTTGACAATTTGCGCGTCCTCCGCGCTGAAGCCGGTCTTTTCGGCGAGCTGCACGTTGATCGCGCCCTTGACCTGATATAAGCCGAAGCGGACAAAGTGCTTGGAGCCCATCGTGTCCGAGCTGCGCTTTTCGCCCGGCTCGCCGTTGACGCTCTTGGTGATCTGCATTGACCGGACCTCGACGGGCGAGATGCTGACCGCCTGATGGACGGAAACCGGTCCGCGCACGCCGACCGACACGCCGCCCTTATCCGCTTTAAACGCGAATACCTGCCCGAAAGAGCGCACATCCAGCCATTTTTCGCAGGCGATACGGGCGTATTCGCCCGCGTCCTTGACCGCGCCCACCTCTTTGGAGGCGCGCTCGCTCAGGCTCTTGTAGCCGTCGTCGCAGCGGTCGTTCGACTGGACGAAGATTTTTTCGCCCAAATCCTGCATCCGGTTGCGGAGCTTGCGCTTGATGCACACGTCCGAGATCTCGCCGAAGCCCTCGTAATCCGAGCGGGGGCGGTTGCCGTTCAGCGGGTCGCCGTTGGAGTTGGCCATGGTCACGCTGACCAGTGCGACAAAGTCGATCTTGTTCTGCAAATTACTCATGTTGTTTACCCTCCGTCTCAGATGTTTCTTTTTTTGTGAAAAGCGCGGTGCGTTGTTGATAGTAGCCGAGCAGATAAATGTCGTCCAGCGGACTGTTCAGCGCGGGGTCGTTCCAGTCGAGGTTTTCCGCGATCCCGCCGATGAGGTTTTTGTAATACCCGCGCAGGCTGGGCGTCAAACGCGCAAAATAGGGGTTCAGCCGCTCTTCGATGATGCGCCACGCATACAGAGGCCTCTGTGCGAAAACCGTTTGCATGCGTATGGCGTTGGTCTCGCGGCTTTCGTTTTTATCGTAGGTGCTGCGCTCGACGTGCTCCGCGACGGCCAGCAGCCGGCCGAACAGGTAGCTGCGCTCTTTACAGGATGTATCCAGTGCCAAGTTCCATTCCTCCTTTTTGTCGGTGCGGTATTTTCGGATGACTGCGCACGCCGTTTCGAGCAGCGTCTCGCGGTTTGCGCGTGTGTACGCCTGCGGCATGCCCGCCCGCGTCGTCAGCGCGCGAATGATATCTGCCGGTATGGGCTTTCGGTCAAGGATACAGGGGAGCATCTGCTGCACATGCTCCCGCAGCACCCGGTCGTCCGCCTTGACGCGCTCGCCCTGCTCGGTGCCGAACGCGCAGCTGACGATCCGCCGCAGGGACGGCGACTGCACGCCGTACCGGTTGGAATGCCAGCAGCAGGTGTTATACCAGCGTTCGATGCGGTCGAGAAAGTCCGAGCCGCGCAGCTCATTGTAGTAGGTGACGCTCAGCCGTCCGGTCGTGGCCGCGTCGAGCGCGGCGACGACAACGTCGTCCTCCGGCCGCAGCTTCTGCCGGTAGCCGCCGAGCGTTTCGAGTAAGCTTTTCCGGTAGCTGACAAGATCCGGCTTTTCCGCCGCCGCCGGCAGGCCGAACAGCGCGAACGACGGCACCGGCCGTCCCTCCGGGTTCCAGCACAGGAACATGCGGCTGCCCATCATCACGCCGTGGTTGGCGGCGACCCAGCGCAGCGCGCTGTGCGCCATCTGTGAGGACGTGTAGCCGACGTTGAACGCCTCGCTCGCCTTGGTGAAGCGCCCGTGATAGGCAAAGCCCGCGCTGTCCTTGGAGGAGATCAGCTTGGCGTTGCCGTGCAGAGCGACCACGCCCTTTTGGTGCGTTTCGCAGAAGATATCGGGCTGCCCGGAGAGCATGCAGACGTCCCGGGGACGCTTTTCGCATGCGTCAGCGTAATAGCGGGCAAAGCTGTCGAACAGGGTCTGGTCGCGCCAGCATTCGGCGGAGGCGTTCTCCGGTTTTGGCAGGACGCGCCAGCGCACCAGCAGCTTGCCGTACTTTTCGGGCTTGTCCTCCGGTTCGATCAGCCCGGCGGCGGTCAGGTCGGCAAGGATGGAGCCGCCTTTCACATAGGCCAGCACGGCCCGCACCTTGATGTGCGTGAACGCCGAGCCCGCCCACGCGGCAAGCTGGTCGACATAGGCCTCGTGCGCCTCGCCGCCGTCCGGCAGCAGGTAGGCGAGCTGGTCGCACAGCGGATGGGGACAGGGCGCGGTACGGTTCGCGGACTCGATCGTCGCCGGGATGATGGTTTTCACATCCTCCTTAGGCACGGGCTGGGCGCTCAGAAACGCGCCCTCGTCCGAAATTGTGATTTCAAGCTGCGCGTTCTGCACGATGTGCGAAACGGGCGTCAGCGGTTCCCTTTCGCCCTCGGCCGCCACGCCCGCGCGGTGCGCCTGCGTTTGATAGGTGCGGTATGCCGCCCCAAGCAGTCCCATTCACTCCGCCTCCTTTTCGTTCGCGCCGCTGAAGTTGCCGAACGCCTCGCCAAACGATTTGCACGCCATCTCCCGCACGGGACGGGCGACCGGGCAGTCCTCCGGCCGGGCGAACTCGATTACGCCCCGGCGCATCACCGGATACCAGAAGCGGACGGTCATTTTGCCCGCTGTTTCCGGGGAATAGGCTTCGTCCGCGTAGGTCACGCCGTGATAGGTCAGGCCGAAGGCCAGCTCGGGCGTGCCGTCGTAAAAGCTTTCGCCCTCGCCGAACGCGCAGGGCGACACATAGCCCTGACATTCGCGCACGCCGAGGAAAACGTCGCGCCGCCCGCCGCGCTCGATCATGCGTTTAGCGATGTTGTGGTGCTTGTTTTCGTTGCGGTCGCCCGCGAGCTCGGGCCGGTTTTCGTTCCATTCAAAGTGCGCGCGCACCTGATAGCGGCAGTCTTTCAAATAGGTATAATAGGAGAGGTCGTTCCCTTTGTCGCCATAATGGATGGGACGGACGCCCTTGACCTCGGTTTGAATGGGGTTCATCACGCGCACCGCGTCGATAATCCAAATGATGGTCGGCTTCCAATAGACCGAGCTGAGGATTCCCTTGAGCGCCTCGTAGGTGGGAACCTGCATCGAGCACTTTTCCCCGCCGACGCGCAGAACAGGGTCGGAGAACAGCGCGTAATCGCCGGTCACCTCAAACTCCACCGTGTTGCGATAGGCCATGCTACACCTCCAAAAATGTATTGACGTCCCCGTCGGGGATAAAGCCCGTCTGCTCGGAATAGCATTCCTCCCGCAGCGCGAGCGCCGCGCCGCCGCAGACGGGATACACGCCGCCGCGTTTCAGCAGGCGGTCGAGCTCGTATTGATACAGCGAGACGGAAAACTGTCCGGTCTGCCGGAACAGCGTAAGCCGGTAGGCGAGATCGTACTGCGCCCGCTCCGACCCGAGCGCCTCGATCAGCGCCGCGCCCGCGCCGAACGGAACCAGCACGTCGGTCGTACAATCGTCGAACACGTGGAACGCCTGTCCGGCGGAGGCGAACGCCTGCCCGAGCAGATAATCGCCCTGCGCCGCGCAGTGGCCGCGCCCCGTTTGGTTGACGGATAGATAATCGAGCAGCGTTTGCCCGTCCGGCAGCGGATAATCCTGCGCGCCCCGCTTCATTTCGGCGTAGAGCGTGCGGTAATAGGCGCGCACGGCGGCTTCGTCCGCGAGGTCGCGCGCAAAGGAAGCGGGGTTTCGCTCAAATTCCAGCAAAACCGAGGCCATCGCCTGCTGGGACTGGGCGATTTCCCTCAGATGCGAAAGGTTTTCGCCGCGCAGCCGGACGAGATAGACCGGACACAGTTCGCCGCGCTCGCCGCTGCGGTTGCAGCGCCCGGCGGCCTGGATGGCGTTGTCCAGCCCGGCGAGCACACGGACGACGCAGCCGAAGGAAAAATCGACCCCGGCCTCGACCAGCTGCGTGGACACGCAGATCAGCGGCGCGCAGGCGTCCGGCGGCGCTTTCTGAAGCTCGTCCAGCAGGGCGGTGATTTGGTTCAGCGTACCGATGCGGTGCGCCATGCACATCGCGTTTGATAAATGGAACAGCCGCCCGCTCCATTGCTTCCGCAGCGCGGCATAGAGCGCCCGCGCCTGCGCGCGGGTGTTGCAGATCAGCAGCAGGCTGCCGCGCTCGTCCGCGCGCGCCGCCGCGAAGTCCGCCAGCCCATCCACGGTAAAGCCCGGCGGATCGGCACGGCTGATCAACTCCGTGCGGCGGAACGCCTGCCGCCACGCGCTGTCCAGCGGCACAAGCTCGGGCGCGTCCGCGAACCGCAGGCGGTGCTCGGCGTATTCGAGACAGGGCTGCGTGGCCGAGCAGAGCACGACCGACGCGCCGCAAAAGCCGGAAAGATAGCCAAGCGCCAAATTAAATTGGGATAACAGGTTCCGCGGGACCTGCTGCACCTCGTCGATAATGATCACGCTGCCGCGCAGCGCGCCCATGCGCCGGATGCAGGAGGTCTGCCCGGCGAACAGCGTGTTCAGCAGCTGAACGAGCGTAGTGATCACAATGGGCGAGCGCCAGGTTTCGAGCAGCAGTTCGTTTTCGTCCAGCTCATCGCCGCCGGGATTTTCCCGCACGGCGTTCGAGTGGTGCTCCAAAATCAGACCGTCGCCGCCGACCCAGTTCCGAATGACCTTGGCGTTCTGTTCCAGCACGCTGAGCAAAGGGATAACAAAGAAGATCCGCGTTTTTCCCCTTGCGGCGGCGGCCAGCGCGTAGCGCAGCGTCGCGAGCGTTTTGCCGCCGCCGGTGGGCACGGTCAGCCGGTACACGCCGCTGCCCCGGTCCGCCGCCGCGCGGCAGCAGTCGGAAATGGCTTTCCTCGCCCGGTCGATGTCCGACGCGCCGGAAAACGCCGCGAGCCGCGTTTCAAACGCAGTAAGCAGACCGTCCCAGTCGACGGCTGCGTCCTCCGCCGGAACGGCTGCGCGCGCGTATTCGGCGGTGTCCCGCCGGTCGCCCTCGATGACCGCGGCCAGCGTCTGCCGGGCGAGCAGACCCAGATAAAACAGCATCTCCCCATCGTCGCCGGCCAGCGGCCGCAAACGGCCGGCCGCCTCCGTTACCTCGGCCGCCGCTTCGTCAAACAGGCGGTCCAGCGTTTGCGTGTCCTCGCAGTCCCGCAGGAAAGCCGCGCGCGCCTGCGCATAGCCGATGCCCTCGGCGTCCAGCCGGTGCCGGTACCCGTCCGCCCCGTCCGGCGCGATGCAGTCGAACTGGCCGTGGTGCGCCCCGGAGGCAAAGGCGATCAGCTCGCTCGTCAGGTTGCGAAAGGACTGCCCTTTGTCCGTGTGCCACCGCTCGAGCGCGTAGCGCGCGCCCGCGAACGTGTGGTTGACGCTGCCGCGCCGCATGTCCTCCCCGTCCGCCAGACGGCGGATGTACCGCTGAAACGCCTCGGAATATTTGCCCATATCGTGCAGCAGACCGGCGAGAAAGGCCGTTTTTTCCAGTCCCGGCGGCGCGGCGCGGCACGCGTAGGCCGCGCATTGGCGGCAGTGCTCCGCCACCGTCTGGAATTCCAATGCACCGGACGCATCCCTGCGAAAGTGTGCGATGCAGCACAAAACAAATCGCCTCCCGTCAACCGCTCCGGTGGTTTATTGCTTTCAGTATAGCAAAAGGGAAGTCCCATAAACCGGACTTTGGGAGCGGCCATATTTTTTTGGAAGAATATGCCGTGCATATTAGGTAAATCTTGTAAGTTCAGTATAGCACGGGCGCCGCTTCATTACCATTTAAATTTCTTCCATGTGCGGTTCGACTCGCGCTGTATTTGAAGAATAAAAACGGGGGAGCGCGGTACGCGGCATAGATGACATATATCAGCGAAAATGCTGTGCGGATCATAAAACAGCCCGCCTTCGCTGGGTTCGTGCAGCCGGCGAAGGCGGGCCTTGTGTGCGCTTGATGGCTCCTGCCCCTGCGCTATGGTGATATCATCACAGAGACGGAGCAACGCATATGATACAGTATTTTCAAATAGTTATGGAGGTTGGGTATGGAAGTGAAGGCAAGAAAGCGGCGAAAAGCCTTTGTGGACACGGAACTCTGTGTTGCCTGCGGCTGCTGCCAAAAGACGTGCCCCCTAGGGGCCATTGAAATATGGAAGGGGATTATGGCGCGGATAGACCATGAGAAATGCGTCGGCTGCGGCAAATGCGCCGGAGAGTGCCCTGCAACGGTGATTGCGATTCGGGAGGTTGACGGATGAAAAAGCATTGGTACGACTATCTCTGGATCGTGTCCCTGACCTATCTGGCGCTGGGATTTTTCAATATTCTGTTTGCGTGGCTCGGCCTGCTGTGCTTTTTTATTCCGCTGCTTATCTCCGCGGCAGCGGGAACGAAGGGATACTGCAACCGGTACTGCGGCCGGGGACAGCTTTTCAGCCTGCTGGGCGGCCGGTTCGGCCTGTCCCGAAAAAGGGATGTGCCCGGGTGGATGAAAAGCAAGTGGTTCCGCTATGGCTTTTTGGTGTTCTTTTTCGCCATGTTTTTTCTCATGCTGTGGAATACCTACCTTGTGTTCGCCGGCGCGCAAAGCCTGAAACAGGCGGTGACGCTGCTGTGGACCTTTAAGCTGCCGTGGCACTGGGCCTACCACGGCACGCTGTTCCACCCGGGCGTTGCGCAGTTCGCCTTTGGATTTTACAGCGTTATGCTGACGTCCACCGTTTTGGGCCTTGTTACCATGGTGCTGTTCAAGCCGCGCAGCTGGTGCGTCTACTGCCCGATGGGAACGATGACGCAGCTGATCTGCAAGGCAAAATGCGGCAAGCGGGAGCGCGGAGGCGTATTGTGACAACATCACGGAAAAGTGGAGGAAAGCCGGGTATAATAGACCCATAAAACAAAAGAAACAGGAGGGCAAGCAAATGTCTGCGATAAATGTCAACAAAAACAATTTCCAAGCCGAGGTCGTTCATTCGGATAAACCCGTTTTGCTGGATTTCTGGGCGCCCTGGTGCGGCCCCTGCCGCATGGTGGTGCCGCTGGTGGAGGAAATCGCGGAAGAGCGTTCCGACATCAAGGTATGCAAGGTCAACGTGGATGAGGAACAGGAGCTGGCCGCGCAGTATCAGATCATGAGCATCCCGACGCTGATGGTGTTCAAGGATGGCGTGGTGGTCAATCGGGCCATGGGAGCAAGACCCAAGCAGCAGATCCTCGCCATGCTGTAACAATCGCTGAGAATAGAGTAAGGAGCCGCACAAAATGAAACAAACAGATTTTGTCGTTACCCTGTTTGAAGGGAAAGAAAACCCTAACAACTTGACTGTGGCGGTGGTCATGGGGGTCAATGCGCTGAAGCAGGGACATAGCGCCAGCATTATCCTCATGGTTCACGCGGTGGCGCTCGGTCAGCCGGACGCCGCCAAGGGCGTGGATATTGGAGCGCCGTTCCCGGAGGCGGGAGGCCAGCTGGAGGAATTCCTGCGGCTGGGTGGTCAGGTGTGCATTTGCAGCGCCTGCATGGAGCACAACGGCTTTCAGGCCGAACAGATGGATAAGCGGTACGTGCTAATCAACGCACCCGATGTGGTAAGCCTGTTGATGGGAGCCAAGGGTTCTTTGCAGATTACATAAAAAGGAACGACGCCGCAAAAGAATTCCGGCCGGAGCCGGCCTTGCAAAAGCGCCGCATGGATGGCCGTCTGCCTGCGGCTTACCGCACGCGGTAAAAACAGAATACAGGGAGCCTGCAAGAAGTTCCCCAAGCTGTACGCCCCGCGCTCTTGACCGAGAGCGCGGGGCGCTTTTTGCCGCGCGCAGGTCACAGCGATGCGGCATGGGCGCGGCAGGCAGGAGGCGCTTTAAAAGAAACAGAATTTTGTGCTTGACATGGAGTGCACTTCAAGGTGTACACTGCTTGTAAATCAATTTCAGGAGGTCTTTCAAATGGGTTATATGATGTACGCGCCGACCCGCGTGCTGTTCGGCGCGGGGCAGCTTTCGCACCTGCACGAGCAGGCGATGCCCGGCAAAAAAGCAATGCTGGTGATTTCGGCGGGAAAATCCGTCCGGGAAAACGGCGCTCTGGCGCGCACCGAGGAACAGCTCCGCATGGCCGGGGTGGAGGTGGAGGTATTCAGCGGCGTGCGGGCCAATCCGCTGAAATCGACCGTTATGGACGGCGCGGCCTTCGCCCGCGCCCGCGGCTGCGATTTTGTCGTCGCGCTGGGCGGCGGCAGCGTGATGGACGCGGCCAAGATCATGGCGATGATGGCGGTCAACGAGGGCGATCTGTGGGACTACGTCAGCGGCGGCACGGGCAAGGGGCGGCCCTTGACGAAAACGCCTCTGCCGGTAATCTGCATTACCACCACCGCGGGCACCGGCTCCGAGGTGGATCAATGGGGCGTGGTCAACAACGAGGATACGCGCGAGAAGATCGGCTGCGGCGGGTACGACAGCCTGTTCCCCGTGCTGGCGGTCGTCGATCCGGAGCTGATGGCCAGCGTGCCGCCCGCGTTCACGGCCTATCAGGGGTTTGACGCGCTGTTCCACTCCACCGAGGTCTATATCGGCAAAATGGCAAACCTGATGAGCGATATGGCCGCGCTCACCGCCATTGAAAACGTGGGCGCGTACCTGCCCCGCGCCGTCCGCGACGGCGGCGACGCGGAGGCGCGGGAGCGCGTGGCGTTTGCCAACACCATGTCCGGCTACTCCATGGTCACCGGCTGCTGCACCAGCGAGCACTCCTTAGAGCACGCGATGAGCGCATATCATCCCAACCTGCCGCATGGCGCGGGGCTGATCATGCTTTCCAAGGCGTACTACCAGCATTTTGTCGATCAGGGCTGCTGCCCGGAGCGGTTTGTCCGCATGGCGCGGGCGCTGGGCATGGCGGACGCGAAAGCGCCGCAGGACTTCGTCACCGCGCTGGAGCGGTTACAGCGGGACTGCGGTGTGGACGGGCTGAAAATGTCCGATTACGGCTTTACGCCGGACGAACTGGACGGCATTGCCCGCAACGCCCGCGAGACCATGGGCGGCTTGTTCGCCGCCGATCCCTGCGCGCTGACCCACGCCGACTGCGTCGACATCCTGCAAAAGTCCTTCCGGTGAGCGCGGCGGGATAAAAAAGCGATAATTTATAGATAAATACAGAAAAGAGGGCGTTTCTATGGCGGAATTTCACGATCTTTTCCCGCGCGGCGGAGAAAACAGCGCGTTCGCGCAGTATTTTATCGGGCGAAGCTATCTGAATATGCTGACCACGGGCGGCGTTGCCGTCGCCAACGTGACCTTTGAGCCGGGCTGCCGCAACAACTGGCACATCCATCATGCAAAGCAGGGCGGCGGCCAGCTGCTGCTGTGCACGGCGGGCCGGGGCTGGTATCAGGAATGGGGAAAAGCGGCGCGCGAGCTGCGCCCCGGCGACGTGGTGGAGATCCTGCCGGAGGTCAAGCACTGGCACGGCGCGGCGAAGGACGGCTGGTTTTCGCACCTCGCCATAGAGGTGCCGGGAGAAGGGACTGCCAACGAGTGGCTGGAACCGGTAGACGACGCGCAGTACGATGCGTTAGCATAAGGGAGGCGGTAAAGTGAGCGGTAAAATAACAGCCGGGCAGGACGAGCTTGGCGCGTTCGCGCCCCAGTTCGCGGCGCTGAACGACGAGGTGCTGTTTGGGCAGGTATGGTCGCGCGAGGAGCAGCTTTCCCCCAGAGACCGCAGCCTTGTCACAGTGTCCGCGCTGATGGCAGGCGGCGTGCTGGACGGCTCGCTGCGATTTCATATCCAAAAGGCAAAGGAAAACGGCGTAACCGGACAGGAAATGGCCGAGGCCCTGACCCAGCTTGCGTTTTACGCGGGCTGGCCCAAGGCGTGGGCGGCGTTCCGCATGGCCAAGGAGGTTTATTCCGGCTGAGCCTCGTTTATGAGGCGAAGCAGGTGCGGCGTCAACGCAATACGGATAATTCATATTGCCGCGCGGCGCCGAAAGCGTCTTGCGGCGGGAAACAACATTGCCGTACGGCGGAAAGCGTGCGGAATGCTCAAAGGAAAAGAAGAAGGCTGCCTGCGGGCAGCCTTCTTTTTTATTGATTTGCTGGGGGTGAAAACGCCATTTCTGCCGCAAAATAGAGGCTTTATTGGGAGGGGCGTGTGAAAAAGTCACGATTCAGCCAGCTCGGGGACCTTTTCGCTGCGGTATTTGCGGTATTCGCTCGGGCTCATGCCGACGTATTTGACAAACAGCTTGCTGAAATGGCTGGTGTCGGCAAAGCCGGTTCGGGCCGCCACAGCGGTGATGCTGGCGCGCGTGCTCATCAGCAGCGACTGCGCCTCGCCGATGCGCCGCCGGATGACATACTGCATGAGCGGATATTCGAAATGCTTTTTGAACAGATGGGACAGGTGGTAGGGGCTGATGTAAAACAGCGTGCTGAGCTGCGCGAGCGAGAGGTCGTCTGCATAGTGCTCGTCGATATAGGCCTTGATCTGCCGGACGAGCGGCTCGTCCCGCTGCGGCAGACGGCGCGGCCAGAGCGTGATCATCTGCGTGACCTGCTCGAGCAGGCAGATGGTCAGATGGTCGGTCAAGAGCCGGTCAGACTCGCTGTAACACGCGTTTTTCACATGGCTGCGGATCAGCGCGGTCAGCGCGCAGAGCTCCTGAAACTGCGCCGGATGGTGGAACAGCGAGGGCGAATGCGGCGCGATCAGGCAGTTCGGCGGCAGGCCGGGCAGCTGCAAGTCTGTCAGGCCGATGCACGAGGTGATGTATGGCTCCTCCTCGGAGGGGATCTGGTCGTGGATGCTGCCGGCGTTGCAGATGATGATATCGCCGCTCTCGATCAGATAGCGCTCGTCCTCAACGCAGTACACGCCATGGCCCTTCTGGATCAACAGGATTTCCAGGATGCGGTTGTGCTTATGCATGCAGTGGATATGGTGTGCGGCGGTCGTATCGTCGATATACAGCAATTGGGGAGGCGCGATGCCGTCGCGCCAGCTAAGGGACGCCATAATAACACCTCCTGTTCGGTTAGTTATCAGTATATGCCGAAATCAGCCATTGTCAAGACGAAAACGCAGAAATGCTCAATAAAAATCAACAAACGGCAAAATGGAGGGCGAAAATAAAAAGAGCGCTCGGAATAACGGAAGCGCCTGCGCAGATGAGTGGAACACAGCGCAATAAAATACAAACTGAGGCGCAAAGCCACTGAAATTCATGAAAAATAGAGCAGGATTTTCCTTTCGGATTCCATGGACAGTCGATATAATTTGAACCATAGAAAGCGAGAAAGCAAAGAACGGCAGACAAACAACAAAACTAATCAATCTGGCGAGATGGACGCTTGACCGCAAAAGAAAGGTGATGACAGATGAAAAAGGTGAAGGTCGGCATCGTTGGGCTGGGCAGGCTGGGTATGCGCCATGCTTCCAATCTGATGTTCCGCATTCCGAACGCCGAATTGGTGGCGGCGTGCAGCGTCAAGCAGGACGAGGTGGACTATGTCCGGGAAAGCTGGGGCGTAGCCGCCGGATATACCGATTTCGACGAATTTCTGAAGAATGAGGACATGGAGGCGGTCGTGATCGTATCGCCGTCGGGCCAGCACTGCGAGCAGATCGGCAAGGCCATGGCCCGCGGGCTGCACGTTTTCTCGGAAAAGCCGCTCGGCGTCGACGTCGCGCAATGCAGGCAGGCGGAGCGGGCGGTCGAGGCGCACCCGGAGCTGGTGTTCCAGCTCGGCTTCATGAGACGGTTCGACCCGTCCTATGCCGCGGCCAAGCAGATGATCCGCGAGGGCAGGATCGGAAAGCCGTTTCTGGTCAAATGCACAAGTCTGGACCCGGATTCGCGCATCGACAGCTTTCTGCCCTTTGCGCCGACCAGCGGCGGCATTTTCCGCGACCTGACCGTGCACGATATCGACCTCGCGCGCTGGCTGCTCGAAAGCGACGTGACGCGCATCACCGCGGCGGGCGGCTGCTATAAATACGACGAGCTTGCAAAATGCGACGACGTGGACAACGCGGTCGCGCTGATGGAATTCAAAAACGGCACGGTGGCGCTGTTTGATTCGGGCCGTATCGCGCCGCATGGCTCGCATGTGGAAACCGAGATCCAAGGCACGGAGGGGATGCTGCGCATCGCGGTCGTGCCCGAGAAAAACCGCGTGCTGATCTATGACCAGACGGGAGCCGTGCAGCAGTGCGCCGAGGACTTTCTGGAGCGCTGGGCCGAGGCGTTCCAGCTCGAAATGCAGGAGTTTATCGACTGCATCAGCGAGGGACGGCGGCCCGAGGTCACGGTATACGACGGCACCAAATGCACCGAGATCACCTATGCGGCGACCGAGGCGCTGCACACGCACAAGACGGTCGAACTGGACTAAAAGGAGCGGAGCATGAAACTGGAATTTGCGGAAAACCGGCCGTTTGACGTGATTGCGCTCGGCCGGGTCGGCGTGGACATGTACGCCAACGATCTCAACTGCCCGATGGAGGAGATCAAAAGCTTTTCGAAATACATCGGCGGCTCGCCCGCCAACATCGCGATGGGTACCGCCAAGCTCGGGCTCAAAACCGGGTTTATCGGCAAAATCGCGCCCGACAGCTTCGGACGCTACATCATCCAGCATTTTCAGCAGCAGGACATCGATACCCGCGGCATCGTCTACGATAAGACGGGCGCCAACACACAGATCGCGGTGTCGGAGATCCTGAGCCCGGAGAAAAGCAATGTGATTTTTTACCGCGACAATGTGGCCGACCTCAATCTGGAGCCGTGCGATATCAGCGAGGGATATGTCGCCTCGGCCAAGATCCTGATGCTCTCGGGCACCGCGCTTTCGGGCAGCCCGTCGCGCGAGGCGGTCTTTGTCGCAATCGAGTACGCGCTCAAGCATGATGTGCGCATCATGATGGATATTGACTACCGCCCGTTCACCTGGAAGAGCAAGGAGGAGATGGCGGTCTATTACAACCTTGCCTGCGAAAAATGCGATATCATCCTCGGCACGCGCGAGGAGTTCGATGTGATCGAGGGCATCGTTTCTCCCGGCAACAAGGATGACCAAAAGAGCGCCGACCGCCTGTTTGGCAAAGCCGCCAAGGTGATCGTGGTCAAGCACGGCAAGGAGGGCTCGTACGGCTTTTCGGCGGACGGCGGGCGCTATGAGGGCGTGATCTACCCGGCCAAGGTGGTCAACACGTTCGGCGCGGGCGATTCGTACGCGGCTTCGTTCATCAGCGGCCTGCTCGACGGCTGCCGCGTTGACGAGTGCATGAAGCGCGGCGCGGCGGCGTCCTCGATCGTCATTTCCAAAAACGACTGTTCGGACGCGATGCCGACCCGCGCGGAGCGCGACGATTATATGGCCACCCATGAGGCGGTGCGCGGATAAAAGGAGGAAAAACTATGCTTACGTTACCCAAAAACAAATTCCAGCCGTTTTTCACCGACCTGATGGTCAAGGCGGTGCATGAAAACCATGTGTTCGCAGGCTTCAACGTCTTTTCGCTTGACGATGCGTATGAGATCGTCAAGGCCGCGGAGCAGATCGGCGCGCCCGTGATGCTGATGGTCAATAAGCTGGCGGTCGGCCTGTATCCGATCGAGATCTGGGCGGATACGCTCAACATGCTGACCCGCCACGCGTCGGTGCCCGTATGCGCGCATCTGGACCACACGACCGATATCGGCGTGATCGAGCGGGCGTGCAAGGCCGGGTTTGACTCTGTCATGTTCGACGGCTCGCAGCTGCCGCTCGAGGAAAACATTGCGCAGACCAGACAGGTGGTCGCGCTGGCGCATGGGCTGGGCGTTGCGGTCGAGGCCGAGATCGGCGCGGTCGGCTATTCGGACGGCGCGGGCGGCAAGGACTACAAGGCCGCGATGACCGATCCCAAGGAGGCCGGCCGGTTCGCGCGCGAGACCGGCGTAGACTGGATGGCGGTTTCGGTCGGCAATGTGCACCGCATGGAAACGCAGGACGCGGTGATCGATTTCGACCTGCTTTGCCGGATCGAAAGGGAGACCGACGTGCCGCTCGTGCTGCACGGCTCGACCGGCATCAAGGACGCGGATATGGAAAAGCTGCTGCCGACGCACGTCTGCAAGGTCAACATCGGCACGGCGCTGCGCATGGCGTTCGGCAACACGCTGCGCGGCGAGTTTGAGAAGAACCCCAAGGCGTTCGACCGCACCGAGCTGTTTGCCAAGCCGCTGCAGATGGTGCGCGAGGAGGCCGAAAAGAAGATGACCATGCTGGGCTGCAAGGGCCTGATCGGGTGAAAGGACGGGATTTTTGATGAAAACAATCCGGCTGACCGTTGGCCAGGCGCTGGTTCGCTTTCTCGACCAGCAATACATTGAGCGCGACGGACGGGAAAACAAGTTTGTCACCGGTGTGATCGGCATTTTCGGGCACGGCAACGTGCTCGGCCTTGGCGAAGCGCTCGCAAACTATGACAACCCCGATTTCGCGTTTATCGGCGGCAAGAACGAGCAGGACATGTCGCACATCGCGACCGGCTACGCCAAGCAGATGGGCCGCATGAAGATTTACGCCTGCACCTCGTCCATCGGCCCGGGCGCGGCCAACATGGTGACCGCGGCGGCGACCGCGACGGTCAACCGCATCCCCGCGCTGTATCTGCCGAGCGACGTGTACGCGACCCGCCAGCCCGATCCGGTGCTGCAGCAGGTCGAAACCGCGGGCAACTATTCGGTCACGACCAACGACGCGTTCAAGGCGGTCTGCAAATACTGGGACCGCGTGGAACGCCCCGAGCAGCTTATGACCGCGTGCATCAACGCGTTCCGCGTGCTGACCGACCCGGCGGAGACCGGCGCGTGCTGCATCGCGTTGCCGCAGGACGTGCAGGGCGAGGCTTATGATTTCCCGGAATATTTCCTGCAAAAGCGCGTCTGGACGGTCGAGCGCCGCCCCGTGACCGACGAGGTGATGGATAAGCTCATACTGCTGATCGCGTCCAAGCGCCGTCCGGTCGTCATCTGCGGCGGCGGCGTGGGCTATTCGGACGCGGCGGACGAGCTGATGCGGTTCTGCGAGGAGTTCCATGTGCCGATGGCCGAAACGGCCGCGGGCAAGGGACTTGTGCCGTGGGATAAGCCGTACAACATGGGCGGCGGCGGCACGACCGGCAACGCCGCGGCAAACCGGATGATCCAGAACGCCGATCTGGTGCTTTCGGTCGGCGCGCGCCTCAACGACTTTATCACCTGTTCCAAGGGCGGCTTCCGCGAGGACGCGGCGCTGGTTTCCATCAATCTGAACCGCTTCGATTCGTGCAAGATGGACGGCCTTTCGGTCGTCGCGGACGCGAAAAAGGCGCTGGAACAGCTTTCGGCCGCCCTGCGCCAGCTCAACTGGTGCTCGGGCTATACGGACGAATATAAACAAGAAAAGCAGCGCTGGATGGAGGAGACGGCGGCGCAAGAGGCGCTGCGCGATCCGAACGGCCTGCGCGAAACCGAGGTGCTCGCCGCGCTTAACCGCGAGATCGAGGACGACGCGGTGATCGTCGCGGCTTCGGGCAGCCTGCCGGGCGAGCTGCAGAAGGCGTGGAAGGTCAAGGGGCCGCACACCTATCATCTCGAATACGGATATTCCTGCATGGGCTATGAGATATCGGGCGCGCTGGGCGCCAAAATCGCCGAGCCGGACCGTCCGGTGTACGCCCTGCTGGGCGACGGCGTGTTCTTCATGGCGCACTCGGATCTTCACACCAGCCTGCAGGAGCACAAGAAGATCACCATTATCGTGCTGGACAACATGGGGCATCAGTGCATCCATGAGCTGCAGACCTCGAACGGGATCGATTCGTTCGGCACGGATTTCCGCTTCCGAAATGATAAGCCAAAGGGCTGGGTGGAGGACAAGGTGCCGGTCGATTTTGCGATGATCGCGCGCGGCTACGGCGCCAAGGGCTACACCGCCCGCACGATGGACGAATTCCTGGATGCGCTCGAACAGGCGCGGCACGAGGACGTGACCACGCTGATCGACGTCAAGGTTGAGCCGTTCACCTGGCTGCCGCGCTATGAAAGCTGGTGGCGCGTCGGTCTGGCCGAGGTTTCGGACAAGGAAAGCGTCCGGGAGGCGCGGCGCGACATCGACGAGCACCTGAAGCGCATCCGCCAATATTGAGGAAAGGGAGATACGATTATGCTGGATCCGAAAAAAGTACATATCGGCTGCTCACCGATTTCATGGATGAGCGACGACGAGCCCGAGCTTGCGGGCGATATCACCTGGCAGCAGACGGCGAGCGAAATCGCGCTCGGCGGCTATGAGGGGCTGGAGCTTGGCAGCGCCTATCCGGCCGATGCCAAGCTGCTGAAATACGAGCTTGACCTGCGCGGCCTTAAGCTGGCGAACGCCTGGTTCTCCATGCGGTTCACCCAGCGCCCGATGCAGGAGACCATCGACCGCTTCAAGCAGCACCTCGCGTTTATGTCCGCCATGGAAGCGCCGGTCATCGGCGCGGGCGAATGCGGCGTGACCATCCACCTGTCGGGCGATGTGCCGCTGTATCCCGCCCCTCCGAAGCTGACCGACGCGCAGTTTGACGCGCTGGCGGAGGGACTGAACGAATGCGGCAGGCTGGCCAAGGAAAAGGGGATCAAGTTCGGCATCCATCCGCACATGGGCACGGGCGTGCAGACCGCCGCGGATATCGCGCGCGTCATGGACAGCACCGACCCCGCGCTCGTCCACCTGATTCTGGACGCAGGCCACACCGCCGCCGCGGGCGAGGACCCGTGCGCGCTGCTGGAAAAATATATCGACCGCATCCCGCTGGTGCACGTCAAGGACGGCCGCCGCGCGGTGATGCAACGCGTCAAGGACGAAAACATGAGCTTCCTCAAGGGCGTTACCGCCGGCATGTTCACCACGCCGGGCGATGGCGACGCGGTCGACTGGGATACGTTCTTCGGCATTCTCGACAAGCATGATTTCGAGGGCTGGATCGTTGTCGAGGCCGAGCAGGACCCGAGCAAGGCCCACCCGTTGACCTATACGATGAACGCGCGCAAATTCCTGCGCGAAAAGCTCGGTTTCTAAGTGAAATTTCGGAAAGAAGGCTGAAAATATGAAAGTACCCGGCACGCGCCCGTATCACAAGGGCTATAACAATATTGTCGAGATGGATAACCCGGATAAATACCCGGAAATGCTGATGGATTTCGGCATCCTGATGATGAATCAGGGCCTTGTCTATGAGAACGGCGATCAAAAGGAACGCGCTTACCTGCTGATCGGCGGCGTGGTCGATTTCGAGTGGGAGGGCCAGTGCGTGCGCGCGTCGCGCGGCATGTGGCGCGATGAAAACCCGTGGTGCCTGAGCATGCCCGCCGGCGTGCCCGTCAAGATCACCGGCCGGTCGGACACTGTGCAGATCGCGTGTCACGCGACCGACAACGACAGGATCTTCCCGTCCAAGCTGTATACGCCGCTCGACGTGGTGACCAAGGTGCGCGGCAAGAACGTGAGCGACGATACGGCCATGCGCGTCTGGCGCACGATCATCGACCGCTCGATCAACCCGGATTCCAATTTCGTGCTGGGCGAGGACGTGCACGCGCCGGGACGCTGGTCGGGCTATCCCAACCACTATCACCCGCAGCCCGAGATCTACTATTTCAAGTTCTATCCGTCGAACGGCTTCGGCCTGCAGCGGCTGGGCGACGACGCGATCTACCTCGAAGAGGACGAGACCGTCACCATCTATCCGAACGAGGTGCATCCCTGCGTCGGCGCGCCGGGCTACAACCTGTATTACATCTGGTGCATCCGCGACGACCGCGACAACCCGTACATCCCGCTGTTTGAGATGCAGCATACCTGGCTGCCCGGCATTTGGGTGCCCGAAGATGAGAAATACCTGCTGCCGTAAGCCAGTCTCGCACGATGGGGGTGCGCTATGAAAAAATGCAACGTAACGCCGTTCCGGCGCGGATATAACACGGTCGCCGGGCCGTCCATAGGCGACGGCGAGCTGCTGATGGAGTTCGGCTTTCTGGCGCTTTCGGGAAAGACGGTGTATGAAAGCGCGGAGCCGTGCGAGCGGGCGTTCCTGCTCATCCGCGGCGATGTGACCTTTTCGTGGGAGGGACACACCGAACGGGTGCGCCGCGGCCTGTGGCGCGACTGCGGGCCGTACTGCCTGCACGTGCCGGCCGGGATCGCGGTGCGCATCGAGGGGCACGCGGACCACAGCGAGCTTTCCGTGCACCAGACCGAAAACGAAAACACCTTCCCGGCCCGCCTGCTCACGCCGGCGGACGCCAAGGACGTCCGCCGCGGCAAGGACACGCTGGACGGCAGCACCGAGCGCATCGTGCGCGATATCATCAGCCAGCAAAGCTGCCCGGCCTCCAATCTGGTGCTGGGCGAGGTCATCCTGAAGCCCGGGCGGTGGGGCGGCTATCCCAACCACTACCATCCGCAGCCCGAGGTGTTCTTCTTTAAGTATTATCCGGAAAACGGCTTTGGCATTGCAAATGTGGGGGATAGGGCGTACCTGACCACGAACAACACGGCGGTCAAGATCACCGCAAACTGCGACCACCCCTGCGTTTGCGCACCGGGCTACTGGCAATACAGCATCTGGTGCATCCGAAACCTGCCGGGCGATCCGTATCTCAAGCCGACGTTCAACGAGCGCTTCAAAGCGCTGAACGCGGGCTGGTAACCGACCATTTGGAGGCGTATAACCATGGCAAACGTCAGCATTTTCCCCGGCAAATATGTGCAGGGCAGAAAGGCGCTGGAGCAGATCGGCGAGCATCTGGCGGCGTTCGGCACGCGCTATCTCGCGCTCGTTAACCCGACGATCGGGCAAGCCTGCATGGATCAGGTCACCAGCGCGCTGCGCCGCGGCTTGCGCGAGGAGCAGCTCGTGCTGGCCGAGGGCGGCGTCGAGTGCTGTATGCGTGAGATCCGCCGAGTGGAGGCCCTGATTTCGGAAAACCACTGCGACGCGGTGATCGGCGTCGGCGGCGGCAAAACGCTGGATACCGCCAAGGCCGCCGCTTACTATGCCGGCGTGCCGGTCGCCATCGTGCCGACCGCCGCCTCGTCGGACGCGCCGTGCTCGGCGCTTGCGGTCATCTATACCGAGCAGGTTTGCCGCTGCCAATTGAAAATGCACAAGAAAAGACAAACCTGTAAGAAAGCGCTGGCAAATTCCTGTGGAACAGCGCAAGATTTTCCTTTCGGAACCTGCAAACTTTAGATATAATCACAACATAAAATAGAAAGACTCAAAGAAGTTATAATAAAACGACAATAAACATCAACAACTTGACAGCCTAGGAGAAGAGTGCACGCTTTTCTTTTAGATAAAACCGCAAAGATAGAAAGGAGCAAAAGAGGATGAAAAAGGCATTGGCATTGTTGATGGCACTGATGATGGGGCTGGCAACCGGCTGCTCAAACGGCGGGACGGATACGCCAAGCGAGCCCGACCCGGGCGCGGCCGATCCGGGCGCGCAGACCAGCGAGCCGGTTAAGGACGACTATAAGCTCTGTGTGATCCTGAAAACGCTGGCAACCGAATACTGGGGCTACATCGGCGCGGGCGCCGAGGCGGCCGGCAAGGAGCTGGGGATCGACGTGGAGGTGATCGGCGCGGCGAGCGAGACCGCGTACGACGAGCAGATCAGCATGATTGAGACAAAGATCAGCTCGGGCGAGTATGACGGCTTTGTTATCGCGCCGCTGCAGGCCGACATGGTCTCGACGATGATCGAGGGGATAGACGTTCCGGTCGTGTCGGTCGATACCAAAATTGACTCTCCCGCGTGCCTGTCCTTTGTAGGCACCGGCAACGAGCCGGCCGGCGAGGTCGGCGGCAAGGCGGCGGCTGAGGCGTGCAAGCAAGCCGGCCTGCCGATGACGGCGGTATGCATCATGGGCGTGCAGGGCGATACGACGACCGAGACCCGCCTCGCGGGCTATAAAAAGGGCTTTGAGGACGCGGGCGGCGAGATCATCGCCGTGCAGTACTGCGATTCCGACCCGAACAAGGCAGCCGCCATCATGGAATCGGTCATGCAGAACTATCCGGACGGCGTAGGCGCCGTGCTGGTCAGCGGCGATGACTACTGCATCGCGGCCAACCGCGTCACTAAGGGCAACGCGGCGTTTGAAAAGACGGTGTTCGTCGGCTTCGACGGCATCCAGTCCGCCTGCGAGGCCATTTTGGACGGCCGTGAGACGCTGTCGGTCGCGCAGGACCCGTACGGCATGGGCTTCACCTCGGTCGAGGCGCTGCTCCGCGCGGTCAAGGGCGAAAAGCTGGACGAGTTTATCGATACCGGCGCTTCGATCGTCAATCCGGAAAATGCCGCGGAGCGTCTGGAGCTGCTGAAGAGCTACACCAAGTAAACATCCGGAATGGGGTATGCTGCGCAACCCATGAACCAGCCTGCCCCGCATGACCCAAAAGGTATGCGGGGCAGCGTTATAAACGGCTTTTCTGGAGCGTGAAGGAGACCGAAATGAGTGAGTATGTAGTTGAAATCAAGAATATGACCAAGCGATTTCCCGGCGTCGTTGCACTGCGCGATATGTCGCTCCAGATAAAGCCCGGCGAGATTCACGGTCTGATCGGAGAAAACGGCGCGGGCAAGTCGACGCTCATCAAAGCGCTGACCGGCGTGCACCGCGCGGACGAGGGACAGATCTTTGTCGACGGCAGGGAGTGCAAATTCGCAAACCCGAACCAGTCCAAGGCGGCGGGCATCGCGTGCGTGTATCAGGAGCTGAACATCGTCAAGCTGCTGAGCGTGACCGACAATATCTTTATCAACAACCATCTGAAAAACAAGGGCTGCTTTCTCGATTACCGTTCGATGAAGCAGAAAGCCCGCGAGATCATGCATTTCCTTGGGCAGGATCTGGATATCAACAAGCCTGCGGGCACGTTCGGCATGGGCGTGCAGCAGATGATCGAGATTGCGAAAGCCGTGCTGCTCGACGCAAAGCTCATTATTATGGATGAACCGACCTCCTCTCTCGGTGAAAAGGAGGTCGACCAGCTGATGAAAACCTGCCGCGACCTGAAAAACCGCGGCATCGCCATCCTGTTCGTGTCGCACAAGCTGGAAGAGCTGTTTCTGCTTTGCGACCGCGTGACCGTCATGCGCGACGGCGAGCACATCGCGACCGACGAGATTGGCAGCTGGACCAATGAAACGCTTATCACCGCGATGGTCGGCCGTTCGCTCGACAACATGTACCCGAAGGTGGTGTGCGAAAAGGGAGCGTGCGCGCTGAAGGCCGAGCACCTGACCGAATACGGCGTTATCCGCGACGTATCGTTCGAGGCGTACCGCGGGCAGATCCTCGGCTTTGCTGGACTGGTGGGCGCGGGGCGCACCGAAACCATGCGCGCCATCTTCGGCGCCGACCCGCTGGACGAGGGCCAGCTCTGGATCGACGGCAAGCCGGTGCACCTCAAAAGCCCGCGTCAGGCCATCCGGTCGGGCGTTGCGTTCCTCACCGAGGACCGCAAGGGGCAGGGGCTGGTGCTCGCGCAGCCGGTGCGCACCAACCTGATTCTGGCGAACATGAAAGGCTTTTGCAGGAAAGGCTGCTTTTTGGACGAAAAGCGCATCCGGGAAAGCGGAGAAAAGAATGTTTCGGCGCTGCGGATCAAAACGCCGTCCATCAATGAGATCGTCGGCCAGCTTTCCGGCGGCAACCAGCAAAAGGTGGTCATCGGAAAATGGATCAACACCGACGCCGAGGTTTACATATTCGACGAGCCGACGCGCGGCATCGACGTCGGCGCAAAAGTCGAGGTTTACCATGTGATGAACGATCTGGCCAAGCAGGGCAAATGCGTGATCATGGTCTCGTCCGAGATGCCCGAGATCCTCGGGATGAGCGACCGGGTGGTCGTCATGCGCGAGGGGCGCGTCATGGCCACGGTCGACCGCGACAGCAGGCACTTTAACCAGGAATCGCTGATGAAAGCCGCATGGGGAGGAAGCTTAGATGACGAATGAGAATAAGATTACGGTGAAGGACGTTGTGTCCAAACTCGGTACGCTGATCGCACTGTTTATCCTGTGCGTGATCCTCGCCTTTGCGACGCCGAATTTCCTGAAACAGAGCAACCTGATGGCCGTGCTCAAACAGACCACGAGCAACGCGCTCATCTGCGTCGGCATGCTGATGTGCCTGATCACCGCCGGCATCGACCTTTCGGTTGGCGCGAACGCCATCACGGTCGGCTGTGTGATGGGCATGATGCTCAAGCATGGCGTCACGAACCCGGTCGTACTGCTTGCCGCCGGCTTGGGCTTCGGCACGCTGATCGGCTGGATCAACGGCACGCTGCTGACCCGGCTCCACCTGCCGCACCCGTTCGTATCCACGCTCGGCATGAAAAACGTGCTGTGCGGCTTTGCGCTGCTGATCGTCGACTCCAAAATGGTTTCGGGCTTCCCCGACGGGGTCACCTGGCTGGGCTCGGCAACGCTGCCCAAGGGCATTCCGGTCATCGGCGGTTTTCCGATCTGCTTTTTGGTCGTTATTCTGATCTATGTCGTGATGCATATTTTCCTGACGCATACGTCGCTCGGCCGCGCCATCTACTGTGTCGGCGGCAATCCGGATGCGGCGCGCATGTCCGGCATCAATTCAGCCAATGTCCTGACCTTCTGCTACACGCTTTCCGGATTTATGTGTGCGGTAGCGGGCATTGTGCTGGTCGGCCGCACGGGTGTTGCAAACGGCGCGAATGCGCTGCAGCCGTACGATACCGACGCGATCGCGTCCTGCATCATCGGCGGCGCGTCGTTCATGGGCGGCAAGGGAACCATGGTCGGCACGATGATCGGCGCGCTCACCATCGCCATCCTCCGCAATGGCCTGACGCTCCTGAACGCCCAGTCGGACATTCAGTACATCGTCATTGGATTTGTGATTATCTTTGCGGTGCTGATCGACGTGATTCGCGGACAGATGGAAGCGCGTGCGCGGCGGCTGGCGGCCAAATAAGCAAAAGTTCTTACGTTTTCTGTGCAAAATTGATGAAGAATTAGAAATTATGTATACATTTGGAAAGAATCTCTTGTATTTATCGTACAAGTTCAGTAAGATGTTGATAGGGAATGAGTATGCGCTGACAGTATGAATTGAACTGCGCAGAAAACGATAAAATTCAACAAAGGCGGCGAGGCTATGGCACTTCCGGCAGAACGCAGACAACAAATTGCGAATATCGTCAAAGAGCGCAAGGGCGTGACCTGTGTCGAGCTGTGCAGGCATTTCAACGTATCGCCCGGCACGGTTCGCAAGGATCTGGAAACGCTTGAGGAGCAGGGATGCCTGCAGCGAACCTACGGCGGCGCGGTGCTCACCGAGCCTGTACGGGAAAAGACGGTGCGGTTTGCCGAACGGGAGGTGATCAACGCCGAAATCAAGGATCGGATCGGTGCGCGCGCCGCGGAAATGGTTTGTGACGGCGAAACCGTGTTTATTGACGCGAGCACGACCTCGCTGTTTGTCGCCAAGCATCTCAGGGGACGGCGCGGCCTAACGGTAATCACCAATGCGGAACGCGTGGTCTCCACGCTCTGCGACGAAGCGGATATCCGCGTGATCTGCACGGGCGGGGAGCTGCGCAAAAGCAACCTTTCTTACGTGGGAGAAACGGCGGAGGCGTTGATCCGCAATGGGTTTTATGCGGATAAAATGTTTTTTTCCTGCTGCGGCATTTCCAAGAAATTCGGAATTTTTGACGCGGTCGAATCTGAAGCCAATATTAAAAAGGCAATGTTTGCTTCGGCCGAGTCGGTGATCCTGCTGTGCGACAGTTCAAAATTTGAAAAGCTGGGTTTTCCCAAGCTGGCAGATTTTGATATGGTGCAGACGGTCGTCACCGAACGGCAGATTAACGGCGCTTGGGCCGAGGTGTTCGGGGAACGTGGGATTGAAGTACTGACGGCACGGTAACAGAAAATATGGCATGGCAAAAGCCGCGTTTCCTAGGGGATACGCGGCTTTTCCTTGTTACGCCAGAAGGGACTCGAACTTCCGGCCTTTTGGTTCGCAGTGCGTGTTTGTCACCGTATTTTGTGTCTTGCAGTAGGCATGAAACGCCGAATATTGCGCTTTGTGGCAAGTATAGCGGACTTTTACGACAGCTTAAAATCTGCCCAAGACAAGGGCATATAAGGAAAAAACAAGAAAACGGAGTGCCACCGTTACGCACAACGCCGCCCAAACTTACGGGCGGCGTTTTTGCGCGTATGGCGAGATCCGAAGTCGCCTCTGGTTACGGTGACCAGAGGCGCTCCCGCCCTAGGCTTTTGGGTGGGCAATACGATCCCCCCAAAACCCTGATTTTTGAAAATACCTTCAACATCTTGCGCCTATGAAATATGAGGTAAAAGAATGATGATTTCCCCAGCGCCCGGTTACGGGTGGACGTATAAATAAGGATCCGGAGCGGTCGCGCCGGGCCGCAGACAATAGGGCGCAGCGCGCCCCGCTTCTGGCATTTAGGGCCCCCATAAAATCGCAGGTTTATGGGGAGAGGAGGCGCAACGAAATGAACGAGCTTTGCCGCTTGCGTCCAAGGGCGTGATAGGGAGCCTGTGCCGACGAGTCCGGAAGCGGCCGGGTTTGGGGGCTCCCGCAAGCGTTATACGCTTGCCCAGCTTGCCGGTTTGTGCAACGGTTTTTACTCTTTTTTTCATTTTACGGTATCGAATATTGGAAGCCCAAACGGAGTATTGACTTGTTGTGGGATGCGCACTAAAATTAAAATCAAAATTGGATTTTAAATAAATTTTTGAATGATGGAATGGATAGGCTTTTTTGAATCGTGTTAAGTATGAAGCCGGAAACGGCTATCAAAAAATGGAGGGCTTCTTATGAAAAAGATGTTGACAGGTTTTTGGGCTATTGCGTTGTTTTTAAGCATTACCACGACTACCGCATTTGCCGCAGGACAAGGGTTGAGGCGTAATTATGTAGATGCAAACGGTGACGGTACCTGTGACCGGGCTGATGGCGTCTGCAATTTCGTGGACGCAGATGGCGATGGTGTCTGCGATTACTGTGCTGATGGAGCTGGAGCAACTACCCCCCGAAAGTATTTTGTGGATGCTGACAATGACGGGGTTTGTGATAACTATACTTCCAAAACGCCCCTTCGAGATGGCACAGGCTGTGGCTGGGGCCAAGGCCGGGGAGGCCGCGGAAGATAAGAACGGAGCATTGGGATGCGCAGCGAGAGAGAGGCAGAAAGAGCTATAGCACAATATGCCGATACGATTCGGCGGCTGTGCATGGTTTATCTGAAAAATCAAGCTGACACAGAGGACATATTTCAAACGGTGTTTATGAAATATGTCCTTTATTCCCATGCCTTTGAAAGCGCAGAACACGAAAAAGCGTGGTTTATTCGGGTCACGATCAACGTTTGTAAGGATTTCCTGAGAAACGCTTTTCGCCGGCGGACTGTGCCGTTGGAAGAGCTGCTCGAACGACCCGCAGAAATACCGCCGGATCACCGCGATGTTTTAGAAGCCATCCTCTCCCTCCCACAAAAATATCGGGATGTTGTATATTTGCACTATTACGAAGATTACACCGCCCCGCAAATCAGCCGGATCTTGAGCAAAAACGTCAATACCATTTACACGCTGTTACATCGTTCCAGGCAGATGCTTCGGGAGAAATTGGGGGGTGATGAACATGGATGGTAAAATCAAGGCTTCTTTTGACAATGTGCTGGCCGGGGATGAATTAAAAGAAAAAACCCTCGCTTTTGTTAAGGAGCAAACAAGCGGCTTTGTCAAAAAGAAACGCGTCAGCTATCGCTATGCGATTGCCGCTGTCTGTGTTTTCTTGCTGTTCATCGGCGGAAACTGGTTTTATTTCTCCCCGACTGCACAGATCAGCATCGACATTAACCCCTCTGTCGAATTGGGCATCAACCGCTTTGACAAGATAATTTCCGTGGTCGGCTATAATGAAGATGGCCGGACCTTGGCAGAAGCACTTGATATTAGATTTCAGAACTACGATGATGCTGTTATCAAACTGCTGGCAGAAGAACGCATTGTAACCCTGCTGTCCAATGACGCCGTTCTGACCGTAACCGTTGTGGGGCGAAATGAAGCGCAAGCAGATAGAATTCTTTTAGATTTAAAGGCTTGCACGATGGGATATCAAAACACCTATTGCTACCGTGCGGATTCAGAAACAATGAGCCGCGCCCATGAGACAGGACTGTCTTACGGTAAATATCGTGCGTTTTTAGAACTGTCCTCACTTGATCCCAATATTACTCCGGAACAAATACAAGGAATGACCATGCGGGAAATTCGAGATCTGCTTCAGGATTTGTCAAAGGACGACGAGCTGTCGCCAAATGAAGATAACGGACAAGGAAATCATGGTCAAGGAAAAGGCCGAGGTAATGGCGATGGCGGCAGATGGAATAGAGGAAAATAAGCATATCAATCACAAGCCCGATCAATTATGCCATTCATAGAGTATCTGATTTCTTGCTTCTGGTCATGGTGGCCAGAGGTGGTCATCGCCTGACAGCTTTGCAGGGCGGACGTCAGGGTTTATGCGAGGCTTCGTTTCCGTTCCTGCGGAATAGCTTTCAAACACATCAGCTGCCAAAGCCTTTCCCAAAGCCTCGGCAATCTGACTGCGGCAAGAGTTGTGGACGCATATAAATGCCACCTTCGGCCGTTGCCTCATGCTCATGCTCTTTCTTTCTGTATGAATGCGATTGCCTCATCTTTTTTCAGCACTTTGCCATATGAAACCACTTTCCCATTCACGACAAGCGCTGGGGTTGTCATTACCCCATAAGACGCGATTTGAGTAAAATCAGTAACATGCTCAATCGCCGTATCCATACCAAGCTCAGTAAGAGCTTCTTTTACCGCGACCTCCAGCGCATTGCATTTCGCGCATCCGGTGCCCAATACTTTTACCTCCACGCTCGCGTCGTTTGCTTTCCCGTGCTTTATCGTATCGCCATTATTCGTTGCGCTGTGGCAGCTGCTCTTATCCTTTTTCAATCCAAACAGTGTCATAATATGGCCTCCTATTGGGTTGTTATTGTAATGATTGTCACGATTCATGCCTAAACCAGAAAGGGCTGGAAGGCATTGAACAGGTAGCCTACTATTACAATGCCAACCATACAAACAGCAACGAACAAAGCAAGCAGCTTTGGTTTTACCGCCTTGCGCAGCATAATCAAGGAGGGTAGACTTAACGTTGTTACCGCCATCATAAAAGCGAGAATCGTGCCCAACTGCGCGCCCTTGAACAGCAGCGCTTCGGCAATGGGTATGGTACCAAAAATATCAGCGTACATCGGAATACCCACTAGAACTGCCATCAATACCCCGAATGGGCTATTACCGCCAAGCACAGCCTTTATCCAATGTTCAGGTATCCAGTTATGAATGACTGCGCCAATGCCTACGCCCACCAAGATATAAGGGAACACCTTTCTAAACGTAGAACCAACCTGCTCTTTTGCATATTGCACCCGGTCGCGTTTGGTGAGTGTGGGTAATTCGATATCTACACTGCCCGTGCTGTGAATAAAATCCTCCACATATGGTTCCATATGCAGCTTTTCAATAATTGTGCCTCCTATTACGGCAATCAGCAGACCGACGATCACATAAATTACCGCTATTTTTGCACCAAAAATGCTTATCAGCAGGACTAGGCTCCCCAGATCAACCATGGGGGAAGAAATGAGAAAGGAAAAGGTCACGCCTAGAGGCAACCCCGCACTGGTAAACCCAATAAAAAGCGGGATGGAGGAACAGGAGCAAAAGGGGGTGACTGTTCCCAATAGCGCGGAAACAATATTTGCCCAGATCCCGTGAAAACGCCCCAATATACGCTTGCTTCTTTCTGGTGGGAAATAGCTCTGAATATACGAAATAAGGAAAATCAGCAGACAAAGCAGGACAGTGATTTTTATTGTGTCATAAAAGAAAAACTGAATACTGCCGCCTAAACGGGTGGTGGTATCTAATCCAAGAGCAGAAATCCCTTTTTCAATTATGGAGTTTAACCACTGCATACCGAGAACTTGATTCTGTATGAACAACCAGAAAGTTTTTAAGATTTCCAAAAGCGAACCTCCATTTGCGTTTTAAATCAAATTATTTTGATGTGTGGCGCCAAAGAAAGGCCATCCCTGAAAGATGGCTTTCTCAATCGCTTTTGCTAAGCTGTTCCGCGTCTGGTGTCGTAAGCTGCAGCAATAGGGCAGCGGCAGCTTTGCTTCCCGCCGTGTTTAAGCTGTAGTGCGTCCATTTTCCGTCTTGACGGCTTGACACCATACCGGATCCACATAAAATTTTCATATGATAGGACACCGCAGACTGTCCCATATGCAGCTCATCTATTAAGACGCAGGCGCACTTTTCACCGCTGCGCAGCAATTCCAGTATTGCTAAGCGCTTAGGGTCGCATAGTGCCTTGAATATTTTTGCCTGAGCATAAAAACGGTTTGCCACAGCGCACCTCACATCAAAATTATTTGATATGAATAGTATATGCATCTATACCTGCTTTGTCAATACCTGTTTCACCCACCCCCTCACGCGCGCGGGCGGGTTTCCCTTGTCCAGCGCCCTGCCGGGTAGACACTCCTGATTAAAAGCCACATTTTTCAGACACCGGGACGTTTCAAATTTCATTTAAGGGGATTTTGCCGGGAATTTCTCCCCTTGCGTCGGTGTCTCCGATGCCCTTTATACTTTTTTCGTACCCCTGCCCATTAAGTTTTATTAAGCGCGAAAACGCAAGCTTCTCAAGTAGAATGTTAAGAAATGCTAAGGTCGCCGTCTTTTTTATGGTCTCTGAAATCTCAGGTTTTACAGCTCCGGACGCTCGATGATGCGTTCCTCGACGCTGCCGCCGTACTTCCACGCGGAAAATCCCGTGCCATGGTAAGCGTGCGTGGTAATGATCTGCTCGCGGTACGGCTCCAGCCGCCGGGCGTTTTGCGGGTGACGCAGCTTGCGTAAGCCCTTCTGCTCCGGCGTATCAAGGCATTGCTCCAGCGCGGCGTGAAGCTGCTCGGTGCAAAGCCGTTCCTCAGCCAGTTTGCTTTGCAAGCATTGCGATCTCCCCGTAAATGAGCTTATCAAGGAACGTCAGCTGTACATCCAAGCGCACCCGCGCCGGAATGATGATAAAATAATTGTCCTGCAAGCGCGCGCACCGCCTTACGCGCCTTGGCGCTTGTCAATTCGCCGTATGCCCTGCGCCCGCTCGGCGCGAATCAATTGGTTTTTTATGGTGAAGCCCTCCTTGGTTGTTCTGTTGGTGCTGCGGCTAATAATAGCGCCGTTTCGGCGCGTTTGCAACCTCCAAACGGTATCATTCCGCCCACGGTTCAATAATAGACTGCAAAGTCGCTTTTTGGGGCGTATCCGGCGGTGCACGGCGCAGTCGGCGCGGGGAATTCCCGTCCGGAAGCGCCGGCCTGCGCCGGTGCTATCGGCGCGGATGAATCGTTTTTTCATGGCAGGAACCTCCTTTTGTGTTGACTGCACTTGTCGCCGGTGTTATTGTTGCAGCAGACAATGCGAGATGCTGCAACAATAAGAGACAAAGCTTCTGCAACGGTTATAAATGCAGAGGAAAAGGAGCGCACGGTGCCAACAAATGCAAGCACACCCCAAAACGCAAAATTCCCCATATTAAGAGATCGCCTGAACCAGCTGCGCGGCGATTTATCCTATGCAGACTTTGCGGAAAAGGTTGAACTTTCGCGTGCCACGGTCGGCTTTTATCTGGCGGGGGAACGCATCCCGGACGCCGCAGTATGAAAGCGTATTGCCGAAAAGTGCGGGGTATCCACAGATTACCTTATTATTATAAAAGCACGAAAAAGCCGTTACTTCTTTCGAAATAACGGCTTTTTCTTGGTACGCCAGAAGGGATTCGAACCCCCGACCTTTTGGTTCGTAGCCAAACACTCTATCCAGCTGAGCTACTGGCGCATACAGTTTCATTCAACTGCCTAAATAGAATACCATATAACGGGGGTGGTGTCAATCATTTTTTTGAAATTTTACCGGGTTGGTTGTGCGGACGTTAAATTTGTGTTAAAATGAAGAAAAATTGCAGATTTTGTCGAGGAAACAAACGATATGTCCATAAAGCCCAAGTCTCAAATACTTTTTCGCCGCGCCGCGCTCTGCGGGGCGTTTTTTGCCGGCGCGCTTTGGTGCGAGGCCGTTTTCTTTTTTATGCTCGGGTCGCCGGTCTCAGGACTGGCGTTTGCCGCCCTGTTCGCGGGCGCTTACGCGCTGTTTACCGGCGGCGTGACGGCCTTGCTGCCGCCGCGCGGCGCGCGCGTATTTACCGTGCTTGCGGCGGTGGCCTTGTGGTTTTTCTACCTGTCGCAGGCGGTGTACTACCGCGTGTTCCAAACCTGCTACCCGCTTTATTCCATGCTCAACGGCGGACAGGTGGCAGGCTTTTGGAGACAGATCCTGTCGGCCTTCGCCGACCGCTGGGTGCAGTGCGTGCTGCTCAGCGTGCCGCTGATCGCGATACTGCTCGGGCTGCGCCGGTATGTATTTGCCCCGCGCTCGCCGCGCGCGGGCGCGGCGCTTTTGTCCGGCGCGCTGCTGTGGCACATGGTCGCGCTGTCCGCCGTGCCGGCGGCCGGCATGGGGGCGGGCACTCCCTACGATTCGTACTATAACGGCGGCAGCATCAAGCAGACGGCGCAGCGCCTCGGCCTGATGAACGCCTTCCGGCTGGACGCGGAGCGCACGCTGTTCGGCTTTCCGCGCGGCACGGGGCTGGCCGCTGTCGATTTGCCGGAGGACGACACGCCCGTCCCCGAGCCGGAAAAGGAATACGCGCCGAACGCGCTTGATCTCGACTTTGAAGCCCTCGCCGCCGCCGAGCAGGACGCGGGCGTGCGTGAGCTGCACCAGTTCTTCGCCGCCCGCCAGCCGACCATGCAGAACGAAATGACCGGCGTGTACGAGGGCTATAATCTGATTTTCCTGACGGCGGAAGGGTTTTCTCCCTATGCGGTTGACCCCGTGCTGACGCCGACGCTGTATAAAATGGTGCACGAGGGCGTGAATTTCACCAACTTTTACAACCCGATCTGGAATGTGTCGACGATTGACGGCGAATACGTCAACTGCCTCGGCCTCGTGCCCAAGATGGGTGTATGGAGCCTGTACCAGTCGCGGAACAACGCGCTGCCGTTCGCGCTGGGCAACCAATTCGGCGCGCTCGGCTACCAGACGAACGCTTACCACAACCACACCTTCGATTATTACCGGCGCGAGGTGTCGCACCCCAATCTGGGCTATACCTATAAGGGCCTCGGCAGCGGCGTCAACGTCGAGGCGGTCTGGCCGGAATCCGATCTGGAGATGATGCAGGTCACCCTGCCGGAATATTTGAACGGCGCGCCGTTCCACACCTATTATATGACGGTCTCCGGCCATATGGAGTATAATTTCTACGGCAACGCCCAGTCCGCCAAGCACCGGGACGAGGTGCAGAGCCTGCCGTATTCGGACGCCTGCAAGGCTTATGTCGCCTGCCATATCGAGCTTGACCGCGCGATGGCCTATCTGCTCGACCAGCTCGAGCAGGCGGGCGTGGCGGACAAAACAGTGATCGCCATGGCGCCCGACCACTATCCCTACGGCCTGACCGACGAGCAAATCAGCGAGTTTGTCGGCCACCCCGTCGAGACCGAATTTGAGAAATACCGTTCGACGTTTGTCCTTTATCAGCCCGGCATGGAGCCGAAAACGGTCGACAAGCCGTGCTGGAGCGGCGATATCCTGCCCACGCTGTCCAATCTGTTCGGCCTGCCCTACGATTCGCGCCTGCTGACCGGACGGGATATCTTCTCGGACGCTTCTCCGTTTATCCTGTTCGAGGACCGCTCCTTCATCACCGACCGTGTGCAATATAACGCGAACACGGGTGAGGCCGTCTGGGCGGACGGGCAGCCGCCGGACGAGGAGTATCTGGCGCGCATGCAGCAGGCGGTCTCGTCGGAGTTTACCGCGGACGCGCGCATCATCGAGACCGATTATTACCGGCACGTGCTGCCGGAATAAGGGACGGAGCCGCCGCGGCTTGCGTTTTACCGCGAAATGCGGTATCATAGTAACAGCTTTTTGCGCAAAACGTCCGGCAGGACGTACATAAGGGGGAAAAAGAGAATGGAAGTCTTTTCGGCGCTGCTGAACGCGGTCGACGCTTGGATCTGGGGTCCGCCCATGATCGTGCTGCTGTTCGGCACCCATCTGTTCATGACCGTGCGCACCGGCTTTATCCAGCGTAAAACCTTTACCGGTATCCGCCTGTCGGTGACCAAGGATCCGGATTCCGAGGGCGACGTCAGCCAGTTTCAGGCGCTGACGACCGCTTTGGCCTCGACCATCGGCACGGGCAATATCATCGGCGTGGGCACAGCGGTGTTTCTCGGCGGCCCGGGCGCGGTGCTCTGGTGCTGGCTGACCGGCGTGTTCGGCATCGCCACTAAGTATTCGGAAAGCCTGATCGCGGTCAAGTACCGCGTCAAGACCGAGGACGGCCGCATGCTCGGCGGCGCGATGTACGCTTTAGAGCGCGGCCTTCCGTGGAAGAAATTCGGCAAGGCGATGGCCGTGATCTTCGCGTTTTTCGCGGCCGTCGCCTCCTTCGGCATCGGCTGCGGCACGCAGATCAACGCCATTGCCGAGGTGGTGGAAAACAACCTGCCCATCGGCATCCCACGCATCGTGATCGGCATTGTGTTCGGCATCATCACCGCCATCGTCATCATCGGCGGCATCAAGTCGATCGCGACCGTGTGCGAGAAGCTCGTGCCGCTTATGGCGCTGTTTTACGTGCTGGGCTGCATCGTCATTCTCGGCATCAACAGCGATTTCATCCTGCCCGCCCTGCGGACGATCGTCACGCTGGCGTTCACGCCGGGCGCGGTCGCGGGCGGTCTGGTTGGACGCGGCATCATGGTCGCCATGCAGTACGGCGTGGCGCGCGGCCTGTTCTCGAACGAATCCGGCATGGGCTCCGCCCCGCTGGTGGCGAGCGCGGCGCAGACGCGCAACCCCGTGCGGCAGGCGCTTGTCTCCGCGACCGGCACGTTCTGGGACACGGTCGTCGTCTGCCTGATGACCGGCCTCGTGCTCGTCACGACCATCATGAAGAACCCGCAGATCAATATGGATATGATCCAAAACGGCGGTCAGATGACGACCGCGGCGTTTTCGCAGATCCCGGTGATCGGCCCGGCGATTCTGGTCATCGGCATCATCACCTTTGCGTATTCGACCATCCTCGGCTGGTCGTACTACGGCGAGCGCGCCGCCGAATACCTGCTCGGCCGCAAGGCGATTCTGCCGTATAAGATCATCTTCACCGCCATCGTCGTGGTCGGTCCCGTGCTGGCGCTTGATCTGGTGTGGACGATTGCGGATATTCTAAACGCGCTGATGGCGGTTCCCAACCTGATCGCCGTGCTGCTGCTGTCCGGCGTAATCGCGAAGGAAACGAAGTATTATCTGGCGCATCTGGATGAAAAAGACGAAACGGAAATCCCTGTCGTCGATAAATAAGCGCAGAGAAAAAGCCGCCCTTTCGGGCGGCTTTTTAGCGGTCAGGCGGGGACCTGACCGGAGAAGGTGACGGTATAGATCTCGGTGAACGCGCTGTCCGCGAAGCGCTCCAGAAAATCGGCGTTCCGCCACTCTGCGGCGGCGAGCACGGGCATGGAGCCGTCCGTCCGCAGCGTGTGAAGCAGCAGAGGGATTTCCTGCCCGTAGACGATCTCGCCGCCCCCG
>JAUNGZ010000034.1 GCA_030524205.1 Eubacteriales bacterium
CGCTCGTCGTGCATGCCTGCCTGTATCACGATATGTCGAACCAGTTCATGGTCTGGCTGTGGCCCGAACAGGAGGCCGCGCCCAAGGCCGAATTCGATCCGCTGGCAGGGTATACGCTGCGGATTGTGGAAAATTTGAACAGCTTCCGCGAAAAAATCAACCTGCTGGAACGCGGGCTGGACGACCGCGCGGTCGAGATCATGAAGCTGCTGCTGTTTACGCAGCTCACCCGCGATCTCGACGTGGTCGAGCTGCTGTTCCATGAGCTGGATGAACGCACGGGCGACCTGCGCTTTGTAGCCGTGCTGTCGGACGGGGCGGAGCAATACGCCGCCATGCCGGGGGCGCTGTATCAGCGCCTGCGCGGCGATGTGGAGAATTATCTGTTCACCGCGTCCGGCGATTTTGCGCGGATTGATCTGAACTGGGCGCACGAAGCGCTCGAGCTGCTGCACGAAATGGGATGAAAAAACGGCCTCCCGGAAGGGGGACCGTTTGGAACGCGGCGTTGTCAGCCGAGCAGGAACTGCACCAGCGTTCCGCCGGCCACAGCGATGACGAACGTCGCCGCGATGACGGGCAGCGCGCGGTGACGACCCTCTTTTTCCTCGAACAACACGATGTAGCCGAAGCCCGCGCCGGTCGAAAGGCCGGCGATCAGCGCGCCGAAGCTGATCGTGCCGGAGACAAACAGCTCGGAAAGCAGCACGCTCATCGCGCAGCTCGGCACAAGGCCGAGCACGGCGCACAGCAGCGGCTGGAACACACTGTCGGCCAGCAGAAGCGAAGCCACGCGTTCCTCGCCCACCCAATGGATAACGAGGTTGAGCACGAGCAGAACGGCAAACAGGAAAAACGCCGTCTTGAGCGTGCGCCACACCACGACGGCGACGGGCGAACCCTCGCCGCAGCCGCAGGCTTCCATTTCGATTTCGAGCGGTTCCTCGGTTTTGGGCTCGTGCGCGCGGAAAACCGTCAGCCGCAGCAGATAGCCGCCGGTCACGGCCAGCGCGAACTTGACCGCCAGCAGCAGAGCCACTTTTTTTGCGCCCGCGCCGCCCGCCAGCAAAACGGGCACGGCTTCGTCCGAAGTGGAAAGGAACACGGCGACCAGCGTTGCCGGCGCGAGATAGCCGTAGGAAAACAGCGCGGCGGCCGCCGCGGAAAAGCCGCACTGGGGAATGGTTCCGGCCAGCGCGCCAACGACCGGCCCGAACTGCGCCGCGCGGGAAAGCAGCGCCGGGGTGTTTGTCAAACGGTTCTCTATATAATAGAGGAGCGCATAGACGAGCAGCAGCAGCGGCAGCGTTTTGATGATATCGAAAAACGATTCAGACAGGATAGCGAGCAAAAGATTCACCTCATAGCAGGTTGTGAAATGGAAACGGCTATTTATTAGTATAACACAATGCGGTGCGGTCGGGCAAGCGGGATTTGCCGGAGCCGGCCCAATTTAAAAAGGAAACGAAGATAAATGTTTAATTTTAGTGAGTTAAAAATCGAAAAAAGCATTCTCAAGGCGCTGCGTGAAGCGGGCTATGAGCAGCCGACCCCGATCCAGCAGCAGGCGATCCCACCGGTTCTGGAGGGGCGCGACCTAATGGGCTGCGCGCAGACGGGCACCGGCAAAACCTGCGCGTTCGCGGTGCCGATTATCCAGCGCCTGTGCGAAGAAGGCGGCAAGCCGGGCGCGGTGCGCGCGCTGATTTTGACGCCGACGCGCGAGCTGGCCTTGCAGATTTACGAAAACGTCTGCCAATACGCGCGGTACACCAAATGCACGGCGGCCGTAATTTTCGGCGGCGTGTCGCAGGTGCCGCAGGTGGACGCCATCCGCCGCGGCGCGGATATCCTGATTGCCACGCCCGGCCGCCTGTGGGATCTGATGGGGCAGGGCATCGTCAAGCTCGGCAAGGTCGAGTGCTTTGTGCTGGACGAGGCCGACCGCATGCTTGATATGGGCTTTTTCCCCGACGTCAAGCGCATCATCAAATACCTCCCCGAAAAGCGGCAGACCCTGCTGTTTTCCGCGACCATCCCGCAGGAGATCGCCGCGCTGGCAAACAGCCTGCTGAAGGATCCGGCGCGCATTTCGATCACGCCCTCGGCCAAGCCGGTTGAGAAGATCGAGCAAAAGGTGTTTTTGGTCGAAAAAGCGGAGAAAAGGGAACTGCTGGCCGATCTGATCCGTCAAAGCAACGTGCATCAGACGCTGGTGTTCACCCGCACCAAGCACGGCGCGGACCGCGTCGCACGCGACCTGAACCGCGCGGGCATCAAGGCCAAGGCCATTCATGGCGATAAATCGCAGAACCAGCGTCAAACCGCGCTGGCGGATTTCAAGGCCTGCAAGGTCGCCGTCTTGGTGGCGACCGATATCGCGGCGCGCGGCATCGACATCAACGAGCTGCCGCTTGTGATCAATTTTGAACTGCCCAATATTCCGGAGACCTATGTTCACCGCATTGGCCGCACCGGCCGCGCAGGGCAGGAGGGCACCGCGATTTCATTCTGCGACCGCACCGAGCGCCCGTATTTGAGGGATATTGAAAAGCTGATCGGCAAGAAGATTCCGCTCGCGGGCGAAGTGCCGCATATCGAGGCTGCGGGCGAGGAGAAAAAGCACGAGCCGGTTCCGCGCAAGACGGCGAACACCCGCACGCGCCGCGCCCCGGTAAGCGAAAAATCCACGGCGCAGGAAGTGGCGGACGCCGCCGCGCGCGAAAAGGCGGCCAAGCAGAAGGCGCGCAAAACGGCTGCGCCCAAGCCGCAGGCGAAGGCGGTAAGAAGCGTCGAGGTCAAGCAGGAGCAGCGCGCCAAGGCCGCCGCGCCCCGCGCGCGCCGCACGTCCGCCGCGCCGTCCCGCGGACGGAGCCGCCGCAACGATCCTTACGCACGGTTCGAGAAAAACGAACCGCGCGTTGACGCGCACACCCCTTCGCGCGCCCATGCGCTGAGCGAAGAAGCGGCGGCGCGCATCCGCAAAAAGGTGGAGGCCACGCTGGCGGCCCGCACGGCGAAAGCCAGCCAGCCGGCAGCGCAGACAGAAAAGAAAGCTACGCCCGCGCGGCGCGGCGTGTCCCGCCGGCGCACAAGCAAGTAAGCCGACAGGCTCGAGATACAGATAAAAAGGGGAGAATTGGACGATGAACGGTGCAAAACACCGCTTTGCCTTGGGTATGACCTGCTTTTTTATGATTTGCCTGACCGTCGTTTACCCTTTTTTGCTGTACACCCCTAATGCGTTCGTCACGCGCTGGCGCGAATGGTACATTGAGACCGCAATGGGCACCATGACGCACCAATGGCTGGCGAAATGGTTCATTCCGAGCGATATCATCAACGAGGTGATGCTCAAACGGTATTTGATGAGCCAGAAGCAGGAGGGGGCGGAAAGCGCGTGGGAGGACGATGGAGGCACGGGCGTGACCGCATCCACGCCGCGCGAACGGTTCTATCAAACGTTTTCCGAGCTCGACCGGGACAGCTTTGAGTCATTCCTCAAGCAGAACCCGGAATACATAGCAAACGGGTACGAGAACATCCGCTTTGACTTAATCGACGATCCGGCAAAGACCAAGTACGATACCGGCATCGTCACCAAGCAGGGGGACACCGTGCTGGCAGTCAATGCGGAATACGGGATTTTGATTGCGGAAGTCCACGGAGAGGACTCTCTCGGCATGGAATACGCGGGCAAAATCGCGCTGTGCAAGCAGCCTGAGCGCGTGATCGTCGGCACGTGCGACGACCTGTTTGGTTACGGCTCGTTTGTTTCCGATATGGCGAGGCGCTACGATGCAATTTTGGGAATCAACGCTTCCGGCTTTTCCGACGATGAGGGAAACGGAACCGGCGGCTTGCCGTTCGGGTTTCTCAAGAGCGAGGGAGAACTGCTGCAGGGACCTGTGGCGGACGGCTGGAAGATCATCGGCTTTGATGAGGACGATCATTTGCAGGTTGGCGCGTTCAGCGATACGTCGAACCTTCGTGACGGCGTTGAGTTCCATCCGGCGCTGATCATCAACGGCGAGAATATGGTTGCCGGCACCGGGCTGAACGAGCAGCAGCCGCGCACCGCGATCGGTCAGGCAAAGGACAAAACGGTTATTATGCTGGTTGTGGACGGCCGGCAGATGCATTCGTTCGGCGTTTCGATCGAGCGCTGCGGCGAGATCATGGAGAGCTACGGCGCTTATCAGGCGTCCATGCTGGACGGCGGCTCCTCCTCGGTCATGGTGTATGACGGGCGCGAGATCACCAGCCCAACGACCTTGTCCCAGAACCCGGAGGGGCGTTATCTGCCGGACGCTTTTTTGATCCGATAAATTTTTGCAAAAAAAACCGGAAATTTTCCGGCAGCCTCTTGTGCAAGCAAGAATTTTGTGTTAAACTATTTAAGCGCTTGTGAAATCGGGCGCTTTACGGAGAAGTATCGAAGTGGTCATAACGAGCTCGACTCGAAATCGAGTTGACGGTAACACGTCACGTGGGTTCGAATCCCACCTTCTCCGCCAACAAAAAAGCGGCGCTTTGCTTTGCAAGGCGCCGCTTTTTTCTGATCGGGCCGCCAGCGGGCGCGCCGGCCCGCAAACGTGTTTTTTGACGAAAAGAGAAAATGCGGCGCGCGCCGATTGATGCGCTTTGCGTCTTGCGCAAGATAAACCGCTGTGATAAAATAACAACATCGTGGGCAAATATACCCATATGGGAATTTGGAGTGAAAAAAATGGATGACAACCGTTTGGCGGAGCTGCTGTTTCCGCATATCAAGGGAACGCCGGAGGAGATCGAGGCGCGCTATCCGAAGCGAGACCTGCCCGAGGGCGCGAAGGTGACCCGCATGGGGCCCAGCCCCACAGGGTTTATGCATCTGGGCAACCTGTACGGCGCACTGGTGGACGAGCGCCTCGCGCACCAGTCGGGCGGCGTGTTCTATCTGCGCATCGAGGACACCGATAAAAAGCGCGAGGTCGAGGGCGGCGTACAGACGATTATAGAAGCGTTTTCCTCGTTCGGCCTGCCGTTCGATGAGGGCGCGACGCTTTCGGGCGACAACGGCGCTTACGGCCCGTACCGCCAGTCGCAGCGCGCGGAGCTTTACCAGACGTTCGTCAAATCGCTTGTGCGGCGCGGCATGGCCTACCCCTGCTTCTGCACGGAGGACGAGCTTGCCGCCGCCCATGCCCAGCAGGAAGCGAATAAAGAGAATTTCGGCTACTACGGCAAGTACGCCGTCTGGCGCGACCGTTCGCTGGAGGAAATCGAAGCCGAGCTGCAAAAGGGAACCCCCTACGTCGTGCGCTTCCGGTCGGAGGGCAGCATCGAAAACAAGGTGCGGCACGACGACCTCGTCAAGGGCAAGATGGAGGTCACCGAGAACGATCAGGATGTAGTCATCCTCAAGTCGGACGGCATCCCGACCTACCACTTTGCCCATGTGGTGGACGATCATCTGATGGGCACGACCGTCGTCGTGCGCGGCGAGGAATGGCTCGCGACCCTGCCGGTGCATTTGCAGCTTTTCCGCGCGATGGGCTGGAAAGCGCCCAAGTACGCGCATACCGCGCAGCTGATGAAGCTCGACCCCGAAACGGGCGGCAAGCGCAAGCTGTCCAAGCGCAAGGACCCCGAGCTGGCGCTTGATTTCTATTACAAAGAGGGATATCCTGTTCCCGCCGTGCTCGAATATTTGATGACGCTCTTGAATTCCAATTTCGAGGAATGGCGGCGCGCCAATCCGGACGCGCCGATGAACGATTTTCCGTTCTCCACCAAGAAGATGAGCGGCTCGGGCGCGCTGTTCGACATTGAAAAGCTGCGCGACGTGTCCAAAAACGTCATTTCGCGCATGGATGCGGACACGGTTTACGACTATATCGCCGCGTGGAGCGCCGAGAACGATCCGGATTTCCACGCGCTGCTGACGCGCGACCCCGCCTTCTCCAAGGCGTATCTCGCCATCGGGCGCGGCGGTAAAAAGCCGCGCAAGGATCTGGCGCTCTGGTCGGATGCCAAGGGCTATATGGACTTTATGTTCGACGAGCTGTTCCAGCCTGATTACACCATGCCGGACAAGGTTTCCGCCGAGGACGCCAAGGCCATCCTCGCCGCGTTCGCTGCGGTGTTCGACGAAAAAGACACGCCCGACGGCTTTTTTGAAAAGATGAAGCGGATTTCGGAGCAATTCGGCTTCGCTTCCGACACCAAGGCCTATAAGGCCAACCCGGAGCGGTACAAGGGCGCGGTGGGCGACGTTTCGATGGCCGTCCGCGTCGCGGTTGCCGGCCGGCAGAACGCGCCCGACCTGCAAACGGTCATGGGCATCCTAGGCCGGGAAAAGGTGCTCGAGCGTCTGCAAAAATGCGCGGCCGCGCTGTAAATTAACCTTTTGGGGGAATAGTAAACCTATGATGGAAAATGTAAATAACTTTCTGACCGAAATCATCGACGAGGACCGCGCGAACGGCTTTGCGGAGGAAATCCACACCCGCTTCCCGCCTGAGCCGAACGGCTACCTGCATATCGGCTCGGCCAAGGCGATTTTTATCAACTGGTCGATCGCCAAGAAATACGGCGGCAAGTTCAACCTCCGCTACGACGACACCAACCCCGCCCGCGAGGACAACGAGTATGTCGAAGCCATTTGGGAGGACATCAAGTGGCTGACCGGCGAGGAGCCGAACGGCGGCGTTTTTTACGGCTCGGATTATTTTGAGACGTGCTACGAGTGCGCCGTCGCGCTGATCCGGGAGGGGAAGGCTTATGTCGACGATCTCACGCAGGACGAGATGCGCGCCTACCGCGGCTCGCTGACCGAGCCGGGCCGGGAAAGCCCGTATCGCAGCCGCACGCCCGAGGAAAATCTCGCCCTGTTCGAGGATATGCGCGCGGGCAAGTTTGAAGACGGCTCCAAGACCCTGCGCGCCAAGATCGACATGGCAAGCCCCAACATGAACCTGCGCGACCCCGCGATCTACCGCATCGTGCGCGCGCATCACCACCGGCAGGGGGACGCTTGGTGTATCTATCCGCTATACGATTTCGCGCACCCGATTCAGGACGCGATCGAGGGCATCACGCACTCGATGTGCTCGATCGAATTTGAGAATCACCGTCCGCTGTACGAGTGGGTCGTGGACAACTGCCCGCTGCCGCATCATCCCAAGCAGCGCGAGTTTGCCCGCCTGAACATGACCCACACGGTGATGAGCAAGCGCTATCTGCGACAGCTCGTGTTTGAAAAACACGTCGAGGGCTGGGACGATCCCCGTATGCCCACGCTTTGCGCCCTGCGCCGCCGCGGCTATACGCCGAGCGCCATTTTGGACTTCGTCCAGCGCGCGGGCATCGCCAAGGCAAACTCCTTGGTTGACATCAAGCTGCTCGAGCACTGCATCCGCGAGGAGCTGAACGACACCGCCCAGCGCCGCATGGCCGTCACCGAGCCGGTCAAGCTGGTCATCACCAATTACCCTGCGGACAAATGCGAGGAATTCGATATTCCCAATAACCCGCGCGACGAGGCCGCGGGCACGCGGCAGGTGCCGTTCACGCGCGAGCTGTATATCGAAAAGAGCGACTTCGCCGAGGTGCCGCCCCCGAAGTTCCAGCGCTTAAAGCCGGACGGCGAGGTGCGGCTGATGGGCGCGTATATCGTCAAGTGCAATGAGCTCGTCAAGGACGAAAACGGCGAGCTTACCGAAATCCGCTGCACGGCCGATCTGGAGACCGGCAACGGCATGCCGGCGGACGGCCGCAAGGTCAAGGGCACGATCCACTGGGTCTCCGCCGCGCACGCGGTGGACGCCGAGCTGAACCTGTACGAGGATCTGTTCACGCTGGAAAACACGGGCGACGTGCCCGAGGGCGCCGACTATCTGGATTTCCTCAACCCCGATTCGCTGAAAAAGCTGACGGGCTGCAAGCTTGAGCCGTCGCTCGCCGAGGCGAAGGAGGGCGACCGCTTCCAGTTCGTCCGCATGGGTTACTATGTCAAGGACCGCGAGGCGGGCCGTTTCAACCGAATCGTCACCTTGAAGGACAGCTTTGCCAAAACCCTGCAGCAGAAGTAAGAGCGCCGCGTTCGAGCTTGCTGGTCAAGGCGCAAACGCATATGGAGTAAAAAGCCCCCGCCCGCACAAGCACGTGCGGGCGGGGGTCTTTTAGGTTTCCGGATGGTCGTGCGGGGAATCGGCCGCGGGCGGCTCCTTTTTTACGATGCGCCGGATGAAGCGCGGTCCCGCGTCGTGCGGGATGATGCCCGACAAAATAAGCGCCGTTTTTGCGCAAACCGGACCGATCAGCTCGTACAGCACGGAGGAGGAAAGGATGATCGTCAGCATCAGGTTGCCGATTGCGGGCGGCAGCAGCCGCTGGCCGAGAAAGGCCAGACCGATCGCCACGCCGGCCTGCGGAATCAGCGCAAGGCCGAGATAACGCTGAATGCTCTGCTCCATGCCGCAGATTTTGGCGCCCAGCCATGCGCCGCCGTATTTGCCGAAAATACGGATGAAAAAATACGCAACGCCGACGACGCCGACCGTGCGGAGCGCGCCGATGTCGAGATTCATACCCGAGATCACAAAAAACATCGACATAATGGGCGGCGTAAAGTGTCCAAGCTGGCGAAACAGGCGTTTGTCATGCGTCAGGTTGAGATAGGCCGCGCCGAACACCATGCAGGACAGCAGGGGGGAGACGTCGAACAGCGCGCAGACGCCCGAAAGCCCCAGCAGCATGGCGACCGCGAGAATCAGCCGGTTGTCCTTGCTGCGCGTGGGCGGATGGAGCAGGCGCGCCAGAATGAAGCCGCACAAAAAGCCCAGCGCGATTGCGAGCAGATTAAACAGCAGCGGCAGGGCGATCGCGCGGAACGACACGGCGCCGGCGTCCTGCGCGCTGACAAACGCGGCGACCATGCTGAAGGCGAGCAGACAGATGACGTCGTCCAGCGCGACGACTTGCAGCAGCGTGTTGACAAATTTGCCGTGCGCGTGGTATTGGTTGATGGTCATCATCGTGCTGGCCGGCGCGGTCGCGGTGGCGATCGCGCCTAGGATGAGCGAGAACGCGCCGGACAGGCCGAATGCAAAATACATGACGAGCGTTGTCAGCAGCCCGGCGAGCAGAGATTCAAACAGCGTCAGGATGATCACGCTCCTGCCGGTCTGCCGCAGCACCTCTTTTTTGAAAAACTTGCCGACGCTGAACGCGATGAACGCAAGCGCGATATCGCTGACGAACCCCATCCGGTCGATCATGTCGTCAGGCACCAGATGCAGCAGATGCGGCCCGATCAAAATGCCCGCCAGAATGAAACCGCTGACGTTGGGCAGGTGCAGCCGTTTGGTGATGCGCGTGACCAGAAAACCCGCAAACAGCATGACCGACAACGCGATCAGCACCGATACGGACTCGGAAACACGCTGATAAAAAGCAAGCATGGCACACCTCGCTTTCTCGGGGCGGGAGGGCTTAAAGGTTAAATCTATGTTATAACAATGTAAAGTGAAAATCAAACCTTTTCTTGCGCCGCCGTTGTTCGTGCGGAAAAGTGGAGGGGACGCCGGTCTGCGTCCCCTCTGTTTTTAGGATTTTCGGCGCCGGCGCTTCCATTCCTTGATCTGCTCAAGCCGCGTTTTGTATTTCGCCTCCAGCCCCTGCCCGGTTGGGCGGTAATAGACGCGCCCCTCGAGCGAATCGGGCAGACACTGCATATTGGTCAGCTTTTCCTCCGTGTCGTGCGCATATTGATAGCCCTTGCCGTATTCGAGCTCCTTCATCAGCCGCGTCGGCGCGTTGCGGATGACCAGCGGCACCGGCTCGGCCAGCATGGTCAGCGCGTCCTTCTTCGCGCTTTCATAGGCCATGTAAAGCGCGTTCGATTTGGGCGCCATAGACACATAAACGACCGCGTGCGTCAAATGGACCGAGCATTCGGGCATGCCGATGAAGTGGCAGGCCTGATAGGCCGCAACGCAGACCTCGAGCGCGCGGGAATCGGCCAGCCCCACGTCCTCGCTCGCGAAGCGCAGCACGCGGCGCGCGATATAAAGCGGGTCCTCACCGGCCTCCAGCATGCGCGCGAGCCAATAGACGGCGGCGTCCGGGTCGGAATTGCGCATGGATTTGTGCAGCGCGGAGATCAGGTTGTAGTGCTCCTCGCCGGTCTTGTCGTACAGCAGCGACTTTTTAGAAATGCACTGCTCGAGCGTTTCAGGCGTGACGGTCACTGTCCCGCCGTCCGTTTCGCCGTTAAGCACGACCATTTCGAGCGTGGACAGCGCGGTGCGCGCGTCCCCGTTTGCAAAATTCGCAATCATCGCGAGCATGTCCTCGGAAATATCTACCGTCTGTCCGCCGAAGCCGTGTTCGTCGCGCAGCGCGCGGGAGAGCAGGCAAACGAGGTCGTCCGCCGCCAGCGCTTGCAGGACAAACACCTTGCACCGTGATAACAGCGCGCCGTTTACCTCAAACGACGGGTTTTCCGTGGTTGCGCCGATCAGAATGATGCTGCCCTTTTCGACAAAGGGCAGGAAAGCGTCCTGCTGCGCTTTGTTGAAACGGTGGATCTCGTCGACAAACACGATTGTTTTTTCGCCGAACCGGCGGTTGTCCTCGGCCTGTTGCATGACCGTGCGGATTTCCTTGATGCCGCTGGTGACTGCCGAAAAGTCGATAAAGGTCGCTTTCGTGCGGCCCGCAATGATACGGGCGAGCGTGGTCTTGCCCACGCCGGGCGGGCCCCAGAAGATCATGGAGGTGATGAGGTCCTGCTCGATCAGACGGCGCAGCACCTTGCCCTCGCCGAGCAAATGCTTTTGTCCCGCGAATTCGTCGAGCGTCTGCGGCCGCAGGCGGTCGGCCAGCGGCCGGGTGTCGTTTCCGCCGAAAAGGGTCTGCTGTTCCATCGGTTCCCCTCCTATCTGATCATCATTATATCACCGAACAAATGTTCTGACAAGGGGCGGGATGAAAAATCCGCTTTGAGTCCGCACCCTGTCTGTGGAAGGCGGACACAAAGAAACGGCATAGCCGAAGCTATGCCGTTTCGATATAGTGATCTGTTTTTTACGCCTTGGCAATGATCTTCTTGAGCTTGGCAAAACGCGGCAGGCCGTTTTCCTTCGGGCCGACGTTTTCGCCGTTGATCAGCGGCATGGCGTACTCGATGAACTTTTCGTTTACGCCGTTGCCTTCCTCGTTGATCCAATCGCGCGGCACCTTTTTCTCGGTGTTGGCGACGGAGGAGAGGGGGAGCAGCTCGATTTCGCACTGGTAGCCGTTTGCGTCGCGGGTGCACTTGAAGCCCGGCATAAAGTCGGTCTTGCCGGCGACGGCGTTTTCCACGGCGGCCTTGCCGGCCATGTAGGACTCGTCCACGTCGGTCTTGGAAGCGCAGTGCGCGGCGCAGCGCTGCAGGAGCGAAAGCTCGATGCCGCGAACCTTGCAGCCCAGCTCGTTCTTGACGGTATCGGCAAGCATGGCGGCCAGACCGCCGAGCTGCGCATGGCCGAAGCCGTCGGTCGCGGAGGTTTTCGCTTCGGAGACGAAGGTGCCGTCGGCATAGTGGATGCCTTCGGACACGGCGACAAGGCAGTTGCCCTTTTCGTCGTAAATCCGCTTAACGTCTGCGAGGAACTTCTTCATGTCGAAGTCGGTCTCAGGGAGGTAGATCAGGTCGGGACCGGCGCCCTGCGCGGTCGCGAGGCCCGCGGCGGCGGTCAGCCAGCCGGCGTGGCGGCCCATGATCTCAACAATGCAGACCATGCCGATGTCGTATACGCGGGCGTCCTGATAGATTTCCATGCAGGAGGTGGCGATATACTTGGCCGCGGACGAGAAGCCCGGGCAGTGGTCGGTGCCGAACAGGTCGTTGTCGATCGTCTTCGGAATGCCCATAACACGGCATTCATAACCGGACTTCATCATATACTTGGAAACCTTGTTGCAGGTATCCATCGAGTCGTTGCCGCCGTTATAGAAGAAATAACGGATGTCATACTTTTTGAAGATCTCGAGGATGCGCTTGTAATCGGTGTCGTCCACATCGGGGTCGGCCAGCTTGTAGCGGCACGAGCCGAGGGCGGAGGACGGGGTATAGCGCAGCAGCGCGAGCTCGTCGCGGTCTTCCTTGTCGATATCGTACAGCTCGTCGTTCAGCAGGCCCTTGATGCCGTGGGCCATGCCGAACACGCGGGTGATGGACGGGTTGTCCAGCGCGGTCTCCAGCGCACCCAGCACGGAAGAGTTGATGACCGAGGTCGGGCCGCCCGACTGGCCGATGACGCAAGCGCCTTTCAGTTCACTCATGATTTTGAAAACCTCCTAACAAATTAAAACACAGGGCGTATCCGCTGCATTTTCTTGCAATATAAAGGTTACCATAAAAACAAAATAAAATCAATGACAAAACGAACTTTTTGCCTTTTGCGGCACGACGGGGAAGAAAACGCAAATTCTGGTTCTATTTTCGGAGGATGGGCTTGATTTTGACGGGACATACTGATAGAATAGGGGTGGAATTCTTTATCAATTTCATTATAAGAAAGGAAGTTTACCCATGCCATTAGTTACTTCTGCCGAGATGTTCAAGAAGGCATACCATGGCGGCTACGCCGTCGGCGCTTTCAACGTGAACAATATGGAGATCGTTCAGGGCATTACCGAGGCTTGTCAGGAGCAGAAGGCTCCCGTCATCCTGCAGGTATCCAAGGGTGCGCGCGCCTACGCCAACCACACCTACCTTGTCAAGATGGTGGAGGCTGCCGTAATCGAGTGCCCGGACGTACCGATCGCGCTGCATCTGGACCACGGCTCCGATTTTGAAATCTGCAAGTCCTGCATCGACGGCGGCTTCACCTCCGTTATGTTCGACGGCTCCGCGATGCCCTATGAGGACAATATCAAGGTTGCCAAGCAGGTCGTTGAGTACGCGCACGCCCACGGCGTTGTCGTAGAGGCCGAGCTCGGCCAGCTCGCCGGCGTTGAGGACGACGTCGTTGCAGAGGATCATTCCTACACCGATCCCGCGCAGGTGGAGGATTTCGTTACCAAGACCGGCGTTGACTCGCTGGCCATCGCGATCGGCACCTCGCACGGCGCTTACAAGTTCAAGCCCGGCCAGAAGCCGCAGCTCCGCTTCGACATTCTGGAAGAGGTTTCCCGCCGCCTGCCCGAGTTCCCGATCGTGCTGCACGGTTCTTCCTCCGTTCCGCAGGAGTTTGTCAAGAAGGTAAACGAGTACGGCGGCAAGATGCCCGACGCCATCGGCATTCCGGAAGAAATGCTGCGTGAAGCCGCTAAGGGCGCCGTTTGCAAGATCAACATCGACTCCGACATCCGTCTGGCGATCACCGCCGCGATCCGCGAGCACTTCGTCAAGCATCCGGAGGATTTCGATCCCCGCGCGTACCTCAAGCCCGCCCGTCAGGCTGTCAAGGACATGGTTGCCCACAAGCTGGTCAACGTTCTGGGCTGCAACGGCAAGGCCTAAGTTTTTTAAAACGGCATATTGTGAAAAGAGCGCTGGAACCTTGGTTCCGGCGCTTTTTCTTTCGCCGCCAACGTCTGCGGCAAAGCACGGTGGGTTTTTGTGTGGATTTATGCTTGCGTGGGAAGGGATATGCGGCTATAATAAATTAGTATGCTTATCGTTTTGGAGGTATGGAATCATGCAGAATATAGATACGGCGCAGACCGGAGAAAAAAAGAAAGGGGAGGGACGCTTTTCCAGCGAGCTGTTCAGCTGGGGCGAGTCGCTGATGACCGTGCTGATCTTTTTCGTGATCGTATTCACGTTCTTGGTCCGGCTGATCGGCGTGGACGGCTCCTCGATGGTGCCGACGCTTCAGGACCACAACATCATGCTGGTGAGCAACCTGAACTATACCCCGGCGAAGGGCGACATCGTCGTGCTGCGCAAGGAGGGCTTTTATGGCGACCAGCCGATCGTCAAGCGCGTGATTGCGACCGGCGGAGACACGGTTGATATCGACCCGGTGACGGGCGACGTGCTCGTCAACGGCGTAACGCTCGTCGAGCCGTATATCGCGGAAAAGATCAACACGCTCGAACGCATGGGCGATCTGGCCTATCCGCAGACCGTGCCCGAGGGCAGCCTTTTCGTGATGGGCGATAACCGCAATTACTCGACGGACAGCCGCTGGGCCAGCCTCGGCATGGTGGACGAACGCTACGTGCTCGGCCATGTGCTTTCGGTGATCTATCCGCTGAGCAACTTCGGATCGGTGGCGTGAGCCTATGAATATTCAGTGGTATCCCGGTCATATGACCA
>JAUNGZ010000035.1 GCA_030524205.1 Eubacteriales bacterium
TCTCGCTTCCGGGCCCGATCCCCTGTCCGAAGACAGCTTATTTAGTATAAGCCCTATACCCGCTTTTGTCAAGAACTTTTTGGCAAAAAACGAAGAAAAACGACGGCATCCCAATCGGGATGGTTCTTATATTCTATTCCTTCCATTTCCCACCCGTCAAGCTCATATTTCCACAAAAAAATCCGCCCGTTTTTTGTGCAAAACGGGCGGACAGCCTTATCAAGGGATCGGGAGGTGCTGTTTACTTAAGTAACTCAGCCAAAGCCATAACCTTATCGACATTGCCTTCAACCTTGATTTTGCCTTCGGCAATCGCAACCTGCGGAACCAATTTCCCGCTGAAGACCTTTTCGATGTTGGTCATCGTGCCGGAAACGCAGGCGTCGCGGTCAATGTATTCATACGGCATGACAGACGGCACACCATTCAGAATCTCAACATAAAACACGCCCGCAACCTTGCCGGTAAGATTGAACTGCACGGCTACCTTGCCCTGCGTGCCAGCGATATCGGCCTTGCTGAGTTTATTATAGATTTTCCCAATCAACTGATCGACGGTCATTGGAATCGCCCCCTGATCTTATTTATTAATTTTATTATACGGCTTTTTTCAAAAAATGCAAGTCCAATTCGCCACTTTATCAGATAAAATTCATGGAAAGGCCTTTTCCATTAGGTTTTCCGGATAAACTGCTCGCGGCAGTGCGGACACGTGATGCTGATCTTTCCCCTGCCGCGCGGCACGCGCAGACGCTGCTTGCACTGCGGGCATTTGAAATACCGGTGCGTTTTCCGGTCCGCAAAGCGCAGGCTCGCTTGATGGAGCCGCTGCGCAATCGGTCCCCACAGACGCATAAATTTTTGATTCTCCGCATACCGCGCCTGTATATTGCGCGAGAACATGCGGAAATAGCAGAGAAACAGCAGCGCCAAAATGAACATGCCCATCCATGTCCATCTTGTCAGCCATTCAATAAAAATCAGCGCCAATCCCAGCAGCAGAAACGCATTGTTCAACTGATCGCTGCCATAGCGGCCCGCCATAAAACGGCGAAGGAAGTTCATCATGCGGGGTCATCCTTTCCAATGTGATCGAAAATAAGCGAAAGCACTTCGTCCCGCCCCATCCCCTTCTCCGCGGAAAACGGGATGACCGGAACCTCCTCAGGCAGCAAAAGGGTTTGACGAATCACCGCAAGGTTGTTTTCCGTCTGGCTCTTTTTGATCTTATCCAATTTATTGGCGATAATGACCCATGGCTTGCCGGACGCGCGAAACCACTCCGCCATCGTCACGTCGTCCCGCGTGGGCGCGTGCCGGATATCGACGATCTGTATGCCCAGCGTCAGCAGGCCGAGGTCAAAGTATTCCTCCATCAGCTCGCCCCAGCGCTTTTGCTCGGCCTTGGACACGCGCGCGTACCCATAGCCCGGCAGATCGACCAGATACATTTTTCGGTCTATCATAAAATAGTTGATATGAACGGTCTTGCCCGGCTGCGCGCTGACGCGCGCAAAATTCCTGCGCCCCAGCAGCTTATTGATTACCGAGCTCTTGCCGACGTTGGACTTGCCGGCAAATACGACCTGCGGCAGATCGTCCGCCGGGAAATCGCTCTCTTTGACGGCGGAGCGGATAAATTCCGCGTTGTGCAGATTGAGCATGTATGCCTCTCTCTTCTCATTGTACGACAGACGCGCCGGACGGCTGCGCCGCTCTCGCGGCTTGTCCGCGCACTGTCTTTTTGCGTTTTTTTGCACGGCGCGAAAAGTCAATCGCCGTCTCCATTACGGTATCCATATGATACGCCGGCACGAAATGCAGATTTTCACGCACCACCGGCTCGATATCCTGTAAATCGGATTCATTATCCTTGGGAATGACCACGGTCTTGATGCCCGCGCGGTACGCGGCCATTGTCTTTTCCCGCAGGCCGCCGATCGGCAGCACGCGGCCGCGCAGCGTCACTTCGCCCGTCATCGCCACATCGTGGCGCACCGGCGCCTCGGTCAGCGCGGAGACGAGCGCGGTCGTGATCGTCACGCCCGCCGAAGGGCCGTCCTTGGGGATCGCCGCCTCAGGAAAATGGATATGCAGGTCGTTGTCCTTGTAAAACATCGGGTCGATCGACAATTCCGCGGCGCGCGAACGCACAAAGGTCACCGCCGCCTTGGCGCTTTCCTGCATGACCGTGCCCAGATTGCCGGTCACCTCGATTTTACCTGTGCCCGGCACGACAGCGACCTCAACCTCGAGCATCTCGCCGCCCACGCTTGTCCACGCAAGGCCGTTGACGATGCCGATCTCGTCCTTCTTGCTGACAACGTCCTCCTTGTACGGCGGCACGCCAAGCAGGCTCTCCAAGTTCTTCTCGCTGACCGTCAGGCGCTTGCCGCCGTCCGCGACGTGCTTTGCCGCTTTGCGGCAGAGCTTGGCGAGCAGCTGCTCCAGCCGGCGCACGCCAGATTCGCGGGTATAGCCCGCGATGACCGCGCGCAGCATTGCGTCGGACAGCACAAGCTGCGTTTTTTGCAGGCCGTGCTTTTGCATCTGCTTGGGCAGCAGGTGGTTCTGTGCGATCTGCCTTTTTTCCTCCTCAGTGTAGGAGGACAGCTCGATCACTTCCATACGGTCGAGCAGCGGACGCGGCACGGTGCCAAGGTCGTTCGCCGTCGTCAGGAACACCACGTCCGAAAGGTCGAACGGCAGCTCGATATAATGATCGCGGAAGGCGACGTTCTGCTCGGCGTCAAGCACCTCGAGCATGGCGGAAGCCGGATCGCCGCGGAAATCGTTGCCCATCTTGTCGATCTCGTCCAGCAGGATCAGCGGATTGTTGGTGCCGGCACGCCGCACCGCGTCGATTATGCGGCCGGGCATCGCACCAATGTAGGTCTTTCGGTGGCCGCGGATATCGGCCTCGTCGCGCACGCCGCCGAGCGACATGCGGGCATAGCTGCGCCCCATCGCCTCCGCGACGGATTTTGCAATCGAGGTCTTGCCCACGCCGGGCGGACCGACCAGACAGAGCACCTGCCCCTTTAGCTCGGGCGCGAGCGTTTTGACCGCCAGAAACTCCATGATCCGCTCTTTCACCTTTTTCAACCCGAAATGGTCGCGGTCGAGCACGGCCTGCGCAGCGGCAAGATCGAGCTGCTCCTCACTTTTCTTGTTCCACGGCAGCTCGAGCACGGTGTCCAAATACGTGCGCACCACCGCCTGCTCGGCGGACGAGCCGCCGAGCTTGGCAAAACGGTCGACCTCTTTCAGCAGCTTTTCCTCGCATTCCTGCGGCAGGTGCAGGTCGGCGACACGCTTGCGGTAGGTCTCGGCCTCTGCCGCGGCGTCCTGCTCGCCAAGTTCGGTCTGGATCACTTTGATCTGCTCCCGCAGGTAGTATTCGCGCTGATTTTTGTCGATCTGGCTTTTCAGCTCATCTTGGATTTCGTTTTCAATTTTCAGGATTTCCGTCTCTTCGCCCAGCAGCCGGATGACCATGGTCAAGCGCCGCGTGACGTTGAGCTCTTCCAAAATTTCCTGCTTGGTCTCCACCTCGACCGCCAGATTCTGCGCGATGTAATCGGCCAGCCAGCCCGGGTCTCCGCCCGCCGCCACTGTCATCTCCACGTCGGGCGAAACGCGCGGCGCGTTCTGCGCGTACTCGGCAAAGCGCTCCTGCGCGGTGCGGACGAGCGCCTGCGCGCGCCGCTCGGTCACGCCCAGAACATAATCCTCCAGCTCCTCCACCTCTGCGTAAATGCAGTCCTCATCGCTCTCGGGGTTGACAAACTGGTGCGCGAGCGCGCGGGCGCGCCCCTCTACCAGCACGCGGATATTGTCGCCCGGCAGGCGCAGAATCTGTTTGACCATGCACACCGTGCCCATTTGATACAGGTCGCCCGGCTCGGGCGTGTCTGTCTTGAGCTCCCGCTGCGCGGTCAGAAAGATCAGCTGGCCGTTTTTCATGGCTGCCTCAAGCGCGCGGATGGACATCATCCGCCCGACGTCAAAATGGATAATCATATGGGGAAACGCCGCCAAACCGCGCAGCGGCAGCACGGGCAGCCGGGTCAGCGTCGTTCCGATTGTTTCTATCATAATTTCTCTCCTCGTAATGCGGGAAAATAGTTGGATAGGGTCAGTATAGTATATTTTTTGTCGTTTGTAAAGCGCCATCGGCTTCCAAAACAGCAAAAAAGCGGGCGGAACCTACGTCCCGCCCACGTTTTCATCTTGTTTTATGCGCTTTTCGTCGGTTTTGGCAGTTTTTCGACCGGAGCGTCCGCCTTTCCTCCGGCGGGCAGCGCAATTTTTGCGCCGTGTCCGATGACCGGTTCGCCCTCGCCCGCGACAACCTCCCGCGTGATCACCACGCGGTTGACCGTTTCATCGGACGGGATACGGAACATGATATCGGTCATCACGTTCTCCAGCACGCCGCGCAGGCCGCGCGCGCCGGTTTTGCGCGCCAGCGCGATTTCCGCAACCTTGGCCAGCGCGTCCGGCTCGAACGCAAGCTCGACGCCATCCATCGCCAGCAAAGTCTGGAACTGCTTGACCAGCGCGTTTTTCGGCTCCTGCAAAATACGCACCAGCGCCGCCTCGTCCAGCGTATCGAGCGACACGATCGCCGGCAGGCGGCCGATCAGCTCGGGGATCAAGCCGTATTTCATCAAATCGTGCGGCTCGATCTGCGCCAGCAGGCGGTCGGACTGATCCTCCTGCTTGCCGGTTACCTCGGCGCCAAAGCCAAGTCCCTGCTTGCCGGTGCGCTTCTGGATGATGCCCTCGATCCCGTCGAACGCGCCGCCGCAGATAAACAGGATATTGGTCGTGTCGATCTGGATGAACTCCTGATGCGGATGCTTGCGCCCGCCCTGCGGGGGCACGTTTGCCGTCGTCCCCTCGAGCATTTTGAGCAGCGCCTGCTGCACGCCTTCGCCCGACACGTCGCGCGTGATCGAGGGGTTTTCGCTCTTGCGGGCGATCTTGTCGATCTCGTCCACATAAATAATACCGTGCTCGGCCAGCTCTACGTCAAAATCAGCCGCCTGAATCAGCCGGAGCAGGATATTTTCCACGTCCTCGCCCACATAGCCGGCCTCGGTCAGCGTGGTGGCGTCCGCGATTGCGAACGGCACCTGAAGCGTTTTGGCCAGTGTCTGCGCGAGCAGCGTCTTGCCCGAGCCGGAGGGACCGAGCATCAAAATGTTTGATTTTTGCAGCTCCACATCCGTGTCCGGATGGTAGATACGTTTGTAATGATTGTACACCGCAACCGACAACGCGACCTTGGCGCGGTCCTGCCCGATCACGTATTCGTCCAGCACCGCTTTCAGCTCCTGCGGCGTGGGCAGATGCTCGGGCTGCAAAACCGCGTCCTCCGTCTGATCGGCGGGGGCGAAATCAAGTTCGTCGTCCAAAATGCTGGTGCATACGCCGATGCACTCGTCGCAGATATAGACGCCCGGACCCGCGATTAATTTGCGCACACGCCCCTGCGGCTTGCCGCAAAACGAGCATTTCAGCGTCTTGTCATCATCAAAATTCGGCATATCGCACCTCAGTAACAGTAAGCGGGTTAGTGCTTGTCGAAAATCTTATCGACAAGGCCGTATTCGAGCGCTTCCTGCGCGCTCATAAAGTTATCGCGCTCGGTATCGCGCTCGATCTCCTCAAGCGGCTTGCCGGTGTTGTCGGCAAGAATGCGGTTGAGCTTGTCGCGCGTCTTGAGGATCCACTCGGTATGGATCTTCATATCGGACGCCTGCCCCTGCGCACCGCCCGAGGGCTGATGGATCATCACCTCGGCATTGGGCAGCGCGAACCGCTTGCCCTTCTGCCCCGCGGCCAGCAGGAAGGCGCCCATCGACGCGGCAAGGCCGACGCAGATGGTCGACACATCGCACTTGACATAGTTCATCGTGTCGTAAATCGCCATGCCCGCGGTCACCGAACCGCCGGGACTGTTGATATAAAGCGAAATATCCTTGTCCGGGTCCTGCGCCTCAAGGTACAGGAGCTGCGCGACGACCAGCGACGCGGTCACATCATTGACCTCCTCGGTCAGCATAATGATACGGTCGTTGAGCAGACGGGAATAAATATCATACGAACGCTCGCCGCGTCCGGTCTGCTCGATGACCATTGGGACTAAACTCATGGAAAGACTCCTCTCAAGACAGTCGTTTGAAGCGTACAACTTCAAACGAGGGACGCCCGTTCCGGCTTGCCGGAATAGGCTATTGCGCCCAAACAGGCTGAAAATTTCAATTTTCGGCCTGTTTGGCCTTTGTATAAAAAGCGCGGGCAAAGCTCGCGCTTTTTATGAAAACAGCAGGGCTGTTTTCTATTGTAACGCGCTGCGGCGCAGGGATTCTGCGCAGCGTGTGGAAAGGAACGGAGGCACGGATTACTCCGCGGCTTCGTCCTTCTTGGCGGCAGGCTTCTTGACCTTGGCGCTCTTCTTCAGGAACTCAAGCGCGTTGGAGATTTTGAGATCGGCGCTCAGCGCCTCGGCGTTGACAGCGGACTTAATCTTGTCGATCTCCATGCCGTACTGCTCCGCCATTTTAGCATACTCATCCTCAATTTCCTTGTCGGAAACTGCGATATTCTCAAGCTCGGCCACTTTTTGCAGCGCGAGGCGGGTCTTAACCTGACGCTCGGCCTGATCGCGGAACATGCCGCGGAAGCTCTGCATATCGCTGCCGGTCATCTGGAGGTACTGCTCCATGCCCATACCCTGCATCTGCACGCGGTAGCTGAAATCCTGCACGATGGAGTCAAGCTGGCTCTCGATCATGGCTTCCGGAATGTCGGCCTTCATGTTCGCGAGCACGCCGTCGAGCACCTTTTCCTCAAACGCATGATCGGCGGCCTGCTGGCGCTCCTTCTTCAGGCGGTCGGTGATCTCCTTCTTGAGGTCGTCGAGCGTCTCGCAGGTCTCGGAAACATCCTTGGCGAATTCGTCGTCGATCTCGGGCAGGATGGTTTCCTCCACCTTATGGATCTTGCACTTGAACACGGCTTCCTTGCCGGCCAGCTCGGCGGCGTGGTACTCCGCCGGGAAGGTGACGACAACGTCCTTCTCCTCGCCGGCCTTGCAGCCGATCAGCTGATCCTCAAAGCCCGGGATGAAGGAGCCCGAGCCGAGCGTCAGCTCGTGGTGCTCGGCCTTGCCGCCCTCGAAGGCAACGCCGTCCACAAAGCCCTCGAAGTCAAGGTCGACGGTGTCGTTTTTCTTGGCCTTGCGCTCGACGGTCTGGGTGCGCGCGCCGCGCTGCGCCAGACGGTTCAGCTCAGCCTTCACGTCCGCCGCGAGCACCTTGACGGTCTCCTTCTCGGCCTCGACGCCCTTGTACTCGCCCAGCTCAACCTCAGGCTCGACCGGCACCTTCGCCACGATGGTCAGGCCGCCCTCTTCCGACGGGTCGCCCAGATCGACGTCCGCGCGGCCGACCGGCTGGATGCCGGACTCCTTGACGGCCATATCCATGGCTTCAGGATATACGATATTAAAGGCCTCTTCAAAGAACACGCCCTCGCCGTACAGCTTTTCTATCATCTTGCGGGGCGCCTTGCCCTTGCGGAAGCCGGGAACGGTGATGTTCTTGCCGGCCTTCTTGAAGGCTTTATCCTTGGCCGCCTCAAATTCCGCGGCGGTGATATCAATGGTCAGCGCGACTACGCTGTGCTCCTGCTTTTCGGTCTTTTTCAGTTCCATGTTGCCAAACTCCTTACTTCATACTTCAATAGTATCCAACTTATTCTACCAGATCGTTTGCGGTATTTCCATACTTTTTTCTATTTTTTCAAAAAAACAGGCGTAAAATCCACATGATCGCCCGAAACAAGCCGCCATTCGACGTTTTCCCGCTCCCCTTCGACCGCATACCGCAGCCCTTCCGAGTGCAGGTGGCCGTAAACGCAACGCCGGACGCCGTATTTTTGCAGCAGCTCGATGATCGCGCCGCAGCGGAACGTCGCGTACAGCGGCGGATAATGCAGAAAACAGATGATTTCATCCGGGCCCGCCGCCGCGCCGAGCTTCAGGGACGCTTCCAGCCGCAGCAGCTCGCGCCTAAAAATCTTTTCATTGTGGGGATCGGCAAAGTCCTCCTCAAACGGCCAGCCGCGTGTGCCGCAGAGCGCCGTTTTCCCGTAGAAAAAACAGTTGTTGTGCAGGAAGTCAATGCTCGCAAAGCCGTTTTCGTCCAAAAAACGGTGCATTTTAGCCGCCGTTTCCCACCACAGGTCGTGATTTCCCTTGAGGATGATTTTCCGGCCCGGCAGCGATTCGATCAGCGCAAAATCGCTTTTTGCCTCGGCAAGGCTGATACCCCACGAGATATCGCCGCCCAAAACGACCGTGTCCTCCGGTGCGACGAGCGCGTTCCAATTCTTGACGATTTTTTCGGTATAGCCCTGCCAGCGTCCGCCGAACACATCCATCGGCTTTTCGACTCCGGTCGCCAGATGCAGGTCGGCCAGCGTATACAGCGCCACCGCTTACAGGTCCTTCAGCAGGCCGACAGTGGACAGGATGTCCGCCTTGTCCACCACGCGGTCAAAGCGCGGCGTCTTGCCCGCGAGCGCGGCGAGCGGCGCGGGTGCGGCGACGCCCGTCAGTCCGGTCAGCACGTCGAGCTGCGTCACATCGTCCTTATCCAGCTTGCCGCCGAGCGCTTCGATCACGCTGCGGCAGAATTTAAACGGCGACGCGGTCGACGCGATAACCGTCGGCGTCTCGTCGCCCGTGCGGGCGCGGTACTCCTCGTATACACGCACGGCAACGGCGGTGTGCGTGTCCGACAGGTAATGTTCCTTTTCCCACAGCGCTTTGATCGTCTCGGCGGTCTGCGCATCGTCGCAGCAGCCCGCGTCAAAATCCGCCTGAATACCGGCGAATACGTCCTGCGCAACCTCATAGCTGCCGCCGGCGTTCAGCTTGTCCATCAGCTCCGCAACCAGCTTGTCGTTATAGCCCGAGGCGAAAAACAGCAGGCGTTCGAGGTTGGACGAGATCAGAATATCCATCGACGGAGAAGCGGTCGTGTAGAAATCGCGGTTTTTGTCGTATTTCCCGCCCTTTTTGAAGAAATCGGTCAGCACGTTGTTGCGGTTGGACGCGCAGATGAATTTGTTCACCGGCAGGCCCATTTGCTTTGCAATGTAAGCCGCGAGGATGTTGCCGAAGTTGCCGGTCGGCACGCAAACGTTGATTTTTTCGCCGTGCTTTACCGCGCCGGAGGCAAGCATGTCGCAGTAGGCAGACACATAATACGCGATCTGCGGCGCAAGGCGGCCCCAGTTGATCGAATTCGCCGAGGACAGCATCAGGCCGTCGCGGTCGAGCCGCGCGCGGGTCTCCTCATCGGTAAAAATGCGCTTGACAGCGCTCTGCGCATCGTCAAAATTGCCGCGGATAGCGACGACCTCGACGTTTTTGCCCGCCTGCGTCGTCATTTGCAGCTTCTGCATGGGCGACACGCCGTTTTCCGGATAATATACCATAATTTTCGTTCCGGCCACATCCGCGAAGCCGTCGAGCGCGGCCTTGCCCGTGTCGCCCGAGGTGGCGACGAGAATGCACGCGGTGCGCGTCTCGCCGGTCTTTTTCAGCGACGCGGTGAGCAGGTGCGGCAGGATTTGCAGCGCCATGTCCTTAAACGCGCAGGTCGGCCCGTGCCACAGTTCGAGCATATGCTTGCCGTCCGCAAGCTTGACGAGGGGCGCGGTATCCGCGCCGCCGAATTTTTCGTCCGCATAGGCCTTGGCCGTATAACCGGCCAGCTCCTCCGCCGTAAAATCGGTCAGGAATTTGCCGAGGATCAGCGCGGCGCGGCCCTTATAGTCCGCAGCGGCAAGCTGTTTCCAATCCTCGTGCGTGAGCTTTGGAAACGCGGTCGGGCAGTACAGCCCGCCGTCGGGCGCGATGCCGTTTGCAATCGCATAGGCGGCGGAGACTTTGCGCTCCTTATTCCTCGTGCTGACGTATTCCATATGTTCAAACCTCCGATATGATTTTTATAACATCCTTTGGATAAACGCAAACGCATTGTCGTAAAACAGCCCGTTCACCGTGCTTTCCTTGTAGCCGAGCGCAAGCATGCGGTCGGCCAGCCGGTACAAATCCCCGAGGCCGTCGATCCCCGCGGGCAGCTGCTCGCAGCCGTCCAGATCGCAGCCGAGCGCGAGCGCGCTTTCGCCGTACAGGCCTAAGAAGTGCTCGATATGGTCGATCGCGTCGTCGATCACCGAATCACTCTGCCGCACAAGAAACGGCGTGTACAGATTTACGCCGGCAAGGCCGCCCCGCCGCACGATCTCGGCGAACTGCTTATCGGTCAGGTTGCGGGGATGGCCGCGCAGCGCTCTGGAATCGCTGTGCGAAGCGACAAAGGGGCCGTCGATCGTCTCGCACACGTCCCAAAAGCCCTGCTCGGACAGGTGCGACACGTCGACGAGCACGCCCTTGTCCGCGCAGGCCCGCACGAGCGCGCGGCCCGCCGGGGTCAAGCCCTCGGTCTGATCGACGACGGCCGAGCAGCCGTAGCGGCTGCGGTAATTCCAAGTAAGCGTAACCAGCCGCACGCCGGCGGCATAAGCGGTATCGAGCGCGTCCGCACGGTCGGGCAGAAGCTCCGCGCCCTCGATCGAGAGAAACGCCGCCGCCTTGCCGTTTTCCGCCGCCGCCCGCAGGTCGTCCGCCGATTTGCAGAAGCACAGCCAATCGGCGTTTTCCGCAAATTCCCGCTCCGCCGTTTGCAGCATCCGCGCCAGCCGTTCATCCGGCGGCGTGTCAAGCAGGCAGCTGCGGCCCTTCGCGCTCTGCTCGCTCGGCGCGCGCGCCCCGCAGAACAGCGCGAAGAACTGCGCGTAATGGTCATAGCGCCGCGCGGCCGCGCGGTTTATGTGCAGATCGTTTTCCCGCAGGCGTTTGCCGGTTTCGCAGCATTCGTACAGGGTGTCGCAGTGCAGGTCGAACAGCTTCATTCTCACCCTCCAAAGGCGTTTTCCAAATGGTTGATGCGCGGCGGAACAGGCGCGCCCTCTTCGCCGTATACTTCGATCACATCGAAGCGCGGCTGAAGCGCCGAAGGATTGCGCTGCAGCCACTCCTCGGCCGCCGCGATAACGCGCCGCTGCTTGGCCGCCGTCACATGCTCGCGCGCGAGCGCGAAGCGGTCGTTCCGCCGGGTTTTCACCTCGACAAATACAATATACTGCCCGGCCTGCGCGATCATGTCGATTTCTCCGAACCGGGTGCGGAAATTGCAGGCGGCGATGCGCCAGCCCTTGCGCACCAAGTAATCGCGCGCCGCGCCCTCGCCCCACGCGCCGGTCACCGCTTGGCCTCCGGGTGCTTCTGATAGAATTTCTTTAAAAAGCTCAGCCGATGGATCGGGCACGGGCCGTGCTCGATCAGCGCCTCGTCATGCGCTTTCGTCTCGTAGCCCTTGTGCTTTTCAAAACCGTAGACAGGATATTGCGCGGCAAACCGCCGCATCAGCCGGTCACGCGTGACCTTGGCCACGATGCTCGCCGCCGCGACGGAAGGGAGCCTCGCGTCGCCTGACACGACCGTTTCGCACGGCAGGCCGAGCTGCGGCGGGACGGCGTTGCCGTCGATATAGGCAAAATCCGCCGGCCGCGGCAATCCCTCGACCGCCTGCGTCATCGCACGGAAGGTTGCCTGCAGAATATTGATCTCGTCGATCGTCTTTTCGTCGACCAGCGAGACCGACCACGAAACGGCGTTCTCCGTAATCACCTCGAACAAGGCCTCCCGCTTTTTCTCCGACAGCTTTTTCGAGTCGTTCAGCCCTTCGATCACAACGCCCGCGGGCAGAATGACCGCCGCCGCGCACACCGGCCCGGCAACCGGGCCGCGTCCGGCCTCGTCCACGCCGCAGACGGCGGAAAAGCCCCTCGCCCACGCCTTTTCTTCAAATTCCCACGTCATTCGTATTCCTCCGGCGCTTCGAGCGTAATGCGCCCCAGCACGCCGCCCCGGAATTCGTCGAGCAGGATGCGCGCCATGCGCTCGGTATCGATCTCGCCGCCGCGCAGCAGGAAGCCGCGCTTTTTCCCGGCCTGACGCAGCAGCTCATAGCCAAGGAAATCGCTCTCCTCCGGTATTTCCACGCCGTAACGGCCGACAATGGTTTGGGGCGCGCGGACGGCTAAAATCTCCATCAGCTTGCAGCCGAGCGTTTCCACGTCTAGAATATCGTCCCGGATCGCGCCGGTGGAGGCCAAAAGCAGGCCGACGCGCTCGTCGTCGAACTTGGGCCACAGGATGCCCGGCGTATCCAAAAGGTCAATGCCGCCTTCGACACGGAACCACTGGCTGCCGCGCGTCACGCCCGGCTTGTCCGCCGCCTTGGCCGATTTGCGGCCGAGAATCCGGTTGATAAAGGTCGACTTTCCCACGTTGGGGATGCCGACGACCATCACGCGCACCGCTTTGCCGACCTGCCCCTTTTCATTCCACTGGGCGATCTTTTCAGCCAGCAGGGTACGCACGGCGGCGGCGAACTGCGCCGTCCCGGTGCCCGCGCGGCTGTCTGTCTCGATGACGGCGCAGCCCTGCGTGCGGAAATGCTTCGCCCATGTCTTGGTCGCCGCGGGGTCGGCCAGATCAATGCGGTTGAGGATCATCAAACGCGGCTTGCCCGCGGCAATCTCGTCCATATCGGGATTGCGCGACACCTGCGGGATGCGCGCGTCGACCACCTCGCATACCGCGTCCACCTGCTTAATATATTCAGTGGTATCCCGGTCATATGACCAAGACCCATCTGCCGGCGGGTCTTGGTCATATGACCGGGATACCCCGGGCTCTTCATAGGCTCACGCCC
>JAUNGZ010000047.1 GCA_030524205.1 Eubacteriales bacterium
TCCGCGAACATTCCTCCTCGCGCAAGCAGGTCATCCCGACGACCGCCGAGCTGGGCATGGGCTTTTTCCCGTCCACGCCCGTGCAGGTCGAGGTCGGCGGCGCGACGGTGTTCGTGCTGGGCGTCGAGCGGTTTGAAAAGCTTTGATTTCGTTTGACAGCCTGCCGGGCAACGCCTCGCTTAAAAAAAGCCTGCGCAGCGCGCTGGCGGGCCGCTTCCCGCAAACCGTCCTGCTGTCGGGGGACGATACGGAGGGGCTGCAAACGCTGTCACTGACGCTCGCCGCCGCGCTTTTGTGCGAAAATGAAGAAAAGCGGCCCTGCGGCGTGTGCACGGCCTGCCGCAAGGCCGAGCAGGGCGTACACCCCGACCTGACCGTGATAGACGAGGGCGAAAACGAGCTGAAGGTCGATCTGGCGCGCCGCGTCAAAGCGGAAAACGCCATCGTACCGAACGACGGCGCGCGCCGCGTGACCGTCATCCACCACGCGCAAAATCTCAATCCCGCCGCGCAGAACGCGCTGCTCAAGGAGCTGGAGGAGCCGCCCGCGTTCGCCTTTTTCATCCTGACGGCCGAACAGCCCGACAGCCTGCTCGAAACCGTGCGCTCGCGCTGCTTGAAATTCGCGCTCGAGCCGCCGCGCGAGGCCGTGTCCGGCGAGGACGCCGCCGGCCTGCTCGGGCCGTATCTCGCCGCGGTGGCAGAACGGCGCGAGGACCGCATGATGCAGGCCGCGCTGGCGCTGGAAAAAACGCCGCGCCGCGCGCTGCTCGGCGTTTTGGGGATATTGCAGGCCGCGCTGCGGGACGCCGTCTTTACGGCGAGCGGACTGCCGCAGGCGCCCTTGCAGCCCGCGCTGCGCGCCGAAACGCGCGCGCTTGCCCGCGCCGTGCCGGCCGGCAGGCTGGTTGCCATATACGATTTTATCAACACGCTGTCAGAGCGCGTATCGCGCAACGCGGCGGCCGCCGCCGTCACCTGCGCGCTGACAGGCGACGTTTACCGCATTGCATTTCTATCATTCCGTTTTTAGGAGGATCAGTATTTGACCACCATCATTGGAGTCCGTTTTAAATCAAACGGAAAAATGTACTATTTTGACCCGCAGGATACCGCGGTGCCCGTGGGTACGGGTGTGATCGTCGAGACTGCGCGCGGGCTGGAATACGGCGAGTGCGTGCAGGGCAACACCGACGTGCCCGACCAGACGGTTGTGCAGCCCTTGAAGCGCATGGTGCGCATCGCGGGCGAAGCCGATATGAAAACGCTCGAACGCAACAAAAAGCGGGCGGACGAGGCGTTTATCGTCTGCCGCGACAAGATCGAGGAGCGCGGGCTGGACATGAACCTTGTCGCGGTCGAATGCACCTTCGATATGAATAAAATGCTGTTTTATTTCACCGCGGACGGCCGCGTCGATTTCCGCGAGCTGGTCAAGGATCTGGCGAGCGTGTTCCGCACGCGCATCGAGCTGCGGCAGATCGGCGTGCGCGACGAGGCGAAGATGATCGGCGGCCTCGGCA
>JAUNGZ010000012.1 GCA_030524205.1 Eubacteriales bacterium
AATGGCTATCAAAGTAGGTATCAATGGCTTTGGCCGTATCGGCCGTATGGTTTTCCGCGCAGGACTTTCGAACCCGAACATCGAATTCGTGGCGGTAAACGATCCCTTCATGAGCCCCGATTACATGGCGTACATGCTCAAGTACGACACCATGCACGGCCGTTATGAAGGCACCATCGAGTACGATGACAATTCCATCACCGTAGACGGCAAGAAGGTTCTGTTCTTCGCCGAGATGGATCCCAAGAACATCCCGTGGGGCAAGGTTGGCGCGGATTACGTGGTTGAGTCCACCGGCGTTTTCCTGACCAAGGAAAAGGCGCAGGCGCACATCGACGGCGGCGCGAAGAAGGTTATCATGTCCGCTCCTTCCAAGGATGATACGCCGATGTTCGTTATGGGCGTCAATCAGGACACCTACACCAAGGATATGAACTTTGTTTCCAACGCTTCCTGCACCACCAACTGCCTGGCGCCGATCGCCAAGGTTCTGGACGAGGCGTTCGGCATCACCGACGGCCTGATGACCACCGTACACTCCACCACCGGCACCCAGAAGACCGTTGACGGCCCCTCCAAGAAGGACTGGCGCGGCGGCCGCGCGGCTTCCGGCAACATCATCCCGTCCTCGACGGGCGCTGCCAAGGCTGTCGGCAAGGTTTACCCCAAGCTCAACGGCAAGCTGACCGGTATGTCCATGCGCGTTCCGACGCTGGACGTTTCCGTTGTCGACCTGACTGTCAACCTCGCCAAGCCCGCGTCTTACGACGAGATCTGCAAGGCGATGAAGGCTGCTTCCGAAGGCTCCATGAAGGGCATTCTGGGCTACACCGACGAGGACGTTGTTTCTTCTGACTTTCTGGGCGACGCCCGCACCTCCATCTTCGATGCCAAGGCCGGCATCGCGCTGACCGATACCTTCGTTAAGGTCGTTTCCTGGTACGACAACGAATGGGGCTATTCCAACAAGCTGCTGATGCTCATCGAGCACATGGCAGAGGTTGACGCGAAGTAAGCGCGTTCCCATCTTCAAACTTGTAACAAAAAGCGCCTCTTCCAAGGCTTTCGCCTGTGGGAGAGGCGTTTTTGCGCCGCCGCTTCCATGCCACGGCGGCAAAAGAATACGCCCTTTCCGTCCGGAAAGGGCGTATTTGTTTTACTCCGCCAAATCGTTCGACCATTTCAGCTTGTCAAACGCATAAAACAGCAGGCTCATCAGCATGCCGACGATGGCGGCCAGCGTCATGCCGGAGAGCGACACGTTGCCGAGCGACAGCGTAACGCCGGACAGGCCGACTACAAAGATGACCGAGGTCAAGATCATGTTGCGGTTGCGGCCGTAATCGACCTTGTTGTCCACTAGAATGCGCAGGCCGGAGGTGCCGATCATGCCGTACAGCAGGAAGGAGATGCCGCCGATGACCGACGGCGGGATGGTTTGGATGAGCGCCGCGAACGGGCCGACAAACGAGCAGATCAGCGACAGGATGGCCGCGCCGCCGATCACGCGCACCGAATAGACCTTGGTGATCGCCATGACGCCGATGTTTTCGCCGTAGGTCGTGGTCGGCACCGAGCCGATGAAGCCCGACAGCATGGTGGAAAAGTTGTCCGCAAACAGCGAGCGGTGCAGGCCGGGGTCCTTCAGTAAATCTCGGCCGACAATTTTGCTGGTTACGAGCTGGTGGCCGATGTGCTCGTTGGCGATGACCAAAATAACGGGCAGCACAATGAGGATGGCTTCCAGATTAAATTGAGGCGCTTGGAAATTCGGAAGCTGGAACAGCGGCTGCCGGAGCGCCGCCAGAATATCCGCCGCAGGGAGCGCGCCGGTACAGAGCGCGGCGATGTATCCGCAGACAATGGCAATCAAAATCGGGATAACCGAAAGGAATTTGCGGAAGAGCACGCTGCCCAACACGGCGACGCCCAGCGTCACGCAAAAGACAATCACGTTCTGGGGCAGCACGCTCGGCACCGCCTCGGTCGGCACAATCAGACCGGTGGACGCCGCCGAGCCCGCCAGCTCCAGCCCGATCAGCGCGACGACCGGACCCATGGCCGCGGGCGGCAGCACAACGTCGATCCACTTGGTGCCGCATTTATAGATGATCAGCGCGAGCAGGCAGCCCACCGCGCCGACCACGACAAAGCCGCCGAGCGCGTACGGATAGCCCCATTTTTGGATCACAAGCGTCGCGGGCGCGATGAACGCGAACGACGAGCCGAGGTAGGCGGGCGCTTTGCCCTTTGTGATCAGGATAAACAGCAGCGTGCCCACGCCGTTCATGAACAGCACGATGGCCGGGTTGATGCCGAAGATGAACGGCACCAGAACCGACGCGCCGAACATGGCGAACATGTGCTGGATGGACAGCGGCACCAGCAGCTTCAGCGGCACCTTGTCCTCCACTTGAATAATTTTTCCGTTTTGCATCTCTTTTCTTTTCCCCTTTATCTTTTTTTGGGACGCCGCCGCCCCATCAATAACGGTTCAGACGAACAGCCGGCGAATATCGTCCATCCGGGCGCAGGCTGCCTGATATCCCATCTCATAGCCCCACTCGAGCTTTTTTACGTCTTTTTCAAAGCTCTCCAGCTTGGCGGAGGGCTGCAGCAGCACGGTGTTCTGCGGCTGCTTTTCCGCGAGCCGGTGGCAGAAGCACACGGTGTCGTTATAGCGCTTGGCGCGCGTCAGCATAGCGTCGCACAGGTTGGGATATTTGCGCCGCAGCGCGCCCGCGGCCAGCCGCGTGCCGCGCGTCGTCGTCTTGCGGTAGGTTTCGGGCTGTGTCAGCACGATCAGGTTTTTGCCGTTGCCGTCATGCAGGCTTTTCAAAATCGGGATCGGATCGGCCAGCCCGCCGTCGTAATACGTTTCCCCTGCGATTTCGACAGGCGGGAAGTAGAGCGGGATCGCGCAGGTCGCGCGCAGCATGGTGCTCTGTTTATCGAGCTGCGCGCCGTCTAAGTATTCGGCCTCGCCTGTGCGGGCGTTGGTCACGCCGACCAGCGCGCGGCCTTGATAGCTGCGGAACGTCTCCCAATCGTAGGGGATCAGCTCGTTCGGGATGGTGGAGAATACAAACTCCACGCCGAACACCGAATGGTCGCGCGGCAGGTTGCGCGCGCCGAGATAGCGTTTGTCGTTCCGGTAGCGGCGCAGCACCTCGATGTTGCGCCCCTTCTGCCGGGACAGGTAGGAAAACGCATAGGTAATGCCGGCGGACACGCCGATGACATAGTCGAACATCAAATCATTGTCGAGCAGCGCGTCCATCACGCCGCACGAGAAAACCGGACGGAACGTGCCGCCCTCTAAAACTAAGCCGGGCAAAATCAAAAACTCCTTTTATTCGATTGAAAAGAGCGGGTGCGGTTTAGGCTTTCGCCGCCCGCAGGCGGCGAGATCCCCTGCGCGCCGCAGCGCGCGAACCCTCCGCGGAACACAGATTATTTGCGCTTGCGCACCGGCGGCTTGCCGCTCTTACCGCCTTTGCCGGGCTTGCCGCGGCGGCCGCCGGTGCGGCGGCGCTGTGCGCGGTTGCCCGCGGGCGGCGCGGCTTCGCCTCTCGCGTTTACGCGCGGGGGAAGGGACGCCGCCGGCAGCGCGCCCTCGGCGGGCGCGAAGTCGATCTGGCCGGTCACTTCGCTCGCGGCGAGCAGCTTGACGCGAACGGGCGTGCCGATCGTGAACCGTTTGCCGGTGTGCTGTCCCTGCATGACCATGTGCTGCTCGTCGTACTGGTAGTAGTCGCCCGTAAGCAGCTCGATGCGGATCAGCCCCTCGCAGCCGTTATCCAGCGCGACGAACACGCCGAACGCCTGCACGCCCGATACCTCGGCGTCGAACTCCTGCCCGACGAACTGCGACATATAGGCCGCGATATACAGCTTGTCGATGCCGCGCTCGCAGGTGTCCGCCGCGAATTCGCGCGCGGTCGACTGGCGGGCGGCCTCCTCGCAGGCGGTCTGGTCGGCGGCGGTGAATTCCTCGCCCGAAAGCGCCTTTTGCAGCATGCGGTGGGCGATCAGGTCGGGATAGCGGCGGATGGGCGAGGTAAAATGCAGGTAGAACTTGGCCTTCAGCCCGTAGTGGCCGATGCATTCGTCCGAATAGCGCGCGCGGGCGAGGCTGCGCAGCAGCAGCGTCGGCAGAACGCGCTGCTTGGGGTCGCCCTTGGCGCCGCGCAGCACGGCTTGGAACTGGGCGGTGTCCTCGGGCTTGCCGGGGTCGATGCGGTAGCCGAACGGGCGGGCGAACTGCGCGAACACGCGCAGCTTTTCCGGGTCGGGGTTTTCGTGCACGCGGTAGACGGTCGGGTCCTCGCGCTTGCACATAAATTCGGCCACGGCCTCGTTCGCCTGTAACATAAATTCCTCGATCAGCTTTTCGCTTTCGCCGCGCTCGCGGTACTGAATATCGACCGGCCTGCCGCTCTCGTCCACCCGGATCTCGGCCTCGGGGATGTCCAGCTCGAGCGCGCCGCGCTCGATGCGGCGCTTGTACAGCGCGTGCGCGAGAGCGTTCATCCGCTCGGCGGTATCCACGAGAAACGCATATTGCTTGCGCAGCCCCGTGTCCCCCGCGAGGATTTTATTGACGTTATGATAGGTCATACGCGCGCCCGACCGGATGACCGATTTGGAAAAGCGCGCCTTGTAGCGCCGCCCGTCCCGGTCGAGCTCCAGCAGGGCGGAAAAGGCCAGCCGGTCGACGTCCGGGTTCAGCGAGCAGATGCCGTGGCTGAGCGCGAACGGCAGCATGGGCACGACATGGCCCGGATAATACACCGAGGTGCCGCGCCGGAACGCCTCCGCATCGAGCGGCGAGCCGGGCGTGACATAATGCGACACGTCCGCGATGTGCACGCCGAGCAGGTAATGCCCGTTTGCAAGCGTTTCGAGCGAAACGGCGTCGTCAAAGTCCTTGGCGTCGTCGCCGTCGATGGTGAAAATCAGCTTGTCCCGCAGGTCGAGGCGTTCGCCCGCCGTTTCCATATCGACCTGCTGGGGGATCTCGCCGGCCTGCTTCAGCGCGTCCGCGGGAAATTCCTCAAACACGCCGTTTTCGCGCAAAATTGCCGCGATGGAGGCTTCCATCGTGCCGTCCTCGCCCAAATTGGCTTGGATTTCGCCCTGCGGTAGCAGCGTGCCGTCCCCGTAATCGGATACCGAAACGGCGACGCGGTCGCCCACCTGCGCGTCGCCCAGCTCGCGCCGGTCGACGGCGATCTCAGGGTATTTCTTGGAGGTCGGCTGCACAAAGTAGCTTTTGCCGCGCTGCACGAGCGCGCCGGTCAGCTCCCTGTCCGCGCGGGACAGCACGCGGATGACCGTGCCCTCCAGCCGGCCCCGGCCGTTTTTGCGCTCCGACACCTTGACGAGCACGCGGTCGCCGTGCCAGGCCCCGCCCGAGGCGTTCGGCGGGATGAAAAGATCGTCGGGCTTGGCCGCGCCCTCGGCCGCGTCGGGCGCGACGAAGGCGAACGCGCGCTCGGTGGCGAGAAAGGTGCCGGCCACGCAGCCGTAATGCGCGGCCTGCGCGTAGCGGTTTTTCTTATTTTTCATCACGCGGCCGGCGGCGGCGAGACGGTCGAGCGCCTGCGCAAGCTCCTGCTTGCCCGCGCCCGGCAGCGCACGCCGGATCTCCTCGATCCGCTGGGGAGCGGCGAGCAGTTCATACAACGCCGCGTCTAGTTCATTCGGTTCCATAGTCCATCCTCCCTATGCGCCGCGCCGGGCGCAAGGCTGCTGATTGCCCGCGCGCCCTGTGTGCGCGGGAGTGCGGTTTGCTGCTTTCAGTATACCATTATTACAGGCGGAATAAAAGGGAAATCAGCGTAAAACGCCGCCTTTTGGCGGGGATGGGCGTCGGGGCTTGCGCGCGGCGCGCCGTTCTGTTACACTAAAGAAAACATGTGATTTTGAAGGAGGCTTTTTCGATGCGGGCATTGATTACCGGCGCGTCCTCGGGCATCGGGCGGGAGATGGCAAAGCTGCTCGCGGCGCGCGGCTACGAGCTGACGCTGTGCGCCCGGCGCGAGGACCGGCTGCGCGAGCTTGCGGCCGAGCTGCCGACCGTCTGCCATGTGGTAGCGGCGGACGTTGCGGACGAAAAGGAGTGCCGCCTGCTGTACGAGGCCGCGCGGGGGGACGATCTGGAGGTCGTGATCAACAACGCGGGCTTCGGCCTGTTCGGCGAATTTGCCGGCACGGATCTGGACGAGGAGCTGCGTATGATCGACGTCAACATCCGCGCGGTGCACATCCTGACCAAGCTGGCCGTGCGCGATTTCGCGGCCAGAGGGCGGGGCTATGTGCTGAACGTCGCCTCCTCGGCGGGTTTTCTGCCCGGGCCGCTGATGGCGACGTACTACGCAAGCAAAAACTACGTGCTGCGCCTGACCGAGGCCGTCCGGGAGGAGCTGCGCCGCGCGGGCTCGCCCGTGCGCGTGTGCGCGCTGTGCCCGGGACCGGTCGACACCGAGTTCAACAAGGTGGCGGGCGTGCGCTTTTCGCTGGCCGGGCTGAACGCGGGCCGCGTCGCGCGCGAGGCGCTCGACGGGCTGTTCGCGGGTAAGGCGGTCGTCGTGCCGGGCGCGGCGATGAAGGCGATGACCTTCGCGCGGCATTTCGCGTCCGACAGTCTGCTCGCCCGCATCACGTACCACTTCCAGCATAAGAAAAACGGCAGATGACGGCGCGGGAGATCAGGCGGACGCTGCAAACTGAATTCGTGCGCACGCTGCGCCGTCCTTTCGTGGACGCGGTGGACGAATTCGGTCTGGTGCGGCCGGGGGATAGGATCGCGGCCTGCGTTTCGGGCGGCAAGGATTCGATGCTGCTCGCCCTGCTTTTGCAGGATTTGCAGCGCACGGTCGACTTTGAACTGGTTTTTCTGGCGATGGACCCGGGCTTTACGCCCGCGCACCGCGCGCAGACGGAAGAAAACGCCGCGCGTCTCGCGCTGCCGCTCGAAATCTTTGAGACGGACGTTCTGCGCGTCGCGGCAAACCACGCGCCCGCGCACCCCTGCTTTTTGTGCGCGAAAATGCGGCGCGGGCATCTGTACGCCGAGGCGCAAAAGCGCGGCTGCCACAAAATCGCCCTAGGTCACCACTATGACGACGCGATCGAAACCGTGCTGATGGGGCTTTTGTACGGCGGGCAGACGCAGGCCATGCTGCCGCGCGTCAGGGCGGCGCACTACGCGGGCATGGAGCTGATCCGCCCGCTGTATTACGTGCGCGAAAAAACGGTCGAGCAGTGGGCGCGAGCCTGCGGCCTCACCTTTTCGCCGTGCGCCTGCCCGGCGCGGACGCTGGAAGCCGACACCAAGCGGGCGGCGGTCAAGCGGCTGATCGCCGCGCTCGCCGCGGACAACCCGCAGGTCGAGGCCAACATTTTGAACGCGGTCAAAAACGTCGACACCGCAAAGCTGCTCGGCTGGCGGGACGAGGCCGGGCGGCACAGCTTTTTGGATCGGTTTTGAGAGGGGGTTCGCCGCCCGCAGGCGGCATGCCCCCAAAAAGAAGGGAGCAAACCGTTCGGTTTGCTCCCTTTTTTCAGCTTTTCCGGTACAGCAGCCGGATGGAATTGAGCACGCACAGCATGGCGACGCCGGAATCCGCGAACACCGCCAGCCACATGGAGGCGCCGCCCGCCAGACCGAGCACCATGACCAGCGCCTTGACCGCCAGCGCGAAAATAATGTTCTGCCGGGCGATCGCGCCTGTTCCGCGCGCGATGGAGACCGCGTCGGGCACGGCGCCGAGGCCGGCGTGCATGAACACCACGTCGGCGGCCTCGATGGCCGCGTCCGCGCCCGAGCCCATGGCCGCGCCCACGTCCGCGCCCGCGAGGACCGGCGCATCGTTGATGCCGTCGCCGACGAACAGCGCCGCGCCGTTTTTCTCGCGGATATCGGCAAGCGCTTCCAGCTTATCCTGCGGCAGCAGGCGCGCGCGCACCTCGTCGATGCCGACGTCCGCAGCGACCGCGTTCGCGCTGTCTTCTCCGTCGCCGGTCAGCATGGCGGTGCGCAGGCCCTGCCGTTTCAGACGGGAAACGGCCTCGGTCGCGTCGGCCTTGACCGTGTCCGCGATCACGACATGCCCGGCAAATACGCCGTCCACCGCGAGCAGCACCTCGGTGCCGCCCTTTTCGCCCTGATACGCGGACAGGTCGACGCCGTGCCGCTCCATCAGCTTTCGATTGCCGCACAGCACCGGCTTGCCGTCCAGCAATGCCTCGACGCCCTCGCCCGCCGTTTCGCGGATATCGGTCACCGCCCGCGCGGGCGCGCCCTGCGCGGCGGCCGCCGCGAGGATGGACCCCGCGATCGGATGGGTGGAGGCGGCCTCGCAGGCCGCCGCGAGCGCGAGCAGTCCGCTTGCCGTTCCGCCGTCCGCAGGGACGGCGCGCTGTACGGCGAAATTGCCCTCGGTGACCGTGCCGGTCTTATCCATGACAACGGTTTTCACACCGGCCAGCGCCTCGAGGGACACGCCGCCCTTGAACAGAATGCCGCGCTTCGACCCCGCGCCGATGCCTGCGAAATACGACAGCGGGACGGACAAAACGAGCGCGCACGGGCAGGAAATGACAAGGAAGGTGAGCGCGGTGTACACCCATCTCGCCCAGTCGCCGGTAACAAAGCCCGGTACAAGCGCGGTCAGCAGCGCGATGCCGACGACCGCCGGGGTGTAAACGCGCGAAAAGCGCGTGATGAACCGGTCGAGCTTGGGCTTGCGCGCGGCGGCGTTCTCCACGCTGTCGAGGATGCGCTGCACCATGCTTTCGGCCAGCACGTGCGTGACGCGCAGGCGGAGCAGGCCGTCCGTATTGACGCAGCCGGACAGCACGCTGTCGCCCTTTGCAACGCGCACGGGCACCGGCTCGCCGGTGACGGCCGAGGTGTCCAGCCGGCTCTCGCCCTCGACCACCTCGCCGTCGAGCGGGATGCGGTCGCCCGGACGGACGAGCACGATATCGCCCACGCGGGCCTCCGCCGCGGGCACGGTGCGCACGTCCGCGCCGTCGGCAAGCTGCACCGTCTCGGGCCGCAGGTCGACCGCCGACATGATCTGCCTGCGCGAACGCTCGACCGCGCGGTCCTCAAAGTATTCGCCGATGCGGTAGAACAGCATGACGCCGACCGCCTCGGCATATTCCTGAATGCAGAACGCGCCGATGGTCGCCAGCGACATCAGGAAGTTTTCGTCGAACACGCGGCCCTTTGTCAGGTTGCGCAGCGCCGTCCACAGCACGCGCCAGCCGAGCAGCAGGTACGCGAGCACCAGCAGCGCGAGCTTGACGCCCGGCTGCGGCAGAAGCAGGCCCGCGGCAAAGCACAAAGCGCCCGCGATCAGCTCGCCGAGCGGGGAGGACTGCTCCTCGTGCTCGTCCTCGGGCGCGAGCACCTTGGCGCCATTCTCGATCGATGCGCAGATGCGCCGAATGTCGGGCAGCAGCGCGTCGGGGTCGTTTCCGGTCACGCGGAGCTGGCGGGTTTCGTATACCAGCACGCAGTCGGTCACGCCGGGCAGCTTGCCGATTTGGTGCTGCATCTCGGCGGCACAGTGCGCGCAGCCCAGATTTTGCAGCGTGTACACGCGCTTTTTGCCCTTTGCCCTGCCGTGACGGGCCTCGTCAGGGGTCGTTTCGTGCGTGTGGTGGTGCTCGTGGTCATGTCAGCAGCCGCATTCGTCATCGTTGTGGTGATGATACTCGTGTCCGCAGTCACATTCGGCCTCGTGGTGGTGATGATGGTCATGCCCGCAGCCGCATTCGTCCCCGCTGTGGTGAGGATGTGTCTGCGGGCCGTCGGGCTGCGATGTCAGCGTCCGTTCCAGTTCCGACATGTGCGTTGCCTCCTGTCTATATATGAATGATTGCTCATATGATCATGTATTCATATTAAGCCGGAACGCGCCGTTTGTCAATAGGCCGGACAAAAAAATCTGCACAAAAGAAAACGCCGTCAAACGACGGCGTTTTGTGCGTTGTTTTGTGTATTTTTTTGCGGCAGCTGGGCAAGCACGATGGCGGAGAACATCAGCACACAGCCGAAAATCTCGCGCGGCGACAAAGCCTGCCCGAGGATCAGCCAGCCGGCGATCACCGAGATCACCGATTCAAGGCTCATGATGAGCGAGGCGACCGTCGGGTTCATGCCCTTCTGGCCGATGATTTGCAGGGTATAGCCCGCGCCGGACGACAGCGCGCCCGCGTACAGCACGGGTTTCCACGCGGCGAGCAGCGCGCTCCAGCTCGGATGCTCGAACAGCGCCATGCCGACAGCCGCGACGGCCGCGCACACAAAAAACTGGATGCACGACATTTTAACGCCGTCCGTGCGGGGGGAGAAGTGGTCGATCACCAGAATATGTACTGAAAACAGCACCGCGCACACGATCATCAGCAGGTCGCCCGCGTTGATGCTGAAGCCGTCGGTCAAGCACAGGAAGTACAGGCCCGCAAGCGCGAGCGCGACGCCGCACCAAACCAGCTTGCCGCATTTGCGGCCGAAGAACAGGCCGATCAGCGGCACGATCAAAATGTAGCAGGCGGTCAAAAAGCCGGATTTGCCGACCGTGGTGTACAGCAGGCCGAATTGCTGGAACGCGCTTGCCGAGCAGAGCGCCAAGCCGCAGCATACGCCGCCGAGCAGCAGCGTTTTCCGTGCCTTGCGGCGTTCGGCGGGGCTTTCCTCCGCGTGGCCGGGGCCGTTTTTCTCCAAAACGGCGACGACCGGCAGCAGCACAATGCCGCCGATCACGCTGCGCGCGCACAAGAAGGTAAACGGGCCGACGTAGTCCATGCCGACGCTCTGCGCGACGAAGGCCACGCCCCAAATTGTCGCGGTCAGCAGTAAAATCAAAGGATTGCGCAGCTTCACGGCTTGTCCTCTCTGTCGCGGCGCATGGCCTCGTCGGCGGCACGGCTCAAAAAGGCGCTCAGGCTTTCGCCCTGCGCGGCGGCGTGGTCGCGGTAAAGCGCTTTTTTGCCCTTTGAAACCTTGATTTCGATGCGGTCGTAATTTTCTTTCACATATTTAGCGGTGGCTTTTTGTTGCGCCTTGCTGATGGGGGACATAGCGGTTCCTCCTTAGGTTGACTAAAAATAATAGTGTCGTCAATATATAAAATAAATAGGAAATTCAAAGAAATCTTGGGTAGGATGCCGATTGATATAGTGTCGACCATATACTATACTTAAACACAAGAGAAGATAGCGGCTGATGAAGGCGGAAAAGACGGCGTAGGCTCATAAATCAGCGGTCCTTCTCCAATCGCGGCGCATGGTTTCGGCAGCAGCACGGTTCAGAAAGGCGCTCAGGCTTTCGCCCTGCGCGGCGGCGTGAGCCTGCAACTCGGCCTTGCGGCCTTTTTTGACGCGGAACTGAATCTGATCGTAGGTCTTGGCATTGTATTTGTCTTTAGCAGCGCTGGATGTTTTCCCCATAACGAGTCCCTTTCCGGTTAGATAATTAAGGCTTGCCGGCGCTGTCGCGACACATGGTTTCTTCGATGGCACGGAGCAAAAAGGCGTTTAGGCTTTCGCCCTGTGCGGCGGCGTGAGCCTGCAATTCGGCCTTACGGCCTTTTTTGACGCGGAACTGTATCTGATCGTAGGCTTTAGCGTTGTATTTGTCATTGGCTCTGCGGCGCGCTTCGCTAATGGGCATGGTATATTACCTCCGCACACGCTGATAGCAGTATATTATCATAGAGCGAAGGAGCTGAAAAAATGGAAAGCCTTCTGAACGAGCTTTGCGGCTTTTGGTGCGACCGGGGCGCGAAGCCGCGCCGGCACGAGATAGCTGTCTATGCCGAACGGATGGACGCGCTGTTCGGTGAAGGCGAGGGGGCGCGGCGGCTGGAGGACGCCTGTCTCGATTACGCCGGGGAGGTGGAGCGGCAGGCCTTTGAGATGGGCTTTGCCTGTGCGTTTTCCCTTTTGGGCGAGCTTTCCCGCCGCTTGAACGGAATCAGCCGCCCGTAAACCCATAAAAAGCCTGTCACGGCGTGACAGGCTTTTTATGGAGCTGTTACCCGGATTTGAACCGGGGACCTCATCCTTACCAAGGATGCACTCTACCGACTGAGCTATAACAGCAAAATGGCAGGGGCAGTAGGGATCGAACCCACGGCACTCGGTTTTGGAGACCGATGCTCTACCAGCTGAGCTATACCCCTGTGTGGCTCCTCAAGTTGGACTCGAACCAACGACCCTGCGGTTAACAGCCGCATGCTCTACCAACTGAGCTATTGAGGAATGTGCAAAAGTGCTGGCGATACCGCTTCACCGGTTTCGGTGATAGCCTAAATATTATAGCGCGCGGCAAAGCGGTTTGTCAAGTGCCGGAAGGCAAGAAAAACAGAAAAAACCAGCAAACGGGAGGAGCGTGCCGTGGGTTCGGCCGCGTTCCTCCCGTAGGGTATGCGGGTACGGCTGGTTTTATTCCGCGAGTTTGAAAATTGCGCAGATGGCCTTTTTATCGAGCGGCACATAGCTTTTGACCGGCCCGCCGACGGTTTTTATCGCATTTTCCGCAAGCGTTTCATAGTTTTCGGGCTTGATGCCGAGGTCGGCCATGTGCACCGGCATGCCGATCTCCTCGAAAAAGCGCTTCATGGCGAAAATACCCTCGCGCGCGGTGCGGTCGGGGCGGACAAAATCCATTTCCACGCCGAACACGCGGTTTGCAAGCTGGGCGAAACGCGGCACGTCGTATTCCATCACGAACTGCGCCCACGCCGGGAACAGGACGGACAGGCCCGCGCCGTGCGCGATCTCGTCGCGGAAGGCGGAAAGCTCGTGCTCGAGCTTGTGCACCGGGAAGAAGCGGCCGCGCCCGCAGCCGGTATAATCGTTGTGCGACATGCTGCCCGCCCACATCAGGCTGGCGCGCGCGTCGTAGTCGTTCGGGTCGGCGATGGCGCGGCGGCCCATGTCGCGCGTCGAGATCAGCAGGCCCTCCGCGATGCGGTCGGTGACGTCGCTCTCGCCGCCGGGGGTCAGGTAGCGCTCGAGCGTGTGCATCATGATATCGACGATGCCGCAGCCCGTCTGAAATTTGGAGACGGAGAACGTGTTTTCCGGATTGAGGAAGCTGATGCGCGGGCGGTTGGTCTGGCTGGTGACGCCGCGTTTTTCCTTCGTCTCCTCGTTGGTCAGCACGCAGGAGTTGCTCATTTCCGAGCCGGAGGCCGCGAGCGTCAGCACCGAGCCGACGGGCAGCGTTTTATCCGGCGCGGTGCCGGTCGTGGCGAACTCCCACGGGTCGCGCCCGGTGGCCACGCCCATGCCGATGCCCTTGGCCGAGTCGAGCACCGATCCGCCGCCGACGGCGAGGATGAAGTCGATCCCCTCGCGCTTCGCCAGCTCGACGCCCCGGCGCACCATCGACAGCTTGGGGTTGGGCGACACGCCGCCAAGCTCGACGAACGACAGGCCGGCGGCGGCGAGGCTTTGCTCGACGCGGTCGAGCAGGCCGGAGGAGCGGGCGCTTGCGCCGCCGAAATGCACCAGCACGCGGTGCGCGCCGATCTCCTTGAGCTTAGGGCCGATCTCCTTCTCGATATCGCGCCCGAAAACGACCTCAGTTGTGGTGTACACGGTGAAATTCAGCATAATAGACCCTCCCATAGCTGTTTTAATAACAAATGAAGAAAATCTTTGCGGCGCGTTATCGCGTCCCCGCGCCGTAGCGCGCATTTCAACAGAAAATTGCGGCGTTGCCGCGATTTTCATAAAAACCGGGAGCATGTATCACGGTTTTTATACAAACCGCTTTCAAGTGCACCCGCAGGGTGCGCGCAGAAAGCGGCACTTTCTTTGCAAGCAGAGCTTGCGAAGAAAAGCCGTAGAATTGCGCCCATCGGGCGCAATATCGGAGGCGGTTCCTCGATGGAAACCGCGGTTTCCATCGAACTGGTTTTATTATACCTTCGCCCTTGCCAAAAGTCAAAATATTCGGTAAAATAGGAAAAGACGTTTTCGGACGAATTCAGCGGCGAAAGAGGGCAGTTGCACGGTGTACGACTATTCCGGCTGGCAGTGGATGCTGATTTTCTATATATATTGCTTTCTTGGCTGGTGCTTTGAGACGACCGTCGTGTCGGTGCAGCAGCGCCGGTTTGTCAACCGGGGCTTTCTGCGCGGCCCGATGCTGCCGATTTACGGCTTCGGCGCGACCATGCTGCTGCATATCGCGCTGCCGCTGTACGACCATCCGGTCCGGCTGTTTTTCTGGAGCATGGCCGCGGCGACGGCGTTTGAGTATATTGTCGGCGTGGTCATGGAAAAACTGTTCAAGGTAAAATACTGGGATTACACGACCCACCGCTTTCAGTTTCAGGGCTATATCTGCCTGCAGTCGTCGCTGTGCTGGGGCGCGATGGGGCTGATCCTTTCGCGGTTCATCCATCCGCCGGTGGCTTCGTTTGTAACCGGGCTGCCGTTCTGGCTGCTGGCCGTGCTGGCCGTGTTGCTGTCGGCCGCGTTCGCGGGCGACGTAACGGTGTCCGTCCGTTCGGCGCTCGATCTGGCCAAGCTGCTCGAGGAGCTGGACAAACTGCGCGAGCAGGGCGGCGAGCTGCGCGCCCAGCTTTCGGAAACCGCGCTGGTTGGGCTGACCAACCTGTCCTACGCCGTGGATGAAAAGCGCGGTGAATGGTCCGAGAAAATGGGCGTGGCAAAGGAACAGCTTTCCGACGCGGTCGACGGCGCGAAGGAGCAGCTTTCCGACGCGAAGGAGCAGATTCTGGCCAAGCTCGACGAGGTGCAGCGCAGCTTTGACGAACGCGCCGCCGCCCTCAAATCCACGCGCAAAAGCCTGCTGCGCGGCAACCCGACCGCGCGCTCGTCCAAGTACGACGACGTGCTGCAGCGGCTGAAAAAGAGCACGAACGCGCATAAGCGCCGCTGAAACTACGCAAAATTTACAAAATGGTGCAAAAGCGCGCTTTGCGGGCGGTTGCTTTGGTGAGTTTTTCGCTTGCTAAACTGCGCGTTTTGGGTGTATATTAGTAGTACCCGCTGAACCTACCGAATTACTGGTAAATAAGCGATCAGATCACTCCCAATCCTTTTGAAAAGAAAGGCAGATATAAACATGAAACGAATCGTATACGCGGACAACGCGGCCACCACGCCGCTGTCCGAAACCGCTTTCGAGGCGATGAAGCCATGGCTGACCGAGTTTTACGGCAATCCGTCCTCGCTCTACCGCATCGGCCGCGCGGCCAAGGAAGCGCTGAACGAGGCGCGCATGACCGTCGGCCGCTGTTTAAACGCCGCCGAGCCGGTCAACGTCAGGAACGACTACGCCCCCGGCGAGATCGTGTTCACCGGCGGCGGCTCGCAGGCTGACAACCTCGCCATTCACGGCTTTATGCACGGCCCGGGCGCTAAGGGCAGGAAGCATATCATCACCTCCAAAATCGAGCATCATGCGGTGCTGTACACCTGTGAGGCGCTCGAGAAGGAGGGCTTTACCGTCACCTATCTGGATGTGGACGGGCAGGGCCGCGTCGATCTCACGCAGCTCAAAAACGCACTGAGCGAGGATACCGCGCTCGTCACGATTATGGCGGCGAACAACGAAATCGGCACCATCCAGCCCATCCGGGAAATCGCGGCGCTCGCGCACAGCGTCGGCGCGGTGTTCCACACCGACGCCGTGCAGGCGGTCGGCCATATGCCGATCGACGTGCAGGCGATGGGCATCGACCTGCTTTCCCTTTCCGCGCACAAGTTCCGCGGCCCGCGCGGCGTGGGCGTGCTGTATGTGAAAAAGGGCGTTGCGCTCGAGCCGCTGGTCTACGGCGGCGGACAGGAGCGCGGCCTTGTTTCCGGCACTGAGAACACCGCCGGCTGCATCGGCCTTGCCGCGGCGATGAAGGAAGCCGTCGAGGGCATGGACGAGAAGATGGGCTATGTTAAGCGCCTGACCGACCGGCTGGTCGAGGGTGTGATGAAAATCCCCTACACGCATTACACCGGCGATCCGGTTAACCGCCTGCCGGGCACCGCGTCCTTCGTCTTTGAGGCGATCGAGGGCGAGGGGCTGATCCTCTTTCTGGACAACGAGGGCGTGATGGGCTCGACCGGCTCGGCCTGCTCGACCGGCTCGCTCGATCCGTCCCACGTGCTCATGGCCATCGGCCTGCCGCACGAGATCGCGCACGGCTCGCTCCGCCTGACGCTCGGCGAGCAGAACACCGAGGAGGACGTCGATTATATCATCGAAGCCGTCGCCAAGGTCGTTGCCCGGCTGCGCTCGATGAGCCCGGTTTGGGAAAACGGCAAGCCAAATCTCACCGCGGCTTCCAATTTGCACAGTCACTGATACAAAGGAGATATAGAATATGCAATACAGCGAAAAGGTGCTCGACCACTTCACCAACCCGCGCAATGTAGGCGAGATCGAGGACGCCAGCGGCGTCGGCGAGGTCGGCAACGCCAAGTGCGGCGATATTATGAAGATGTACCTCAAGGTGTCGGACGACGGCGTGATCGAGGACGTCAAGTTCAAGACCTTCGGCTGCGGCGCGGCGATCGCGACCAGCTCGATGGCGACCGAGATGGTCAAGGGCAAGACGCTCGAAGAGGCGCTGAAATTGACCAACAAGGCGGTCGCCGAGGCGCTCGACGGTCTGCCGCCGGTCAAGATGCACTGCTCGGTGCTGGCCGAGGAGGCGCTTCGAAGCGCGATTGCGGACTACCTCAGGCGGCAGGGCAAGGACCCCGCCGAGATGCTCGGCTGCGATATGGACTGCGCGGCCTGCCATGAGCACGATCATCACGAGCATTGAACGGTAAAAGGGCATAAAGCACGAAAAACAGACATACCATTAGGGCAGATTGCAAAATCTGCCCTTTTGGCATGTTCCGGTATGCCGGGTAAAAAAGCGGGGTGACTGCATGACGGAAATTACGAATAGTATAAAATATTTAAAAGAATACAAAGAGTTGAAAAAGGCGCTTGCGGACGGAAAAACGCCTGCGCTCGCGGTCGGCCTGTCGGCCATTCACAAGGCGCATCTGGCGGCGGCGCTCGGGCTGGACATGGGGCGACCGGTCTGCGTGCTGACCGACGACGATTCGGCAGCGGCCCGCTTTGCCGCCGATCTGCACGGCTTTTCGGAAAAGCCCGTGCTTCAGCTGCCCGCGCGCGATTTGGTCATGGTTGACGTGGCCGGCGTGTCGCGCGGGTACGAGCACAAGCGTTTGGCCGTGCTCGATCAAATGGCGGGCGCGCCGTTCATCGTCGCGTCCGTGCAGGCCGCCGCGCAGCGCACGCTGCCGCCCGAGGCTTTGGCGGGCGCGGTCGTGACGCTGGCCGCCGGGGACGCCGCGCCGCTCGGCGGGCTGACAGAAAAGCTCGCGCGCGCGGGATACGAGCGCTGCGTTCAGGTGGAGGGCCGGGGCCAGTTTTCCGTGCGCGGCGGCATTTTGGACGTGTTCCCGCCGCAGGCCGAGCATCCGTACCGTGTCGAGTTCTGGGACGACGAAATCGACTCGATCGCCACCTTCGACGTGGGCAGCCAGCGCCGTCTGGAGCAGGTGCGGACCCTGCGCTGCCTGCCGTGCATGGAGGCGCTGCCGCATTTGGCGCCGGGCGGCGCGGCGGGCTTGGCGGACGCGGTGCTCGGGCTGCTCAAAACGCGGCGCAAAAAGCACGCCGATCTGCAAAAGAATCTGGAGCGCGACGCCGAGCGCCTGCGCGAAACCGGCTCGCTGCCGGCGGCGGATAAATACCTGCCGCTTCTCTATCCCACGCTTGCCACCGCGCTCGATTACCTGCCCGCGGACGCGCTGATCGTGATTGAGGATACGCCGCGCCTGCGCGACGCCGCGCGCGATTTTGCCGCCCGCATCGGGGACGATGTGACCGCGCTGCTGGAGCGCGGCGAAACGCCGCCCGCGTTTGGGGAGTACGCGCTTGATTTCGCGGGGCTGTGCGCGCTGCCGCGCCCCTTTTTGCGGCTGGACAGCTTTTTGAGCAACATACCCGAGCTGTCGCCCGCGCATCTCGAGAATTTCGTGGCCAACCAGATGAACGCGTACGGCGGCAATCTGGATTTGGCGGCGGCCGATATTCAGGGCTTCGTGCGGCAGGGCCGCGCGGTGGCCGTGGTGTGCGGCAGCGGGCTGCGCTGCCAAAACATGCTCGACGCGCTGACCGGCGCGGGCGTCAAGGCCCAGCGCAGCGATTTGCTTCCCAAAGCGGGACAGGTCAGCATTTTGGAGGGCACGCTGTCGGCCGGCTTCGAGTATCCCGACCTCGGTCTGGTCGTCATGACCGAGGGGCAGGTGCTCGCGCGCCGCAGAAAAGCGGCGGTCAAAAGGTCAAACCGCGACCGCGTGAAATCCTTCACCGACTTGACGCCGGGCGATCTGGTGGTACACGAGCACCACGGCATCGGCCGGTTTATCGGCATGGAACGCATGACGGTCGACGGCGGCGCGCGCGATTTCGTTAAAATCGCGTTCGCGGGCACGGATTTTCTCTATGTGCCCGCCACCAGCCTCGACTTGATCTCCAAATACATCGGCGGCGGCGAGCCGGAGCACGTCCGTCTGAACAAGCTGGGCGGCGCGGACTGGTCGCGCGCGAAAACGCGCGCCAAGGCGGCGGCCAAGGAGCTGGCCGAGGGACTGATCCGCCTGTACGCCGAGCGCGCCAAGCTGAAGGGCTTCGCCTTCCCGGCGGACGACGCGTGGCAGCGCGAATTCGAGGAGGCCTTCCCCTATGAGGAAACCGAGGACCAGCTCCGCTGCATCGCGGAGATCAAGGCGGATATGGAATCCGACCGGCCGATGGACCGCCTGCTGTGCGGCGACGTGGGCTTCGGCAAGACCGAGGTCGCGCTGCGCGCCGTGATGAAGTGCATTCTGGCGGGCAAGCAGGCCGCCATTTTGGTGCCGACGACCGTTTTGGCGCGCCAGCACTATTTGACCGCCTTGCAGCGGTTTCAGGGCCATCCGGTGACGATCGAGCTGCTCACACGCTACAAAACCGGCTCGGAGCAGACCAAAATCCTGCAAAAGCTGGAGGCGGGCTCGATCGACCTTGTGATCGGCACGCACAAGCTGTTCAATAAAAAGATCAAATTCGGCGCGCTGGGGCTGCTCGTCGTGGACGAGGAGCAGCGCTTCGGCGTGTCGCACAAGGAAACGCTCAAGGAGCTGTCCAAGGAGGTCGACGTGCTGACGCTGTCGGCCACGCCCATCCCGCGCACGCTCAACATGGCGCTGTCCGGCATCCGCGATATGTCCTCCATCGAGGAGCCGCCGCAGGACCGCCATCCCGTGCAGACCTTTGTGCTTGAGCAGAACGACGGCGTGCTGCTCGACGCGGTGCGCCGCGAGCTGGCGCGCGGCGGACAGGTTTACTACCTGCACAACCGGGTCGAATCCATCGCGCGGTGCGCGAGCGCGTGGCAGCAGCGCCTGCCCGACGCGCGCATCGGCGTCGTCCACGGCAAAATGACGCAGAAGGAGATTGCCGCCGCGATGAACGCCATGGCGGACGGCGAAACCGATATCCTGTTCTGCACCACGATCATCGAAACCGGCATCGACATCCCGAACGCCAACACGCTGATCATTGAAAACGCGGATTACATGGGTCTGGCGCAGCTCCATCAGATCCGCGGCCGCGTCGGCAGATCAAGCCGTCACGCTTACGCCTACCTGTGCTACCGGCGCGGCAAGGCGCTTTCCGAGATCGCGCAGAAGCGGCTCTCCGCCATCCGCGAGTACGCGGCCTTCGGCTCGGGCTTCAAAATCGCCATGCGCGATCTGGAAATCCGCGGCGCGGGCAATGTTTTGGGCCCCGAGCAGTCGGGGCATATGATGAGCGTTGGCTACGACCTTTACCTCAAGCTGCTCGAGGAGGCGGTGCAGGAGGAAAAGGGCGAAACGCCGCGTCCGCGCGTCGACTGCGCGGCCGAGCTGATGCTGTCGGCCAACCTGCCCGCCGCCTATGTGCCGGACGCGGGGCAGCGCGTCGACCTGTACCGCCGCATCGCGCTCATCCGCACCGAGGGGCAGAGGAGCGATATGCTCGACGAGCTGATCGACCGCTTCGGCGAGCCGCCCGCGGAGGCCGTGGCGCTGCTTGATATCGCGCTGCTGCGCAGCAATGCGTCCGAGCAGGGCATTTCCGAGATCAAGCAGGCGGACGGCCGGCTGCTGCTGACCTTTGCCGACACCGATTTCGCGCGGCTGAGCGCGCTATGCGCGGACGAGGCCTACCGCGGCCGGCTGCTGCTGAATGCGGGAAGCACCCCCTATCTTTCGCTGCGCCTGAACCGGGGAGAGGAGCCGCTCGCCATGGCACATGATCTGGTGGCCCGCTATGCGGCGGCCGCAAGATCTTGAAACCGGAACAAGCTTGGAAAAAGTGCACGAAAATGCGGTGGAGATCAGGGAAAAAGCCACAAAAGGATGACAATTAACGGCAATGTAATTGCATAGCAGACAAAGCGGGTGTATAATAAGAAAATATTTAGATATATTTGGAATTGGAGGAGAACGGCATGCCGCAATGGAAAAAGAGGGGGGCTGCTTTGCTCTGCGCGTGCGCGCTGCTGCTGAGCGGCTGCGGCGGGCAGAGCAAAGGGGCAAAGACTGTTTCGCTCGACCCGAAAAACCCGGTTGCGATCACGGTTTGGCATTATTATAACGGCGCGCAGCAGGAAGCGTTCGACCAAATGGTGCAGGAGTTCAACAGCACCGAAGGCAGGGAGCAGGGCATTGTGGTCAGCGCGTACAGTCAGGGCTCGGTCAACGAGCTGGAAGCGAATGTGCTCGATTCCGCGAATAAAAAGGTCGGCGCGGCCGAGCTGCCCAATTTGTTCGCCGCCTATGCCGACACTGCTTACGCGGTCGACCAGCTCGGTCTGGCCGCCGATTTGGCGCCGTATTTCACGGCGGAAGATTTGGGCGAATACATTGACGGTTACATTGAGGAAGGCCGTTTTTCGGACGACGGCAGCCTGAAAATCTTCCCGATTGCGAAATCCACCGAGATTTTCATGCTCAACAAAACCGACTGGGAGGAATTCGCAGCCGCGACCGGCGCGAGCACCGGCGAGCTTGCCACGATCGAGGGCGTGACCGATATCGCAGCGCGCTATTATGAGTGGACCGACGGGCTGACCCCCGGCGTGCCGAACGACGGCAAGGCCTTTTTCGGCCGCGACGCGCTGGCAAATTATATGCTGATCGGCGCCAAGCAGCTTGGCTGCGAGATTTTCTCGCAGAAGGACGGAAAAACCGTGCTGAACTTTGACAAAACCGTGATCCGCCGCCTGTGGGATAATTATTATGTGCCGTATATCAGCGGCGAGTTCGCCGCGTCGGGCCGTTTTCGTTCGGACGACGTCAAGATGGGCAAGCTGATTTCCTTCGTCGGCTCGTCTTCCGGCGCGACGTTTTTCCCGGACGCGGTCATTCTGGACGACGAAAACCAGTACCCGATCGAGGTCGAGGTGCTGCCCGCCCCGCAGTTTGAGGGCGCGCAGCCGACCGCCGTGCAGCAGGGCGCGGGCATGGTCGTCACCGAGGGGGACGAGGCGCACGTTTACGCATCGGTCTGTTTCTTGAAATGGTTCACCGACGCCGCGCGCAACAGCGAGTTTTCCATCCAATCCGGCTATCTGCCGGTCAAAAAATCGGCCAATGAAATTGATTTTGTCCGCGAAAACGGCGGTATGTCGAGCGAGCTGGTCGAGCGCATCGTTTCCGTTGCGATCGACACGGTGACCGGCAACGAATTGTACACCACCAAGGCCTTCGCCAAGGGAACCGACGCGCGCAGCGTGCTGGAGAATTCCATGTCAGAAAAAGCGCAGGCCGATTATGAGGCCGTGCAGCAGCTTCTCGCCGCGGGCACGCCCCGCGCGGAGGCAATCGCGGCCTATGCGGCCGATGAAAACTTCGATAATTGGTACGAAGCCACAAAGCGGACGCTTGAAGAGATGGTTGACTGAGAAAGCAGTTGGGAAGGCGGTGAAAAGCCGTGAGCGGAAAAACAGAATACACGCGGCAGGCTCCGACGATCCTGTGCAGGCTGTTCCGTCCGCTGCTGCTGTTGCTGCTGGCAATGATCGTGCTGATGATCGGCTTTGTGTTCTACGGCGGCGTGCTGTCGCAGATTGATCAAAACGCGGTCGATATTTTAGGGGAACAGGTCAAAAACCGCGAAAACTATCTGGAGCACGAAATGGTCGGCAGTTGGTCGAATTTACAGCTGACGGTCGACGCGGTCAACGGCAAGGTGCAGGCGCTGCGCGCCGCCGGCCAAGCTGATTTATCCGCGCTCGACTCCGATAAGCGGACGTATAACACGATCCTGACCGCTGTGAGCGAGGATTTGATCGCTCTGATGCGCACCGCTTCGGTGACAGGCGCTTATTTGGTGCTTGGCGCCGGCGGAATCGACCCGGACGCGCCGCAGGACAAAAAGGGCCTTTACCTGCGCGATTTGGACCCGTCCACCAGCGCGTCGATCAGCAATACCGACCTGCTGATCAAACGGGCGCCGATTGAGGTGGCCGAGAAGCTGGGCATCACGACCGACAGCGACTGGCAGACCCAGTTCACCTTTGGCAAGGAGGGACGGTACGAGCCGTTTTTCCTCCGCCCGTATCAGGCCGCGCTCGAGCATCCGGATATCGGCTGGGCCGATCTGGGGTATTGGAGCGCGGACAGCCGCATGACCGGCGACGCGCGCCGGATCGTGTGCTATTCGGTGCCGATGCGGCTGGACGACGGCACGCTGTACGGTGTGCTCGGCATCGAGCTGACCGCCGATTACTTAAGCAAGCAGCTGCCGGTTTCCGAGCTGATCGAGGGGCAGGGCGGCTCCTATGTGCTCGCGGTCACGCAGGACGGCGAAACATTCCGGCAGGTGCTCGTCAACGGCGCCTTCCGCTCCGAGTATCAGGATGAGGCGGGTGTGATCCTGCGCCCGAGCGCCTACGACAAGCTGGAAAACGCGCTTGTATTTTGGCGGGAAGATGGGCCGAACCTTTTCGGCTGCATCACCTACCTTCCGCTGTATAACACGAACACGCCGTTTGCGGGCGAGCGCTGGGCGCTGCTCGGCATCGCGTCGGAGGACGATCTGTTCGCTTTTTCCCACTCGGTGCGGCGCAGGGTCATGACGGTCGGCGGGGTATTGCTGCTGCTGGGCATGCTCGGCGTTTGGCTGACCAGCGTGATGCTGTCGCGTCCGATCGCGGCGCTGTCGCGCGAGCTGGGGCAGCAGGCGCATAAAGGAGAGCCGCTGACCTTTGGACGCACGCGGATTCGCGAAATCGACCACTTGACGGGCGAAATCGAGCTGCTCAGTCAGGATTTGTATGCGGCGTCGCAGAAATTTGCCGAAATCCTGACCATGGCGAGTATCCGGATCGGCGGCTTCGAGATCGACCGCAGAACGGAAACGCTGTTCATCACCCAAGGCTTTTTCGATATTTTCCACCGTCCGGACGTCGACGCGAACAGGATGACGGCGCCGGATTTCCGCGAAGCGCTCGCCGCGCTCGACCCGTTTATTGACAGCCGCGACCGCCTGCCGCCCGCGACCGAGGAGGTCATCTACCGCCTGCCGGCCGACGGACAGCACCGCTACGTGCGGCTGCGGCGCATTGTTACGGAGGAGCGCGTCATCGGGCTGGCCGAGGACATCACGGCCTCGACGCTCGCGCTGCAAAAGATCGAGCACGAGCGCGACCATGATTCGCTGACCGGCCTGCTCAGCCGGCGCGCGTTCCGCCGCAGCATGCGCGAATTGTTCGACGAACACCGGGACAAGCTGGGCGTAGGCGCGCTGCTCATGCTGGATTTGGACAATCTGAAGTATATCAACGACTCGTACGGCCATGACTGCGGCGATCAGTACATCGGCGCGCTGGCCGACGTGCTCAAGGCCACGGCGCCGGCCGACGCGCTGGTTTGCCGCCAGAGCGGCGACGAGCTGTTCGTGTTTTTCTACGGCTATGATTCGGAACAGCAGGTGCGCAACCTGCTGCGCGCGGTGCGCAGGCGGCTTGGCGAAAAGTACGTCCTGCTGCCGGACGGCACGCGCTTTCCGGTGCGGGCTTCGGGCGGCGTGGCATGGTATCCGGCCGACAGCACGGAGTTTGAACAGCTCCAGCGCTTTGCCGATTTCGCCATGTACGAGGTCAAGCGGAGCGGCAAGGGCGACATCTGCGACTTTGACCCCGGCCTGTATCAGAACGCCGAGCGGCTAGAGCGCAGCCGGGAGGAGTTCCGCGTGCTGCTCGAGCAGCGGCGGCTGCAATATGTGTGGCAGCCGATCGTCTCGACGGCGACCGGCGAGGCATATGCATATGAGGCGCTGATGCGCAGCGATTTGGAAACGCTGCGCACCCCGAAGGACATTCTGGAAATGGCGCAGCGCGAATCCAAGCTCACGGCGCTCGAGTCGCTCACGCTGTTCCGCGCGATGGACAGCTTTGCGGAGCACTGCGAAAAGGGACGGATCGGCGCGGAGTGCTTTGCCTTTGTCAATTCCATCCCCAACCAGCTGCTGTCCCCCGAGGATTCCGCCCGCTTTGAGCAGCGCTTTGCTGATTATTTGAGCCGCTTTGTGGCGGAGATTACCGAGAACGAACGCATCAACGACCAGATCCTGCGTGAAAAGCGCCGCTGGAACCGCCGCTGGAACGCGCAGTTTGCACTGGACGATTACGGCAGCGGCTACAACAGCGAATACATGCTGCTGATGCTGGCGCCCGAATACGTCAAGATCGACATGTCGCTCGTGCGGTCGATCGACCGCGACCGCGATAAGCAGAAAATCGTGGAAAACATGTGCTCTTACGCGGCCGAGCGCGGCATTAAGCTGGTAGCCGAGGGCGTGGAAACGCAGGCGGAGCTGGAAACGGTCGTGCGCATGGGAGTCGATCTGGTGCAGGGCTACTTCATCGCGCGCCCGGCGGCAATCCCGCCGCGGGTGCCCGACGGGGTCAAGCGCCTGCTGTGCGAAATACGGGGCGCTTGACTTTTGCGCCGCGGATTGGTATACTGAGGGCATAAACTGGTACTTGTGCGAAGATGGGAAAGAGTACCCGGAAAACCGCAGGCAGAGAGGGGCTTCTCAGGCTGAAAGAGCCCCGCGGCGGACCGGCGAACGTGCGTCCCGGAGCATCGGGGGCAATGCCCCGCGTAGCCGCCGCGTTAAGGCGGAAAGAGCGATAAATTGGGAGTGGAACCGCGTTTTTACGCCTCCCGGGGTCATACTAAGCCCCGGGAGGCGTTTTGTTTACCGAAAGGCGGGGAGAAATGCTTCAAAAGCTGCTTTGGTGCGTGTTTTCTGTCGTTTTTGTCTGGCGGGCATGGAAAGACCGGCCTGAAAGACGGATCCTTGTGATCACCGAAAAGCGGCAGGGCGTGGATACCGGCCACGACCAGCAAATCGGCGTTTCCGCAAGCCCTGTTTACGCGGTGCGCGCTGCCGGAGAGGGCTGGATGCAGTGCAGCTGCCGCGCGTGGCACAAGATGGAGCTTGGGAAACCGTACCGTGTCTACGTTCTGTTCCATACGTTTGTTTTTTTCGCACAGCCGCTCAATGAGGCGGAAAACCCCTGATAATTTGCAAATTTAAGTCACTTAGGAGGCTGAATCATGAAACTTTACAACACCCTGACCCGTCAAAAGCAGGAATTCGTGCCGATCACCCCGGGCGAGGTCAAAATGTACTCGTGCGGGCCGACCGTGTACAACTATTTCCATGTCGGCAACGCGCGGCCGTTCATCGTGTTCGATCTGCTGCGCCGCTACTTCGAGTACCGCGGCTATAAGGTGAATTTTGTGCAGAATTTCACCGATATCGACGACAAGGTGATTAACAAGGCCAACGAGGAGGGCGTCACCTACGACGTGATCGCCGACCGCTATATCAAGGAGTATTACGTCGACGCGGAGGGGCTGGGCGTCGGCAGGGCGACCGTGCATCCCCGCGCGACCGAAACGATGGACGCGATCATCGGCATTGTGCAGAAGCTGCTCGACAACGGCCACGCGTATCTGGCAGAAAACGGGGACGTGTATTTCCGCACCAAGTCCGACCCCGATTACGGCAAGCTGTGCCACCAGCCGATGGAGGATCTGCAGGCGGGCGCGCGCATTTCGGTGGGCGAGGTCAAGGAGGACCCGATGGACTTCGCGGTATGGAAGGCCGCCAAGCCCGGCGAGCCCGCATGGGACACGCCGTGGGGCAGCAAGGGCCGTCCCGGCTGGCATATCGAGTGCTCCGCGATGGTCAACAAGTACCTCGGCCCGACGATCGACATCCACTCCGGCGGCCTCGACCTGATTTTCCCGCACCACGAGAACGAGATCGCCCAATCCGAGTGCGCCAACGGCTGCACCTTCGCTAATTTTTGGCTGCACAACGGCTTTTTGACCATTGACAACGAGAAAATGTCCAAATCCAAGGGCAATTTCTTTATGGTGCGCGACGCGGCCAAGATGTTCGGCTACGAAACCATCCGCATGTTCATGCTGTCCGCGCATTACCGCACGCCGCTCAATTACTCGGCGGAATCGCTGGAAATGAACAAGGCCTCGCTCGCCCGCCTGTACGAGGCGCGGAACAACATGGAGTTCCGCATCGAAAAAGCGCAGGGCGATGCAATGACCGCTGAGGAGGCGGCAAAGCTCGAGGCGCTTTCCGCGTACAAGCAGAAGTTCATCGACGCGATGGACGACGACCTGAACACCGCCGACGCGCTGTCCGCCGTTTTCGAGCTGACGCGCGAGATCAACGCCTACATGGGCGCGCATCAGGATGCGACCAAGGCGTTTTTGACCGCGGCGCACGCGCTGTTTATGGAGCTGACCGGCGTTTTGAATCTGGTGCAAAAGCGTGAGGATGCCAAAGCCGACCCGGACGCGGACAAGATCGAGGCGCTGATCGCCGCGCGCGCCGAGGCGAAGAAAAACAAGGATTTTGCGGAGGCCGACCGCATCCGTGATACGCTCGCCGCCATGGGCGTGACGATCAAGGACACGCGGCAGGGCACGCAGTGGACGCGCACATAACGCCGCGCGGGAAGCGAAAAGGAGAAGGGAGAGCCGCAGGCTCTCCCTTCTCTTTTTATTTAGCTGTCCTTGCCGAATAGGCGGTTGAAAAACTGCTTCCAGCGCGGGACCGGCGGTTCGGGATTGGCGGCGCGGTTTTGGCCTTCCTCGACGGCCTGCCGCATCAGCAGCACCTGCGCGCACACCGGATCGGGCACGGCGGGTTTTTTCACGTAGCTGCCGTCGGGCTGCAAAACGCGGGCCTTGACCGTGTCATGCTGCATCGCGTACAGGATGTCGTGCAGGCGGGCGCGGACTTCGGGGCTGGTGATCGGGCAGGCAATCTCAACGCGGCGCTCGGTGTTGCGCGTCATCAGGTCGGCGGACGAAATATACATTTTCTCCTCCGTCCCCCGGCCGAACACGAAAATGCGAGAATGCTCGAGAAACCGGCCGACGATGCTGGTGACCGTGATGTTTTCGGTATGGCCCTTGACGCCGGGCAGCAGGCAGCAGATGCCCCGCACGATCATTTCGATCTTGACGCCCGCGCACGAGGCCTGCCGCAGCTTTTCGATCACGTCGATATCGGTCAGCGAATTGAACTTGAGCAGGATATAGCCCTCCGCGCCCTTGTCCATCTGTTCGCCGATCAGCGCCAGCATGCTGGCCTTAAAGCTGCTCGGCGCGACCAGCAGGCGGTCGTATTTGCCGTTGAGGTTGCCGAGCGCCATGTTGTTGAAAAAAGCGCCTGCGTCCGCCCCGATGGCCTCGTCCGAGGTGATCAGCGATACGTCGGTGTACTGCGCGGCGGTTTTTTCGTTGTAGTTGCCCGTGCCGACCTGCGTGATATGCCGCACGGCGCCGCGCTCCTGCCGGGTGATCAGGCAGATTTTGGAGTGCACCTTGTAGTCCTCAAAGCCGTAAATGATTTTGCAGCCGGCCTCCTCGAGGCGCTCGGACCAGTCGATGTTGTTCTGCTCGTCAAAGCGGGCGCGCAGCTCGATGAGCACGGTCACGTCCTTGCCGTTTTCGGCGGCGGCGCACAAATACTCGACCAGCTTGGCCTTGCGCGCGAGCCGGTAGATCGTGATGCGGATGGCCAGCACGGCGGAATCGTTCGCCGCCTCGCGGATCATCTGCAAAAACGGCTCCATGGATTCGTAGGGGTAGGACAGCAGGATATCCCGGCGCAGCGCGGTTTTCAGCAGGCTCTGCCCCGGCGGCAGCATGGCGGAGGGCTGGGGCGAAAACGGGGGATCGGACAGCGCGGCGCGGCGCTTTTCGGGCAGGCGGTCGCCCAGCCCGAACGCATAGGCCATTTTGAGCGGCGAAACGCGCGACAGGAAGATCTGGCTGTCCGCCACGCCGAAGCGGGTGCGGAAATAGCCGGTGAAATGGTCGCTGATCGGCCGGCCCAGCTCGACGCGCACGACCGCCATGCGGCGGCGCTGCCGCAGCAGCTTTTCCATTTTTTTGCGGAAATCGTCCTCGTCCGCACCGAAGGTTTCGTCGTCGGGGTTGATGTCGGCGTTGCGCGTGACGCAGAAGGCGACCTTTTCGAGCACGTCGTACATTTCAAAGACATGGTCGGCGTATTCGAGCAGGATGTCCTCAACCGGCACATAGCGCGTGGAATCATCGGGCAGGAACACCAGCGCAGGCAGCGACGCGGGCACGGGCAGCAGGCCGAGCACCTCGTTTTTTTTGTGCGTGAGCAGCGCGGCGATGTGCAGCACCTTGCCCTCCAGATGGGGGAAGGGATGGTGCGCGTCGACAATCTGCGGCGACAGCACGGGCGCGACCACATTTTTGAAATACTGCTTGATGTACTTTTGCTCGGCGGGCTCAAGCTCGCCGATGGAAAGCCGGCACAAGCCCTCGCCGCGCAGGCGACGCTCGACATCGGAAAACGCGGCGTCGCGCCGTTCGTACAGCGGTTCGACCGCGGCGTAGATGCGGCGGAGCTGCTCCTTGGCGGTCAGGCCGGATTTGTTGTCGATGTGATCCTTATCGACCGCGGCCATGTCGCACAGGCTGCCGACGCGGATCATGAAGAATTCGTCGAGGTTGCTGGTGAAAATGGACAGGAATTTGAGCCGCTCCAAAAGCGGCACGGCTTCGTCCTCAGCTTCCGCGAGCACGCGGGCGTTGAATTGCAGCCACGACAGCTCGCGGTTCTGCGTATAGCCCTGTTCCCAGATCGCCTGTGTCATGCGGTATCCCCCTCGTCTTTTCAGAGGGCCGCGGCAAACGCGCACACGGCCGTATTCTATCTTTGCATATATTGTTATTATACCGCTTTTTCGTTAAGGAACAATGCGTTTCTTGTAAAATTTATGGAAAACGGCGGGCTTTTTTCGGCGGCCGGGCCTCTTGCGGCGCGCCGCTTTGTTTGATACACTGAAAAAGAGAATGGAGAAAGGAAGAAGAGGCATGAGGAACATTTGGCACGACATTGACCCGCGTCATGTGACGCCCGAGGAATTTATGGCGGTCATCGAAATACCCGCCGGCAGCAAGAAGAAATATGAGCTCGATAAGGAAACCGGCCTGCTGCGGCTCGACCGCATTTTGTACACGTCCACCCATTATCCGGCGAACTACGGGTTCATCCCGCGCACCTATGCCGACGACGGCGATCCGCTCGACGTGCTCGTGCTGTGCTCGGAAACGCTCGACCCGCTGGTTGAGGTGACCTGCTATCCGATCGGCGTCATCCGCATGATCGACGACGACGAGGTGGACGACAAGATCATCGCCATCCCGTGTCAGGATCCGACGTGGAACTTTTACCACGATATCGACCAGCTCCCGCCCCACTATTCCAATGAGATCGCGCACTTCTTCGAGGTGTATAAGGGGCTGGAGCACAAGCACACGACGACCTCGGACGCGCTGACGCGGGGGGAGGCGGTGGAGGTGATCCGCAACTGTATGGAGCGGTACGAGGTGCATTTCTGCGGCAAACGGCCGAGCAAGCCCCAGCGGCCGCGTCCCCGGCCGCCTTACGCTCCCGAGCAGGCGGAATAGCGCGGCGCGGGCGTGCTTTTTCAAAGAAAAAGAGGCGGGAACCACGGGTTCCCGCCTCTTTTACAGTTTTTCAATCAGCTGCTTGAGCCACGCCTCGTTCATCGCGGGCGTGTCGCGCAGCGGGAAGGTCAGGCCGAGCCGGTCGTATTTTTCGATGCACAGCTTGTGGAAGGGCAGAAACTCGAGCTTTTCAAAGTTCGGATAGCTTTCCGCCTTGGCCTTGACCAGCCGCAGGTGCTCCAAGCTGTCGGTCAGCCCGGGCACGACCACATGGCGCACCCACAGCGGCACGTTTTTCATCGCGGTCAGCTGCAAAAAGCGCTCGACCTGCGCGAAATCCGCGCGGCAGTGCTTGAGATAATCGGCCTTGGTGAGAAATTTCAGGTCGCACAGGACAAGATCGGTGTGCCGCAGCACGCGCTCGGCCTCGCTGAGCTTGCCCACGCCCGAGGTGTCCAGCGCGGTGTGCACGCCGTTTTCGTGCAGCTTGGCGAAAACCTCCTCGACGAACGCTGCCTGATAGAGCGGTTCGCCGCCCGAAAGGGTCACGCCGCCGCCGTTTTTCCAGTACGGACGGTAGCGCAGCGCCTTGCGGACGAGCGCGTCCGCCTCTATCTGCTCGCCGCCGTCCGCCAGCCATGTGTCCGGATTGTGGCAGTAGACGCAGCGCAGCGGACAGCCCTGCATAAAAACGACATAGCGCAGTCCCGGCCCGTCCACCGCGCCGAGGGATTGGATGGAGTTGATGCGGCCCTGCATTGCGTCACGACCTTTCAAGAGCCGTTCGCGCTTGTGCGCGTATTGTGAATAAATGCTTCCGACGCAAGCGCCCTATTTATATCGCTTCGTGGAACGTGCGGGAGATGACCTCTCTCTGCTGCTCGCGGCTGAGCTTATAGAAGTTGACCGCGTAGCCCGACACGCGGATGGTCAGGTTGGGGTAATCCTCCGGGTGCTCGTAGGCTGCAAGAAGCGTTTCGCGGTTCAAGACGTTGACGTTCAAGTGGTGCGCGTTCTGGCCGAAATAGCCGCCCAGAATGTTGACCAGATTGGAAACGCGCTCGTCGTCCGACTTGCCGAGCGCGCCCGGCGTGATCGAGAAGGTGTTTGAGATGCCGTCGCGGCAGTATTCGTACGAAAGCTTGGCGACCGAGTTGAGCGAGGCCAGCGCGCCCGACGTATCGCGTCCCGACATCGGGTTCGCGCCCGGGGCGAGCGGCTCGCCCTTTTTGCGGCCGTCCGGCGTGTTGCCGGTCTTTTTGCCGTACATGACGTTCGAGGTGATCGTCAGGATGGACAGCGTGTGCACCGCGTCCCGATAGAGCGGGTAGGCTTTGAGGGCTTCATAAAACTTCTCAACCTGCTCGCAGGCGATGGAATCGACGCGGTCGTCGTCGTTGCCGAACTTGGGGAAATCGCCCTCGATCTCAAAATCGACGATGATGCCGTTTTCCGGGTGGCGGATGGGGCGTACCTTGGCGTACTTGATCGCGGAGAGCGAGTCTGCCATGCAGCTCATGCCCGCGATGCCAAACGCCATCAGGCGGCGCACCGAGGTGTCGTGCAGCGCCATCTGGCTCTTTTCATACGCGTATTTGTCGTGCATGTAGTGGATGGTGTTCATCGCGGACACATAGGTCTTGGCCAGCCACGGGCGGTAAAAGTCGATGCGGCGGCAGACCTCGTCGTAATCGAGGTACTCGCCCTCGCAGACCGGCATTTCCGGGCCGACCTGCTCGAATTTGATGCCGTCGCGCCCGCCGTTGATCGCCATCATGACAAGCTTGGCCAGATTGGTGCGCGCGCCGAAGAACTGCATGTCCTTGCCCACGCGCATGGCCGAAACGCAGCAGGCGATGGCGTAATCGTCGCCGTAGTAGGGGCGCATCACGTCGTCGTTCTCGTATTGCAGCGCGTCGGTGTCGATCGAGGTCTTGGCGACGAATTTCTTCCAGTTTTCGGGCAGCTTTTCGCTCCACAGCACGGTCAGGTTGGGCTCGGCCGCGGGGTTGAGGTTATAGAGCGTGTGCAGCATGCGGTAGCAGTTTTTGGTGACCATGTGGCGGCCGTCCTCGCCCACGCCGCCGACGGCCTCGGTGATCCACATCGGGTCGCCGCCGAACAGCTCGTTGTACTCGGGCGTGCGCAGGTGGCGCGCCATGCGCAGGTGCAGCACGAAATCGTCCATGATCTCCTGCGCCTCGCTCTCGGTCAGCAGGCCGGCTTTGAGATCGCGCTCGAAGTAGATATCGAGGAAGGTGGACACGCGGCCAAGGCTCATCGCCGCGCCGTTCTGCTCCTTGATGCCGGCAAGATAGGCGAAATACGTCCACTGGACGGCTTCCTTTGCGGTTTCCGCCGGGCGGGAGATGTCGAAGCCATAGGAGGCGGCCATTTTGACCATGTCCTTCAGCGCCTTGATCTGGTCGGAAAGCTCCTCGGCGCAGCGGATCTCCTCCGCCGTGGTCGGCACGTCGCCCAGCCGGTTCTTGTCGCCCTGCTTTTCGGCGATCAGGCGGTCGACGCCGTAGAGCGCGACGCGGCGGTAGTCGCCGATGATGCGGCCGCGGCCGTAGGCGTCGGGCAGGCCGGTCAGCAGGCCGACGTGGCGCGCCTCGCGCACGTCGGGCGTATAGGCGGCGAACACGCCGTCGTTATGGGTTTTGTGGTACTTGAAATTCTCCTCGACCGCGGGGGAGACCTCGTAGCCGTACTGCTTGCAGGCGTCGCGCACCATGCGCATGCCGCCGAAGGGGTTGCAGGCGCGCTTCAAGGGCTCGTCGGTCTGCAGGCCGACGATGACCTCGTTCTCCTTGTCAAGGTAGCCGGGGCCGAAGGCCGTGATGGTGATGACGGTGTCGGTGTCGATATTCCGCACGCCGCCGCGCTCGCGCTCTTCTTTCAGCAGCCCTTCGAACTTTTCGCGCAGCGCCAAGGTGCGCGCGGTCGGTTCGGCGAGAAACGCGCCGTCGCCATCGTAGGGGACGTAGTTTCTCTGGATGAAATCGCGGACGTTCACTTCGTCCTGCCAAGCGCCGGGTGCAAAGCTGTTCCAAGCATTCATAATGATACTCCTTTTCCTCATTCCATGCCGCCGCGGCCGCCATTTAAAAAAGGGCAGCATCGCATCTCCGCGACACTGCCCAGACGGTCGGCAACTCGTAGCGCCCCTGTTCCCCGGTGGTTTTGCATCCACCTGCGGCAATGCTGCCGCGAAGTCCGTCAGTAGCAGGGGGCCTGTCTATGTAATAAGAATAACACAAGGGATGGTGGTTGACAAGTGACGTTCCCTACAAAAAAACAGGTCGGAAATCAGCGCGTTTCCCGCCAAAGCGACTGAAAACGTGTGTTTTTGAAAAAAGAGGAAAAGCGGCGTTTGTCCTCTTCACAAGCGGGAAAAAATAGCGTATGATAAGGATATCAACTGGGACAAGGAGGCTTGACGACCATGAAGATTGGTATGCTCACAAGCGGAGGCGACTGTCAGGGCCTGAATGCGGCGCTGCGCGGCGTGGCCAAAACGCTGTACAATGAATTGGGGGACAAGGTGACGCTTTACGGCATCCGGGACGGTTACCGCGGTCTGATCGAGGGCGATTATCACGAAATGAACTCGCGTGATTTTTCCGACATCCTGACCGTGGGCGGCACGATTCTCGGCACCTCGCGCCAGCCGTTCAAGGAAATGACCAAGGCGGCGGAGGACAGCGAGGAGACCAAGCTCGAGAAGATGCTCAAAACCGTCAAGGAAGCCAAATTCGACTGTCTGGTGATTTTAGGCGGCAACGGCACGCATAAAACGGCAAACCTTTTGAGCGAGCACGGCGTCAATGTCGTCACGCTGCCCAAGACGATCGACAACGACCTGTGGGGCACGGAAATGACCTTCGGTTTCCAGTCGGCGGTCGATATTGCCACAACGGTTATCGACGCGATCCACTCGACTGCGTTTTCGCATTCCCGCGTGTTCATCGTCGAGACGATGGGCCATAAGGCGGGCTGGCTGACGCTGTACGCGGGCATCGCGTCCGGCGCGGACATCATCGTCATCCCCGAAATCCCCTATTCGGCGGAGAAGATCGCGGACGCGATCAAGCGCCGTGAAAAAGGCGGAAAGCGGTTTTCCATTCTGGCGGTTGCCGAGGGCGCGGTCAGTCAGGAGGAAGCCAAAATGAGCAAAAAGGAGTTCAAGGCCGCGCGGGAAAAGATGCCGTATCCGTCGATTTCCTACCGGCTGGCGGACGAGCTTGCCGCGCTGACCGGGCACGAGATCCGCGTCACCATTCCGGGCCACTACCAGCGCGGCGGCGCGCCCTGCCCGGCCGACCGCCTGCTGACCACCCGGCTGGGCGTGGCGGCGGCGCAGCTGATCCGCGACGGCAGATTCGGCAACATGGTCGCCGTGCAGGACGATAGAATCGTGCCCGTGCCGCTTTCCGAGGTCGCGGGCAAGCTCAAGACCGTGCCGCCCGACAGCGATATTGTACAGGCGGCGCGCGATCTGGGCCTGTCGATGGGCGACTGACCCCCTCTTTTGACAAAAGCATATGCTTTTCCGGGATCCGGCCGCGGCTGCGGCCGGATTTTTTTTGTCCGGCGCGGCGCCGAGACGGCACAACAAGGCTTGGTGATATTGCCGCAATTACATGTGATTTTTTGTACAGTTTATTTGATATCACACGCTTGCAAAGCCGGAGGAATATGCTATTCTTATAGTGATAGGATTCTGTAACCCCCCTTTTTGATGAAAATTTCATATTGGGCAAAACCGGTGAAAACCGGCGGCGCAAAGCTATAGGGCCTACCTCTGCGGCAAAGCGGAAACGGCAGCCAGTTGCATGTGACAACACATTTTTTGACAGATACGTCCATGCGGGGATAGGTCTGTCTTTTTTTATCTGCAAATTCAAAATACGAGTGCATAGGAGTGAAATTGGATGAAACGGTTGGCAAAGCGAATGTGCGCGGCAGCGGTGGCTGCCGCACTGCTGCTGGGTATGGGGGCCGCCCCCGCGGGCGCGGCGGACGATGGTTGGGATGAGAACGGTGAAGCGGCGGCTGAGCAGCCGTTAAATGAGGAACGGCTGCCCGGAGAAACGCAGGACGGGGGCGCGCAGCCTCCCCAGCCCGAGACGCCGCCGACCAATTCGCCGGAAACCGGGACGGAGCCGGCGCCGCCGTCTGCGCGGAACGACGGCCTGCCCGCCGCCGCGCCGGACGATATCGCGCCGGTGAACGAGGTCGTGGAACCGACTCTTACGCCCGACGGAAAAACACTCTACGCAAACGGCGTGCCGGTTGTGATTAAAGAGAATGGTGATGGGGAAAAAGCTGTTTTTGACGCGACGGGAGAAAACAAGCTGTATGATGCGCCAAACCTTTCGACAGTCTACGGCGGCGGCAATCATACCGACGTGCAGGGGGACACTTCTGTAACCATACAGGATGTTTATTTGAGCACGGTTTATGGCGGCGGAAAAAATGCCGATGTGCTTGGGAACACGTCTATAAGCTTATCTGATACAACGCATACTGAAACCGGCACGATTTACGGCGGCGGTTATTCCGACGGCACGCACAGCGCGAATGTGTCGGGGGGTACCTCTGTATATGCGGACGGCACAATAAAAGTAAATGCGTATGGCGGCGGTCATGCCGTTGGGACAAAGGGTGAAGCGGTCGCGAACGTGGACGGTAAGGTGCTTTTAGACATTCCCTCTGGAGTACCTGCGGCGTCCGGCATACCGCCCGATGAATTTCAAAAAATTGGGCATGATTTGGTCGGCGGCGGTCATGCGGAGGCAAATACCCATGCCGCCAGCGCGACAGCAAACGACGTGACCGTTAAAACCAGAAAACCGGTTTATCACGTGCGCGGCGGCGGTCGTGCGCAATCGTCGTCTGGACAGTGTGCCGACGCTTCGGTTAACGCGATTGAAATGACGGTATCGGAGAGCGATGCGGACTCTATTTATGGCGCGGGAGAAGCATCGGGAGCGGGAGCAATCGCTAATGCGGCGTCCGTGCATCTCATTTCCGATAATACTATGGTATCAAGAGACTTGGTGGGCGGCGGCACGGCCTCAAACAAGGCGGAGGCTCTGGTAACCGGCTTGGTTCAAATAGAAATTATAAACGACTCAAACCTGCACGGCGATACTTACGGCGGCGGCTATGCCGGCAGCGGCGGCACAGCGAATGTCGGAACGGCAAAGATCAGCTTAAAAAACAGCAAAATGCCAATATGGCAGCAGAAGACGTGGTTTGTTGCTGGTTCTTTGTATGCAGGCGGATATGCCAGTGGGGAAAACTCCCGTGCGGTCACGGGAAATATGGAAATCGTGGCTGAAAACTGTGAGATGGCAGGGTGGCTGTATGGCGGCGGAAAAGCCTCCAGTAGCGGTGATGCACATGGAGGAACTTGCCTAATTACTTTCCAGAACGTAAAGCAAAGTTTCTTTACGGAGGAAGAGTATGCGGGTTTGGAGGTTTTTGCGGCTGGCGATGCAACAACGAACGCATCGGCTGATCCAACGGAAAAGGTTTCATTCAAAGTAGAGGGAAGCGACCTTGAAATGCTCATGGGCGGCACAGAAGATGCGGATGAGTTGGAAGATTGCGAAGTATGGCTCGATTGGAGAAAGGGAAACGGAGCAATCAAAGCTATTGGCTGTCTGGATTATTGGTCGCTCGCGGAGCCGTTTGAAATCTATAATTTTGCATACAAGGCCACGGGCACCAAAATAAAGGTGTCAGCGGCGGATTGGAAGGACGGCGAGGTATTGCTGTCCCGGTCTGAGGGTACGGTGGCGAGCGTCGCAAAGTATGGATTTACTGCGGAGGAAGGCACATTGACGCTGGAGGAAGGCGAGAATGGGGGCGTCGTCTGGCGCTACGTAAAGCCCGAAAAGCAGCCCGATCCGCCGGCTGTCACGCCGCCCTCGGGCAGCGGCTCGTCGTCCTCCTCCAATAAACCGACGGTTTCGACCGAGACGCAGGACAAGGGCGACGCGACGGTAGAGACCACCACCAAGACCGAGGTGAGCGGTTCGACAACCACCGTAACGGAAACGCAGACCGAAACCGATAAGCAGACCGGCGCAGTGACCACGACCGAAACGGTCTCCATGACCGACAAGCAGACCGGCGTTTCGACCGATATAACGGCGCAGACCAAGCCGGACGGCACGGTGGAGGCCGAGGCGCGCACCGAGGCCAAGGCGGAAACCACCGCCGTCGAGGACGGAACGGCCTCGGCTGTGCTCACGGACAAAGCGGCGGAAACACTGGTGCGGCAGGCGAAAAAAGCCGCGGAAACGCTGGGAAAGGCGGACAGCGCCAAGGCGGAGGTCGTCGTGCAGGCGGAAATCCCGGCGGCGCAGGCGGACGAGGTGTCCGCCGTGCGGGTTGAGCTGCCCCGGCAGGCCGCCGCCGCGCTGACCGAGCAGACCAAGGCGGATGTGACGGTGAAAACGCCGGTGGCCGACGTGACCGTGCCCCACGCGGCGCTGGCCGATCTCGCTTCGCGCGAGGGCGGCACGGTGGCGGTTTCGGCCGAGCGTGTGGCGGCGGATACGGTGCGCATTGACGTATCGGTTGGCGGCGGCGCGGCGAAAACGGTGGAAGGCGGCCTGAAGGCCGCGGTGCCCGCGCAGGCGCTTACGCCGGGCACGGTGGCCGTGCTGGTGAAAGAGGACGGTACGGAGGAGATCATCCGTAAATCCATCGCGCTGGAGGACGGCGTGCTCGTTCCGCTGGACGGCTCGGCCACCGTCCGCCTGACGGACAACAGCAAGGCGTTCGCGGACGCGGCGCAGACCCCATGGGCGAGCGGCGCGCTCGATTTTGCCTCCGCGCGCGGCCTGCTTTCGGGCGTGGACCAAACCCATATCGACCCGAACGGCGTAATGTCGCGCGGCATGCTGGTCACGGTGCTCAACCGGCTGGAGAACGAGCCGCGCGCGGCCTCTTCGCAGCGCTTTGACGACATCCCGCCCGAGCGGTATTACAGCGGCGCGGTCGCATGGGCGGCCGAGCGGCAGCTCGTTTCCGGCGTGGGCGGCGGCAGCTTTGCGCCCGACCGGCCCGTGAGCCGCGAGGAGCTTGCGGTGATGCTGTACCGGTACGGCGGCATGCTGGGCGTGACGACCGATGCCAGCGCAGACCTGACCCGCTTTCAGGACGCGGACGCGGTATCCGGCTGGGCGCGGGAGGCGGTAGCCTACGCGGTCGGCGCGGGGCTGATGAACGGCAAGGGCGGCGAAACGCTCGATCCCGCGGGAACCGCGACGCGCGCCGAGGTGGCGGCGACGGTAATGCGGCTGGTGGAATATTTGGCGAAACGGTAAGATTGCGCAAAAGCCCGCAGGCGGGAGAACGCCTGCGGGCTTTTTGCGTTTGTGCACGGGCTTTGTTAAGCGCGGTTTAAATATGCGATAAGATTTGGAAGGTTTGTGGAATCCCCACTTTTGCAGTGCTATACTCGCTTTTGCAGGAAGAAATCCGGGTTTCTGCAAAAAAGTGATAGAAGGGGTAATTGCAAGATGCAGACACATAACAAAAGGGCTTTGGCGGGCGTGCTGACAAGCGCGCTGCTGTTGGGCACGCTGCCTACCGCGTTCGCGGCGACCGTGCATTACAACGATTCCTCGGTGACCGGCGCTTCCTCCGGCTGGCAGAGCTGGTCGGACGGCTGGGCGGCGCTGGCGGCCGACTACACCAAGGTCTCGCTCACGCCCGGAAGAAACGAGACCGAGCTGAACTTTGCTTGGTACAGCAAGGACGAATCCGGCAAGGCCGCGACGCCGGTGGTGCATTTCGGCGCGGATAAAAACAGCCTGACCGCGTTCAGAGGAACCTCGGCGGCGGTCGATACCAGCCTGACCGACGGCGTCGCTTACCGCTACAACCACGTAACCGTAACCGGGCTTAAGGCGAACACGACCTACTACTACACGGTTGAGAAAAACGGCGTGCAGACCGAGGCAGAGACCTACAAGACCGGCGATTTCGAGACCGCCAGCATCCTCTATGTCGGCGACCCGCAGATCGGCGCTTCCAAGGGCCAACCGCAGGGCGGCGATAAGCTGGCCGCGGACGCGGGCGCGGCCAACACCGCCGCGCGCAACGACGGCTTCGCATGGGAGCGCACGCTCAAGGCCGCGCTCGCGCAGAATCCCGATCTGGACTTCGTGATCTCGGCGGGCGATCAGGTCAACAAGACCGGCAAGGCCAAGGAGGAGGAGTACGCGGCCTATCTGGCGGCCGAGCCGCTCGCGTCCCTGCCGGTCGCCACGACCATCGGCAACCACGATTCGCTCAACGCCGATTACAAGTACCACTTCAACAACCCGAACGCGACCTCCTACGGCGCGACCGAGGCCGGCGGCGACTACTATTATTCCTACGGCTCGGGCCTGTTTATCGTGCTCAACACCAATAACTACAACGTGGCCGAGCATAAAAAGGCGATCGAGCAGGCCGTCGCGTCGGATAAGGACGCGGCTTTCCGCATCGTCACCATCCATCAGGATATCTACGGCTCGGGCCTCGACCATTCGGACACGGACGGCATGATCCTGCGCACGCAGCTTACTCCGATTTTCGACGAGAATGATATCGACGTCGTCCTGCAGGGACATGACCACACCTACAGCCGCACCAAGCTGCTCTACGGCGACGGCAAGACCCACGGCTCCTACGAATTCCAGCTCAACGCCGACGGCTCGGATTATGATTGGGATCACGCCTACAACAAGGATACCAACACGCAGATCCCGCTCGCGCCCGAGGACGGCGACGCGGACGGCAAGGCAGCGCTCGACGCCTTCCAGCAGGATAACGGCTGCTACACCATCGAAGATGTGTCCGGCAATACCGTCACCAACCCGCAGGGCGTCCTGTACATGACCGCGAACTCGGCCTCCGGCTCCAAATTCTACGAGCTGATCGCGAGCCAGCAGGATTACGTCGCCGAGCGCAGCCAGAACTGGCTGCCGAGCTACTCGGTCATCAGCCTGACGAGCGATACCTTCTCGATCGACACCTATCAGATCACCGACGCGGGCAAGGTGGAAAAGATCGACGACACCTTCACGATCAAAAAGACCGCCGCGGCCTCGGCTAAGGTGACGGTTGACGGCGCGGCCAAGGAGGTTTCCACCGCGACGGTGAACGGCCAGACCTACTACCGCCTGCGCGACCTTGCCGCCGCTGTCAGCGGCACGGCAAAGCAGTTTAACGTCGAATGGAAGAACGGCGTGATCGTGCTGACCGGCGAAGCGTATACCGCCGCCGCGCTTGCACCCGCTGCAAATGCGTCCGGCGCCGCCGAAACCATCACGGTTTCGGTGGACGGCAAGAGCGTCTCGACCTCTGCCGCCGAGATCCGGGGCAACTACTATGTGCCCGCCGAACTGCTCTCCTCGCTGGATATTACGGCGCGGACCGCGGCCGGCACGCTGAACATCGTTACCAAGTAAACCGGCTTTCGGAACGGAACCGGCTGTTCTCCAGCGTTCTCCGCGGGCGGTCTGCGCCCGCGGAGAATTTGCGCTATCCTTATGAAGAAACGAGTGATTTCCTTTGCAAACCGACCGTAAAATCATGCTTTCGCGCGTTTTAAAGCGCTGGGCGCCGCCGCTTGCGCTGCTGCTTCTGTTCGTGCTGTTCACCGTGCACATCAACCGGGTCGATAAAACCGAGCTTGTCTCCCGCGAGGGGCAGAGCTTTGAAAAAGCTGTCGTCACCGCCGTTTTGCAGGACAATTTGCAGCCGGACGGCAGCCGCGTGGGCGAGCAGCGCGTGCGCGTGCGCATGAAAACCGGCGTGCGCGCCGGACAGGAGCTGGAAATCACCAGCCCGTCGGGCTATCTGTTCGGCGCGGGCTGCGTGCCGGGCATGAACGTGGTCGTCATGCAGAGCGTGTCTGGAGGATCGACGGTGGCGAGCGTGTACGCGCAGGACCGCGAGCGGGCGATTTACGGCTTCGCCGCGCTGTACCTGCTGGCGCTGTGTCTGGTCGGCGGCAGGCAGGGGGCCAAGGGCGCGCTCGGGCTAGTGTTCACCTTTGCGTGCATCCTGTTCGTCTATCTGCCGCTGGTGTACCGGGGCTGGCCGCCGTTTTGGGCGGCGGTGTTCGTGTGCGTGGTGACGGCGCTGGTCACGCTGTATTTGATCGGCGGGCCGACCCGCAAAACGCTGGCCGCCACGGGCGGCACGGTGGCGGGCGTCGTCATTGCGGGGCTGGCCGCCGCCGCGTTCAGCGCCGCCTCGGGCGTAACGGGCTGGAACGTGTCCGACATCGAAAGCCTGCTGACGCTGTGGAACACAAATGGGATTCAGGTGGGCGGCCTGCTGTTTTCCGGTCTGCTGATTTCGAGCCTCGGCGCAGTGATGGACGTTGCCATGTCGATCGCCAGCGCGATGGGCGAAATGCGCGAGCAAGGCCCGGATATGGGGCGGCTTGCATTGTTCCGCGCAGGCATGCGCGTCGGCCGCGATATGATGGGCACGGATTCGAACACGCTGATTCTGGCGTTTGCGGGCGGCAGCGTCAGCATGCTGCTGCTCGATTACGCCTACGACCTGCCGTACAGCCAGATCATCAACTCCAACAATATCGGCGTCGCCGTTATGCAGGGGCTGTCGGGCAGCTTCGGCATCGTGCTGAGCGTGCCGGTGACCGTGCTGCTTGCCGTGCTGCTGTACACGCGCGGCAAAAAAACGACGTAAAAATGGGAAAGCGCCGCAGACCGGCTGGTCTGCGGCGCTTTCCGCCATGTATGTACTCTCTATCTGCCTTTTACGCTGTTTTACCGGCCTCGCCGAGATATTCCTCCAAACAGACGTCCTGCGCCATGATCTCCTTTGCCGCCGTTTCGCCCACATAGCGGTAGTGCCACGGCTCATAGCCAACGCCGGTCAGCTCGCTTTTGTCGGTCGGATAGCGCAGGATGAAGCCGTAGTCCGCGCAGTTTTCGATCAGCCACTGCTGCTCGGCGGTCTGCTCCTGCTGTTCGTCGAGCAGCTGGTACGATTCGGCCACGATATCGACCGCAAGGCCGAGCTGGTGCTCGCTGGTGCCGGGGCGCGCCACCCAATGCGCGGCAAGCTCCTCGGCCTGCGCCTGCGCGTTTCCCTGCGCGGTGTAATAGGAAACCTTGTTGCGGAACAGCTCGGTCTGCATGGCGGTGGTGCGGTAAGAGGAACAGATAAGGGGCGACAGCCCCGCCGCGCGCGCGTCGTCCATCATGCGCTGGAGGGACGGATAGGCGCGCGTGTCGATGGAATGCCCGTTTTTGAGCGTGGTCAGTTTAATTTCGGGATCGCCCTCGATGGGGTGGTCGGCGTTCACCAGCGTCAGCATCCAAGCGTCCTCCGGATGAACCACGACATTGTTCGTTTTGACAGTCTCGCCGGTTTTGATATCGGTAGTCGGCGCGGCGGCGGGCCAAAGCCGCGTCAGCAGGACGGCCGCGGTCAGAACCAGCAGGCCGAGCGCAAGCGGGGCGGCGGAGCGCCTGCGCCGCCGCGCGGCATGAGAAGATACGCGCATAAAAAATACAGTCCTTTCGTTTTCTGTGTCGGTAAACACAGCATACAAGAGGACTGTATCGTTCTGCGCGCATTTTTGCATCAAAGTGGCATCTTTTACCGATGGCGTATGGAAACGTTATCGCCGCCGGCCACACCGTCCACACCGTAGCCGAAGGAGGGGATTTCGTTCAGGGTCGCGTCAACGGAATAAGGGGAGGCATAGAACACATAGCCGGAGGACGACCCCGCCGCCCGGTAGAACTCGACGCCCCATAGTTCGCCCGCCTGATCGGGCACAAGGTCGACGCCGAGCTGCTTGGAAAAGCCCGCCGCCATTTCTGCGGAGGAAGGGAGCGTTTTCTCGATAAAGCCCTCGTCGTTTTCCGGATCTATGGGCTTGGAGAAAAAGTTAAGGCTGTAAACCGCGCCCGTTTCCACGTCCATGATCAAGTCGGCGACGCCCGCGCTGCACTGGATCGACAGCACATAGACGCTGACGCTTTCCCCGGTGTTCCGGTTGCGGAACAGAAAGCGGCGGCCGGATTCGTAGGAGCAGCTCGTGGTGGGAAAGCCGTCGGGCAGCACGCCGTTTTCCAAAAACGTGGCCAGAGCGGACTGCGCGCCGGTCAGCGCGGTGCGCTGCTCGTCCGCGGGAAGCTGCTGCACAACGGAAATAATATCGCTGTCGTCCGTTTGCGTGCCCCGGCGGACAAGGTCGATCCGCTGCGGCACGGCGGTCGGCTGCGTGCCCGCGTCCGCGCGCATCGGCTCGGTGTGCGTCGTGCCGAACAGCCCGCGGTCCTGCACGCTGGAGGCGACCGCCGGCAAAACCGCTGCGGCCAGCACGACGGCGAGCGAAAAGAGAGGAAGCAGCGGGAAAGTGCGTTTGCTCATGCGTCCCCGCCTCCTTTCAAAAAGATCGTGACGCGCGTGCCCTTGCCGGGCAGGCTGTAAAAGGCGAGCCGCGCGCCGTGCAGCGCGGCGACCCTCTGGCAGATCGCAAGGCCGAGCCCCGCGCCGCCCTGCGCGCGGGCGCGCGATTTGTCCACCATGTAAAACGCCTCGGTGATGCGGCTGACCTCCTCCGGCGGGATGCCCTTGCCGTTATCGTAAACCGAAATGCGGTAGCCGCCGTCCGGCATGCGCGCGCCCTCAAGCAGCACCGCGCCGCCGCCGTCGAGCGCTTTGCGCGCGTTGTCGAGCAGGTTGAGCAGCACGGTGTGCATCAGGTCGGGCTCGATGCGCAGGACAGCGTCCTCACAGCGCACGGAAAAACCGACGTTCTGCCGGGCGAAAACCGGACGCAGGCCGCCCTCGACCCGGCTGAACAGCAGCTTTGCGGGAACGGGCCGCAGCGTGAAGGTCTGCTTATCCAGCACGATCAAATCCATCAGCTTGCGTGAAAGCGCCTCAAGCCGCCGCCCTTCGGTGAAAATATAGCCCGCGGATTCCGCGACCTGCTCGGGCGAGGCGGGGCAGGAGCGCAGCAGGTCGGCGTAGCCGATGATCGAGGTCAGCGGCGTTTTGGTTTCGTGCGCAAAGCTGCTGACGAAATCCTCCTGCCGTCTGGCCGCATCCTTCAATTCGTCCACCATGGCCTCGAGGCGCTCGGCCATCGCGTTGAAATCGGCCGACAGCTTGCCCAGCTCGTCCCGGCTGGCGACCGGCACGCGCTGGTCGAACGCGCCGCCGGCGATGTGCCGCACGGCGAGGGACAGCCGGCGCAGCGGCCGCGTGAGTAGGCTGGACGCCGCGAAGCTGACCAGCCCCACCATGGCGATGAGCGCGAGCATCAGGTAGAAAAAACGCTGATACTGGTCGTCCCGCGTGTGGAACAGCTCGGTGATCTCGCGGAAATTCTCCAAGTATACCGTGCCGTCCGGCAGCGAAAGCGGGCTTGCCGTGTGCACGAAGGTGCGGCCGTCCCGCTGCATCAGCTCGTAGCCGCGCCTGCCCTCTCCGAGCGCGGCGGGCATGTTCGCGCCGCCCGCCGCACCCTCTCCGGTGTAAAGCGCGCTGCCGTCCGGCGCGGTCAGGCGGAAGGGGATGGCGCCGCGCCCGGTTTCGATGCGCACCGACTGCGCGACCAGCGCAAGCGAGTCGCGGTCCGTGGCGTAGCCGTTTTGCATTTCGCGGTCGATCGCGTACCAGAGCACGTCGTTTTCCTCGTAAGCGGCGACGATCTCGCGCTCGAGCGTGGCGCGGAACTGCGAGTCGATCAGCCAGAAGCCGCCGATGCTGACCGATACCGACGTGATGACCACCGTGCTGCAAAAGATTTTCCAAAAGAAGCGCAAGCCGTCATCCCTCCAAACGGTAGCCGATCTTGTAAACGGCCTTCAGCCTGTCCTCCAGCCCCAGTTTTTTGCGCATGCGCTGGATGTGCAGGTCGACTGTGCGGCTGTCGCCCAGATATTCCTCGCCCCACACCTTTTCGTAAATGCGGTCGCGGTACAGGGCGACGTTTTTGTTCTGCACAAAAAGCAGCAGCAGGTCGTATTCCTTGGCGGTCAGCGGAACGGGCCGTCCGTTTTTGCACACCACGCGCGAGAGCGTGTCGATCTCAATGTCATAGAACACAACGCGCTGGTCGTTTTTACCGTACCGGCGCAGCACGGTCTCGACGCGGGCGAGCAGCTCCATCAGCTCGAACGGCTTTACGATGTAATCCTCCGCGCCCAGCCGCAGGCCGCGCACACGGTCGTGCACATCGGCGCGGGCGGTCAGAAAGATGACCGGGATGCCCAGCGGGCGGATATACTCGAACAGCTCGTATCCGTCCGCGCCGGGCAGCATGATATCGAGCAGCACAAGGTCGAACGCGCCGTTTTCCACCAGATCGGCGGCAGTCAGCCCGTCGAACGCGCAGGTGCAGCGGTAGCCCGCGTCGGAAAGCGCCTGCCGGATCAGATTGGAAATCGGTTTTTCATCCTCGACGATTAAAATCGCGTTGTTCACAGCGTATCACCTCCCGGTAAGAATACCGCATTCTGCCATCATTTTTGCATCATTTCGACAGCGGATACCAGTATCGTACCATAAACGCGCGCGTAAGGCAACGGGCCGCGGCGGCAAAGCGCATTCCGCAAAAAAATCCCTCCGTCCCATAGGACAGAGGGATTTCCCGCCGTTATTCCGGCGTGTTGACCGTGTAGCGCAGCCAGACGCTGCCGCCGTCCAGCGCCTTGACGTCCCGCAGGGTAAAGCCGACGGGGCGGTCGTCGGACAGGCCGTCCTTGGCCATGAACAGCGTGGGGGTTTGGGCGGAGCCGTCCGCCGCCGGGGCGATCACAAGGCTGACCTCGTCGCACAGTCCGGCTTGGATGAACGACCAGTTCAAAACGCCGCCGCCGCCCAGCATCAGTGTTTGGACGCCGAACAAGGCCTTGAGCTTTTCCAGCGCCGCCGCGTAGTCGAGCCGGTCCGCGCCGGCGACGATATAAGAAACGCCAAGCCCCCGCAGAAACGCTTTGTAAGCGTTGGAGGCTTTTTCGGTCAGCACCTCGACGACGTGCGCGGTCGTGGTTTCGTAGGTCAGCGTGTCGGATTCCCAGCCCAGCCTGCCCGAGGGATCGACCGAAACGTAATACATCGGCGCCTGCTTGGCGACGAAATCCCCGGCGGGCACGGCGGGCGCGTTTTCGTCGAGCGCGGGCTTGCGGTAGAACGTAAAGTTATCGTCCGTGGTCACGCGGCCGGAAAGCCAGCCCTGATGGCGGTACTGCGGCTTTTTGCCGAAGGCGATGTCGTAAAATACCTCGCCCGCGGGGCCGCTTTCGGCAAGATCCATGTATTTGCCCATGATTTTGCCGTCGAGCGAGGTCATCATGTGGCAGAAGATATAGGGCCTGTTCATTGTTTTCTCCTTTATCGGTCGACCCGCCGGCGGCCGCCGGGGGCTTTTGCCTGTTTTGCTTGTCATTTTACCTGCCGGGCCGCCTGATCGTCCCGAAAGCGCGCGAGCTGCCGCTCCTTGGTCATCAGCCCCTGCTCGTACCGGTCGATCTTGTCGTTCAGCCGGTCGAGCGAGCGCCGCATATCGTCCATGCGGGAAAGAAGCTGGTCGCGCTGCTCGATCAGCAGCGCCTTGCGCGCGTCGATGGTTTCGTCGCCCCTTTGGAACAGCGCGACGTATTCGATCAGCGCCTCGATCTGCACGCCGGCGGCGCGCATGCACTTCATCAGCTCGACCCAGCCGCACGACGCTTCATCGTAATTCCGCACGCCGCCTTTGGTGCGGGGGACCGGCGGGATCAGGCCGATGCGCTCGTAATACCGCAGGGTATCGGCGGAGATATCGTATTTTTTGCTCACTTCGGCAATGGTCATGCGGTTCGCCTCCCGTCGTCCGTTCCCGATCGGCTCATGCCTGTCTGCCCAGCTCGTACGCCTCGCGCATGGCGGGCGTGCGCTCGATTTCGCCCTTGCCCCAAGCGCCGACGCCGTATACCACGCCCTTTTCCACCGCGCCGTCCAGACAGAGCGTGAAGCCGCGGAAGCCCTCGATCGTGCGCTCCATCGCGGGCACGTCGTTGTCGGCGGCGGCGACGATGAAATAAAATTCCTTGTCCTGCATGTCGGTATAGTACGCGCAGCAGCGGTCGATCAGCGTCTTCATCTGGGCGGCCATTGTGTAGAAGTAGACCGGCGTGGCCATGACGATCACGTCGGCCGCTATCATTTTGCGCGCGATTTCCTCCATGTCGTCCCGCTGGGAGCACGAGCCCCTGCGGCCGTTGCACAGGCCGCAGCCCGTGCAGTAGCGCACCTGCTTATCGCTTAGGAAAATTTTTTCCGCCTGATGTCCGACCTCGCGCGCGCCTTTTGCGAATTGGTCGCACAGCGTGTCCGAGTTGCCGCCCCGGCGCGGGCTGGCGGATAAAATCAATATCTTTTTCTGCTTCATGCTGCATCCCTCCTGACAGTATCGTACTCCTTGGAGCTAACTCCAAGTCAATAGCAAAACTCAAAAAAGCAAGAAAAAAACGGATACAGCGCTGCGCGCCCGCGGCAAAGCGGGCGCGTCACCGGATTTTTTTCAGGATTTCCGACGCGATCGCGCGCGCCATCAGCGGCGGAACCGCGTTGCCGACCTGCGTATACTGAGGGATTTCGAGCTTGCGCCGGTCGCCGCCGGTCGTCCGCTTGCCCTGAAAGACAAAGCTGTCGTCGAAGGACTGCAGGCGGGCCATTTCGCGCACGGACAGCGAGCGGTCGGACGCATAGTGGGCGAAATCGTCGCCGATCGTCATGATCGTCGTGCTCGGCTGGTCGGCCACCAGACAGGAATAATTGCGTTTGCTGGTTTTGAGCAGCGGGTTGTCCGGCTCGGCTTGCTTGGCCTTTTGATAATCCCCGTAGCGCCGGATCAGCGCGTACCGCGCCTGCACCTCCGCGTTGTGGTTGGAGGTTTCGTGGTTGTGCAGCGCCGCGCGCTGCACGGGCGTTCGCGCCATCTCGTCATAGGTGTTGGCGGCGGTATAGCCCGGAGGCTGCGCCCGAAGCAGCGGGAAACGGTTGGGGTCCAGCCGCCCGACGCGGCTCCATTCGGCGTAGGTGCGGCAGGTCCGCCCCTGCGCGCGGGACGCGGGCACGCCGGTTGCCGTGCGCTGCTTGGCGCCGTAAGGGGTGTTTTGGTGCGCGCGGAAAAACGCCTCGTCGTAATCGAGCGGGTGGTCGCCGATCCCGATATAATCGAGGTCGCCGATCGCCTCCGCGACGCAGACCTTTTCGCCCTCCGAAACCGTGGCGGGGATTTCGGTGACCGGCCGCTGGTCGTTCCGGCAGCCGATAAAGACCACGCGCACCCGGTTCTGCGGCACGCCGTAATCGGAGGCGAGCAGGGTGATCGGCGCGTCGATCCGGTACAGCGCGGCCCGGCCGGCGATCTGCTCATAGGCCGGGTCGGCGCCGCCTGCGCCGCGGATGATTTCGAGCATGCGCTGCATCGTGGCAAACGCGCCTTCGGACAGGATTTCAAGCGCCAGCTTGACCGTCCGCGTCGCCTGTATCGCGCGTTCGCTCGTCGAGCGGTCGATCAGGCGCGCGCACTGCCTGACCGCGAGGGCGATGACGCCCGAAACGCTGCAATATTCCGCGGCGCGGTCAAACTGCTTTTTGTAAACGCTGCGGTTCAGCTGGGCGGCGTTGATTTCATGCTTTACCCTTGCGCCGATATGCGTCAGATCGGTCCGGTGCGAAAGGAGCAGCAGCGCCTGCCGGATCACATTGCGTTCGTCCTCGGGCGTTTCCTTGTTGTTGCGGTACGCGTCGACAAACAAAGCGGATAATTCCCGGCAGAATTGATCCAGCTTGGGGTTTTCCAGCTCGTTTTTGCTGTCCAGCAGCGCTTTTTCGGCGAACCGCCGCTGGGTTTCGCTGAGGGCGAGCCGGCCGACCCCGGCGGCGACGGCCGCGTAGTCCGCCCGCCGCCGCGCCTCCAGCTCATGCTGCGCGAGATGGACGCCCAGCACCTTTAAGCAAAGCTCGAGCGTCTGCCGGTGCTGCGGGTCGGAAACCCGCCTGTCGGGGCGGTCGCTTTGGCACAGCTCGACAAATTCGCGCAGCGCGTCGTAATCGACGATGTTCCGGATGCCGCGCAGGATGCGCTCTTTTATCTTGCCGTGCTCCTTGGTCAGTATGCCCGCGACGTTTTCCATCACGAAATATTTGGGGCGGAGCGCTTCGATCACGCCGAGGTAGTAGGAAAACAGGTCGTCCTTTTTATCGTTTTTCCGGCGCTCGCCCGCAAGGCTGAAGGACTGGCACGGCGGTCCGCCGGTCAGCACGTCCACGCTGACGGCTCCGAAGGCCGCTTCGATTTTGGCGCGCACGTCCTCGATAAAATCGGGCGCGGTGATATCCTTGGTGAGAAACGCCGTGTGCAGCCCCAGCTGATGGTTGTAGCGCATTCTGTGCGTGACCTCGCACGTGGGGTTGATGTCGCTTGCAAGCAGGAAATCATAGGTCCTGCCGTTTTCTTCCGCCTGCAGGAAGCCTTCGCTGAACCCGCCGGCGCCTGCAAATAAATCCACAAAAGTGGGCATCGGGCAACCTCCTGTATATAACCGGCCGGCAGCATACCAAATAGGAGGAAAAAGTCCCGGGGTATTATGCGGCGGCTGAGAGTATCTTTCCTCTATTTTAGCATAAATAGGCGCGTGTGTCCAGGCATATTTGCCGTCCCGCTTGCCCGGCGCGATACGCCTTGCCCTATCGGCGGTTTGCCTTTATAATAGAAGCAGAGCCTTGAAGGGAGGGCGCGATATGCCGCCTGTCAATCTGCTGACCAAACCGGCCTCGTCCGCGTGCAACATGCGCTGCCGGTACTGCTTTTACCACGCCATCGCCGAGGCGCGGGAAACCGCGTTCGAGGGGATGCTGTCCGATGAGATGCTCGAACGGCTGATCCGCAGCGGCATGGAGTATGCCGACGGGCTGTGCTCCTTCGCCTTTCAGGGCGGCGAGCCGACGCTGGCCGGCCTGCCGTTTTACAAAAAAGCGGTCGCGCTGCAAAAAAAGTACGCGCGGGACGGGCTTGCCGTATCCAACGCGCTGCAAACCAACGGCCTTGCGATCGACGAGGAGTGGGCGCGCTTTCTGCACGACGAGCACTTCCTCGTCGGCCTGTCGCTCGACGGGCCGGCCGAGCTGCACGACCGCAACCGCGTGGACGCGGACGGCAAGGGCACGTGGAGCCGCGTCATGCGCGCCGCGCGCCTGTTCGACCGCTTTGGGGTCGAGTACAACGTGCTGTGCGTCGTCACCGGCGGAAACGCCAAGTCGATTGAAAAGATTTACCGGTTCTACCGCAGGCAGGGCTTCCGGTATTTGCAGTTCATCCCCTGTCTCGAGCCGCTCGAGCAGGAGCGCGGCAGCGAGCCGTACCACCTTTCGGTGCGCGCGTACGGCGATTTTTTGATCCGCATTTTCGATCTGTGGTATGCCGACTTCGTGCGCGGTGACTATGTCAGCATCCGCCATCTGGACAACTGGCTGCTGCTTGCGCTCGGGCAGCCGCCCGAAGCGTGCAATATGTGCGGCCGGTGCAGCATCCAGTTTGTCGTCGAGGGGGACGGCGGCGTGTACCCCTGCGATTTCTATGTGTACGATCAGTGGCGGCTGGGCGCCTTGGGCGAGCGGCCGCTCGCAGAGCTTGCCGCCTGCGATACGGCGAAGCGGTTTCTGGAAGCGTCCCATCCCGTGCCCGCGCAGTGCCGCGCGTGCCGCTGGGGCGCGCTGTGCCGCAACGGCTGCCGCCGCGACCGCGTGCCCCAGCAAAACGGGGACGCGCCGCTGAACTTTTACTGCGAGGCCGTCCGCGCCTTTTTCTCCGCGCGGGAGACGCAGTTTATGGACGCCGCTCGGCTGGCGGCGCGCCGCCGCGCGGACGCCGCGCCGCATTGACGCGGCCGCCGCAGGCGCGTTCAAGGACAAGGCCCCGCCGGTTTGATTTCCAAATCGGCGGGGCCTTGCCCTGTTTATAAAAGAAGAGAAGAAGAAATAGGCTTGCTTTATCGGGGCAGGAACCCCTCCGCCCATGTTTTCTGCGCGGGCGGGAAGTGGTCGGTCATGTAGGCGAGCCGCCGCCGCGCCTCGTCCGCCGCCGCGCGGTACGCGGGGTCGGAGATGCGGTTTACCGTCTCGTCCGGGTCGGCGGAAAGGTCGTAGAACTCCTCGGCGGGCGCTTCGCCCAGCCGGTAGCCCAGATATTTAATGTATTTGCCCGTCTCGGTCGTGATGCACTGCCATGCGTTCGAGCGCCCGTGTCCGCCGCGGTGGCGCATAACCTCCTCGGGCGGCACGCCGGGCACGCGCTCCTCGGTGAAGTCGCTCTCCGAAAACGCAAAATCGCGCACCCGCTCCGCCTGCCCGCGCAGGAGGGGCAGCAGCGAACGGCTGGGGATGATATCGTTGTACGCCGGCCACGCGCGGCTGAGCGCCTTGTGCGGATCCAGCCCCGCCCAATCGAGCGCGGTCGCCGCGAGGTCGCTGAGCTCGACCGGAGAGGCGTTTTCGCCCATCGGCGCGGCGCCCGGCAGGCGGATGCACAGCGGCACGTTCAGCGCCTGCCGCCACGGCACGCCCTTTTGCAGCATATAATGGTCGCCCAGCATGTCGCCGTGGTCAGAGGTGAACAGCACCAGCGTGTCGTCCAGCATGCCGCGTTCCTCCAAAATGCCGAGCAGCAGACCGATCTGGTCGTCGATCAGCCGCAGCATGGCCTTGGCCGACCGGCGCTGCCGCCACAGGGCTTCCTTCTGCTCGTCCGTCAGCGCCTGCCCGTCGGGCAGCAGGAAATCGTCCGCCCGCTCCATCGGGAACTGCTCCAGATACCGCTGCGGCGCTTCGTAGGGCTTGTGCGGCCCGCAGAACGACGCTTTCATGAAAAAGGGCTGGGATTTATCGTGCGCGCGCAGCCGCTCGGCCGCGACGCGGCCGGTCACCACGTCCACGTAATCGTCCTCGTCAAACGCCCAAGGCAGCGCCTTGTCGTAGTTGTGGTCGGCCGTGTCGCCGTTCGCGCCGCCGCAGGCGGACATAAAATCGCGCACCTGCTCGAGCAGGCCCTTGTCGTCCAGATACTTGGCGTAGTGGTCATAGCACTTGTCGAGCTGCTGCTTGCCGCTCGTTTCCCAGACGAAATCGTAGCCGTACGCCTTCATTTGCCCGCGCATTTCGTACAGCGGCATGCCCATGCCCCGCGGCGTGTTCCACGGATGCGTCTGCGTATAGTGGAATTTGCCGACGCCGTAGGTGACGTAGCCCGCCCTTTGCAGCGCCTGCATCATGGTCGGGATCTGCGGGAACAGGTCGCCCGACATGGTCAGCGTGCCGATCTGGCGGGAATACCGTCCGGTGATCAGCGAGGTGCGCGCGGGCGTGCAGATGGGATTGGTCGTCTGGCAGCAGGAAAACCAGCCGCCCTCGCGCGCGAGGCGGTCAAGGTTCGGCATGACCGCCTTGCCGCCCGGCGCGTAGCCGACGTAATCGGCGCGCTGCTGGTCGGTCATCAGCAGCAGGATGTTTTTCGGCATGGCGGTCACAGCCCCAATCGTTCGTACTGCTCGGGCAGGGCGTCGTGAGCCTTGAGCGCCAAGCGCAGCTTTTGGACGATCTCCGCCTCGAGCGCCGCGTCGTTAACCGGATGCTCCTGCGTGTAATCGGCTTCTAGGTCGAACAAAAGCGTCTCCTCGTTATACGGCGACCGGCCGACAAATTCCTGCGACGCGTTGCCCCAGTGGAGGATGTCCGCGGGAAAACGGTAGACCGGATAGTTTGTCCACGGCAGGAAGCGGCCCATTTCAATTCTGCCGTAATCCGCCGTGTTCAGCCCGTCGTCCGCGCCGTACACCTGCCGCAAAACGGTCGGCATGGCGGTGTAGACGTAAAGCGGCTGGTTTTTTTCGTCCTTTGCCGCGCGGAAGTAGGTGTATCTGCCGTCCGTCCACGCAACCTGCTTGCCGAAATAGCCGTAAATCGCCGCGTCGCGCACTTTTTCCGTCTCGCCGCGCATCAGCGGCAGCAGGCTGCGGCCGTGGATGGGATACTGCAAAACCTCCTCGGAAACGCCGAAGTATTCCAGCACGGTCGGCAGCACGTCGATGTTCTGCGTCACCGCGCCGCACCGGCCGGGCTTTACCCCGGGCGCCGCCGCCAAAAGCGGAATGTGGAACACCTCGTTATAGGGCGCCATGTAGTTTTTGGCCATATAGCCGTGCTCGCCCAGATGGAAGCCGTGGTCGGTGGTCAGAATGACCATCGTGTCCTCCCACATGCCGTATTTGTCCAGCACGTCGAGGATTTCGCCCAGATGGCGGTCGGTCATCGTGGTGAGCGCCTTGCAGCGGCGGCGCAGGTGCGCGGTCTCCTCGGGCGTAAATTCGTTGGGCGCGTAGGAAGGATGGGTGTAGTCCGACCCGTCGTAGTCGCCCTCCCGCTCGTACAGGTCGAGATAGTATTTCGGGCAGTCGTACGGCTCGTGCGGGTCGAACGCCTCGACCCAGAGGAAGAAATTGTCCGCGTCGTGGTTGTCCTCCAGCCATTCGGCGGCGTGCCACATGGTCTTGACGCTCGGGTAGTCGTATTCGCTGCGGAAGTGCGAGCGGTTCTCGCGCTCGGCCTCCGACCAGGTGCCCTTAAAGCCCGCGGGCGGCGTGTCCGGGCGGACGCCGCTGCCGCACGGCCGCGTCCACACGGGGTCGCCCTCCTGCCCGCGGTTGACCTCCCAGGCGGTAAAGCCCCGCGTGTAGTTTTCGCCGCCCGGGATGAGGTAATGGGCGTGATCGGCAAACATGTGCGTATGGACGTTCTTTTCGCCCGACAAGATGCATTGCAGCGACTGGTCGAACGGCTCCATCGCGCCCCACGGCTTTTCCAGAAAATTGAGCCGGCCGGTCATAATATCGCGGCGGGCGGGCATGCAGGGCGCGGAGCCGCACCAATGGCTGTCGAACACGACCGAGCGGCGCGCCAGCCGGTCGATGTTGGGCGTGATGGCCGGGTCGCTCCCGCCGTAGGCGGACAGCATCCGCCGGTTGAGCGTGTCGCACAGAATAAATACGGTTTTCACGCGGTTTCCTCCTTTGTTACCACCACTTGATCAGCTCGGTCACATGCTCGCGCAGCTCGACGAAGTCCTGCGCCATCACGTCGCGCGGCAGCGGCAGCGGGTTTTGAATGACGGTTTTGATCGAGGTCGGCTTGTTGGTCAGCACCATGATGTTCTGGCCGAGGTAAACGGCCTCCTCGATGTTGTGCGTGATGAACAGAACGGTCGTTTTGGTGCGCTCCCACAGCTTGAGCAGCTCGTCCTCCAGACGGAAGCGCAGGTCGATGTCGAGCTGGCCGTACGGTTCGTCCATCAGCAGCAGCTCGGGCCTTGTGGCGAACGCGCGCGCGATTACCACGCGCTGCAGCATGGAAACCGAAATCTGCCCCGGGTAGTAGTCCTGAAACTTGGTCAGGCCGACGATGTCGAGCATCTCCATCGCGCTTTCCTCGGCTTCCTTCAGCGGCACCTTTTTGATTTTGAGGCCCCACATGACGTTTTCCTTGACCGTCAGCCACGGGTAGGCCGAGTATTCCTGAAAGATGTAGGAGATGTTCTGCTTTTTGGGGTCGACCGGAATGCCGTTTACCAAAATTTCGCCCGCGGTCGGCACGTACAGCTTGGTCAGCGTGTTCAGAAAGGTGGTCTTGCCGCAGCCCGTCGGGCCGACGATGCACAGGAACTCGCCCTCCTGCACCTCGAAATTCAGGTTGTCCAGCACAAGGAGGTCGCCGAATTTTTTGGTCAGGTTCTGCACCTGCACCTTGGCTTGTTTTTTCTCTTGCATTTCGTCCGCTCCCTCCTTACAAAGTGTGGTCGACCACGTCGTTGATCTCGCGCCGCAGGCGCAGGAACTCCGGATCGGTGTAGCTGCGCGGGCGCGGCAGATTGATTTCGTATTCGGCCTTTACGCTGGTCGGGCAGTTGCGCAGCACCAGAATGCGGTCGGCCAGATAAACGGCTTCCTCGATGTTGTTGGTCACGAAGATGACCGTGCGCTTTTCCTGCTGCCAGATGCGGGTCAGCTCCTCCTGCATCAGGTAGCGGGTCTGCGCGTCCAGATGGCCGAAGGGTTCGTCCATCAGCATGACGAGCGGTTCGTTGCAGTAGGCGCGCGCGATGCCCACGCGCTGCTTCATGCCGCCCGACAGCTTGATCGGATAGGAATTTTCAAAGCCCTGCAGGCCGACCAGCTCAATGTACCGCTGCGCGCGCTCGCGCCGTTCCTTTTTGGGCACGCCGCGCATGCGCGGACCGTATTCGACGTTGCCCATCACCTTCAGCCACGGAAACAGCGCCGTCGTCTGGAACACCATGCCGCGCTCGGGGCCGGGCTTGGTCACCTTGTCGCCGTTTACCGTGATCTCGCCCCCGGTCACCGGCTCAAAGCCGGCGATGGTGTTCAGAATCGTCGATTTGCCGCACTGGCCCGGGCCGAACAGCACAAGGAACTCGTTTTCGCGCACCTTGATATCCAAGTCCTCGATTACGCTGCACACGCCCTCGGGCGTGTCGAACGTTTTGGATACGTGATCGCAGTTGATCAAGATTTTCTGTTCCATTTACTGTCCCCTCTCATTCCACGCGCAGAGCTTGGTTTCCAGCAGCCGCATGAACGACACGAGCACCAGACCGGTCAGCGCGATGGCCACGATGCCGACGAGCACCTGCGGCATATTGCTGGTTTCCTGACCGCTGATGATCAGCCAGCCCACGCCCTCGCTCGACCGGATCATTTCCGCCGCGACGATGGTCGCCCAGCTGCTGCCGATCGCCACCTGCAGGCCGGCAAAGATATACGGCACGGTGGACGGCATGACGATGGTGGTGAACAGCTGGCTGTCCCGCGCGCCCAGCATCTTGGCCGCGCGCACGATGGTCTCGTCGACCGAGCGCACGCCCGAATAGGTGTTGATCGTGATGGTCGGGAAGCAGGCGAGGAAAATCAGGAAGTACTTGGACATTTCGGCAAAGCCGAACCACGCGATCGACAGGGGGATCCATGCGATCGGCGGGATGGGGCGGATCAGCTCGATATAGGGCTTTACAATCGCTTCCAGCGGCTTGTACCAGCCCATCACAACGCCCAGCAGGATGCCCGCCGCGCACGCCACCAGATAGGGCAGCAGCATACGGCGCAGGCTGGTCAGGATGTGGAAAACCATCGTTTTGGTGCCGATCGGCTCGGCGAAGGAGACGAAGAATTTGCGCAGCACGGTAACCGGGTCGGGCAGGATCTTGCCAAGCTCGGTGCCGTTCGTCGCCAAAAACCAAATCAGGCCGAACAGCAGCAGGCCGCACGCGCCGTAAGCAAACTTGCGCCCGTTTTTATTCCAAAATGTCGCCATATCAGTATTTGCCTCCCTTCAGCACGCGCTTTTCGATCAGCGAGATGATGCCGGTCAGCGCCGCGCCCGTCAAGCCGATGACGATCATGCCGACGATGACGATATCCAGCCGGTAAATGCCGCGCGCCTGCTGGATCATGTAGCCGATGCCCTTGGTGGACGCGAGCAGCTCGGCCGCGACCAGCGTCGTCCACGCCTGACCGAGCGCGATCTTGCAGCCGGTCATAATCATGGGCAGGGCAGAGGGGATGGCGATTTGGGTCAGCAGCTCCCAGTTGGACGCGCCGAAGGTCTGGCCGACCCACAGGTGCACCTCCTTGGTCTGCTTGATGCCCGAATAGCTGTTGATAACGGTTGCGACCATCGCGGAGATGAAGATGACCAGCGCCTTGCTCAGCAGGCCGATGCCGGCCAGCGACACCATAACCGGAATCCATGCGACGCCGGGCACGGTGCGCACCAGATCGAACACCGGGCGCACGGTCATTTCGATGCGCGGATACCACGCCATGATAATGCCGAGTGGGATGCCCAGCACGACGCCGAGGCCGTAGCCCGAAAGCGCGACCCGCAGGCTGGACAGCAGGTGGACGAACAGCGTGCCGCCCTCCGGATTGGGGTCGTACAGCTTTTTGATGAAGGTGCGCACGATGGTGTCGGGCGCGGGCAGGATATTCGACTTGACCAGCCCCAGCCCTGCGGTCACCAGCCACCAGATAAAGATGCCGACCGCGACGGATACAATGCTGACCAGCATGTATTTGTTGAATTTTTTCTTGGTTTTCATGGATTCCCTCCGTTCCAAACCGCCTGCCGGGATGGAAAAGGGGACCCATTTCACATGGGCCCCCTTCTTTCCGCAAGCCCGGGGCAATTTCAGTTCTATCAGCCTGCGGTCTTTACTTCCAGACCCAGCGCGTCCTTGATCAGGCTGCCGTCGATCGCCGTCTTGACATTGTCGACCTGCGACTGCTCTATCGTGCCGATCGAGGCGAAGAACTCGCCCGTGCCGACCATGCCGTAGCCCATCACGTAATCATCCGCCTTCATGTATTCGGGCGTGACGTAGGTGCGGGACGCGATTTCCTGATCGAGGGCCGCTTCCGAGGTGGTCTTGCCGTTGTCGTTATAGAACTTGTAGGCAAACTCCTTGCGCGCGGCGGGGTCGTTTTGCAGCTCCTCGGACGCCTTGTACATGCCCTTGAGGAACAGGACGACGTCCGCGCGGCGCTCCTTGAGCACGTCGTAACGCGCCAGAATGCCGTTGAGGAACTCGCCGCCGGTCGCTTCCTGATAGCTGGCGACCCGCTTCATGCCCGCTTTTTCCATCTGCTCGACAAAGGAGAAGTCGGATACGCCGATCATGTCGCCCTCGCCCGCGAGAAACGCCTGCGAAGCGGCCGAGTTATCCATGTTCAAGAATTCATAATCCTTGCCCGCGGTCAAGCCGAACCGGTTCATGTACGCCGCGGCCATGTGCTGCTGGATGGTGCTCGTCGGCCCGAGGATCTGCTGGCCCTTGAGCGTGTCCGCGCTGCCGTACATATCGGGCAGGCCGTCGATCTCGCCCTTGTGCTCGAATACCGGATTGTCCGGACGGGCGAAGATCCAGGTGCTGTCGCCGATGGTGTCGGTTTCGCCGACCCATGCGCACAGGCCGGACGCCATCGAGAACACAGACGCGAGGCCGTTGGACGCGATATCGAGCTGCTCGGCCGCAAGGCCCTCGTTTTCCGGCGAGCCGTTCGGGAAGATGACCAGCTCTACGTCGAGCCCAAGGTCGTCAAAGTAGCCCTTTTCCTTGGCGTAAACCGTCGGCACCGAGATGATGGACGACTGTACGCCGACAACCAGCGGCTTGCCGCTCGGTTCGTCCGCTCCGGCCGCCGCGCCGCCGCCCTGCTGCGCGTCGTTTCCGCCGCCGCCGCAGCCGGACAGTACGCCGGCCAGCATCGCCGAGGCCAGCATTGCGCCGAGCAACCGCTTCATGGTATTCTTTTTCATCTGTACTACCTCTCTTTCTCTTATGGGGACGCTTCTGTCTGCCGGCTGCGATCCATACCGCCGCGCCAGAGCTTTCAACACTGTCATTATGCAGGCTTTTTCCGGATTGCGCCCGCTCAATTCTTGACCTGTTTTTTCGTCTTGTTGACTTCTGTTTGGGCACTTTCGCGGATTTATCCAAAAATAAAAAGTGCGGCATGGACATATTGCACAATATGTTCATGCCGCCGCCGCTTATCGTTTCCGGCTTTCCGCCGGTGTGCAGCTAAACTGCTTTTTGTATACCGAGGTGAAATAGCTGACGTTTGGTATGCCGACCTGCTCGGCGATCTCGCTGACGCGCAGCGTGGTCGTGCGCAGCAGGCGCTGCGCCTCCTGCATGCGCAGGGTGAGCAGATATTCGGAGAAGTTGACGCCGACCTCCTTTTTGAACCGGCGGCTGAAATACTCGGTGTTGAGAAAAGCCGCGCCGGCCGCGTCCTGCAAGGTGATGCCCGCGCGGAAATGCCGCCGGATGTAGGCGAGCGCCGATTCAATGTTTTCCGAGTATTGCCGCCCGCTCTGCTCCAAAACCTCTGTGAAGGCCTCGAACAGGCCGCGCAGCTGCTCCAGATGCGCCGCGTCGGCCACCTGCGCCAGCAGCACGGTGGACTGCTGCTCGGTATCGGCGGCCATCTCGACGATGAAGCATAAAAGCCTTTTGAGCCGCTCGGCGGGCACCTGCCGTTCGCGCGCAAAATCGAACAGCGCGTCCATTTGCTCGCGGAAGCCGGCCCAGTCCCGTCCGATCAGCGCGGTGATGGCGTTGTTGCGGAACACGAAAAGCTGCTCGGGGGCCGTTTCGCTGTCATACGCGCTGTTTGAGCGCTCACCCGCGCCGCGGTAAAAGCTGCGGGACAGGTCGCGCCGCGCGTCGGCAGCCGCGCGCTTGAGCGCCGCCACGTCGTGATAGACCGCGCTCATGCCGATCTGCTCGTCCCAAACGCTCAGGCGGGCGGCAAATTCGGCCAAATAGCGCTGCTGCTCCCCGCTGCCCATGCCGCGCGCCAGATCGGCGAGCACGAAAATGCCGCCGTCGTCCAGCGGCAGCGTCCACTGCCGTCTGATCCACGGGAAGCGCGCCAGCGCCAATTCGTCCAGCACCGCCTTGTTATAGCGGAACACGCAGACAAAATAATCGCCCAGCTCATAGCCCAGCAGATACGTCCGCACCTCCTCGCGGTCGAGCAGGTCGACCGACGGGTCGGCCAGCACGCCGGCCAGATACCGCCCGAACGACAGCCGCCGCGTCACGATCTGCTCGGGATGCTCGCGCAGGCGTTTTTCCGCCACCCGTTCGAGCAGCGCGCGCATGGTGTCCGGCTCGATCTCGCTTTTCAGGATATAATCGGCGGCGCCTTGCTGCATGGCGCTGCGGGCGAAGGAAAAATCGTCGTGGCAGGTCAGCATGACGACGTCGATCTGCGGCCAGCGCGCGTGGATCTGCTCGAGCAGCTCGAGGCCGTCCATGCGCGGCATGGTGATGTCGGTCAGCACCAGATCGACCGCCTGCTGCTCCAGCAGCCGCAGGGCCGCGGCGCCCGACGGGGCGCTGCCCACGATTTCACAGTCCGCGCCCGATTGGCGGATACAGTGCGCGATATAGTCCTTGATCGGCGCTTCGTCGTCAACAATCAGGATTTTCATTTGCATTTTCCTCCTGCACAATCACGATGCGGACGGTCGTGCCCCGTCCTTCCTCACTCTCGACGTCGATATGGGAGCGCTCGCCGAACACATACTTGACGCGGCTGAGCACGTTTTTTAAGCCGATGCTGTTGATCGACCGCTTGTGTCCCTCCTCGGGGTCCCAAATGCGCTGCAGCTGACCGGGCGGCATGCCGCCGCCGTTGTCCTCCACCGATAAAACAATGCTGCCCGCGCAGCGGCAGGCGGTGATGACGATCGCGCCGTCGTCCTCGTCCCGCGCGGTCAGGCCATGGAAAATCGCGTTTTCGACCAGCGGCTGCAAAATCAGCGGCGGGATCATAAAGCGCTCCAGCCCGTCCTCGACGAACACCGCGCAGTGGAACTCGCGCCCGTAGCGGCATTCCATCAAGGTGACGTAGCGGCGCACATATTCGATCTCATCGTGCAGGCTGTGGCCGTACAGGTCGGCCTTGATCGGGATGTTCAGCATGTCCATAAACGCGCTGAGCGTTTCAAGCGCGCGCGAGCTGTTGCCGGTTACCACCAGCCCTTTTACGCTCATCAGCGTGTTGCGCAGGAAATGCGGGTTGATCTGCGCCTGTAAAAAGGCGAATTCGATGCGCCGCTTCTCGTCCTCCTCGGCCTTGATGCTGGCGATCAGGTTGCGGATGCGCGTCAGCATGGCGTTATAGCCCTCGCTGAGCACCTCGACCTCGCGGTACTGCCGCTTCACGGTCATCGGCGGGAAATGATCGTTCCGGATCAGCGCCATGTGCCGCGCGCATCCGATCAGCGGACGTGAGATACGCCGGATCGACCAATAGCTCTGCAAAATCGAAAGCAGGAAGGCCAGCATGACGATCAGCAGCGTCAGCAGGCTGATTTTGCCGTAGGACAGGAAGAAATCGCCGAGCGGCTGCTCCTCGACAAAAATCCAGCCGCTGTCCGGGTCGCGGTAATTGGACACCATCAATTCGCGCCCGGCCTTCTGCGTCAGCGTGTACGAATCGAGCGCGTACTGCTGTGAAAACGCTTCGGTCGTATACAGCCACACGCCGATCATGCTGGGGTTGGAATGGCTGATGACGATGCCGTTTTCATCCAAAATGTAGATCGTGCTGTCCGCAGCCGACATTTTCTGATAGCTGCGGAACAGCGAAGAGGGCGACGCGCCCAGCAGGATAACGCCGATCGGCTTGCCCTGTCCGTCGTACAGCGTGTGCGCGTAGCACAGGCTGTAGCTGTCCAAGTTCTGCGCGTCCTGCACGCGCAGGTTCCAGGAGGTCACGCTCTCGCCGCTGAAGTGCTTGATGTACCAGTAGGACTGCATCATGCTTTTCAGCCATGCGTCCGAGTGCTCGTAGGAGGAGTAAACCGTCTTGTCGTTGAGCACCACGTCGATCGTGTAGTCGCAGCCGAAGGCCGCGGCCTGCTCCTGCACCTCGCCCAGCAGCGCGTCCACCTCGTCCGCGTCGGGCGCGTCAGCGGATGCGAAGTAAGGCTCGAGCTTGTCGTACAGGTGCCCCATCACACGGATCATTGTGCTGCGGTTGGTCGTGTTGATCTCACTGATCTGCTGGAGCAGGTCGACGCGCGCGCTGCCGCGTTCCTCCAGCACAAAGCGGAAGGTCATAATCAGCACCAGACACAGCGCGCCCAGCAAAATGATGATATTGTATACAAAAACGCGCCGAAAGATCAGCATGTTCATCTTCGGCGGTTTTTTCCGCTCCCGGTTGCCGCGCAGCCTCATGTCCGTGTCCTTTCTCATAGTGCGGAAATTTTCTCAATGTTCGTTTTTTTCATTCTAACATTCCCGCCAAATGAATGCAACTTGAATAAATTCCCCTGTGGAAAAAACAAAATATTGATAAAAAAACACAATTCAGCGATAGTTTGCCAGCTGCTTCCCGATATAAAATAAAGAAAAAGCGCCGCCCGCGGGGCGGGCGGAAGGGACGGATGCGCGTGCTGCTGTATTTCCTCATTGCGATCTGTGCGACGACGGTCGGCTCGCTGACCGGCATGGGGGGCGGGGTCATTATCAAACCCGCGCTTGATCTGCTGGGCGGTTACGACGCAGCAACAATCGGCATTTTATCCTCCGTTACCGTGTTTGCAATGGCGATCGTGTCCATCGCCAAGCAGCTCCGTCAAAAAACGCCTATCCCGGTGAAAACCGCGCTGCCGCTGGCCGTCGGCTCGGTGGTCGGCGGCACGGGGGGCGAGCGCATCTTAAAGGCTGTCATCGCTGCGCTGGGCGACAACCGCGCGGTCGTCATGACGCAGAACATCTGCCTCGGCCTGCTGATCGCGGCGGTTTTTCTTTATATGCTCAAAAAAGACAAGCTGCCTACGCTGCACCGGGGCGGGTTCTTGCTGTCCGTGCTCGCGGGCGTGCTGCTCGGTTTTTTTTCGTCCTTTCTCGGCATCGGCGGCGGGCCGATCAACGTGGCGCTGCTGATCTTCGTTTTTTCGATGGACACCAAAACGGCGACCGTCTGCTCGATCATTACCATCCTGTTCGCGCAGATTTCCAAGCTTGCCAGCGTCGCGCTGGCGACAGGCTTCGCCCCGTTCAATCTGACCATGCTGCCCGTTATGATCATCGGCGCGGTCGCGGGCGGTTGGCTGGGCGCAAAGCTGAACAAGCAGCTGCCCGAAAAGACAGTGGAAAAGGCGTTCAACTGCGTGCAGCTGGTCGTGCTGACGGTCTGCGTGTTCAATATCTGCCGGAATTTGTGAGCGCCCCCTTGGGAAATAAAAAAAGAAGAAGCAGGGCTGCGGCCCTGCTTCTTCTTTTTGTTTGCTGCGGTTGATTTGCCGGAGACGCGATAAAGGAACGCCGCAATTTCGGCGCTGGCGCAGCCCCTTTCCGGGCGGAAGGCGCCGTCCGCCGCGCCGCGTCATGCCATATGCGCCGCCGGTCAGCCGTTTACGGCTCTATGGATGCGTTTCAGCAGGATTCACATGAATCATGCAGTGTTTTACCTTGGTGAAATTCCGCTCCACCGCATCATGGACCTGCTCGGCAATATCGTGGGCCTGCGAGAGCGGTAAGCTCGCGTCGGTCGCGATTTCCAATTCCACATAGAATTTATCCCCGAACAAGCGGGTGCTCAAGCGGTCGATCCGCAATACCTGCTTGTTAGCGAGCACCGTGTCGCGCAGCGCTTGCAGGGTTGCGTCGTCGCAGGAGCGGTCGGTCATCTTGGAAATGGCGTCTCGGAAAATGTCTACCGACGCCTTGATGATAAACAGGCAGATCACCACGCTGGCAATGGGGTCAAGGATGGGCAGGCCCATGCGCGCGCCCAATATGCCGATGAAGCTTCCGATGGAGGAAAGCGCGTCGGAGCGGTGATGCCACGCGTCGGCCATGAGCGCGCCGGAGCCTGTTTTCTTAGCGGCGCCGCGCGTATACCAATACATGGCTTCCTTCACAAGGATGGAAATGATGGCGGCGGCAAGCGCCAGACCGCCGGGCGCGGGCAGGGCGGCGCCGCCCGCCCGGATATTCCCGATTCCCGCCCAGCCTATGCCGAGGCCGGTAAGGCCTAAAAATACGGACAGAATGATCGCCGCGACACATTCCAGACGCTCATGGCCGTAGGGGTGCTCCTTATCGGATGCTTTGTTCGCCAGTTTTACGCCCGCCATAACGACGAACGTAGTCATTACGTCGGATGCCGAGTGGACGGCGTCTGAAACCATGGCGCCCGAATGGGCGAGCAGCCCGGCCGCCAGCTTGAAGACGCTTAGCAGTATATTTTCAACAATGGTGATCAGAGATACACGCATTGCCACCTGTTCGCTGGTACGCTGTTCCATAATCGTTACCTCCAATATGGTGAGATAGCTCTATGGCACTTCATTCCGGTGTGTGCCCCGGGCTGAAAATAAAAAAACACCCGCGGGACACACGTACTGTCCCGCGGATGTAAAACATCCGCTGCCTGAAAAGGCCCGGCCCATGGGCCTGCAACACAAGGCCCATCGCCTGCTCAGTTTGTACCGCTATGATATGCGCACAGAGGCGCGATGCAGTGCAAAGAGATATCTGCAATGTTAGCATATGCAGAGCGCGCTGTCAAGGTTCGTTTGATAGGCTCCGCGGCCGGAAAGCGAATGCGCCGTGCTGCGGGCGCCGCCCGGCAGGGGCCGCGCGGCGGCTCCGCAAGATTACCGCGACCGGCCCAAGGGCCGGCCGCGGTTTTTTATCCAGCCGGCAGGGGCCGCATATGCCGCTGCCTATATGAGTCGATGGGAAGTAAAAGTGATTCGAAAAAAAAGGATACATATTTTCCGGAAGCCGTGCAGATGTCACCAAAAAGTAACTGCCCTGCCGTAGAATTGAGACATCAAGAGGAGATGAACCGATTCGATCGCCGATCAATTGGGTTTTTATTTGAAGGGAGCAGTTCCAGATGAAAAAGGTTACGATGTTTTTTGCGGTTGCTTTAATTTGCACCGTTTTCTCGTTCGCAGCGGAAGAATCCGCGCCGCAGGCCGAACTGCAGATGCAGGCGCCGGTGCTCTCGGAGCAGACGGAAGCCGCGGAAATTGCCGTTTCCGAAACGCTGGAGCAGGCGGACGCGCCCGCTGCTCCGTCGGAGCTTCCGGTTGACGACGCAATGCTGGTAACGCCGGAAATCCCCGCAGAGGATACGGCCGCCGCGCCTGAAGAGCAGCTCCCGG
>JAUNGZ010000013.1 GCA_030524205.1 Eubacteriales bacterium
CTACCGCTTTATCGGCAAAATTGATTGAATGATACCAATATCTTTAACTATGTGAAACCGGCGCAAGCTATCCCGATATCACACTGCTGCCGCCGCTCGCCCGCGCGCTCGGCCTGACGGTCGACAAGCTGCTCGACTTCCGCGCCCAGCCCACGAACGAGGAGATTCAGGAGCTGACAAAGCGCGTCAGCGTCGTCTTTGAAAAAGACGGCTACGAGGCCGGACAGGCGGCCTGCGAAGCGCTGCTGCGCGACTATCCCGCCTGCCCCACGCTTAAAATCAATATTGCCAACCTGTATTTCCGCTATGTTTCGCTCGACCTGCAAAACCGCCCGAGCGAGCAGCAGGCCGAGCAGTCGATGCAGGACATGCTGCACCGCGCGCTAAAGCTCTTCGAGCAGAGCGAGCAGGAGGCGACCGTGCCCGAGGAGGTCGCGACCGCCCGCGTCATGCGGGTTTCCGCGCTGACCATGCTGGAAAAATACGACGAGGCCGAAGCTATTCTCGATTCGATCCCGCAGTACCGCGAAATCGACCCGGAATCGTTTTATCCCAGCCTGTACCTCGCCAAGGGCGATTACGACAAGGCGGATGCCTACTGCCGCCGGCAGCTCCGGCAGCACGTGTTCCAAACCGGAATGACGCTGATGAGCCTGACGGCCACCGCCCGCAAAAAGGGCGACAGGGAAATGGCGCACCGCATGGCGGACGCGTTTCAGGCACTGTACGCGTTATTCGGGATAAACGACAGCAACGCCCTGCACATGCAGCTCTTGGTCGCCCTTGACGATGGCGATATCCCCCGCGCGCTCGGCCTGTTTGACGAATACGCCGCCGCCCTGCAGCACTTGACGAACGACGACTCCGGCAACCCGTTTTTCCTGTCCAGCGCGCCCAGCCGCCCGCTTTCGCAAAGCGAGCTGGCGGCGATGAACCACCTGCTGCTGCGCAACGTCGAAAATGAAGAGGCCTACGCCCCCCTGCGCGGCGAGCCGCGCTTCGAGGCAGCGCTCGAACGCCTGCGCGCCGCCCTGCCCACCGAATAAAGAAAGCGCCCGCAGCGGCTCAAGCCGCTGCGGGCGTTTTTCCCTTTTTGTCGATCGAGACGCTTTTTACATTCAGAATGGAATCCCCGTATTGCCGGGAAATAAATATAAAAAAACCACGCGGACGCATTTTTTTCGATGCGTTCTCAGCGTGGACAAATCCGCTTTTATTTTTCGCTCTGCGTCTCATGCTCGTCACCGAAAATGAAATCGTCGATGTCCGGCGTGTCGGGCTGCTGCGGGATTCGGATATGTCGCATACGGATTATCGCACCTCCTTTTTTCTTATTCTGTTATTCAGTATAACATAATATGCTGCGAAAACAAGCAAAATTCCTGTAAAGTTACACAAATGTAACATTTTCAAAAATAAAACAGCCTGCTTACAGCAGGCTGTTTCCTTGGCGCCCCGGCCAAAGCCGCAGCTTTGCGCGGGGGAAAATCATCATAAAAGCCCCGCCCTGCCGATGCGGCCCGATTAGTAACCTGCACGAATATGCAGGTGGGTTTTCTGTTTGGCATGTCTGCGCTTCCAACATCCGCGTGCACACGGGAGGCCTGCTGCTCGATGTCAAAACCTGTCGAAATCCCGTACTAAAAATGTGGGTTAAAAAGGGGCCGCTGTCGCACAGGGCAGGGTGCGGGGAAAACGGATTACTCCTCTTCCTCCGCGTGTTCCATTACAATATCAAAAACCGCGTCCGCGATCGCGTCGTCCTCGACCGCTTCCAGCATTTCCTCGCCGTTTTCCTCTACGATCTGCATGATGACGACTTCCGCGTCCTCCTCGATCGCAAGCTCGGCCGGAATGAACGCCAGATAGGTCGTGCCTTGATATTCCACGGTGTCGATGTGTTCAAACTCGACCTCGTTGCCGTCCTCGTCGATCAGCGTGACAAAATCGTTGCCGTACTCCTCGCTCATCGTTCCGGCACCTCCTTTTGTATTTCAAATTTGGGAGGGGGCAGCCCCTCTCCTTATGTTAAGCATAGCAAATCAAGTTCCGTTTGTAAAGTCAAAATTCGGCGCCGCGCACTGTCATAGTATGCCTTCCACGCCGACTATCATACCAGCCAAAAACAAAGAAATAAAGCCTTGACTTTGCGCATGCTTTCTGGTATAGTTATTCAGGTAACAAGGAAGAAGGCAATGTCCTCACCCGCAGCGCTTCAGCGAACGGGTCAATAAGCGTAAAGCCGCTAGCCGCGGTTTTTCGGTTTATGTTTGGGAGGACGGTCTGCTTTGGATCGGTCCTTTTTCTTTTTGTCTTTCACCCATTTTTGTTTGGAGGTGCTTACCAATCAGCAGCATGGAACATCAAATCAACGAAGAGATCCGCGATAAGGAAGTCCGTCTGGTCGGCGACGACGGCGAACAGCTCGGCATCGTCCCCATCCAGCAGGCGCAGGATATCGCCGCAGAAAAGGGCATGGATCTGGTTAAGATCGCCCCGCAGGCCAAACCCCCGGTATGCAAAATCATGAACTACGGCAAATACCGCTTTGAACAGGCCAAGCGTGAAAAAGAGGCGCGCAAGAACCAGAAGATCGTGGAGCTCAAGGAGATCCGCCTGACCCCCAACACCGACATCGGCGACCTGAACACCAAGGTCAAAAACGCCTGCAAGTTCCTCAAGGAAGGCGACAAGGTCAAGGTTGCGGTCCGCTTCCGCGGCCGTCAGGTAACGCATGCGTCGCTCGGTCAGGATCTGCTCCGTCGCTTTGCTGAAATGTGCAGCGAATGCAGCACGGTGGAAAAGCAGCCCAAGCTCGAAGGCCGCCAGATGCTTATGTTCTTGGCGCCCATCAAGGAAAAGTAAACCAAAAGCGCGTTTTATGCGCAAATTCAGAGAGGAGCAACCCTTATGCCTAAGATCAAAACGCACAGCGGTGCAAAGAAGAGATTTTCCGTCACCAAGAACGGCAAGATCAAGAGAGGCCACGCCGGCAAGCGCCATCTGCTCAACGGCCATGGCAAGAACACGAAGCTCAAGCGTCACCTGCGCAAGGAAGGCTTCGCGGATACCACCAATGTAGCGCAGGTTAAGCGCCTGATTCCCTACAAATAAGTAAAAAACATCTTTTCATATAGGAGGCAATCACAATGGCAAGAGTTAAGGGCGCAATGATGACGCGCAAAAGAAGAAAGAAGATTTTAAAGCGTGCCAAGGGTTACTGGGGCGCCAAGTCCACCCACTACAAGGTAGCCAATCAGGCGGTTATGAAGAGCCTGAAGTACGCGTATATCGGCCGCAAGCAGAAGAAGCGCGACTTCCGCCGCCTGTGGATCACCCGTATTTCGGCAGCCGCCAAGTCCTGCGACATGAATTACAGCCGCTTCATGAACGGCCTGAAGAAAGCCGGCATCGACCTCAACCGCAAGATGCTCGCTGACCTCGCCGTCAACGACAAGGTTGCGTTCGCCGCGCTGGCTGAAAAGGCCAAGGCTGCTCTTTAAAAAAACAAAACGGACGCGTTTGCGTCCGTTTTCTTTTTGCCCGCCGCTTTCCGCAGTGGGCGCAGGGATTTTGCGGCCGGTCCGCACAGGGTTTTTTATTGTGCTTTTTCCCAAAATGCGGTATACTAAGCATATCAGATGAATTGGAGAAAGGTGGTCAATCTATGCAGCAGCCGATCCGCATCGTTTCCCGCGTCAACAGCAAGCTATATGCCGACGCGATCCCGGGACATTTCGCAACCAACCATTCCCATATCAATTATTATATTGACATGTCGGAGATCAAGCACAGCATGTCCATGTCGCTTGAGGCGGCGCGCAGCATCGCGTTCCATTTCGCCTCGGTCAGCGTGGATACCATCATGTGTCTGGAAGGCACGGAATATATCGGCGCATATCTCGCGCGCGAGCTTTCGGGTTCCAGCATCAGCGGCATGAATTCCGGTAACGAAGTCTACTTGGTCGAGCCGGAAAACAACGTCAACGGTCAATTTATGTTTGCGGACAACCTGCGCCCGATGATCGAGCACCGCAACGTGCTGGTTTTGGTCAACACCGCTTCGACCGGCCAGACGCTTGCCCAGACGCGCGAGTGCGTCGAGTATTACGGCGGACGCGTCGCAGGTTATTCCGCTCTGTTTTCCAACATCTCCGAGCTGGACGGCAAGCCGGTCGTCAGCCTGTTCTCGGGCGCGGATTTTCCGCATTACCACAATTTCGTGCGCGGCAAGGACTGCCCCGCCTGCGCCGCCGGCACGCCGCTTGACGCAATCGTCACGCCGCGCGGTTACACCAAACTGTAAACAAAAAAAACAGCAGGAACCGTTCATACGGCGCCTGCTGTTTTTTTCATCCGTTCTGACAGTCCCGGCGCGGGCAGCAGCCGCTTCGCGGACAATGCGCGCGCGTTTGGCACACCTCAACGTCTCCGCCTTCGATGCGCAGCGTCTTGCCGTTAACCACACAGTCGGCAAGCTTGCGGCGGGCCGCGTTGTAAATCGCCTGCACCGTTGTGCGCGCCACGCCCATCTGCGCGGCCGCCTGCTCCTGCTGCAAGCCCTCCAAATCAATCAGGCGCACGGCTTCATACTCGTCCAGCCCCATGCACACGGTTTGGCCGCAGCAGCCACTGCCGCGCGGCGCAAATTCGCTGCAGCCCGGAGGGCCGCATACGCGGCGGCACTTTTTCGGCCGCGGCATCAGCCGTGGCCGTGGCAGGCGTGCCCGTGCGAGCCGCAGCTGTGCCCTTCCCCGTGGTTCTCGTGGTGGCTGCACTTCACGTTCGGATCATACCGCAAAGCGTCGGACAGGAGCGCTTCCACCGCTTGGTCGGCCCCGCCCTGCACGCCGCCGAACAGGCGGATGCCCGCCTCCGCAAGCGCGGCCTGCGCTCCGCCGCCGATACCGCCGCAGATCAGCGTATCCACGCCGCGCGCTTTTAGAAAGCCGGCCAGCGCCCCATGACCCGAGCCGTCTGTGCCGACGATTTCAGAGGAAGTGATTTTCCCGTCCGCCACCTCATATAGCTTAAATTGTGCGGTGTGTCCAAAATGCTGGAACACGCCGCCGTTCTCATACGTCACTGCGATTTTCACTGTGCGCGCCTCCTCGATAATTTTCGGCATATACCGATTATATGAATAGGATACCACGTTTCCGGCATATGTCAAGAATAATTTATGTGCGGAGCAGCGCGTATATGCAGCTGTCGTAAATTTCACCGTATTTGCAAACGCTCTGTCTTTTAATCCCTTCGAGCACAAAACCCAGTTTTTCCAGCACGCGGCGCGAACCTGCGTTGTGCGCGAAAGGCTCCGCCTCGATGCGGACGATGTCGAACGCTTCGAACGCCGCTGTGCAGATCCGCCTTGCGGCCTCTGTCATCACGCCCCCGCCCCAATGCTCCTCCGCGAGCCAATAGCCCAACTCGGCGCTGCGGCGGTACACGTCCGCACCGCAGAATACGCCCACGCTGCCCACCGCACGTCCGCCGATCACGATTGCACGGCAGATCTGGCGGCTCTCGTCGTCCGCCGCGCACATTGCCACATAGCCCTCCGCGTCCGCCCGCGTGTACGGATACGGAAACACGTCGCGCAGATTGGCCGCGATTTTTTTATTGTTCGCGCAGGCCGCTATGTCGTCGATAAACCGCGCGTTCCATTTTTCCAGTGTAAAATTCATTCCCGCTCCCTTCTCCGATGCCGCCGCACCGTCCATACAAGCGCGGCGCCAAGCAGCAGGCATAAGCAGGCCCAGCCCGCCGGCACGAGCGCCACACCCGCCCACGGCGCGGCCGCCAGCACCGCCCTGCCCGCGGCATAAAGCAGCAGTAACGCCGCACCCCAAGCGATACGCCCTCTTTTCGTGCCGATCCGCATGGCAATACACGCGCCCAGCGACACGAACGGCAGTAAAATCAAATATGTGCCGGCGGCGTTCAGCAGACCAACCATGCGGCCACCTCCCTTTGCTGCTCCCAGTATAGCACAAAACCGCCGGACAAACAAGAAAAAGCGGCCTTACCGGCCGCTTTACCGCGCTCTATTTACTTGCGCAGGAACTCGGGCAGGCGCCGCCGGGCTTCCAGCCGGTAAATGCGCGCGCCCTCCGCGGAAAATTTCTCCTCGTACTCGGTCATCACGTTGCCCTCCAAGTCCGAATGGTGCAGATCGAGCGAAATATTTTGCAGCAGCCAGCCGAACTGGCAGATTTCAGCGAGCGTCCACTCGAAAAACCGCTGGTTGTCGGTTTTAAAGCAGAGGTCGCCCTTCTGCGTCAGGATTTCGTCGTACACCTCGAGGCAGGCGCGCCACGTCAGGCGGCGCTTGCGCTGGCGGTTGGGCGGCCACGGATCGGAGAAGTTGAGGTAGATGCGGTCGACCTCGCCGGGAGCGAACACGGCGCGCAGCTCGGCCGCGTCAAAGGAAACAAAGCGCAGATTGGGCAGCGGATGCCGCTGGCAGCGCTCGGCCGCCATGATCAGCGCGCCTTCCTCCCGCTCGACCGCGATAAAGTTGATTTCCGGGTGCTTCTCGGCCATGCCGATGGCAAACCGCCCTTTTCCGCAGCCGATCTCAACATGCAGCGGATGGTCGTTTGCAAACAGCGCGCGCCACTTGCCGCGGTTTTCCACCGGTTCAAACGCCATTACGTCGGCGCAGGCCGCGAAACGAACGTCCAGATTTTTCTTTTTGCGCATTCTCATGCGTCGAACCTCTCTTTTTCTCGGTATTTTACAGCCTTTTTATTATATCTTCCGCACGTGCGGATGGCAAGCGAAATTGACAAATTTCCATATGGCACGGTATAATAGCATATGATTTGATTTGGGGGAAGAATGTTTATGTTTTCACGTACCAGCGGCGTGCTCGCGCACGTCACCTCACTGCCCTCGCCGCACGGCGTGGGCACCATGGGCAAAACCGCCTATGATTTCGTCGATTTCCTTGCGAGCGCGCGCCAAACCTATTGGCAGGTGCTGCCGCTCGGCCACACCGGCTTCGGCGATTCGCCCTACCAGTGCTTTTCGGCCGCGGCGGGCAACCCGTACCTGATCGACCTCGACCTGCTGGTGGAGGACGGCCTGCTCACCGCGGACGAGGTGCGTCAGGGCGACGGGCAGTTCTCGCCGGACGAGGCCGACTTCGAACAGCTCGCCGACACGCGCTGGCCGCTGTTCCGCAAGGCCTATTCCCGCGTGGACGGAGCGCTGCGCGAAAAAATCGCAGCCTTTACCGCCGAAAACGCCGAATGGCTGCCCGACTACGCGCTGTTCATGGCGCTGAAAGAGGAAAAATATCACGATATGCCGGTCTACATGTGGCCGGACAAAGCCGTGCGCGACCGCGTGCCCGCCGCCCTGCAAAAGGTGACGGACGAGCTGCGGAACGAGATCGACTTCCGCATTTTCCTGCAATACGTCTTTTTTGCCCAGTGGACCGCACTGCGCGCCTACGCGCGCGAAAAAGGCGTGCAGATTATCGGGGACATCCCGATTTACGTATCCGCCGACTCGGCGGACGTTTGGACGCACCCCACGCTGTTCAAGCTCAAGGCCGACCGCAGCCCCAAGCTGGTGGCCGGCGTGCCGCCCGACTATTACTCCGAAACCGGCCAGCTTTGGGGCAATCCGGTTTACGACTGGGATGCGCACCGCGCGGAGGGCTACGCTTGGTGGATCTGGCGCATGAAAAGCAACATGGCGCTGTTCGACGTCGTCCGGCTCGATCACTTCCGCGGCTTCGCGGCGTTTTGGGAGGTCAAGGCCGGCTCGGAAAACGCCATTAAGGGCCACTGGCGCAAGGGGCCGGGCATGGAGCTGTTCAGGGCCATCGAAAAGGCGCTCGGCCCCATCCCGCTGATCGCCGAGGACCTTGGCGTGCAGACCGACGAGGTGCGCGAGCTGCTTGCCGAAAGCGGCTTCCCCGGCATGAAGGTGCTGATTTTCGGCTTCACACCCGACGAGGACAACGAGCACCTGCCGCACAACTATGCGCAGAACGCTATCGTCTACACCTCGACGCACGATTCGCAGACCGTATGCGAGCAGATCATGGACCTGTGCAGCGAGCGGGAAAAGCAATTTGCCTACCGCTATCTGCGCACCTCGCACAGCGAGGCCATGGGCTGGAGCGCGATCAAGGCCGTCTGGGCCTCGCCCGCCCGCATCGCGATGACGACGCTGCAGGACCTGCTCTCGCTCGGCGCGGACGCGCGGATGAACACCCCCGCCACCATCGGCGGCAAGAACTGGCGCTGGCGCGTGCGGGCGGAGGCGCTTAACCCGACCGTCTCGGCCCTGCTCGGCGAAATTACGGAAACCTACAAACGCAGTTAACAAAAAGGATAGAGGGACGCATGAAAATCACCACGGCTATTTTTGATCTGGACGGCACGCTGCTCAACACGCTGGGCGATCTGACCGACAGCGTGAACACCGCGTTGCTGCGGCACGGCTTTGCCGCCGTGACCGAGGAGCAAACGCGCGAGCGCGTCGGCAACGGCGTGCGCAAGCTGGTTGAGCGCTGCCTGCCTGAAAACAAACGCACAGAGGCGATGATCGACACCTGCCTTGACGAATTCCGCACCGCATACGGCGAGCGCATGATGAACCGCACCCAGCCGTACGACGGGATCGTCAAGCTGCTGAAGGAACTGAAAAAAGCGGGCATTGCGGTCGGCGTGCTGTCCAACAAATACGACCTTGCCGCCAAGAGCCTGATCCGGCATTATTTCGGCGATCTGGTACAGGTGACCTTCGGCGAACGGCCGGGCGTGCCGCGCAAGCCCGATCCCACCAGCGCGCTGGCTCTGCTGCGAGAGCTGGGCGGCGAGGCCTCGACCACGCTTTACATCGGAGACAGCGCAACCGATATGGAAACCGCAAAAAACGCGGGGCTGACCGCCGTCGGCGTCGCATGGGGCTTCCGTTCGGCGGAAACGCTGAGGGACGCGGGCGCGGACGCGCTGGTGCGCGAACCAACGGAGCTGCTGCCGCTGTTTGAGCGCGGGCTGCTGAACGTCGACACGATCTGCAAGGCGTTTACCGACCGCGGCTTCGACTTTACTTACTTCCCGACCACGCAGGAGGCTCTGCCCTATCTGACCGGCGCATGCACGGGCAAAACCGTCACGCTCGGCGGCTCGGTCACGCTGCGCGACATGGGCTTTCCCGAGGCGTTTTCCAACAGCACCGCCGCGCACTGGCACTGGACGACGCCCGGCGATTACAAGCAGGATCCGGACGTTTACCTGTGCTCGGCCAACGCACTTTCCGAATCGGGCGAGATCGTCAATATCGACGGCACAGGAAACCGCGTCGCGGGCACGCTGTTCGGCCCGAAGCAGTGTATTTTCGTATGCGGCGTCAACAAATTGTGCGCTGATCTGGAGAGCGCGGTCGAACGCGCGCGCAACGTCGCCGCGCCGCTGAACGCCAAACGGATCGGCTTCAACACGCCCTGCGCCGCAGACGGCAAGTGCCACGACTGCCGCGGCCCGAACCGCATCTGCCGCGCGCTTGTCATCCATATGGCGCCGCCGCTCGGGCTGGAAAAATGCGAGGTCGTGCTGATCGGCGAGCAGCTGGGATTTTGAAAAAAACGGCGCGTTTGGTCAAAATGCGCCGTTTTTTCTCGTCTGCAACTCTAAGTTGCGGGTTTTCCAGCTCTGCTTGGTGGCATGCTAACCGCGCATGCGGTACGATTAGGCCATCAAGCAAGGAGGTAATGCAATTATGACGCTTGGAGAAAAAATCATTTCGCTTCGCAAGGCGCGCGGCCTGTCACAGGAGGAGCTTGCTATCACGCTGAACATCTCGCGGCAGGCAGTCAGCAAATGGGAGGTCGGGGATGCGACGCCCGACACGGACAAGATCGTTGCGCTGGCCGACTACTTTGATGTGACGACCGACTGGCTGCTGCGCGACATGGAGCCCGCGCCCGCCGCGCCGGAGACAGGCAGGCCGTTGACGCTAAAACGGGCCGCCCCTTTGCTGCTGTGCGTCTACTGGTGCGGTTCCGCCCTCGGCCTCGCCATGCTGTTCCAAGGCCGCTTCGTTTCGGCCAGCGAGTGGCCTTCCCTGATCGGGTTGATGCTGCAAATCCTGTTTTCTATCCTGCCCTTCGCCTCGGGTATGATGCTTTGCCAGGATTCCCCGGCAGCGGGGCGCGATTTCTTACGCCTTTTTTGGCGCGTCAACGTCTGGCTTGTGGCGCTGCTGCCCTCGTCCCTTCTCGTTTCCATCGCGCTCGGGTTTTATCCCAAGCCTTACCATACCTTTTTCGCGCTGGCGGCCAATCTGGCGGTTTATGCTGCGGTTTGCGGCACCGCTACCTTCCTTCTGCGAAGAAAAGGTGGAAAATAAAAAAAATGTAAAATAACGCTTGACTTCACCACAGCCCTTTGCTATAATAAATATCGCGCTGATGAGTTCGGCGCGATAGAAAATGCGGCTGTAGCTCATCTGGTAGAGCGCCACCTTGCCAAGGTGGAGGTAGCGAGTTCGAGCCTCGTCAGCCGCTCCAAAAAGAAAGAACCAGTCTTCGGACTGGTTCTTTCTTTTTGGATACCTGCGGGACATTATACTACTTTTGGACGGCGGAGCCGCCCAAAAGTAGACGCGGCCACTCGGCCGCGGCTCGCTCCCGCTCGCAAGAAAGCATCATGCGAAGCTGGGCGCTTTCTTTTTTACTCTGTTTTCCCTGTACGCTGGGCCAAACGAATCGTAAGCTGTCAGCCCGACAAATGGGAGATTGTCAGCATCAGAAATTGAAGTATGGTAATCCAATATATTCTTTCGGCAAATTTTCTTCTTCGTACACATCGGTGAGCGTTGTAACTAACATTGACGTTTCCTCACAAATGCATTGATTTAGATACGCTATAAAATCTTTTTCATTATAACGCACACCGACTGTATTACCCATTGGAACACGGTACTTTGCCGCATCGGGGCTTTCATGCAGCCAGTGACAGCAAAAATCCAAACAATATTTTTCAAGTTCATTTGCCACTTCGTCCGGAACTGAAAAAACGCTTATCTCACTGTCTGCGCTTAATAGCACATTTTTCATAGCATTCCCGCCTCAACTCTCGCCTTCCATCACCCGCCCGAGCAGCTTTTCAAACTGCACGCCGTGCATCGGGTCTGTCTGCCGCGCGGCGGTATAGGCGATGCAGTCCCCCACAAATTCGCCCGCGCGCTCGCAGGCCGCCCCGAGCGGCGCGCCGTTCAGCAGCGCCCCCAGCATGACGGCGGCGAACAGGTCGCCCGTTCCCGGGTAATACCGGTCGATGCGGCGGTGCAGAGAAAGCGCGCCGCCCTCGCCGTCGAAGCAGCCCGAGCCGACGCGTCCCGGCTCGAAATCCAAGCCGGTCAGCACGGCCTGCGCGCCGTAGGTCTGCCGGAGCGCGCGCAGCCAGTCCCACGCCTCGTCCGCGTTTCGCGGCTTGTCCGCCGGGTCGCGATCGAGCAGGATAGCCGCCTCGGTCGTGTTGGGCGTGATGATGTCCGCGATCGCGCACAGCTCGCGCATACGCGTGCACATCTCCGCCGTGTAGGTGCCGTACACCTTGCCGTTGTCGCCCATCACCGGGTCGATCAGCGTCAGCCCGCCGTCCGCCTTCAGGCGCAGCGCGGCCTCGCGCACATACCCGATCTGTGCGGCCGAGCCCAGAAAGCCCGCGTACACCGCCTCGAACCGCAGACCGAGCCTGTCGTACTGCTCGACCGTGCCCTGCATGGCGCCGGTCAGATCGGTGTTCACCCAGCCGGGAATGGCCGTATGGGTCGAAAATACCGCCGTCGGCACCGGCACGCATTGGTGCCCGGCGGCGGAAAGCACCGCAATGATCGGCACGAGCGAAGATCGACCGAAGCCCGATAAATCGTGCAGCGCCAAAACCTTTTTCTGCATAAAGCTGTTTCACATCCTTTACCCTGTCCATCATACGATGGATCGGCGGCAAAGTCAATCGTCCTTGCTTTCTCCCTGCCGCAATGGTAAAATAAGAATAAGATTACGCTCATTGCCAAAGGAGTTAAGACATGCTGAAGCAACGCATTTTATCGGCCGTTCTGCTGTTTTCCCTGCTGCTGCCCGCCGCCTATGCGGCGCCTGACGAGGAAGTCCCGAAGGACGGGATTCGGGGCGTCTGGGTATCCAGCGTTTACAATATCGACTACCCGACCAAGCAGGGCATGACAGCCGCGGAGCTGAAAAGCGAGGCCGACGCAATGCTCGACAACATCGCCGCGATGGGGCTGAACACCGTGTTTTTGCAGGTACGCCCGACGGCGGACGCGCTGTACCGCTCCGATCTGTTCCCGTGGAGCCGCTTTGTCAGCGGCGCGGCCGGGCAGGAGCCGGACGGCGGCCTCGACCTGCTGGCCTATTGGGTCGCTGGCGCGCACAGCCGCGGCCTGCAGCTTCACGCATGGATCAACCCCTACCGCATTACCAAGGAGGGTCAGTCCGAATACGACGCGCTGCCGTCGGACAGCCCGGCCAAGGCCCATCCCGAGTGGGTGGTCAAGCATGAGGACAACTACTACTTCAATCCCGGCCTGCCCGCCGTGCAGCAGCTTGTCGTCGACGGCGCGGCTGAAATCGTGCGCAACTACGAGGTCGACGGCATCCATCTGGACGATTACTTCTATCCCGACGCTGATTTCGACGATGAGGCGGCTTTTGCCCGCTACGGCGAGAAATTCGACGATATCGACGATTGGCGGCGCGACAATGTCAACACGCTGATCGCGGCGCTCGATAAAACGCTGCACAAGATCAAGCCCACACTGTCGTTCGGCGTCAGCCCCGCCGGTATTTGGGACAATAAAGCCGATAATCCGCGCGGCAGCGAGACCAACGGCCGTTCCTCCTATCGCGAGATCTACTGTGACTCGCTCGAATGGATTAAGGACGGCACGGTGGATTATATCTGTCCCCAGCTTTACTGGTCGATCGGCTTTGAACCCGCCGACTTCGAGGTTCTGATCGAATGGTGGCAGAACGCGGTCGCAACGAGCGACGTTGCGCTGTATATCGGCATGGGCGCTTACCGCGCCGCCGAGGCCAAGCCCGGGGACGTTTGGTACGGCACCGACGAGCTGGAACGGCAACTCGATATGATCGACAAGGGAATCGACATTCAAGGCGAGGTGTTTTTCAGCTATTCTTCGCTGATCAACACGCCGAACTGCGTCTCCATGCTGACGCAGCACTACGGCGCGCAGGACGGCACGCTGCCCGACGGCGCGGGCGGCGATACCGCCAAGCAAAACAGCCTGCTTGATATTTTCTCCCGCTTTATTACCAGCTTGTTCTATTGATTTCAGGAGGTGCATCCCCGTGGCCGATCTTCTTTCCCGCGAGTACGAGGTCAATTACAGCCATATCGACAACCGCGGCGTCGCCCGGCCGTCCTTCCTGTTCGACGTGATGCAGGACGCGGCCACCGTGCACGCCGAGGCGCTGCATCTGGGCCCGGCCGAGAACCATATCCTATGGGTGCTCTCGCGCATGAAGGTGACGCTGCTGCGCCCGTTGGGACCTTACGAGCGCGTCCGCTGCGAAACCTGGTGCCCGGGCATCCGCGGCGCAAGCTGGTACCGCTGCTTTACCTTTTTTGCCGACGAGCAGATGATCGGAGACGCGCAGTCGATGTGGGTTACGCTCGACCCGGTCTCCCACCGCATCCTGCGGCCGGGCGCGTTTCCCGCGGCGGAAGGGTATCTGCATGCCGCACGGGGCGATTTGTTCGATCCGCTGCCTAAGCTGTCCTGCGAAACCGTGCGCCCGCACCATATCCATCCGGTGTGCTACTCCGATCTGGACGTCAACAACCACGTCAACAACGTGCGCGTCGTCGAGCTGGTTTCGGACGCGCTCGATCTCCAGCACCAACCGGGCTTCGTTTCCGAGCTGCAAGTCAACTATACGGCGGAAACCGCCTTCGGAGAGCAGCTTGCGCTGTCCTGCGGCACGGTCGGCGGCGCGCGCTATGTGCGCGGCGAGGCCGGCGGGAAAACGCATTTTGAAGCGCTCGCCACACTCACGCCGTTCGAAAATCAGGGGGCATGGACATGACCGATTCCATCCGGCAGATCGTCGCGGATATCCTGCGGATCTGCCAGCCGCGCCAGATCATTTTATTCGCGGAAAAGCGCACCATGGCGACCGGCAAGCTCAAAGCGCTCAGCCTGTGCGCGGTCGTGCCGGACGGTACCGACTGCCGCGCGCTCCGCACCCGGCTGCATCTTGCCATTTCGGCCGACGTGCCGGTCAATCTGAGCGTTTACACCGCCGGCGAATGGGACGGCCTGCGCGAGGACGACACCTCCTACGCGGCATGGATCGCCCGGAAAGGTCAGGTGATTTATGGGCCGGAAGCGTAGAGGCGCGTCGGACAGCCGCTTCTACTACAAATGGCTGGACAAGGCGCTGTGCGACCTGCAGTGCGCGCGCTTGCTGCTGACCTACGGAGGAGACAGCTATAACATTGCCTTCCACTGCCAGCAGGCCATCGAAAAAGCGCTTAAGGGCTACCTGCTCTACCGCACGGGGCGGCACTTCGACGGACACAACCTGACCTACCTGTGCAGGCAGGCGATCCACCTTGATCCCGACGCTTTTACCGAATATCTTGACGAAAGCGCCGCGCTGAACGACCTCTACATCGAAACGCGCTACCCTACCGACCTGCCCTTTGAGATCAGCGAGCGCGAGGTCCGTCGGTATCTCGATATGGCCGACCGCATGTTTGCCGCTATCCGGGGCGAGCTGTATGCCGGCGGGCGGCCGCACCGCATTGACGAATAAAATTAAAAAGACTGCCGCGCAGCCGCGGCAGTCTTTTCTTTTATCCCGCGCCTCAAGCGCGCTCGTTTTCCTTCTGGACCTTGGATGCAAGCCCGTGCCGGATCGGCTTCCACTCCACCTTGCCGACCAGCGCGGCAAGAGAGATCGGGATATACGTCAGCATAAACAACGGAAAGGTAAACATAAAAGCAATTTTTTTCCACGCGGCGCCCGCAATCTTTTTCCATTCGACCAGCATCGTCGCCGCGCCGAACAGAAACAGGCTCATAGAGATGCCCTGCACCGTCATCCAAACGATGCGGCCCAGCATGCGTATGACGCGGTAGGTAATAAACGTCGGCTGGGACAGGCTCGACAGGCAGGCAAACAACGCGAGCACCAGCACGCCGATGGTCACCAGATTGCTCGGCGCGACCGTCATCAGCATATCGTAGCACGACATGCCGCGCCGTCCGCCGCGCAGGCAGCCGCGCAGAAGCGAGCCGGTATATTTCGCATCCACCTGATAAAAGCCCTTGCTCCAGCGCAGGCGCTGATCCCAGGACTGGCGGAACTCGGTGGGCTGTTCGTCGTACACGACCGCCGTGCCGCAGTAGCCGATCCTGCGGCCGCGCGTCGCGCAGGCGATGGAAAACTCGATGTCCTCGGTCAGCAAATGGTAAGGCCAGCCGCCGTCCTCCCGGATCGCATCGGCCGCGACCAAAAAGCCGGTGCCCGAAATCGCGCAGTTGACGCCGAGCTGTGTGCGGGGGCGGTTCAAAAAGCGTGCCTCGCGCAGGAACCACAGCGAATAGCCGGCCGTGATCCAGTTGTCGCAAAAATTCTTGGAGTTCCGGTAGCTGGTCAGCGCCGCATACTCGCCCGTGTCGAACATTTTATTCATTTCGCACACAAACCGCGGGTCGACCAAATTGTCCGCGTCGAACACGAAAAAGCCGTCGTAGGCATGCTCTCCCTTGTCGCGGAAAATATTCTGGAACAGGTAATCGAGCGCATAGCCCTTGCCCACCTGCACCTTATTAAAGCGTTCATAAACGATCGCGCCCGCCTGCCGGGAAACCTCCGCCGTGCTGTCGGTGCAGTTATCGGCAATGACAAAAATATCGAGCAGCTCGGCCGGATACTCCTGTTTTTTCAGGCTGGCGATTAGCTCCCCGATCACCGCCTCCTCATTCCGCGCGGCAATGATCGCGCCGTAGCGGTGCTGGACGGCGTCCGCTTTTCCCTGCCGGCCCTTACCGAAATAGCCGACAATCAGGTAGACGAACTGGTACGCATACGCCGCTGTAAAAAACACGAACAGCACAAACTGTAAACTCTCTAAAAATCGAAGCATGGCGATCCCTCGTCTCCTTCATTTGTATTCCACACATCTATTCTCTAATCCTTGTACTATCATAGCACTATTACCACATTATGCAACTACTTTTTAGCAGTTTTCAACACATTCTTTGCATTTTTCGCGCTTCGCACAAAAAAGCCGGTGAATATTTTTAATTTTTCATCACTCTTTTCTGTCACATGATACTATGATAAGTATGACGAATTTTTATAAAGATTTGTTCTGGAAATTTCTTAAGATTTTCGAAATATTTGTCCAAAAATTGCCGAAAAATTTGTCGCACTTTGACGGTCACATTCGTTATGGGGGCGGGCGGTTGGTGCCGGCTTGCGCGCCCGCATTCCAACGTGATTGCCGGAACCCATCGCGTAAAAAGCACAAGGGGCACTTTTCAGTGCCCCTTGTGCTTTTCTTTGCGCTTTTGCTGAGCTCTCGCAAACCGTTCGGCCTCTTCACTTTCCCGTTCCGCACGGGTGCGGGCGCGGCGCGCCTGCTTGCCCTGTTCGCGCTGGGCGGCAAGCGCCTGCTGCGCCTTCGTGCCGGCGGGCCGCTCCGTCAGCGCGCGCTTGACCGCGCGCTGCATCCGCTTGGGGTTTACGCGCCTGTCCCGCATTTCCCCCGCCCGCATCGGCGGGCTGAAGCGCAGCCGCCGCCAATTTTCCAGCAGGAACGCGTGCACCTCGCCGTCGCCCGGCTCGGCGCCGAACGTGATTTTGCTGACTTCATACCCATCGCCGCTCTCCCGTTCGTACAGGCCGACCCAAAACGGATCTTCAAAGTACACGGTCAAACAGCATTTTACCTTGCGCATAAGATCGTCCTCCTTTTGTGCTCGCGCGCACAAGGAACGGACAACCAAAGGAGGCAGGTTACTGACGGCGAGTTCCGCCGCGGCCGGACTACCAACCGGCCTGTGTTTTTATCCTTGCGCCTTCATTATACCCCCCGGCAGCGGCCGCGTCAAATCCCGTCTTATCCATGACAAACAAAAGCGCCGCCCCAACGCGGGCAGCGCTTTTCTCAGTATAAATTCTTTCGTTTCATCATAAACCATGCGCCAAAGCAGGCGACCACGGAAATGATCAGCGGAATCCACCAGAACAGGTCGCCCGGAATCGCGCCGCCTTCAATATTCATCCCGTAGAAGCCGAACACGATATTGGGGATCGTCATGATGATGGTCAGCACGGTCAGCACCTTCATGATGATATTCAAGTTGTTGGATACCACCGAGGCGTACGCGTCCATCGTACCGGACAAAATGCTCGAATAGATACCGGCCATCTCGATGGCCTGCCGGATCTCAATCAGCGCGTCCTCCAGAATGTCGCGGTCGTCCTCGTACAGCTTGAGCACGCGGCCGCGCAGCACCTTTTCCATCGTAACCTCGTTTCCCTTGAGGGACGCCGAGAAGTAAACCAGCGATTTGGAAAGGCCGAGCAGCTGGATCAATTCCTCATTCTGGAGCGAATCGTACAGGCGCTTCTCAATCTTGGTGAAATCGCGTTCGATCATGCGCAGGTTTTTGAGGAACCGCCCTGCGACGCGCAGCAGGATTTGAAATACAAACCGTGTGCGCAGCGCCGTATGCACGCCTTTGACCGCGCCCTCCGCAATCGACCGCAGGATAATGCTGTCCTCCAGACAGACGGTGATGACCGCCGTTTGACCGACCACAATGCCCATTGGCAGCGTGCTGAACATCTGCCCGCCATCCTCGACCGAGTTTTTCTCGACCATCGGGATATCGACAATCATCAGCAGCTGTTCTTCCTCCGTCTCGACGCGCGAGCTTTCCTCCGGGTCGAGCGCGGCGCGGATAAATTCTTCCTCCACACACGCGGCGCGCGCAATCGCGTCAATTTCATCCGAGCTCGGGCGCACCATATTTACCCAACAGCCTTCGGCAAACCCTTCGATTTCAGTCACTCTGCCGTCGACGGTCTTGTAAAATTCTACCATATTTAACCACCTTTCCGCGGCGGCTTACACAGAGGCGCCACCGCGAGCTTTTTGTTTTTGCTTACTTCGAGGGTCCGCACTCACAGTGATCACACTCCTTTTTACGAGAATTTTACAAGGCCCTTTCAGACCAAAACAGCCCTGTAAAGGGCTGTTTTTAGCAGATTAAATCAATTTCAGCTTAGCGATCCTTATCAAAAATACGCATCAGCACATCAAACGCCGCGTCGTCCGAGCCAAGCTCGTTCGACTGCGTCTGCACCGGCTGCGCGGGCTTGTCCTCCGCCGCAGCGGTGGCCGCTTCCGTAAACAGACCAGCGCCTGCGGCGGGCTCGTCCTTCTTGCCTTCCATGTTCAGCTTTGCGGAATTGGGGGCGGCGTCAAAGCCGGTCGCAATAACGACGACGCGGATTTCATCGTCCATCGTATCGTCGATGAACGCGCCGAAGATAATGTGCGCGTCCGGATGCGCGGCCTGCTGCACCATGGTCGCCGCGGTCTCGACCTCGTCCAGACCGATATCGTCCGAGCCGATAACCGACACGATGACGCCGCGCGCCATGTCGATCGAGGTTTCGAGCAGCGGGCTGGAAATCGCCATGCGCGCCGCTTCCGCGGCCTTATCTTTCCCAGCGGCGCGGCCGGTGCCGATATGGGCGTAGCCCGCGTCCTTCATGACCGAGGTAACGTCGGCAAAGTCAAGGTTGATGAAGCCCGGCACGGTGATCAGCTCGGAAATATTGGCAACCGCCTGACGGAGCACGCCGTCCGCGATTTCAAACGCGTTTTTAAAGGTGATCTTCTGCTCGGAAACAAACTTGAGGCGTTCATTCGGAATAATAACGAGCGAATCGACGTTTTTGCACAGATCGTCGATGCCGCCGAGCGCCTGCTCGAGACGCTTTTTGCCCTCGAACGCGAACGGACGGGTGACAACGCCAACGGTCAGGATGCCCATTTCGCGGGCGATCTGCGCCACGACCGGCGCCGCGCCCGTACCCGTGCCGCCGCCCATGCCGGCGGTGATGAACACCATATGCGTATTTTGAAGCGCCGCGGCGATCTGATCCTTGCTTTCCTCTGCGGCCTTGCGGCCGATTTCCGGGTTTGCGCCCGCGCCCTGACCCTTGGTCAGCTTTTCGCCGATCTGGATCTTGGTGCCGGCCTGTGAGAAGTTCAGCGCCTGCATATCCGTGTTGATCGAGATGAACTCAACGCCCTGCACACCGCTTTCGACCATGCGGTTAACCGCGTTGCCGCCGCCGCCGCCGATACCGATGACTTTGATATTGACTACATTATCCAAGCCCTGTTCAAACTCAAAACCCATTGTTGCCATCCTCCGTTATGATAAAGAATCGTTCAGATTATTCTTGTTACACGCCGTTGGGCCGCGCGCGCTCTGCTGCGCGCAGGCGAGCTGTCCCTATTGTTTTAATTTTACCCCCATTTGTCTTGTTTTGCAACATAAATTAGTGAATTCCTCAAAAAAACTTGAAATTTTCTGTATCTTTCCACCAAAGAAGCCGGGGATATTCCGCGCCGACTCGCAGTATAAAAAGCGCGGCGGCATACTTTTTGTAATATTTTCACCTTTTTCGCCGTCCGACGCGCCTGTAAGGGAAACCGAGGGTCAATCGCCGTCGTCCTCGGAACCGTCGTCCGCCCCATCGAAGCCGTCTCCGTCTCCGCCGTCCTGCCCGGCGTCCGTCTCTTCAGGCTGCGCCGATTGGCCGTCCTCGCCGTTCTGCGGCTCGTCCGTTTTGCCGGGGCTCAGCACCGGCGCGCCGCCGTCCAGACCGGTCGCGGACCGCGCCACGTTTTCCGCCGTGTCAGGTACGAAATGCAGCCGGCCCTTCGCATCCCAATACAACCGGCCGATATCCGACGGCGAAAGCCTGCCGGAGATAACCGTCTGCGCAAACCGGAGCCGGTAGGCCAGCTCGTCCACCGTGCCGACGTGGATATCGAACTGCTGCTGGCAGCCGATGCGGATATCGGTCAGCGACTGCAGATTGATAAAGTCCAGCTCGCCCAGCATATCGGCCGCGTCGAGCGTTTTCAGCACCGTCAGCAGCGCGTCGGAATAAGCGTCCGACGTGCGCTCCAGCATCTCGCCCGGCTTGAGCCCGAGCAGCGACAGTCCGGTCACCGTCGGCAAGCCTCCAGCGTCGGCGCGCTGCTCAAGAATCTTGCCCTGCTCGCTGAGCAGATAGTAGCCGCCGTCCGCCGGAACCGCGAGCGAGGCGGTACATTCGGTTGCCGTAAGGATCAGCGTGTCGGGCAGGTGCCGCCTGATCTGAACCGTCTGCAAATACGGGAACCTTTGCAGCAGCGCATTCGAGGTTTTCACCTTATTCCAAAGATAAAGGTTGTCCCCTTTCCGCACATCCATACCGGCGACGATCTCCTCGGCGCTGTATTTCGTCACGCCTTCGACCGATATGGTCTTGACCTTGAAGAAAATGGTCAGCGCGAGCACGGCCGCCGCCAGCAGAATGCCGACGAACAGCACGCGCCCGATCGCATGAAAAATCCGCTGCCTTCGTCCCGCCCGCCTGCGCATCTGTTCGGGCGTTTTCTGTTTTCGTCTCCTGCGCTTCATCCAAACGCCCCTTTGCCTTACTTACGGTGATTCCGAACCGCCTGCATGATTTCCCGGTAGATTTTGTCGCTTGCATCGTGCGCGGCCAGTTTTGTCGCGTCGCGCCCCATCTGCTTGAGCCGGTCATCGTCCCGCAGCAGATCCTGTATCTCGTCGAACAGACGCTGCGGGCTTGCGTCCTTTTCCAGCAGTACGCGGCAGCCGCCCGCTTTCTCCAGCGCCCGGGCGTTCTTTTCCTGATGGTTTTCCGCCACGAACGGCGAGGGCACCAGCAGCGCCGGACGGCCAAGCATGCACAGCTCGCCCAGCGTCGCCGCGCCTGCGCGGCAAACGATCAGATCGGCCGCCGCCATGCGGTCCGCCATGTCGTAGATATATTCCGTCAGTTCCAGATTCGGGTGGTTCTGCAAATCCGCGCCCTGCTCGGCGGCCATCCGCGGCAGCCATTCGCGCGCGGCCGCGCCGGACGCGTGCACATGGTGGTAGCGCACCTTGTTTTTGCACTCCAGCGCGAGCAGCCCGGCCATGTGCTCATTCATATATTTTGCGCCCATCGAACCCCAAAAGGACACGACAAGCCGGTCCTTCTCGGTTAAGCCGAAGCGCCGGCGGGCCTTTTCCCGATCCGCTGCCAAAATCTCGCCGCGCACGGGCGCGCCGGTGACGATCACCTTATCGCCTCCGCCGAGCAGCTCCCTCGCCTGCTCAAAGCAGACCAGCACGCGGCCTGCCTTCTTGGCCAGCATTTTGGTCACCTTGCCGGGCAGGGCGTTCACCTCGAGCAGCACGGTGGGAATGCCCATCTGCTGCGCCGCGCGCACGACCGCGAACGACGCGTAGCCGCCGCAGCCGATCACGCAGTCCGGCCGCGCCTTTTGCAGCAGCTTCTTGGCCTTGCCGACCGCCGACACCGCCAGACGCGCCGCCTTGACATTGTGCGCGATGCCCTTCGGGCTCATCGAGCGCGACAGGCCGATAATCTCGATCACGTCGAGCGGATATCCCTCCCGCGGCACCAGTTTGTTTTCAATCCCGCGCGCCGAACCGGCAAACCGCACAACCGTATCCGGATGCCGCTGTTCAAAATACCGCGCAATGGCAAGCCCGGGCGTGACATGGCCGCCCGTGCCGCCGCCGGTGATATACAATCTCATTTGTTTTCCCCCAATACCCCGTCTATTCGCTCTGCCGGGTGTCGATCCGCATGTACCTTGATATATTGAGCAGTATTCCCATTTCTCCGAGCTGCATCAAAAGCGCCGTGCCGCCGAAGCTGAAAAACGGCAGGCTCGCGCCCGTAACCGGAATTACGCCGGTGACGACGAACAGGTTCATCAGCGTTTGAATGGCGAGCTTGGCGGTGATGCCGGTCGCCAGCATGGCGCTGAACTTGTCGGGCGAGGCGCGCGCAACCGTGAAACCGCGGTAAATCAAATAAGCGAACAGCAGAATGACGATCAACGCGCCGATAAACCCCATTTCCTCGCACCACGAGGAAAAAATGAAGTCGTTCTGCGGCTCCGGCAGATACAGGTGCTTCTGCCTGCCCTGCCCCAGCCCTAAGCCGAACGCGCCGCCCGAGCCGATGGCGATCTGACTCATCGAGCCTTGAAACCCGTCGCCCCGCAGGTCGATGAAGGGGTTCAGCCAAACCGCGAAGCGCTCGCGTACATGCTCAAACATAAAGTAGAACGCGGTGACGACCGCCGCGCCCGCCGCGCCGATCGGCAGGAAGTACCACAGCCGCATGCCGCCCGCGAGCAGCAGGATTACGCCGATGCCGCAAATAATCAGCATAGCCGACGTATGCGGCTCGAGCGCCAGCAGCACGATATAAACCGCGAGCAAAAAGCCGTAGGGCCTGATCAGCCCTTTCAGACTGCGCACGCTCTGAGAATCGCGCGCGATCCAGCAGGAAAAACACACGATAACCGCGAACTTGGCAAGCTCGGACGGCTGAAAGCCGAACAGCCAGCGCCGCGCGCCGTTGGTCACCGTGCCGACGCCCGGAATGGCCACCAAAATCAGCAGCACAACGGACACCGCCATGATCGGTTTATAAAACCGCGCATACACCTTATACGAGATTTTGGAAATGATGATCATCGCCACAACGCCGACAGCGGCGTTGATGCTCTGGCGGGAGATGAAGTAAGTCACGCTGCCGTGCAGAAAATAGCCGCTGGAATAGCTGGCCGAGCACAATGCGATCAGGCCGATCAGCAGCAGCAGTATCGTTGAAAAGAACAGGCCGGCGTCCCACGCATGCGCCCGCGGACGCTGCCTTTCGCCCGTCCGCGCCACCTGCCGCTCGCGCGGAGCGACCGCACGAGCCGGGATTGGCGCGGGCAGCGCGCTCGGCTGCAGCCGCGGCTGCGTCCGGCGCACCGGACGCCCTTGTCTGGTTCTCGTAGCCATGGGGGACACCTCCGAACGGGTCGAAAAAGAAGTCACAATATCGGAGCCAGCGCGCCGAAGTACGCCAGCAGGCAAAGCAGAATGGTCACGCCCGAGAAAATCAGCACGATTTTCTTCTCGCCCCAGCCGCACATCTCAAAATGATGATGGATGGGCGCCATTTTGAACAAGCGCTTGCCGCCGGACGCTTTGAAGTACGTCACCTGCAAAATAACCGACAGCGTCTCGATAATATAGATCAGGCCGACCAGCAGCAGAATCAGCGGCATATCGCATGCAAACGCCAAGCCCGCGACCGCGCCGCCGAGAAAGAGCGAGCCGGTGTCGCCCATGAAAACCTTGGCGGGATTGAAGTTGTAGATCAAAAAGCCAACCAGACCGCCCGCGAGCGCCGCGGCGAAAATCGTCACGCCCAGATCGCCCCGCGCAATGCCGACGCAGGTGAAGAACACCGCGACCGGCAGCGTCACGCCGGCGGCCAGACCGTCGATGCCGTCGGTCAGGTTGACCGCATTGTCCGCGCCGACAATGACGACCGCGGCAAAAACGATGTACAGCGGCCATGGCAGCGGCAGCAGCTTATCGGTAAAAGGGAGCCAAATCTTAGGCAGGCCGTCCGATTCCAAAAACAGGACCAGAATGAACACCGCCGCGACGAGAATTTGCAGCACCAGCTTTTGCTTGGCCGTCAGGCCGGCGTTTTCCTTTTTCTTGATCTTGGCATAATCGTCAACCAGACCGACCGCACCGTAAGCGACCGAAAGCCCGAGGATGGCCAGCGACGAAACCGAAAATCCCCCGCTCAGCAGATTGCCGGCGGCCACGGCGGCCGCAATGCCGATGATAAACATAAAGCCGCCCATCGTCGGGATATTCTGCTTGTTCATATGCCACTTTGGACCGATTTCGAGAATCTTCTGTCCAAATTTCATCTTGCGCAGATAGCGGATGACCGCCGGGCCGATGGCCGCGGTGATCACAAACGCGACCGCGCAGACGATAACCGGCAGCGTCAGCGCGCCTTTATCAACAAAATTCATCCTTCAACGTCCTCCCCTAAAAACAGCGCGAGCGCCTGCTCCATTTTCATGCCGCGGCTGCCCTTAAACAGCAGCGCGTCGCCCGGCTTTGCGTCCTGCCGGAGCGCCGCTGCCAGCGCCGGTTGATTATCAAACGCAAAAGCGTTTATCATGCCGCGCTCCTTTGCGCCGGCGACCATCGCGTCCGCGTCCGGTCCGTAAGCGTACAGCGCATCGGCGTTTTCCGCGGCGGCGCGGCCCGCGCGGCGGTGTCCCTCCTCGGCGTAGCCGCCCAGCTCGAGCATCGAGCCGAGCACCGCGAAGCGGCGGCCCTCCGGCGCCATCGAGCGGAGCACCCGCAGGGTGGCCTCCATCGCGTCCGGACTTGCGTTATAGCAGTCGGCAAAAATGGAGAAGCCGTTTTGCTCGTAGATATTCTGACGCATGCCGCTCGCCTCATAAGAGGCCAGCCCGGCCGCGATGCTGTCCGGCGCCTGGCCGAGCAGCAGGCCGACGGCCGCAGCCGCCAAGGCGTTCAGCACGTTATGCGCGCCCGGAACGCCGAGCTTTGCGGAAAAGCGGCCGCCCACCGGCAGCCCCTCGGCGCGCAAACTGTTATTTACTATATCAAATGCGCCGTCCTCACGCAAGTATGCCGTCAGGTCGCACGCGGGATTTTCCATGCCATAAGTAACGACCCGGCAGCCCAGATCGTTCCGTCTGTCCCACAAAAGCGGCTCGTCGCCGCAGAAAACGGCGCAACCGCCGGGCTTTAAGCCCTCGAGTATTTCCAGCTTGGCCTTGCAGATGCCCTCGCGCGAGCCGAGGAATTCGATGTGCGAGGTGCCGATATTGGTGATCACCGCGATATCGGGCCGCGCCGCCGCCGTCATGCGGGACAGCTCGCCGAAGTGGTTCATGCCCATCTCGGCGATCATCACCTCGGTGCGCTTATCCATGCACAGCAGCGTCAGCGGCAGGCCGATCTCGTTGTTGAGGTTGCCTTCTGTTTTCAGCGCGCGGAACGACTGGCTGACGACCGCGTACAGCAGCTCCTTGGTGGTCGTTTTGCCGACCGACCCGGTCACGCCGACGACCTTGCCGCCGCATAGCGCGCGGTAGCCGCCCGCCAAATCCAACAGTGCCTGCGAGGTGTTTCCCACATACAGCGCGGGCACCGGATACCCTTCGTTCCTTCGGTGGGATACGACCGCCGCCGCGCCGCCCGCGACCGCTTTGGCGATAAAGTCATGCCCATCGTATTTTTCGCCCTTGATCGGCAGAAACAGCGCGTTATCCGGAATGCGGCGCGAATCGGTGGAAACCGCCGTCAGCTCCGCGTTCCCCTTCGCCTCTCCGTGCGTCCATTCCGCCGCCTGCGCGAGCGTAAAGCCTTCCATCCGTACGTCCCCCCGTGTCCTTCTTTTTACTTCCCGCGGTCCGCGAAATACGCGGCCACGATTTCACGCTCATCCATATGGTGCTTGACATGGTTGACCTCCTGATAGGTCTCGTGTCCTTTTCCCATCAGCACCAGCACGTCGTCCTTCTTCGCGTGCGCCAGCGCCCAGCGGATGGCCTCCGGCCGGTCGACGATGACCTGCATGGGCGTTTTGGAATCCTGCATGCCCGCAAGGATGTCGTCGATGATCGCCTGCGGGTCCTCGGTGCGCGGATTGTCGCTCGTCACGACGCAGAAATCAGCCAGCTCGGCCGCGATCCTTCCCATTTTGGGCCGCTTCGTCTTATCGCGGTCGCCGCCGCAGCCGAACAGCGCGACAACGCGCCCTTTCGCAAAGCCCCGCACGGCGCGGAGCACGTTGTCAACGCCGTCCGGCGAGTGCGCGTAGTCGATCAGCACGGTGTAGTCGGTCTCGGTCGGCACGACCTCGACGCGGCCCTTGACGCCGGTTGCCGTGGCAAGCGCTGCCGCGGCGTCCGCGAGCGGCACGCCGAGCTGCACCGCGACGCCGAGCGCGGCAAGCCCGTTTTCGGCCGAAAAATGCCCCGGGATCGGCAGCTTGACGCGGGCAAGCTCGCCCTTGGTGTTGGCGATGAACTCGACGCCGTCCGCGTGCAGCCGGAGGTTTTTGGCGGTCAGATCGGCTGCGTCCTTCTCGCAGGAGAAGGTCAGGCACGGGCACCTTGCGTCGTCCAGCATGGCCTTTGCCGCCGGGTCGTCAAGATTGACCACGCCCTTATCGCAGACCGAAAACAGCAGCGCCTTGGCTTTGCGGTATTCCTCCATCGTTTTGTGGAAATCGAGATGGTCCTGCGTCAAATTGGTAAACGCGCCGACCGCAAAGCGGATGCCGTGCACACGGTCGAGCACCAGCGAGTGCGAGGAAACCTCCATCACCACATGCGTGCAGCCTGCCTCGCGCATACGCGCGAACAGCGCGTGCAGCTCATAGCTTTCGGGGGTCGTGCGCTCGGTTTCGACCGTCTCGTCGCCGATCAGGTTCTGGTTAGTGCCGATCAGCCCGACCTTGTGCCCCGCCTGCTCCAAGATGTGCTTGACAAGATAGGTCGTGGTCGTTTTTCCGTTCGTGCCGGTCACGCCGACCATGGTCATCGCGTCCGCCGGATGGTCAAAGCGGTTCGCCGCGATTTCGGCCAGCGCTTCGCGGGCGTTTGCCACCACAACCGCCGGCACGCCCGCGGGCGCTTCCTCGCACACGACCGCCGCCGCGCCCTGCTCGATCGCCTTGCCGATATACCGGTGCCCGTCGGTCGCGTAGCCGCGGATCGCGACGAACAGGTCGCCCGGGCCGACGGCGCGCGAATCATAGCGCACCTCCCGGATATCCAGATCGTCAGCCGCCGTGCGGCTGATTACCGAAACGCCTTTCAGCAATTCCTGTATTTTCATACGTTCCTCCTATCGGTCGCTTACATCGGTCGTGTTGGCAAATTCAACGGTGATCACGGCGCCGATGTTCACTTTCGTTCCCGCGACCGGATTTTGCTTGCTCGCCGTGGTGTCGCCCGTTACCTGCGCGCTTGCCACGCCCTTTTGCTTCAGATACAGTCCGTATTCCGCCAGCGTGTCGCGGCAGTCGGACGGACTGAGCCCGGTCAAATCGGGCACTTCGATCTGCTCTGCCGGCTTGCTTTCTCCCATGTACAGAATGACCGAGCCGCTCGCCGGGATCTTGATCCCGCCCGCCGGCACCTGATCGGTCACCTTGTCGCCGTCGCCGACGATGCGGTAGGACAGTCCGGCGTCCTCAAGCGCCGCGGCCGCCTGCGGCTGGTCCCGCCCGATCAAGCTGGGCACCGCGATCTCGCGACGGTCGCTTTCCTGCTCCGCGTAACTCGGCGTAACGCCGATATACGGCAGCACATCCTCCATCAAACGACCGACGACAGGCGCGGCCACCGCGCCGCCGCCGTGCGGCGAGGATTCCGGCAGGTCCTGCACGGCAACCAGCACGACGATCTGGGGATCGTCCATCGGGGCTACGCCGATAAAGGACGCGGTGTAGCGTTTTTCCTCGTCGCCCGCCTGCTCCTGAATTTCAGAGGTAGCCGTCTTGCCGCCCACGCGGTAGCCCGCGACGTAAGCGTTTTTGCCCGTGCCGCCGTTGACGACGGCCTCCATCGCCTGCCGCATAAAGGCGGAGGTCTGTGCGGAAATGACCTGACGGACGACCGTGGTCTCGGTGGTCGATTTGACCGAGCCGTCGCTGTTCAGGATTTCCTTGACGACATAAGGCTTTTTAAGCTTGCCATCGTCCACGATGGCCGCAACCATGCTGACCATCTGGATCGGCGTAACCGTGAAGCGCTGTCCGAACGAAGCGACGGCAAGCGAAACCTCGTTCCACTGGTCGGACTTGGTGATGTCGTGGAAAATGCCCTTGCTTTCGTTGGGCAGGTCGATTCCCGTCTTATCGGTCATGCCGAACGCTTTGTAAAACTCATAAAAACGGCTGAGGCCGGTTTTCGCGGCAATCTGCATCATGCCCACGTTGCAGGAGTTAACGAGCGTTTCCTCCAGTGTCAGCGAACCGTGCCCGCCCGTTTTCCAGCAGCCTATGGGCTTGGACCAGTCGCCCACCATCATCGAGCCGCCGCAGAAGAAGGTGTCCCCATCGTGCACAAGGCCGAGCTCGTATGCGGTCGCGACGTTCATCAGCTTGAAGGTCGAGCCGGGCTCGTAGGTATCGGTAACGACCGGGTTGTACCACATTTTGTACATTTCCTCGGTGCGCGCCTCGCCGATCGCGGTATAGAGCTTTTTATTGCTCTGGATGCTCTCCGGCAGGTTTTCCAGACCGCCCTCCCGATAGTATTTGTCGGAAATTTCCGCCGATACGCCCGCTTCCGTCAAAATCGCCTGTATTCTGGTTTTCAGTTCGTCCAGATAGCGCTCGTTGGAAATAACGCGCGGTTCGTTGGGATCGAAGTCGGGCAGCGACGCCATTGCGAGCACCGCGCCCGTTTTTGCGTTCAGCACAATGCCCGACACGCCGCGGCGGGCGTTCGGGTTATCGGCCAGCGCGGTCTCAAGATGTTTTTCCAGATAGCTCTGAATATCGCTGTCGATGGTCAGCACAAGCGAATTGCCGTCCTGCGCGGGAATGTACTGCTCATAGTCGTACGGCATATCCTGATTTTTAGCGTTCTGTGCGCGCACGATGCGGCCCGCCGTGCCGGCGAGCTCGCTTTCATACTCGGACTCCAAGCCGTACACGCCCACGTTTTCGCCGTTGACGTAGCCCAGCACAGCCGACAGGTATTCGCCGTATTTGTAATAGCGCTTGGTGTCGGGTTCGGGGTAAACGCCGGTGCATTCGGCGTCCTCGAGCGCGGCGTACAGCAGCTTCGCGGTGTCCTTATCGACCTTTTGGGCGATAATCTCATACATCGAATCGGTCTTCTGCACTTTTTTCAGCACGGTGTCGTAATCCAGCTCGAGCGTGTCGGAAAGGATTTTCGCCAGCGTCTGCTGCTGCGTTTCCGCCGAGATCCCCTTTTTCACCTTGGCCTCGCTGATCACGCCCTTGGGGTTGACGGTCACGCGCTCAACCGAGGCCGACTCGGCCAGCACCTGCATGTTGGTATCATAAATCGTGCCGCGGTTGGGGGTCACGATCGCGTCGCGCGTCTGCAGTGTCGTCGCCTGCTGCACATAAAACCGCTGGTTGAACACCTGCATATACAGCAGGCGCACGCAGACGATGCCGAAGCCGACGACCACGAAAGCCAGCGTCAAAAAAACAATGCGCGAACGCATTTGATTGCTCGGTCCCTTTACTGCCATGTGCTTTTTGTCCTCCACTGCCGTTTGGTCAAAAAAAGCGTAAGGAGTCAGAAGTTTCCACCTCTCACTCCCCTGTTACGCATCCTATTCATTTGGTTACCGGATATATTCCACAACAGCGGAAAAGCTGCGCGCCAGACCGGCGAACAGCGCGTCGAGCGACACGCCGCTTTCCGCGACGGTCACGCTGTCGGGATTGACAAGCTCGATGTACTCGATCTGAGAGCTGTCCATCTTTACCATGCCAAGGTTTTGAACCGCGTATTCTTCCACCTGCGTCATATCCATGCTGTGCGCCTGCTTGCTCGACAGCGAAACGCTTTCCGCCGTCAGCTCGTCGAGCCGGTCGGTCTGCGCGGAGACCTCGGCCGTCAACTGGGTGAGCTGCATTTGGCAAAACAGGATATAAACCGCTGCTACCGCCAAAACGCCGATACAAACGATAACGCCGGGCCGAACGCCGGACTTTTTGCGCCTGCGGGGAGTGGGTACAGCGCGCAGATCGCGCCGCTCCTCGCGGCGCGCAGGTGTAAAGCGCTCGTCGTATTGTTTGTATGCTACGCTTTCCCTGCTGGCTGTCATCATTGCATTTCCTTTCTTGCTCGCCCGTTCATATTTTCTCACATACGCGCAGCTTGGCGCTGCGCGCTCTCGGGTTTTCCCCGATCTCTTTTTCGTCCGGCACAATCGGCTTGCGCGGCGTCAGTTTTACCTTGGGTGTTTTGCCGCACACGCACACCGGGAATTCCTTCGGGCAGGTGCAGCCCTGCGCCGCCTGCTGAAACGCAGCCTTGACGATGCGGTCCTCCAAGCTGTGAAAGGTGATCACCGCCAGACGCCCGCCGGGAACCAGACAGTCGATCGCTTTGTCCATCGCCTCGCGCACCGCGCCGAGCTCGTCGTTCACCGCAATGCGGATCGCCTGAAAGCTGCGCTTGGCCGGATGCTGTTTTTCCCGCTTTGCCTTGCCCGGCATCGCGCGTTTGATCACCTCGACCAGCTCGAGCGTGGTCCCGATCGGTTTTTTCTCCCGCTCGCGCTCGATCGCGGCGGCTATCAGCGGCGCATAGCGCTCTTCGCCGTATTCAAACAGAATGCGGCGAATTTCGTCTCTGCTCCATTCGTTCACAATCTCGTAGGCGGTCAGCTTTTGCTGCCGGTCCATGCGCATGTCGAGCGGCGCGTCCTGCATGTAGGAGAAGCCCCGCTCCGCGTGGTCGAGCTGCGGCGAGGATACGCCGAGATCGAACAGGATGCCGTCCGCGCCCGCAAGGCCCAGCCCCGCAAGCACCTTGTCGATATCCCGAAAATCGCTTTTGACAGGCGTTACGCGCTGCCAGACCGTTTCCAGCCGGACGCGCGCATTTTCCAGCGCCTCGTCGTCGCGGTCGATGCAGATCAGACGCCCGGTATCATGCAAACGCTCCGCAATGCGGAGCGAATGTCCGGCGCCGCCGGTCGTCGCGTCGACGTAAACGCCGTCCGGCTTGATCCGCAGCGCCTCCAAACAGGCTTCGAGCAAAATGGACACGTGATGAAATTCCATGCTTCCCTCCAGCCCGCAGGTTAAAAATCAATATCCTCCAGCTCGGCCTCGTCGCACTGGTCGTTGTAGGCAATCCAGCGCTCGCTGTCCCAGATTTCCGCGCGGTCCATCATGCCCACGACGGTGACATCCTTGCGCAGGCCCGCAAACTCGCGCAGGTCGGCGCGGATCAGGATGCGTCCCTGTGCGTCCAGCTCGACGTCCATCGCTTTGGCCATGTAATACCGCTGCGTCCGGCGGGCCGTTTCGCTGCCGCCCAGACTCTTGAGCTGCCGCTCGAAGGCTTCCCACTCCCGCTCGGGGTATGCGTATAAGCAGCCGTCGCGGCCTTTGGTGACGGTGAAGCGTTCGCCCAGCGCGTCGCGGAGCTTGGCCGGCATCGCCAGACGCCCCTTGGCGTCAATGGAATGCTTGTACTCACCCTTCACCGATTCACACCCACTTTCCCTTTGGTGGAATCTGTGACACTTCGCCCCACTTCTCACCACCTTGAATCCATTATACCGATGACCTCTCTAGATTGCAAGATTTTTTTCGTATTTTTTTGCAGAACATTGCGCCTATTATGCGATCATTCGACGTAATTTTGCAATTTTCAAACACTTGTTCGATATTTTCTTTTTTTGATGCCGTCATATCCATGACTGCAACCGGTGGGGAGAAATCCCATAGATACGCAAAAAAACACCGCCCCCAAAGGGACGGTGTTTCTCATTTCTCTATTCACTTAGCGATCGTTTTAAAGCGCTGGCGCGCTTTGCGCACCTCTTCCAGCGAAAGCGCGACGGCTTCCTCGGTGCGCTTGAGCGTATCCTCGCAGTACTCGTTGGCAACGCGGCGCAGCTCGCGCGACTGTATTTCAGCGTTGCCCTGCACCTCCTTGGCCTTGCGGCGCGCCGCAACGACAATTTCCGTTTCGGACACCATCTGCCGCGCGTCCTCCTCCGCCTGACGGCGGATTGCCTCGGCTTCCCGCTTGCCTGCGGCCAGCATGTCGTTTCGCTTTTCCACGATATCCTGCGCCATTTTCAAGTCGTTCGGCAAGGTTGCGCGCAGCTCATCGAGCAGATCGAGCAGACGATCCCGTTCCAGAATGCATTTCTCGCCCGCAAGCGGAATCCCCTTTGCATCCTGCACCATATCGTACATGCTGCCTATCAGTTCGTCTAAAGTTGCCATCGTTTAGCCTTCCTTTCCTGTGCGGCGCACAATATCGTCCATGATCTCGTCGGGAACAAAACCGGCGACGCTGCCGCCGTGTACCGCAATATCCTTGACCACCGAGGAGGACAAATACATATATTCCGCGCTTGTCATCAAAAACACCGTATCAAGCTCCGGATTAAGCTTGCGGTTGGCAAGCGCCATTTGGAATTCATACTCGAAATCCGATACCGCGCGCAGGCCCTTGACCACCGCGCACGCGCCCTGCTGCTTTGCATAATCGGCAAGCAGCCCGTCGAACGAGGTGATTTCGACGTTGGACAGATCGCCCGTCGTCCGCCACAAAAAATCCATGCGCTCCTCCGCGGAGAACATCGGCGTTTTGTTTTGGTTATGCATCACCGCAACGATCAGCCGATCGAATACGATCGACGCGCGGCGGATGATATCCAAATGGCCGAGGGTGACCGGGTCAAAGCTGCCCGGATAAATCGCAGTTCTCATGTTTTTCATCCGTTCCGCCGTCCCGCAGACGCAGAACGGTAATCAAAGTCGCGCCGTAGCGGCGGCTCGTGACCACGGAAAAACCGTGCCGGAACGCATCCTCTACTGCACTTTCGCATATTATTATACCATTTGTAGACAGAATGTCAAACCTTTCTATCTGTGCAAGCGCATTTTCCAGAATTTTACCCCCGTAGGGCGGATCGAGGAAAATCAAGTCATAGCGCCGCTTTGCCGTTCGTGAGACAAAGCCCCCCGCTTCTGTGCGGTGCAGGGACGCCCGTTCGGACACGCGCGCCGCCTGTGTATTATTACGCAGCGTATTGTATGCTGCGGCGGCCCGTTCGACAAAATCGCAATGCGCCGCGCCGCGGCTGAGCGCCTCGATGCCAAGCTGCCCCGTGCCCGCGAACAGGTCGAGAACCTCTGCGTCCCCCACATAGTTCTGAATTAGGTTAAACACATTTTCCTTGACGCGGTCGGTCGTCGGCCGCGTGTCCATGCCGGGCACCGGCGTCAGTTTGCAGCCGCGTGCGGAACCGGATACGACGCGCATCGGTCAGTCCTCCTTGTGGAAATATTCGTAAACCGCGCCCGCGGCGTTTTTCGGCAGGACGCGGGCCAGCTCCTGCTCGCTCGCGTTTTTGATGTTTTCGATGCTGCCAAAGCGCCGCAGCAGCTCGCCTCTTCGCTTTTCCCCCACGCCCTCGATCTTGTCGAGCGTCGAGCCGCGCACCTTTTTGCCGCCCAGCTTGCGGTTGTACTCGATGGCAAAGCGGTGCACCTCCTCTTGGATGCGGCCGATCAGCGCAAACAACGCGGGCGTGGCCGAAATGCCGAACTCGCGTCCGTCCGGCGCGACCAGCGCGCGCGTGCGGTGCTTATCGTCCTTGACCATGCCGAAGCAGGGCGTATCGAGGCCGAAGGAAGCGAGCACCTCCTTGCACACGCGCACGTGTCCGAGGCCGCCGTCGATCAGGAACGCGCTCGGCAGCGGGGAAAATTTTTCGTCCCCGTCCACATAGCGCTGCACGCGGCGGGTGAGCATTTCCCTCATCGAGGCATAGTCGTCCTGCCCGTTCGCGGCGCATTCGATCTTGAATTTGCGGTAATCGCTTTTCTTGGGCTGGCCCTCGGCAAACACGACCATTGAGCCGACCGTGTCGGCTCCTGCGAAATTGGAGATATCATACGCCTCCAGCCGCAGCGGCAGGGCGCGCATGCCTGTGACGTTTTGCAGCAGCTCGAGCGATTTATGCCGCCGTTCGGACTGCATTTCGCGCCGCTCGATTTCCTCCCGCGCGTTCTTTTCGGCAAGACGCGTCAGCACCCGGCGGTCGCCGCGCTGCGGCACGGCCAGCTCGACCCTCCGCTCCGCGAGCGACGACAGGTATTCGGCCACCGCCTCCTGCTCCTCGATTTCATGCGAGAGCAGCACGGTTTTGGGCACGGCGCCGCGCTGCGCATAATATTGCTTGATAAAAGCGGACAGCACCTCGGCCGGATCCGACTCGGTCAGATGGAACAGCGTGTACTCCTTGTCCGCCAGCGCGCCGCCCGCATAGTGCAGCACGCACACGCAGGCGCGCGTCTGCCCCTGCACGAAGGCCGCCACGTCCAGCTCGGCGAAGGCGCCCGCCACCACATGCTGGCGGCTGCCCAGCTTCTGCACGGCGCGCAGCCGGTCGCGCAGCAGGGCGGCGCGCTCGAATTGCAGCTCCTCCGCCGCCTCCGCCATTTTTTCGGCAAGCTCGCGCTCCAGCTTTTTCGCGTTGCCCTCGAACAGCGACACCGCCTGATCAATCAGCGCATGGTACTCCTCGGGGCTTACCTTGCCCGTGCACGGCGCGCAGCAGCGGCCGAGATGCTGGTTCAGGCAGGGCCGGTCCTTGCCGATGTCGCGCGGAAACACGCGCGCGCAGGTTTTGAGATGCAGCGCCTCGCTGATCGTATCGATCGCGCGGCGCGCGGCGACGCGGCCCGGATAGGGTCCGAAATACCTCGCCCCGTCCCGCGCGGGCTTCGACACGACTGAAAACGCCGGATAGGGCGCTTCGACCGTCAGCCGGATATAGGGATAACCCTTATCGTCCTTTAAAAGGATGTTGTACTTGGGCTTGTATTTTTTGATCATCGAGTTTTCCAGCACGAGCGCCTCGAACTCGCTGTCGGTCACGATGATGTCGAAATCGTCGATATGGCTGACGAGCTGCCGCGTTTTCGCGTTCAGGCTTTCGGGCGGCTGGAAATAGTTGCTCACCCGGTTGCGCAGCGCCTTGGCCTTGCCGACGTAAATCACCTTGCCCGTTTTATCCTTATGCAGATAAACGCCCGGCGAAAGCGGCAGCTTGCGCACGCGCTCTTTGAGTTGTTCGCGGGTCATGTCCGCCCCTTCCCCCTTTCCCAGTCCCAGACGGCCCCGCCTTATTCAAAGCCGGGCAAAAACAAAAGCGCCGATGCAATATCGGCGCTTTCCTCAGGATGCGATAACTTAGTCAGTAAAATTGGACGTGATCAGTTCAACCAACGCAGCGACAGCCTCTTCCTCGTCCGGGCCGTCCGCGATCAGGTTGATGGTAGTGCCCTTGGTGATGCCAAGGGAAAGGATGCCGAGCAGACTCTTCGCGTTGACGCGGCGCTCTTCCTTCTCTACCAGAATGGTGCTCTTAAATTCATTGGCCTTCTGAATGAAAAAAGTTGCGGGCCGGGCATATAAACCTACCTGATTGGTAACCTGTACCTCTTTCGAAAACATAATCTGCATCGCTCCTATTTCTTCAAATCCGATATATATAGTCTAGCGCCTTTTCCTCGTTTCGTCAAGGAGAATTTACCGCCGGGGCGTTTGTGTTTTTCATGAATTTTTTCCTGCAAATAGCAATTCTATCGGGCATTTTGCCCTGTTCCCCCGGTTTTTACCCTCAAAAGAATGCATTTTTCAGCGTAATTCAACGACTGTCACGCCCTGTTCTCCCTCTCCGTACACGCCGCTGCGGACACTTTTGACCCGTTTATTGCTTCGCAGATGCTGTTGGACGGCGCTGCGAAGCACGCCGGTCCCCTTGCCGTGGATGACGGTGACCGACGGGAGGCCCGCCATCAGCGCGCGGGAAAGGAAATTGTCGACCTCGAACAGCGCCTCCTCGGCGCTCATGCCGCGCACGTCGACCTCGCTCTCCGCCGAGCGGAGACTCAGCTCCCGCTTCGGCGCATCCCTACGCGGCGGGGGCGCGGGCTTTTTGGCCGTTTTCGGCTCCTCGACCACGCGCAGCTCGTTTTCCTTGACGGTCATTTTCATCGCGCCCGCCTGCACCTGCACGCCGCCCTCCGCGTCCGCGGGGGCGAGCACGGTGGCCAGCACGCCGCCGACGTTGAGCAGCCGCACGCGGTCGCCCTTGCGCACGGGGCGGATCTCGTCCGCCTCGACCACGCGCTTCTGCACGCCTCTGCGCTGTTCGTTTTCGGTCTGCGTGATCACGCCGCGCAGCGCGGCCTTGGCCGCGGCGAGGTTTTGGTCGGCCGCCGACTTCTGCGACTGCCTTTTAAGCGTTTCCAATTCGTCGAACACGGTTTCGGCGGTCATGCGCGCGTCCTTTAGGATGCGGTCGGCCTGACCGCGCGCGCTTTCGATCAGCCGGTCGGCCTTCTCCTCGGCCGCGTCGCGGGCGGCGCGCATTTTATCGCGCTCGGACTGGGCGGCGGCGCGCATGCGCGCGATCTCGTCCTGCATCTGCTCGATGCGGCGGCGCTCGCGCTCAAGCTCGGCCAGCACATCTTCAAAGCGCGCGTCCTCGGTCGACACCTGCTCCTTTGCGCGCTCGATGATCGTCGGCTGCAGCCCCAAGCGCCCCGCGATGGCAAACGCGTTTGATTTGCCCGGGATGCCGGTCAGCAGACGATAGGTCGGCTGCAAGGACTGCACATTGAACTCGCAGGACGCGTTCTCCACGCCCTCGGTCGTCAGCGCGAAGGTTTTCAGCTCGGCATAGTGCGTGGTCGCCGCGACGCACGCGCCCATCTGCCGCGCGTAGCCGATGACCGCGACGGCGAGCGCCGCGCCCTCGACCGGATCGGTGCCCGCGCCGAGCTCGTCGAACAGCACAAGGTCGCCCCGCGCGCAGCAGTCCATGATGGACACAATGGTTTTCATGTGCGCGGAAAAGGTGGAGAGCGACTGCTCTATCGACTGCTCGTCTCCGATATCGGCGTAGACGTGCTCGAACAGGCCGATCTCGCTCCGCTCGTTCGCCGGAATATGCAGGCCGCTCGCCGCCATGAGCGACAAAAGCCCGAGCGTTTTCAGCGACACGGTCTTGCCGCCCGTGTTTGGGCCGGTGATGACGAGCGTGTCGTATTCGCCGCCGATGGCCACGTCAATCGGCACGGCTTTGTCCTTATCCAGCAGCGGATGGCGCGCGCGCAGCAGGCTGCACCGTCCCTCCTCGTCGAGCAGCACGGGCGCGGCGGCGTTCATCTCAAACGACAGCTTCGCCCGCGCGAAGATAAAATCGAGCGACACGAGCGCCTCGACGTCCTGCTCGATCGCGCCTCTGTACAGCGCGACCTCGGCGGACAGCTCGGCCAGAATGCGCTCGATCTCGGCCTCCTCGCGGCCCTCGAGCACCTTGATCTGGTTGTTGATTTCGACCACGGCGGCGGGCTCGACGAACACGGTAGCGCCCGTGGACGAGGTATCGTGCACCAGACCCGGCACCTCGCCCCGGTGCTCGGCCTTGACGGGCACGACATAGCGCCCGTTGCGCTGGGTGACGATGGTCTCCTGCAAATACTTCGAGCGCTCGCCCGAGATCATGCGCCCGAGCGTCTCGCGCACCTTGCCCGAAATGCGGCGCAGCTCGCGCCGGATGCTCAGCAGCTCGCTTGACGCACCGTCCGCGATCTCCTCCTCGGAGACGATCGCGGTCGTGATGTTTTCCTCGAGCGTGCGGTTGCCCGACAGCAGGCCGAAAATTGGCGTAAGCGTTGTTTTTTCCTCGTGCTCGGCGTCGTATGCGAGCGCGCGGCGCGCGGTTTGCAGCACGCTCGCCACATCCAGCAGCTCGCGCGGGTTCAGCGTACCGCCCCGGTCGGCGCGCGACAGGATCGCGCCCACCTCCCGCACGCCGCCGAAGGACGGACTGCCCTGCCGGATCATCAGGTTTTTCGCGTCCGTGGTCTGATCCATCCAGAGCTTTGCCTGCTCGCGGTCGTCCAGCGGCCGCAGGGCAAGACACTTTTCCTTCGCCCCGTCCGACGCGGCCTGCGCGGCCAGCCGGTCGAGGATTTCGTAATATTCTAAAGTTTTTAATGATTTTTCGCCTAATTTGTTCATGCCAAACTCCTGTTTATGTGAAAGATAGCAAATCGCCCAACAAGCCGTAGGCGGCCAGCAACAGCACGAAAGACACAGCTACCGCGATTCCAAATATTCGCCATATCCGATAAATGCGGCGCGCCATTTCGCTCATGTCCCGCGCCAGCGGAAACAGGAAGCACAAATTCCCCAGCATGCCGCCGCAGAAGAATCCGCGCGCCGTCAGCTTTTGATATTCCGCATTGGGCACACTGCGTTTCAGATCGTTCAATGCGTTGTGCAGCCCCCAGAACAGCTCGGCCAAAGCGGCGACAGCCGCCGCGCCAAGCAAGATGCCGGCCTGACACCCCGTTATCCAAAGCAGCAGCGCCGCCGCGTCCAGCACGGCAAGCGAAATGAAATTCCAGCGCAGCGCAAGCGTTCCCACAAATCTCACCGCGCAGTTCTCCTCTCATTGTCCGGGCGGCTTAAGCGAACGGTAAAAGGTCAGGCTGTCAAACCCGCGGCCCAGATGGTACTGCGCGTACGCCTCCGCCATGGCGCAGAACTGCCCGCGCGCGGGGCCGGTCAGCGCAAACGCATAGGTTTTCCGCGGCTCGCTTGTCAGCACATGGACGAGCGCACGCAGGGTGGAATCGGCCAAGCGCACGAAATCCCCGGCGGCGCGGCGGGCGCAGGCTTCGTCCGCCGCCTGTCCGGCGCGGACCGAAAAGTAAAGGGGCGGCGTTTCGATCGTCTCGCCGCACACGCCGCAGGCGGTCAGGTCGGGCGCGTATCCCGATTCGGCCAGCGCGCGCCACTCAAACGCCGCCTTGACCAGCGCGGGATCGCGTTTTTTCCCCTCAAGCGCGGCCAGCGCGCCGAGCAGCAGGCGGCAGAACGCCGGGGCGTCCTCGTCGGGCGTGGTCAGCGCGGCGGTCAGCTCGGCCAGATAGCAGGCCAGCGCGTACCGCTCGATATCCTGCGTCAACTCGAAAAAGGAGTGCACCAGATCGGCCTCGCGCAGCGTGTAGCGTCCGCCGCGCTCGGACAGGATAAACGCCGAAAAGCAAAACTGCCGCGCCGCCGGCACTTGCTTTTTGCCGCGGCGCGCGTTCTTGCACAGAATTTCAATTTTGCGGCCGTCCTCCGACAGCGCGGTCAGGTAGCGGTCATAGTCGCCGAAATCGACCTCGCGCAGGCCGAGCGCGCGCGTTTTGACCTCGGCCATTTATTGGTCCTCATAGCCGAAGTTGCGCATTTGGTACTGGTTGTTGCGCCAGCCCTCCTTGACCTTGACCCATAGCTCCAGATAAACCTTGGCGTCCAGCATTTTTTCGATATCCTGCCGCGCCTGCCGGCCGATCTCCTTGAGCATCGCGCCCTGTTTGCCGATAATAATGCCCTTGTGGCTGCTTTTCTCGCAGTAAATGACGGCGTTTATCTCGATCAGCCCGTCCTCCCGCTCGTGCCATTTCTCCACGCCGACGGCGACGCCGTGCGGCACCTCGCGGTCTAAAAGCCGCAGCATTTTCTCGCGCACGATCTCGGCGGCGAGCTGGCGCTCGGGCTGGTCGGAAACCATATCCTCCGGGAACAGCGGCGGGCCTTCGAGCGAATATTTCTGAATCTCGCCCAGCAGGTCGTCCAGCCCCTCGCCCGTGCGGGCCGAAACCGGGATGATCGCCTCAAACTCGTGCGCGGCGGCATAGGCCGCGATGACGGCGAGCAGCTCCTCCTTGGCGAGCGTGTCGATCTTGTTGATCACCAGAACCGCGGGCATTTTATGCTGCTCGATCTGGGCGATCAGCGTCTGCTCGGCGGGGCCGATGTTCGCGATCGGCTCGACGACCAGCGCGGCCACGTCGACCTCGGAGACGGTGTCCGTCACCACCTTGCACATGAAGTCGCCCAGACGGGAGCGCGGCTTGTGCAGGCCGGGCGTGTCCAGAAAAACGTACTGGGTATCGTCCCGGCTTAACACGCCCGTGATGCGGGTGCGCGTGGTCTGCGGCTTATTGGACACGATCGCGACCTTCTGCCCGACCAGCCGGTTTACCAGCGTCGACTTGCCGACGTTCGGGCGGCCGACAACGGAGACGACCGCGGTTTTCGTAATTTTATTCATTGTATTCTCCCATATCGAAATATAAACCACAAAGCGGCCGGCGCGGAAACCGCCAGCGCCGCCCCGAGGTACAGATGCGAGGCAATGTACTGCAGGGCGCGCGGCAGCACGCCCTCCCCGATAAAAATGCACAGGCCGACCGCCACGCAGGCCGCCGCGCACACGAACACGCCCGCAGCGGCGATATCCTTGGCGTTGCGCACCATGCCGTCGTAGCCCGAGGCCTGCTTGTCGCACAGGCGCTCGATCGCGGTGTTCATCAGCTCCGCGCCCATCGTCAGGCCGAAGCAGACGCAGAGGATCGCGCCCTCCGCCGTCGTGGCGCGCCCCATAAGCGCGAACGCGGTCACGTAAAACGCCGTGACCATATGCACGCGGAAGTTGCGCTCCCCATGGATGCAAAGCCCCAGACCGCGGAACGCATTGAGAAAGCTCTCGTGCAGCTTGCGGATGTTTTTCTTCATATCAGGCATCTCTCGTCAGCCCCAAAAAAGCGAGGTTTTCCTCCTCCTTGGCGCGCATCAGGCGGGCGTCCTGCTCGCCCCGCTCATGGTCGTAGCCCAGCAGGTGCAGCACCGAATGCGTGGTCAGGTATCCGCATTCCCGCGCGGGCGAATGGCCGAACTCCGCCGCCTGCTCGCAGGCGCGCGTATAGCACAGGATCATATCGCCCAGCATGACGCAGCCCGAGTCCGGCTCGGTTTCCAGCTCCTCCTGCGCCTTGCCGTTTAAAAATTCATACATCGGGAAGGACAGCACGTCGGTCACGGCGTCCTTCTCCCGGTATTCGGCGTTCATCGCGCGGATATCGTCCGCGTCGACCACGGTAACGTCGATTTCGGCGGCAAACGGCACGTTTTCGCTTGCAAGCACGCGTTTGGCGCAGGTTTCGATCAGCTCGCGGACGGCTTGCTCGTCCGCCACCTCGGTGTCGAACCCAATATTGATCTGATGCTCCCGCTTTTCCACGCGGCGTCCCTCCCCATCTATTCCTGTTGCCGGCTGTTTCTATATTATACCGTTTGTTTCGCGTTTTGAACAGCCCAATCGCCAAAAAAGCAGGCGAAAAGCCGCCTGCTTTCAGCTTGTCAAAAAAGTCCTCGCGCCGCAGCGCGTTTCAAATAGAAAATGGCGGCAACGCCGCCATTGCTCTCATTAAATCGCCGCACGGCGGCGAAAGCGGATAGAGGGCTACGGCCTCATAAAAAGTCGCGGCATAAGGTGAATTGCCCCTGTGGGGCAATTCACCTTATGCCCGCAAGGCGCCCGCAGAAGCCGGAATTTCGATCGGAAGCGTGGTTTCGATCGAGTGGCCGTTCACCCGCCGATCATCACGCCCACGTTTCCGTGCAGCGCGAGGCGGAGCAGACCGCAGGCAGCCAAATGCAGCGGATAATACGCATAAAAGAACCATCCGCCGCCCTTCCGCGCGCCCCTCTCGCCGTTATAGCGCCCCAGCAGCGGAATCGAAAGCGCGACGAACAGTTGGAGCGCGCCGTAAACCGGATGGATGAAAACGGCGTATACGGCGGCGTATGCCGCCACCCAAACCATCATGCCCGTCATCTGCTTTTTGAAATCGCCCCGGTTTTGTCCGATGTACAGAATAGCCATCACGGCGATGCTGCTCCAATCCGCGCAGAACGCGGCCGCAGCAAGCAGCAGAATCAGCAGGGTCTTCTGCCGCCGCTTCAGCCCCGCGCTGTCATTGACCGCCAAGGCGAGCAGGCCGCAGAACAGCGCCCAGATGACGCTCGTCTGGTTGAACACCGTCGTTTGAAACGGGATAAACGGTATGCCGAACGCAAAGTTGTAGGCAAAATGCCCGAGCACGGCGAAAACCAGCAGCCTGCCCGCGTATTTTCTCCAATCGCGCGTGTAATGATAGCCCTCCGCGATGAAAAACCAGAAGATCGGCGCCGCTATCCTGCCGATAACATGCAGCGCGAGAATCCACCAAGCCGTCGGATAGCCGGGAAACAGGACCGAGGTCAGATGATCCACCGTCATGGCGATCATCGCAATCAGCTTCAGCCGGCTTTCATCCAGCTGTTTTGGACGCGCGCCGCCGCTCATTCGCGCCGTCCGCCGAATTTCTTATTTGCCCGTCGGGCAGGCGCGGCCTTCGCGGCCTGCTTTCCCTTTTTGCCCTCGTATTCGGCATAGGCCTTGACGATGCGCTGCACCAGCTCGTGGCGCACCACGTCCTTTTCGGTCAAAAAGCACTGGGCGATGCCCTCGACGCCGTCCAGCACGCGCAGCGCCTCCTTCAGGCCGGACTGCTTGCCGTCCGGCAGGTCCATCTGCGTGATGTCGCCCGTGATGACCGCCTGCGAGCCAAAGCCCAGACGGGTCAGGAACATCTTCATCTGCTCGGGCGTGGTGTTCTGCGCCTCGTCCAGAATGATGAAGCTGTCGTCCAGCGTGCGGCCGCGCATATAGGCCAAAGGCGCTACCTCGATCGAGCCGCGCTCCTGATATTTTGCAAAATTCTCAGCGCCCAGCATATCGAACAAGCCGTCGTACAGCGGGCGCAGATAGGGATCGACCTTGCTTTGCAGGTCGCCCGGCAGAAAGCCCAGCTTTTCGCCCGCCTCGACCGCCGGGCGGGTCAGGATGATGCGGGAGACCCGCTTGTCCCGGAACGCGGCGACCGCGGCGGCGACCGCGAGGTAGGTTTTGCCCGTGCCCGCCGGGCCGACGCCCATGACGATCGTATTGCCGCGGATCGCCTCCATATACTTTTTCTGGCCGAGCGTCTTGGCCTTGACCGGCTTGCCCTTGGCCGTGATGCACAAAACATCGCGGCTCATGGTATGCACCTCGGCCTCGCGCCCGTCGCGCGCAAGGCCGATGACGTACTGCACGGTCTGCGTGCCGATGGCCTCGCCGCGCCCCGCCATATCGGTCAGTGCGCCGATGGTGTGCGCGGCGGTTTCCACGTCGGCCGGCTCGCCCGTGATTTTCAGCTCGCTGCCGCGGCTTACGATGGATACGCCCAGCTCGCGCTCGAGCAGCTTGATATTTTCATCGAACGCGCCGAACACGCTGATCAGCAGCTCGATCCGTTCCACCTGTATGGTCTTTTCTATTTTCCTGCACCTTGCTTTCCTCAATTTCCCGCGCGGCCCAAACGCCGCCGCGCGGATGTTACGGCGCGGCCCCGTCCTCCTCCGCCGCGGGCGGCTCGGCCGGGATCTCGCTGTCGTCGAGCGCTTCCTCGCCGATCTGCTCGACCGCGTCGGCGGTCAGCTTCAAAACGGCCGCGCCGTTTTGCTCGGTCACGTTTTCGGTGTGCGCGGTGATCGTGCCGTCCATTCCGGCCGCGATATCGCCCAGCGCGCGGGCGATCATATCGACGCGCACCTCGTCCGCCGTGCGGGTCACGGTTTCACGCTCATAAAAAACAAAGGTCTGCTCGACAAGCGACACGGGGAAAACCACGCTGTCCGACAGCCACGCCGTCTTTGTTTTTATTATTTTATCACAAGTGCCGCCCGCAATTCCACTCCCAAAATATAAATTTAACCGTTTATTTCCGAAAACAAGCGCATATTGCCGCCGCACCTTGCCCGTGTAAACCTTTTTGTCCACCGTCAGCGCCCGCGCGGCGGTCGTTTGATACGCCGTGTACGCGTCGACCGCGCCGCGCGCGTGCGTCAAATGGTAGGCGCCTCCCTCGGCAGTCGGCGGCACCAGTCCGGAAATCAGCGTGTCGCCCGCCGCGACCGCATCTCCCGCCCGCACCGCGGGCTGGCCGTCCTGCACGCGCAGCGCGCGGATCACGCCGTCACGCACGGCGACCACCTTGACCACCGCGTCCTGATCGAGCATTTCGGACGGCTTTTCCGCGCCGCGCGCCTCGACCGTCAGGCGGTTGCCCTCGATATTGAGCATAAAGTACGTCATATCCGGCTGCATTTTGAGTATTTTCCAGCGGATCTGCTTGACGTCGATCGCGCGCCGCCGCGCGCCGATGCGCACGCCCAGCTCGTCAAGCTGCCGCATGATCTCGGCGCGCGGCAGCGTCTGGTCAATATGCGCCTCGATGGCCCAAATATGCGTGCACAGCGCCCAGAGCAGCAAAATCAGCGCGGCCAGACCGCCCCACAGCGCGTACCGCGGCCGCAGCTTTTCCGCCGCAAACGGCGCGCCGCGCCGCCGCACAATATGCACCCGGCAGCCGGTGCGTCCCATACAGCCCCGCAGCGCCCGGAAATCCGCGACCGACAGCGTCGCGTATAATTCATTCCACGCGGTGCGCTTCATGTGCCGCAGCGTCAGCGAGTTTTGCGCGCAGGCGTTTAAAAAACGCGGCAGGCTCGCCCCTGTCACGCGCACGCGTACCTGTCCGCGCGCCAGCAGCCAAAGCCGCCCTATCATCCGTTTCCCTCCTCCATGCCCGAAGCGGACTATCCGCCCGAGGTGTATTCCACCGAAACGATCGTACCGGTCACGGCCAGCTCGTCGAGCGAAAGCGCCGCCAGCGTCAGCCCGTCTCCCGTGATGCGCACCTCGCAGCCGCTGCACCGAACGCGCAGCAGGCCGTCGTCATATTCCAAAATTCCGCGGTGGTTTTCCACTACGACCCGGCTGTTGCCGATGATCTCCACCCGCGGGCGGCTGCTGTGCAAATCCTCCGCCAGAGCCGCGCCAAACCCATCGTGCGCCATGCGTTTCCTCCTCCGTTCGGGCTATTGTATGCGCTCCCGGCATCAAACTTGCCTGCCGGACATAGGCTGAACGACCGAGTTTATCCGAGGTGAAGCTATGAAGCTGTTTTTGTCGCTCGCGCTGTTTTTCGCGTTTCTGCTCTGCCCCGCCGCCTGCGCCGACGGCGTGCGCGACGGGCTCTCCCTCGCCGCGCGCGAGGCGCTGCCCGCGCTCTTCCCCTTCTTTCTGGCCAGCGGCTTGATCGTGCGCACCGGTCTTGCCGCGCGGCTTGCCCGGCTCGCCGCGCGGCCGCTCGCCTTTTTGTACGGCCTGCCGCCCGAGGCCGCGCCCGCGGTCGTCCTAGGGCTGACCGGCGGGTATCCGGTCGGCGCGGCGACCGTTGCCGAGTTGCTGGGTCAGGGCGCGCTGCAAAAGGAGGACGCCGCGCGCGTCAACGCCTTCTGCAACTGCGCCAGCCCCGGCTTCTGCATTGGGCTGGTCGGTCTGGGCGTTTTCGGCAGCGCGCGGACGGGCGCCGTTTTATACGGCGTTCACGCGCTCGCCGCGCTGCTGACCGGGCTGTTCGCCGCGCGAAGCGCCGGCGGAGGAAAAATTCCGCGCCGCGCCGCGCTACCGCCCGCGGACGAGGGCTTTTCCGCTGCTTTCTGCGGCGCGGCCCAGCAGGCCGCGGCGACCGCGCTGACCGTGACGGCCTTTCTGACTGTTTTCTCCGTGCTGCTCGCCCTGCTGGGCCCGGTCCTGCACGCCGTGCCGAGCGGCGATATGCTGACCGGCGTGATCGAGCTGACCAACGGGCTGGATGAGCTTTCGGCGCTGCCGCTGCCCATCGGCGCGCAGCTTACGCTGGCCTCGTTCCTGCTGGGCTTCGGCGGCCTGTCCGTGCAGTTTCAGGTGCGCGCGCTTGCCGCGCCGTTCGAGCTTCCCATGGGCGGCTTCACCGCCGCCAAGCTGCTGCACGGCACGATTGCCGCGGCGCTGACCGCGTTTTTATTCCATCTGTCGCCCGAAGCGCTGACCGTATTCGCGCCCAACGCCGCGCAGAAAGCCGCCGTTCAGGATTGGACGGGCGCGGTTTTGCTGATTCTTTTGATCGTATTTCCATTTTGGGGTGGAAAAAAGCCGAAAAATGCAGTATAATAAAATATAATTTAAAGTTCTCCTTTTCAACAAAAAGGATTCGCCCGCGCGTCGCGGGAACATAAAAAACATATTTTAGGAGTGACAACGCATGAAGCTTAAAAAGCTGCTGCGACGGGATATCGAACCACGCTGTACGTACTGCGCGCACGGCACACCGCTGGCCGACGGACAGCGTCTGACCTGCCGCCGCCGCGGCGTGGTGGACGGAGCGGACCACTGCCGCGCGTTCCGCTACGACCCGCTGCGCCGCACGCCGCCCAAGCCGGCCGCGATCCGCGGCAAGTTCACCAAGGCGGACTTCTCGCTGGAGGACGCGCATGAAAAATAACGGTTTATTCCGCCGTCTGTCGGCGCTTGCGCTTTGCTGCGCGCTTCTGCTGGCGCTTCCCCTGCCCCAAGCCTTCGCCACTGGCGACGATTTTGACGAGGACGTAAGCGACACCGATACCGCCGGTCAGGACGGCGCTGCCGACGCCGGCGGCACGCAGGACGCCACCACCTCCGGCGGGCTGGCTGATCCCCAAATCGACGCGACCGCCGCGCTGCTGGTCAATCCGGACACCGGCATGGTGCTGTATGAGAAAAACGCGGACGAAAAACGCTATCCGGCCTCGACCACCAAAATCATGACCGCGCTGCTCACGCTTGAACACGCCGACCTTGCCGACACCGTGACCGCCGAGGAAGTGGATTTCGAGGGCGTCGCGGCCGACGCCTCCAACGCCGATATCAAGGTCGGCGAAACGGTGACGGTAAAGGATCTGCTGTACGCGATCATGCTGCCCTCCGCAAACGAGGCGGCCAACATGCTGGCGCGCCACGTCGGCGGTTCGGTCGAAGGCTTTGTGGAAATGATGAACGCCAAGGCCGAGGAGCTGGGCTGCAAGGGCACGCACTTTATGAACGCCAACGGCCTGCACGATCCCGAGCACTACACAACGGCGCGCGACCTGCTGATCATCACGCAGGCCGTCATGCAGGACGAAACCTTTACCAATATCGTCGATACCGTACAGTACCGCATGGCGGCGACTAATATGCATCAGGAACGCATCATTTACACCACCAACCAGCTGATTTTCAGCAGCTTCCAGCCGTGGTATTACGCCTACTGCAAGGGCGTTAAAACCGGCCATACCTCGGAGGCGGGCAACTGTCTGGTGTCCTACGCGGTGCGCGGCAAGGCGCGGCTGTATTCGGTCGTGCTGGGCTGCGCGGACGCGCCGGATTCCTCCACCGTGGCCAAAAGCTTTACCTCAACCTCCCAGCTGTTCGACTGGGGCTTTACCAATTTTGTATCCAAAACGCTCGCCAAAAAAGGCGACGAAATCACCCGCGTCAAAATTGAGCTCTCCACTGACACGGACGAGCTGGTGCTGACCGCCCAGAACGATCTGGTCGCCTCGATCCCGAAAAATCTGGAGCTGGAGGATCTGGACGCCACCCCGACCGTGCCCGAAAGCCGCAAAGCGCCCGTCAAAGCGGGCGATGTGATCGGCAGCCTGACGTATTCCTACGCGGGCGTCGAATACGGCACGGTGCAGCTTGTCGCGCTGAACGATGTGGAGATGAGCCAAGTGCTCTATTACGCGGACAAGCTTGAGAATTTCTTCAAAAGCTCGGTTTTCAAGATCGTTCTCGTAGTACTCGCCATATTTATCGTTCTGTATATCCTGTTCAACCTGACCTTTGGCGGCATGCGCCGCCGCAAGCAGCGCAAGAATATGCGCTCGCGATACGAAAACGCCAATTATCAGCGCAGACGCAGAAAATAAGCGGAAACCGAAAAGAAAAAGAAGCCGCCCAAGAGGGCGGCTTCTTTTTGCGGTTAAATTTTCGCCATCTGCGCGTTGACCGCGTCCTCGGTGGCGCGCATCGCGTCAAGCGTCTGCGAGAGCAGCTCGTCGAGCGTCAGGCCGCACAGCTCGGCGCCCTGCGCGATCACCTCGCGCGAGCAGCCGGCGGCAAATTTTTTATCCTTGTACTTCTTTTTCAGACTCTTCAGCTCCATATCCTGCACGCTTTTCGAGGGGCGCATCAGCGCGGCCGCGCCGATCAGCCCGGTCAGCTCGTCGGAGGCGAACAGCAGCTTTTCCATCTCGTGCGTCGGTTCAACCTCCGAGCAGAGTCCCCAGCCGTGGCTGCACACCGCGTGAACCGTTTGCTCGTCCGCGCCGCCCGCGCGCAGCAGCTCGGGCGCTTTTTGGCAGTGCTCCTCCGGCCATTGTTCAAAGTCGATATCGTGCAGCAGGCCGACCGTGCCCCAGAAATCCGCGTCCTCGCCCCGCCGCTCCGCAAAATACCGCATCACGGCCTCGACCGTCAGCGCGTGCCGCAGATGAAACGGCTCCTTGTTGTACTGCCGCAGCAGCTCCCATGCTTTTTGCCTTTCCATAAAAACCTCCGGTTTTTCGATTGCGACCACGCTCGCAATCGAGAGTTCCGCCTGCGAACCGCGCCCTACGGGCACAGTTCTCCGGCAGTTTGTAAAAATTCCAAGGCGCATGTCCTTGGAATTTTTGAAAATGGCGGCGCTGCCGCCATTTTCTCTTGAAATACGCGCCTCCGGCGCGAATCCTCAAAGCAGCCGCGCCCCGCGCGGCGAGCTTTCCCCCGCCCGCAGGCGCGCACGACAGCGCGATACAATCCGGATTTTGCCCTGCAAAATCCATACAAAACGCGAGCTTCGCCCGCGCTTTGTATCCCCCGACTCCAGCGGCCTTGGGCCGCGTCCGGGGGTATCGCGGTGAAGTTTCCAAGAAACTTCACCGCGTATATAGGGGGCATGGATGCCCCCTATAATAGGCCGAAGGCCTATTGGAGCCACGACGGCTTCTCCCGCATCCGCACGCCCGCCGCAATGCCAAGCGCGGCGAACATCGTGACGACCGAGGTGCCGCCGTAGGAAAAGAACGGCAGCGTCAGGCCCATAACAGGCAGCAGGCCGACGCACATGAAGATGTTCATAAACGTCTGGAACAGGAACATGCCCGCGATGCCGACCGCCAGCATGGACGAAAACGCCGTCGACGCGCGGTAGCTGACGTAGAACAGGCGCGCAATCAGCAGCACCAGCAGGCAGATGATGATGACGCAGCCGACAAAGCCCAGTTCCTCGCCCGCGACCGAGAAAATATAGTCGGTCTGATTTTCCGGTACGATCTGCATCTGCGTCATCGTGCCGCTTGTCAGCCCCTGCCCCGTCATCTGCCCGGCGCCGATCGCGATTTTTCCGTTCGTTGTCTGCCGGGCAAGATCAGGGTTGATGGAAGGATCAAACAGAACCAAAATGCGGTTCTTTTGATAATCCTGCAGCAGGAAATTCCACAGCAGCGGCACGCTCGCCACGCCGAGCACCGCGCCCACGCCGATCCACCGCAGCGGCATTCCCGCCGCGAACAGCATGATCAGCGCGATCATGAAATATTGGATCGCCATGCCGGTATCGCCCGAGGAAACCACCACCGCGCCCATCATGATCAGCGTGTGCAGGCCGATCGCGAACAGCCCCTGCCACTCGCTGATGTGCTCCTTGATTTCAGAAATATGCGCGGCCAGCGTGAAAATGAAAATCAGCTTGCCCAACTCGCCCGGCTGCAGATTGGTCACGCCCAGATTGAGCCACGCGCGCTGACCGTTGACCTCGATGCCAAGCGGCGTGAACAGCAGCAGCTGCAAGCCGATATTGACTAAAATAAAGATTTTCCACCAGTTGCTCATGGATTCCAGATCAATCAGGCTCATCACGACGAACGCGCCCAAACCGATCACGATCGCCGCGCCCTGTATCACCAAATTGCGCGTGCTGCCGTCAAGCGCGGTCACCGGGTTGAGCGTCGCCGAATAAATCAAAACCATGCCGAACGCCGAACACAGCAGCGCGAGTATAATCAAATAAAGGTCGGTATTCTTAATGTAATGCTTTACGGCCTTGAAAATGTCCATGCCGACCCTCCTTTTCTCAAAATAAATGTCTGCTTTATATCATACCACAACAGGAGGGCGTTTGCGAGAAGCAATTTCGGCAAATTTTTTGCCCGTCACGCTGGAAAACTGTGCAGAACATTGCTATAATGATGTCACTGTGTAAATGTACGGGAGGAAATGAGTATGCTATCCGATATTGAAATCGCGCAGAACTGCCGGCTGCGCCCCATTACCGAGGTCGCTTCCGCCGCCGGGCTGGACGCCGACGATCTGGAGCTGTACGGCAAATACAAGGCCAAGCTGTCCGCCGAGGTGTGGAACAAGGCCAAGGACATGCCGAACGGCAAGCTGGTGCTTGTCACCGCGATCAACCCCACGCCCGCGGGCGAGGGCAAAACGACCACGACCGTCGGCCTCGGCCAAGCACTGGCAAAGCTGGGCAAAAAAGCGATGATCGCGCTGCGCGAGCCCTCGCTCGGCCCGGTGTTCGGCGTCAAGGGCGGCGCGGCGGGCGGCGGCTACGCGCAGGTCGTGCCGATGGAGGACATCAACCTGCACTTCACCGGCGACATGCACGCCATCACCGCCGCGAACAACCTGCTGTGCGCCATGCTGGACAACCATATGCAGCAGGGCAACCTGCTGAACATCGACCCGCGCCGCATCATTTTCACCCGCGTGATGGATATGAACGACCGCGCCCTGCGCAACATCACCATCGGCCTTGGCGGCAAGGCCAACGGCGTGCCGCGCGAGGATCATTTTATGATCACGGTCGCAAGCGAAATTATGGCCATCCTGTGTCTCGCCTCCGACCTTGCCGATCTGAAAAAACGGTTCGGCGACATTCTGGTCGCCTATTCCTATGCCGGCAAGCCGATTTATGCAAGGGACCTGCGCGCCGAGGGGGCAATGGCCGCCTTGATGCGCGACGCGATCAAGCCCAATCTGGTGCAGACGCTCGAGGGCACGCCCTGCCTGATGCACGGCGGTCCGTTCGCCAACATCGCGCACGGCTGCAACAGCGTGCAGGCCACCGGTCTCGCCCTCAAGCTTGCCGACGTCGCCGTGACCGAGGCAGGCTTCGGCGCAGACCTCGGCGCGGAAAAATTCATGGACATCAAATGCCGCAAGGCCGGGCTTTCGCCCGACTGCATCGTGCTGGTGGCGACGGTGCGCGCGCTCAAGTATAACGGCGGCGTGCCCAAGGCCGAGCTGAACGCCCCCGACCTCGCGGCGCTCGAGCGCGGCATCTGCAACCTCGACGCGCATCTGGACAATATGGAGAAATTCGGCGTGCCGGTCGTCGTCGCGGTAAACGCCTTCCCGACCGATACCGAGGAGGAGGTCGCCTTCATCCGCGAGCACTGCGCAAAGCGCGGCGTGCGCGTGGCGCTCTCCGAGGTGTTCGCCAAGGGCGGCGAGGGCGGCAAGGCGCTGGCAAGCGAGGTGCTCGCCGTCCTCGACGAGGGCAAGGCCGATTTCCGCCTGCTGTATGAGGACGAGCTGCCGCTCGAGCAGAAGATCCGCCGCATTGCCAAGGAAATTTACGGCGCGCTCGGCGTGACCATTGCGCCCGCCGCGCATAAGGAGCTGCAGAACATTACCGAAATGGGCTACGGCCATCTGCCGGTATGCGTGGCTAAAACGCAGTATTCGCTGTCGGACGACCCGGCGCTGCTCGGCCGGCCGACCGAGTTTGTCGTAAACGTCCGCTCGGCGCGGCTGGCGGCTGGCGCGGGCTTCGTCGTCGTCGAGACCGGCGCGATCATGACCATGCCCGGCTTGCCCAAAATCCCCGCCGCCGAAAAAATCGACGTGACGGGCGACGGGAAGATCACGGGATTATTCTGATACGTTTGATTGGAACCACGGTTCCAATCGAAGGACGCCCTTCCGGCCTTCGGCCGGAAAGGACTTACGCGCCGAAGCGCCCGCGGAATTTTCATTCCGCGGGCGCTTCGCCTTTGTATCAGCCCGTAGGCCTGTATCCTCTTACCGCTGCCGCCGTTCCCTATTCAATATGCGCTGCGCGCGGTGGAAGGGACTTGCCGCCGAAAAAGCGTCAGTCCGTCGGCGCGCTTTGCGCATCGGCGTACGACCGGGACGTATCCAGCCCGACCGCCTGCGTTTCCCTGTCGTAGGTCACGCAGCAGTCGAGCGCGCGCGCCAGATCGCGCAGCCCCACATAATTCGCCCCGTCGATCGAATACGCATCCACGCCGAGCGGCGCGCCGTCCAGCGTGATCGTCTGCGGGCTGGCGTACGCCTGCACCGCCGCCGCGTCGCGCGGCCCCGCAAGCTCGGCTCCGTTCGGCGCGTAGACCTCGCCGCTTACCAGCGCCACGCTGTCGCTCGCCTTGTCGTAGGACACCGAAAACGCCTTTTCCGTTCCGGCAAGCGCCTGCGCGGCGTCACGCAATTTGACGTAATTGCTGCCGCCGATCAAGAACGCCGTCGGCGCGGCCGGCGCGCCGTCCACGGTAAACGCGGCGGCGTTGGGGACGGCGGTCACCGTCGGATTCGGCAGGCCGGGCAGGGCGGACAGAGCCGCAAATTCGTAGCCCTTGGCCTTCCAGTCGGTGATCAGCTCGTCCAGCACGGCCGCGTCCGTCGAGGAAATGGCGTGCAGCAGCACGATCGCGCCGTTGTGCACGCGGGCGTCGAGCGTCTGCATCGCGGAGGCATAGGAGGGCTGGTCGTTCACGTCGTAATCCTTATAGGCCACGCTCCACAGCGTCGTGTGGTAGCCGAGCGACTGCGCCCAGCGCAGGTTGTCGTAGGTGTACGAGCCCTCGGGCGGGCGGAAAAACGGCGCGAGACGGCGGCCCGTGACGGCGGCGTACTTGGTTTCCAGACCGCGCAGCTCGCTTTCGAACCGCTCCTGCGAGACCTTGGTCATGTTCGGATGGTTGACCGAGTGGCTGCCCACCAGATGTCCCTCGTCCCCCATGCGCTTTGCGAGCGCGGGCGCGGCGTCCAGATAATGCCCGACGACGAAAAACACCGCGGGCACGTGCCGCCGTTTGAGCGTATCAAGGATTTTCGCCGTGTTGCCGTTTTCATATCCGCAGTCGAAGGTGAGATAAATCGTCTTGTCCGCCGCGCCGCCCATGTAGTACGCGCCGTACCGCGCGAGGGTCTCGGCCGTGTCCTCGCCCGAGGGCGGCATATTGGCCCCGTTTCGGTAGGAAAGTCCCCAGTCGGTCGCGCCCGCCGCGCCCCCGAGCAGGCCGCACGCCAGCGCGGCGCACACGAACCGTTTGAACGGATTCTTCATTAAAAATCCCCTCCTGTCCTTTTGTTCAGTATAGCAAACGTCCGCCCGCTTGACAACCGCCGAAAAACGCGGTATACTGCTCGTAAGTTTAAGGATTTGAGGTGGAAGGATGAAGTAAGCTCTCTTGCAGAAAATGACTGACGGGCAAACCCGCCGCGGTTTGTCATGCCGTTTTGCAGGAAAGCTTATTTTTTTCTTTGCCGCCTTTTTTTGCGCCCTCGTGCGTCCGAAAGCGGCCTGTTTTCCTGCGCCGTCTTTTGTCACACGGGAGGTGCATTTTTATGTCCATTATCGAAATTACAAACCTAAGCTTCGGTTATGAAGGCAGCTACGAAAATATTTTTGAAAACGTGTCGCTTCGGCTGGATACCGATTGGCGGCTCGGCCTCGTCGGGCGCAACGGACGCGGCAAAACAACGCTTTTGCGCCTTTTGCAGGGTGCATACGAATATGCAGGGCAGATCCGCTCGTCCCTGTCGTTCGACTATTTTCCCTTTCCCGCGCCCGACCCGGCAAAAAGCGCGCTTGACGCGGTCGAGGCCATCGCGCCCGATTACGAATATTGGCGCTTTGCGCGCGAGCTGCACTGGCTCGGCCTGTCCGACGAGGTCCTGTACCGCCCGTACGGCACGCTGTCCGGCGGCGAACAGGTCAAAACGCTGCTCGCCCTGCTGTTTTCGCGCGAAAACCGCTTTCTTCTGATCGACGAGCCGACAAACCACCTCGATCTGGCGGGCCGCGCGCTCGTGGCCGATTATCTGCGCTCGAAAAGCGGGTTTCTGCTTGTTTCGCACGACCGCGCATTCCTTGACGGCTGCGTCGACCATATTTTGTCGATCAATAAAATGAATATCGAGCTGCAAAAGGGCAATTTCTCCTCTTGGTTCTGCAATAAGGCGCGGCAGGACGCTTTTGAGCTGGCCGAGAACGAACGGCTGCGCGGCGATATCCGCCGGTTGGACGAAGCGGCGCGCCGCGCCGCCCGTTGGTCGGACAGGACCGAGCAGGGCAAGCACGCGCGCAATTCCGGCCTGCGTCCCGACCGTGGCTTTGTCGGCCACAAGGCGGCCAAGCTGATGCAGCGCGCCAAATCCATCGAAGCGCGCAAAACGGAGGCCGCCGCCGAAAAAGCGGCGCTGCTGCACAATATCGAGCGCGCGGACGAGTTGGCGCTTCACCCGCTTGTCTACCGCGCGCAGACGCTGATCGAGCTGACCGACGTCTGCGTCCGGTACGGCGGCGCGCCGGTCGTCGAGGGCGTGCGGTTTGCCGTCGCGCGCGGCGCGCGCATCGCGCTTTCCGGCCCGAACGGCTGCGGCAAATCCAGCCTGCTCCGGCTGGCCGCCGGACTGGACGTGCCCCATACCGGCGAGGTGCGCCGCGGCAGCGGGCTGACCGTGTCCTACGTGCCGCAGGACGCTTCCTTCCTCTCCGGCAGCGTGACCGGCTACGCCGCGCGGTGCGGCGTAGACCGCAGCCTGTTTCTGACCATTCTGCGCAAGCTGGACTTTCCGCGCGCGCTGTTTGAACGGGACATGGCTTTTTACAGCGAGGGGCAGAAAAAGAAGGTTCTGCTCGCCCGCAGCCTGTGCGAGCAGGCGCATCTCTACATCTGGGACGAGCCGCTGAATTTCATTGATGTATTCTCCCGCATCCAGCTCGAACGGCTGCTGGACGAATACCGGCCGACGCTGCTGTTCGTCGAGCACGACAGGGCGTTCTGCGACCGGATCGCGACCGAGACTGTCCGCCTGTGACCTTGCCATTTCCCGCCCGCCGTGGTATGATAAGCAGAGAATTTTCACACAGGAAAAGGTGTTTGAATGGAAGTGACCACCCATTCCCCCGAGCAGACCGAGGCGCTCGGCGCGGAATATGCCAAAACGCTGCGGCCGGGCGATGTGGTCGCCTTTTCGGGCGATCTCGGCGCGGGCAAAACGGCGTTCACGCGCGGCATTCTGCGCGGCCTTGGCTACGAGGGCCGCGTGACCAGCCCGACCTTTGCCATCGCAAACGAATACGAAACCCCGGGCGGGCCGGTCGTGCACTGCGACCTGTACCGCCTGCTCGACAGCGAGGCGCTGTTCGAGATCGGCTTTGACGAATATCTGGACGGCCGCCGCATCGTGCTGATCGAGTGGAGCGAAAACGCCGCCGGCGTGCTGCCCGAATGCCATAAAACCGTGCATATTGCGTACGGGAAGGCGGAAAACGACCGTATCATCACGACCGGGGAGGCGAAAGCATGAAAATCTTGGCGTTTGAGTCAAGCGCGGTTTCCGCCTCGGTCACGCTGACCGAGGACGAAAGGCTGATCGCGCAATCCTTTCAAAACTGCGGCCTGACGCACTCGCGCACGCTGCTGCCCATGGCGGAAAGCCTGCTGGCAAACTGCGGCGTGCCGCTTGGCGATATCGACGTGCTCGCCGTCGCGCACGGCCCCGGCTCGTTCACCGGCGTGCGCATCGGTGTGGCGACCGTCAAGGGCCTTGCGCTCGGCGCGGGCAAGCCCTGCGTCGGCGTGTCCACGCTCGAGGCGATGGCCTGGGGCGCGCGCGCCCTCGGCGGCGGGCTGTGCTGCGTGATGGACGCCCGCGCGGGACAGGTGTACAACGCGCTGTTTTCCATCGAAAACGGCGTGCCGCGCCGCCTGTGCGGCGACCGCGCGGTCAAGCTTGCCGACCTCGGCGAAGAAATCGGCCAAACGCCGTATTTTCTGGTTGGAGACGGGGCCGATCTATGTTATAATATGCTCAAAGAGAACTGCGCGGGGCTCGTCCCCGCGCCGCCCGAGCTGCGCTACGCCGCCGGATACGGCGTGGCGGCGGCGGCGCTGCCGCTTGCGCGCGCGGGCAGGGTCTGCGACCCCCAGCAGCTCGACGCGTTTTATCTGCGCCGGCCGCAGGCCGAGCGCGAACGTCTGAGCCGTCTTTCCGGGCAAAACTGAACACCAAGATAAAGGAGAATAACGATTATGGCAACCGTTCATGAAATGGATCATCCGCTGATCAAGCACAAGCTCAGCCTGATGCGAGACAAGACCACCGGCGTCAAGGAATTCCGCGAGGCCACCGCCGAAATCGCCATGCTGATGTGCTACGAGGCCACCCGCGACCTGCCGCTCAAGGAAATCACGATCGAGACCCCGGTTTCCGAAGCGCGCGTGCATGTCATCTCGGGCAAAAAAATCGCGCTCGTCCCCATCCTGCGCGCCGGCCTCGGCATGGTAGAGGGTATGCTGGAAATGATCCCGGCCGCCAAGATCGGCCATATCGGCCTGTACCGCGACCCCGAAACGCTCCATCCGGTCGAGTACTACTGCAAGCTGCCGAACGATATTGAGGAACGCGACGTGCTGCTGCTCGACCCGATGCTGGCGACCGGCGGTTCGGCCGTTGCCGCGATCGACGGCCTCAAGCGCCGTGGCGTCAAGCACATCAAGCTGATGAACCTGATCGCCGCGCCCGAGGGCGTGCAAGCCGTGCAAAAGGCGCATCCCGACGTTGAAATTTTCGTCGCCGCGATCGACGAAAAGCTTAACGACAAGGGCTACATTGTGCCCGGTCTGGGCGACGCGGGCGACCGGATTTTCGGGACGAAGTAAATTTTCGATTGAAACCACGCTTTCAATCGAAGCGGCCATGCCGGAACGCTGTTCCGGACATGTCCAAATCGGGAAAAAGTTCCGACACGCGAAACTTTTTCCCTTCCTTGTATCAAAAGCGCGGGCGGAGCTCGCGCTTTTGATACAACTTGCGGCGAGCCGCAAGTTTCTATTGAATGGCGCTGCGGCGCGAGAAAAAAGAGAACAACGTGCGGTGCGGCGGAGAGCCGCACCGTTTTTATGGAGATACCTTTATGGAACTGCAAGTTTTTGAAACCGAATCCGAGCGGCTGCGCTTCCGGCGGCTGCGGGCGGACGATTTCGCGCTCGTCGCCCCCATATTGCAGGACGAGCAGACCATGTACGCGTGGGAGCACGCCTTTTCTTACGACGAGGTGATCGACTGGATCGCGGACATGCTGCGCCGCTACCGCGAGGACGGCTGCGGCTGCTGGGCGGCGCTCGACAAGGTCTCGGGCGAGCTGGCCGCGCTCGCGGGCGTTATTCTGGAAGCGCCTGAAGAAGGCGAAGCCCCCTGCCCCGCGCTGCTCTGCATCGTCGCGCGGGAGCGCTGGGCGCAGGGCTACGGCGCAGAATGCGCCAAGGCCGCGCTGGCCTACGCCTTTGACCGGCTGGAGGCCGAACGCGTGATCGCGCTGATCCGGCCGGAAAACGAGCCCTCGCTGCGCGTTGCCGCGGCCTGCGGCATGCGTCCCGTAGGGCAGATGGTCAAGCATTATCAAGGCAAGGAGCTGCCGCACTTGATCTGCGAAGCCGTCCGGCCGCAGGCATGAAAAAAAACCGCCCTCCGGGCGGTTTTTTATTTACCGATATTGCTCCGCCCAGACGGGCGCATTCGCCGCGAGCGATTTGGGCACGTCCAGCACGCGCTGGTTGGCGCTGCCGCGGAATTTCAGGTCGATATCGCGCTCGGCCTCGATAAAGGGACCGTCGACCAGCAGATCGAGCTGCGAGAGCAGCTTTTGCACAAAGGGATCGGACTGCGAGAGCAGCTGCTCAAAGGTGTAGCCCGTGTAAGCCATCAGATGCTTGCCCTTTTTCTTCAGCTCGACCGCCAGAAGGTACAGCGGTTCAGGCTGACAGAACGGCTCGCCGCCCGAAAAGGTAACGCCGCTCACCAGCGGATTACGGCACATATCGCGCAGCAAATCGTCCAGATCGGCATTCTGCCCGCCCGCGAAATCGTGCGTCTGCGGGTTGTGGCAGCCCGGACAGTGATGCGGACAGCCCTGCGTAAACAGCGTATACCGGAATCCCGGGCCGTCGACGATCGACTCGCCGACCGTGCCCGCGATGCGGATAAGGCCTTCCATTACGCCGTATGCTCCTCGGTCAGCGAGCAGCACATGGTATCGTGCTTGACGCGGTCTTGCACCTCCGCGCGTTTGGCGTTATTGAAACGGTCGAGCGTGCCGACCAAGTAGCCGGTGATCCGACGGATTCTCTCAAAGCCGACGCCCTCGCCGATCAGCTGTTCCTGCATCATTGTCTTTTCCATGATAAATGCTTCCTTTCTTAATCCTTGACGATTTTCAGTTCGTTGGGCTGACGGTCGGCCTCCTCGGCGGGATCGCCGTGGTAGCCCAGCGTCATGCTGTTAAGTTCCTTATAAAGGCCGAGCTTTTGCAGCTTGGAAAGCGGCACGCCTTCGCCCTCATGCCGGCCGCAGCGCGGGCAGGTCTCGCCGATAATACCGGTGTAGCCGCAGACGGGATCGCGGTCGATCGGATGGTTGATCGCGCCGTAGCCGATGCCGGCTTCCTTCATCGCGCGCACGACCGCCTCAAACGCCTCGAGGTTCTGCGACGGGTCGCCGTCCAGCTCGATATAGCTGATATGGCCGCCGTTGGTCATTTCATGGTACGGGGCCTCTCTTGCAATCTTGTCAAACGCGGAAATCGAGTAATAAACCGGCACATGGAACGAGTTGGTATAGTAATCGCGGTCAGTCACGCCGTCGATCTTGCCGTACTTCTGCCGGTCGATCTTGACAAACCGGCCGGACAGCCCTTCGGCGGGCGTTGCAATCAGCGAAAAATTCAGGTTGTACCGGTCGCTCGCCTTGTCCATGCGTTCGCGCATGTGGCTGACGATTTCCAAGCCGAGGTTCTGCGCTTCGTCGCTCTCGCCGTGGTGCTTGCCGATCAGCGCCTTGAGGCACTCGGCAAGGCCGATAAAGCCGAGCGTGAGCGTGCCGTGCTTAAGCACCTCGCCCACCTGATCGTCCGGACCGAGCTTGTCCGAATCAATCCAGACGCCCTCGCCCATCAGGAAGGGGTAATTGCGCACCCGCTTATTGCATTGGATGCGGAAACGGGCGAGCAGCTGCTCGATTACCAAATCAATCTTGCGGTCGAGATCCTCGAAGAACCAGTCGATATCACCATGGCTGCGGATCGCGATGCGCGGCAGGTTGACCGAGGTAAACGACAGGTTGCCGCGGCCGGTGACGATCTCGCGCGTCGGGTCGAAATGGTTGCCGATCACGCGGGTGCGGCACCCCATATAAGACGCCTCGGTATCCGGATGACCGGGCTTATAATATTTCTTGTTGAACGGTGCGTCAAGGAACGAGAAGTTCGGGAACATTCGCTTGGCTGACACGCGGCAGGCCAGCTTGAACAAATCGTAGTTGGGGTCGCCCTCGTTGTAGTTGACGCCCTCCTTGACCTTGAAAATATGGATCGGGAAAATCGGCGTTTCGCCGTTGCCGAGACCCGCCTCCGTCGCGAGCAGGAGCTGCTCTACCGCCAGACGGCCTTCCGGAGAAGTGTCCGTACCGTAGTTGAGCGAGGAGAACGGAATCTGCGCGCCCGCGCGCGAGTGCATGGTATTCAGATTATGCACCAGCGCTTCCATCGCCTGATAGGTCGCCTTGCGCGTTTCCTTATCGGCGTATTTGCGGGCGAACGCCACGCAGCGCGCCGCGTTCTTTTCATCGAGCGTCTCCGCCAGCGCGGCGGCCATGGCCTCGTCGTAGCCGTTGCCGCCCGCGAGGCAGGCCCATTTGCCGGTCTGCAGCTCGATGCGCTCGGTCAGCGCCTTGGCGTCGATCTCGTTATTCTCGTCCGCGCCGAACACCTCGAGCGCCTTGGCGAGATTGTCGCGGAACAGCTTGCGGAAGGTCTTTTTCACGCCGGGCGCCATCGAATAATCAAAGTTTGGCACCGACTGCCCGCCGTGCTGGTCGTTCTGGTTGGACTGGATGGCGATGCAGGCAAGCGCGGAGTACGAACGGATGTCGTTCGGCTCGCGCAGAAAGCCGTGACCGGTTGAAAAGCCGCCGCTGAACAGCTTCAAAAGGTCGATCTGGCAGCAGGTGGTCGTCAGCGTCAAAAAGTCGAGGTCGTGGATGTGGATATCGCCCTCGCGGTGCGCCTTGGCGTGCGCAGGGTCGAGAATGAACATCTCGTAAAACTGCTTGGCGCCCTCGGAGCCGTACTTGAGCATGGTGCCCATTGCGGTGTCCCCGTCGATATTGGCGTTTTCGCGCTTGACGTCGTTTTCAAGGGAGGACTGAAAGGTCAGATCCTCGTACACCTTCATCAGCCGGGTGTTCATTTCGCGCACGCGAGTGCGCTCGTTCCGGTAAAGGATGTACTTCTTGGCCGTGCGGGCATGTCCGTTTTTGATCAGGACCTTTTCCACTGTATCTTGTATCTGCTCCACCGTCGGCGTTTCGCCGGCGGCTACGATTTCAAGCGCCTTTTCAACCTGCCCGGCAAGGTCGCGCGCCATTTCATAGTCCTGACCGCCCGAAGCCTGCGCCGCGCCGAAGATCGCGCCCGCGATCTTTTCAATTTCAAAGGGGGCCTTGCGCCCGTCCCGCTTGACAATCTGCTGAATCATAACCCGTAAGTCCCTTTCCTCATTTGCCGCCGGCTGCGGCGCTTACTAAATTTCGTAGTTAATTCTCATACATCGCACCATATCTTGTGCCTGTATTCATTATTTTACCTCCGCGCTTGCGCAATGTCAAGGGGCAAAGGGCTTTTTGGCACATTTGCAAGAAATGTATACTGAATCTTGTCTAATTCACTGAATTTTGTATTTTTTCTTCTGTGGACAGTGTGTACATCTGCCTGTGGATAAGCGGCTCGCTGTGGAAAACGCTGTGCCGCGGCTGTGGATGCGCTGTGGAAAACGTCCTTGTGGGCAAAAAAGGCCGCCCACTATATATAGTGGGCGGCCCGCAGTATTTTTTCAGTCGGCCAGACCGATCGCTCCGGATACCGGCAAGGAAATCACGATGCCGTGGCTTTTGGTTTTCATGCCGACGGCCTGCATGATCGAGGTCATAATCGCCTGCTTCTCAGCGCTTTTGACGACGAGGAAAACAATCTCTTTTTCGGCCTGTATTTCAATGCCGAAAAACTGCTGCACCTCTTCTTCCGCCACGCCGCGCGCCGTGATGACCGTGCCGCCCCGCGCGCCCGCCTTGCGCGCCACATCCATGACCAGATTGGTGTAGCCCTGCTCCATGATTACGGCGACAACGTCAAAACCGTCCGCCTTTCCGGCCTCGTTCACGCTCTGCTCCTCCTCCTCATCCGTTTGTGTTAAGAGTTTGTGCCACCGCACGCCGATCCCCGTAATGGGGATGGAGAAAGCGATGCCTCTGCCCGGATAACGCATCCGAAGATCCCGCCCGAGCGCATACAGCAGCTGCTCGGCGCGCTGCTCGCTCGCCAAGCAGAAGGCGATGGCCTTTGCCGTTTCGCCCAGCCCGAGCAGATCGAGCATTTCCGTGCGCGCCGTGCCGTGCGCGGCGCATATAAAATCAATCATCGCATGGTTTTGGCGATAGGTCTGCAGCACCTTTTCTCCATCGTTCCAATCCACCACGGCGATCACCAGCTCAACCGAGCCGTGCGCCGTCACTTGGGGCTGATATTCAGGCATGCGGCACACCCTCCTCCAATACGATAATTTCGTCCTCATCCTCCGCCGGAGCGCCGGTCTGCGCCTCTTCCTCATGCGGCCGGCGGTGCTTATACAGAATCCCTAGGATCTGAATGGCCAGTAACGGCGTCATGGCGACCATGGCGACCACACCGAACGCATCGGTCAGCACATTGCCGCCCAGCGCCTCGCACGCACCCATGGCAAACGGCAGCAGAAAGGTCGTTGTCATCGGCCCGGACGCCACGCCGCCCGAGTCGAAGGCGATGCCGGCAAATATTTTCGGCGAAAAAAATGTCAGCAGCAGCGCCAGCGCATAACCCGGCAGCACCATCCAGTATATAGATATCCCGGTCAGCACGCGCAGCATGGCCAAGCCGACCGAGCACGCCACACCGATCGACAGGCTGAGCATCATCGCGCGCTGGGAGATGCCGCCGTTGGTGATCGCCTCCACCTGCTTATTCAGCACGTGGACGGCCGGTTCCGCCGTGACCAAAAAATAGCCGATCAGCATGCCGAGCGGCAGCAATATCCAACTGTGCCCGCTCTGCGCGAGCTGCTGTCCCAGAAAGTACCCCGCCGGCATAAAGCCGACGTTCACGCCGGTCAAAAACATGGCAAGACCGATAAATGTATACACAAAGCCGATTCCGATTTTTTTCATCTGCAAGCGGTGGAACCGGTGGAACACCAGCTGAAATATCGCGCAGAACAGAATGATAGGAAGCAGCGCCGCACAGACCTCTCGGACATAATCAGGCAATCGATGCACGAACTCCGCCGCCACCTGCCGTGTATCCTGCAATTCCGGAACAGTGATCGGCGTGTAGCCCGGATCGCCGCCGCGATAGAAAATACCGAGCAGCAGCACCGCCAAGATCGGCCCGATGCTGCACAGAGCGACCAATCCAAAGCTGTCGTCCTGCGCGTCCCGGTCGCCGCGGATAGAGGCAAGGCCGATGCCGAGCGCCATGATGAACGGCACGGTGATCGGCCCGGTCGTCACGCCGCCCGAGTCAAACGCTACGGAAACAAACTCGTTCGGTACAAAAACAGACAACAGGAATACCGCGATATAAAATATGATCAGCAGGGTGGCCAACCGCACCTTAAATAAGGTTCGCAGCATTGCGGCCACAAAAAACAGGCCCACGCCCACGGCCACCGTCCAAATTAAAACAGCATTCGGGATCGACGGCACCTGCTCTGCCAGCACCTGCAAATCAGGCTCCGCTATGGTGATCAGTATGCCGATCAGCAGCGTGACTCCAATGACCACCGCCAGCTTTTTTGTCTTTGGAAGCTGTGCGCCGATGCCGTCGCCCATTGGGATCATCGACATATCGGTACCCAGCGAAAAAAACGCCATTCCCATGATCAGCAGCAGCGCGCCGGCCAAAAACAGCGCCACCGTGCCCACCGGCATCGGTGTAACCGTAATGCTCAGCGCCAGCACGATCAGCGTGATGGGCAGCACGGACGACAGCGCTTCCTTCAATTTTTCCTTTAGGATTTTGTTCATTGACAGCCCCCTTCTCACAAACTTATGTACAACTTAATTATACCATAAGCGGTGAGCGGCTGCTATCGAAGCGGGGAAATCTTAACAAAAACAAAACGCCGACCCTCTCGGATCGGCGTTCAGTGTGCGCGTCGAGTTATCTTTCCGGGCCGTCGCCAGCCAAGTATTGTCACCGTAAACGAGCTTAACTACTGTGTTCGGAATGGGAACAGGTGTACCCTCGTCACCATTGACACGCACTTTTAGAAGATATTACACCTTCAAAACTGAACAACAACTACTTACAAGCTATAAAG
>JAUNGZ010000036.1 GCA_030524205.1 Eubacteriales bacterium
CCGGGCGGAGCTCGGCCTTTTGATGAACACGGCTGTGGTCACAGCCGTGTTCTATTTGATGCGCGCGGCGGCGCGGGGAGGGACGAGGGGACGGAGGACGAGGGATGCGGCGGGGGAAGGTTTCCCCGGGAATGAAAAAAGCCGTCCGGCAATAGCCGGGCGGCTTTTCGTGTGAGAGGTTATTTGAGCGTGACGCGCTCGCGGATGGTGCCGGTCACGGGAAGCGTGAGCGACTGGGCCGTGTAGCCCGCGCAGGAGATCTGCGCGACGTAGTTGCCGCGCTTGAGGCTGAAGGACGCGGTGCCGTCCGCCCCGGTGGTGATGTTCTTGCCGCCGATCGAAACGATCGCGCCCGACAGCATCGCGCCGTACTGGTTGTTGACGATGATCTGCACGGTTTCCAGAATCTCGCCGGTCATCTTGAGCGTGCGGGAGGAGGAAACGGTGGTCGTCTGCGTCAGCGCGGCGGTGAAGCGCTCGTGCGTCGCGGTAACCGTGTACGAGCCGCGCTTGACGTAAACGGTCGCCTTGCCGTCCGAATCGGTGGTCAGCGTCTGCGTGGCCGTACCGGCCGCCGCGTCGGTCGGGGCGAAGGTGACGGTCGCGCCCGCGATCGGCAGGCCGAGGTCGTCGACAATGCTGGCGGTCAGCGCGTAGGTGGTCACGTAATTGACGCGCAGCGTCGGGTTCTGGCCGCTCGACATGACAAAGGTGAAATCAGCATAGGACGCGCCGCTCTTGCCGAACTCCGCCACGGCGGATTTGCTGAGGATGACCTTGTTGCCCTCGAGCTTGTACTGCCAGCCCTCCTCAAGCGTTTTGCCGCCCGCCTTGATGTTCTTGAGCGTGGCGTTGTTCGCGGGGTTCAGCGTAACGGTCAGGTCGGCGTAGCCGCCGGACGCGGTATTTGCGTCAAAATCGGCCTCGCTGGGCGAAACCTCGTTGACGGGCGCGGAGTCGGTCACGGTCAGCGAGCAGGAGAACGACGAGCCCTTGCTGGGCACAAAGGTGATGGTGTACGAGCCCTTGCTCTTTTTGGCGAGCGTGTCGCGCAGCAGGGTGACCAGACCGGAGGTGACGTTATAATTGTAGTCCGTGCCGCGTTCGAGCACCGTGCTGCCGAGCTTGACCGAGTCGAGCGTCGTGCCGGTGGGCAGCGTGATGGTGCAGCTGATATCGGCGTAATTGGCCGAGCCGTCGTATTTGTCAAAGGTGAGTTGCGAGGGGCTGACCGCGCTCTGCGCGGCGTTGCCGACCGTAACGCCGATCACGGCCTTTGCGCCGTCCTCGAACAGCAGCTCGACGGTGTAAACGCCGGCCTTCAGCTTGGTCAAATACGCCTTGTAGATGCGGATGCCGTTTTTGTCGGGAATCAGGTTGTAATCGGTGCCCAGACGGAGCGCCGAGCCGCCGACGGAAACGCGCGTCAGGTCGTTCTTGTCCGCGTTGAAGGTGAAATCGTAGGAGTGGGCGATCGCGTCCTGATTGCTCAGGTCGATCGACAGCGCGGACGGGGAGACCGACATGCTGGTCGACGAGGCGACCGATTCGCCCGCGATGACCGCGGTCACGCCGCCGCCCAGCTCGACGGAAACGGGCTTCATGATCAGCTCGCAGCCCGAGACGTTGAGTCTCGCCTTTTCGACCGAGCCGCCGCCGGTGACGGTGGTTTTGCCGTTTGCGGTCAGCTCGTTGATCGAGGTGCTGCCGGTGGTCAGGATGGAGGTGACGCCCGCGGTCGATACGTCCCAAACGGCCGCGTCGAGCGTGAGCGACAGGTTATCGCCCGTCAGCGCCAGATCGGAGACGCCGCCGGCCGAAACCGACAGGCTGCTCTCGCGCAGCGTGGCCGAGGTCTGCACCTCGGTGTGGCCGATGTTGGTGTTGCCCGTGCAGGTGACCTGCGGGGTCAGCCCGAGCGGGTTGGAGACGACCATGTTCGCCGCGGACACGCCGTCGAGCGTGACGTCGCCGCCGCTGACGATGATGTCGCCCTGCACGGTGATATTATTCAGCGAAACGGAGCCCGAGAGCACGCCCTCGGTGATATACAGGTTGCCCTGCACGGTTGCGTTTGAAAAGCTGCCCGGCGCGGAAATCGTGACGTTTTTGGTGTCGCCGCGCAGGTTGGCGTCGGTATAGGAGCCGTTCGACGTGCGCAGGGACGAGCCGAGGAAGAAGTACAGGATCTTGGCGATCTCGCCGCGCTTGACCAGACCCTGCGGCTTGAACGAGCCGTCGGTATAGCCGTTGATGTAGCCCTGCTTGACCGCCTCGGCCACATAGGCCTTGCTGTAATTGGAAAGCGAGGCCTTGTCCGAGAAGGTCAGGGAGGACGCGTCCGCCGTCGGCGCGTACTTATGCAGGCGGCCGAGGATGGTGGCGGCCTGCTCGCGGGTCAGCGTGCCCTTGGGGTCCATCTTGTTGTTGCCCACGCCGTTGATATAGCCGTGCTTGACGGCGATCTGAACGGTTTCATAATAAGTATCGGAGCTGGCCACGTCGGTAAAGCTGATCGAGGCCTTTTCCGTAAAGCCGAACGCGCGGTTGATGTAGCGCATGAATTCCCAGCGCATGATCGCCTGTTCGGGCGAATAGCTGCCCGAGGAGGAGGGGTTGATCACGCCGATCTTGTTCAGCTCGGTGATATAGGTTTTGGCCCAGTGGTTGTCAATGTCGGAAGCGGCAAACGCCGTTGGCAGCGTGCAAACGAGCAAGGCGGCCGCCAGCACGGCGGATAAAAATCTTTTCACAGCTTTCACCTCTTTGGTTTTGTTATTCCTATTTTACCATTGTTTTGTGCGTTTGTGTACTGTTATTTTTTGAAAGGGCGGCCGGGTTTGTATGCTTTACCCAAAGATAGACGGATAAAAGGGAAAGATAGTTTCCTTTTCGAAAAAAATTTTTTCCGGTATCGGCTTGGCGCGCTTGTGCGGCGCGCCGAAATGCGGTATACTCATGTCGTATATGAGGGAGGAAGAAACTTGGAACTTCACATCTGTCATCTGTATCCCGACATCCTCAATTTGTACGGAGACCGGGGCAATATCATCACCATGAAGCGCCGGCTGGAGGCGCGCGGTATCGGCGTTACGGTCGAGGAATGCTCGATCGGCCAGCCGCTGGATATCGAAAAGCACGATATCTTTTTCATCGGCGGCGGGCAGGACTTCGAGCAGGAGGTGCTGCTGCGCGACCTTTCCGGCGGCAAAGGGCGGGATATCCGCACGGCGGTAGAGGACGACAAGGTGTTTCTGGCGATCTGCGGCGGCTATCAGATGCTGGGGCAGTATTATAAAACGTGGGACGGCAGCCAGCTCGATTTCATCGGCGCGATCGACGTCCACACCGTCGGCGCAAAGGAACGCATGATCGGCAACTATATGTTCCGCACGACCCCGGAAAGCGGCGGCACGACGGTCGTCGGCTTCGAGAACCACTCGGGCAAGACCTATCTGGGGGAAAGCGTGGCGCCCTTGGGCATGGTGCTCGAGGGATACGGCAACAACGGCGAGGATCAGACCGAGGGCGCGCGGTACAAAAACGTGTTTGCGACGTATTCGCACGGCTCGCTGCTGCCGAAAAACCCGGCGCTGTGCGATTTTATCCTGCAAACGGCGCTCGAGCGCAAGTACGGCGCGGCCGAGCCGCTCGCACCGCTGGACGACACTCTGGAGAACAACGCGCATGATTATATGCAGCGGCGGCTGAGCAAGGCTTAAAACGGAAGATACGAAGAAAAGCGCGGGAGCGGCAAGAAGCCCCCGCGCTTTTTCATGCAATATCCAAATTTTTCATGGAAAAATAAGGCTGTTTCCGACCAATATCGACAAATTTCCGACAAAAAAGGAAGGAATATGATACAATGGGATTCTATCACAAAATAGAAAGGGGATTCAGCGATGGACAAACCAAAGATTTACGAAGAAGACGGTTATATTCACTTTATGCTGCGGCCGGAGGACCTGATGCGGCTGCGTTATTCGGAGGAGGCAAAGACCTCCTTTGTCGACTTTATGGACGGCTGGCTTGACCAGATGAAAACACAGGTGCGCGAAAACACGATGGACGGCTACCGCTACGCGTTTGAAAAGCACATCCGGCCGTTTTTCACCGCGCGGGGGACGACGCTCGCCACCGCCCGGCCGATGGATTTTCAGGAGTTCGTCAACCGTAAGTTTGAGGAGGGTCTGTCGCCCACTTCAATCGTCAAATTCCACTCGATCATGCACAAGTGCCTGAAATACGCGGTGGCGCTTCAGATCATTCCGCTTAATCCGTCGGACAACGTCATGCTGCCTAAGCGCTATAAATACCGCGGACAGGTGTACGACCGCACGCAGATCAACGTGTTCCTTGCCGCCGCGCTGCATTCGCCCGCCGAGGCAGCCTTTGTGCTCGCCGCCACCTACGGCCTGCGCCGCAGCGAGGCGGCGGGCCTGCGCTGGAGCGCGGTCGACCTGCGGGCGCGCTCGCTGGTGATCAACCATACCGCCGTGCAGTCCGGCGGGCGCGTGATCTACGCGGACAGCGTCAAAACCAAGTCGAGCTACCGCACGCTGCCGCTGTCCGACTCGCTCCGGCGGTATTTGAGCGATCTGCGCCGCCGTCAGAACGAAAACCGCAAGAAATACGGCAAGAAATACCACAAATCGGACTATGTCTGCTGTCATGAGGACGGCGCGCCCCTGCGGCCCGACTATATCTCGCGCGAGTTTGAGCGCGTGTGCCGCAAGGCCGCGCTGCCGCGCATCCGCTTCCACGACCTGCGGCACTCGGTCGCCACGCAGCTTTTGCAGCAGGGCTTTTCGCTCAAGCAGATTCAGGAGTGGCTCGGCCATTCGGACATCGCCACGACCGCCAACGTGTACGCGCATGTGCCTTACGTCGAAAAAATGTCGATCGCCAAGGGCGCAACGCCCGCGATCGTGCTCAATTAAAAAAAACGGCTCAGTCGACCTTTCCCATATGCGCTTCCCCCCACAGGCATAATTGATCCAATATCCCCATCAGCGACTGCCCTTTTACGGACAGGCTGTACTCCACCTTGGGCGGGATCTGCGGGTACTCCTTGCGAAGGATCAAGCCGTCCTTGGCCAGCTCCTTCAGCGAGGCGCTGAGCGTTTTGTGCGAAATGGATTTGATATACCGCTTTAATTCGTTATACCGCACCACCTTGCACTCCATAAGGCAGTAAAGAATGACCATTTTGTACTTGCCGCTGATCAGCGACAGCGTATAGCTGAAACCGGTATCTTCAAAGTTCGTGCTTTCTTTGTCGTCCACAAGCATTTGCGCTCTCCTTTTGGTTAGTACCTAACAAAAATGTACGTACTTTCTTTTAGCGATACGTATTACTATAATTATAGCAGAAACATTGGAGGTGTGAATCATATGGGCAAAAAAATCTGTATCCTAAACGGCAGCCCGCGCCCGAACGGCAACACGAAGGAGCTGATTAAGCGCTTTACCGCGGGGGCGGAAGCCGCCGGACACGAAGCGGCTTGCTTTGACTTGCAGAAAATGGACATTCACGGCTGCTTGGGCTGCTGCAAGGGCGGAAAGGATCAGGCCAGCCCGTGCGTGCAGAAGGACGACATGGATCGGATCTATCCGTTTTATCGGGCGGCCGACGTTGTGGTGCTGGCATCCCCCATGTATTACTGGGGGATCAGCGGCCAGCTGAAATGCGCGTTCGACCGCCTGTTTGCGGTGGCGGAGCTGACGCCGGATTACGAGAATCCGAAAAAGGAGTGCGCGCTGCTCATGGCCGCCGAGGGCGGCACGGAAAGCAATTTCGCGCCCGTTCGGGCGTTTTACGAGGGCTTGGCCGCCCGGCTGGGGTGGAAAAACCGCGGCGTTGTATATGCCGGGGGCAATATGGACGCCGGCGATATTTTGAGCAAGCCCGATCAGCTCGAAGCAGCCGAAAAATTGGGCCGCTCCATGTAATCGGGCGGGGCAAACGGAAAAGCGGCGCGGCCAACAGGCCGCGCCGCTTTTTTATTTTTCCTTAAACGCGAAAAACCGCTGTCCCAGATAATTGAAGCCGGTAAACAGGCACATGCCGACAAGCATCGACACGTTATCCCGCAGTCCCGCCGACGCGCCCGCGAGCAAGCGCAGGCACAGCGGCTTTGCGATGCCGTAGGCCAGCAGGTAGCACACGGCGATATTGAGCGCGAAGCGCAGCACCTGCGAAGCGCCGTTTTCCTTGCTCTGGAAGGTGAAATGCTTGTTGAGGAAAAAGCTGAGGATGCTCGTCAAAATGTAATTGGCCGCCGAGGAGACCCAATAGGAGCAGTGCGCCAGATTGTACAGCCCGAACATGATCGCCATGCCGACAAGGGTGTTCACCACGCCGACGAGCAGGAACTTCGCGAGCTTTTTATCGACAAGGCCGCTGAGCTTGCTCATTTGACGCCTTCCTCCGTTTCACGCACCAGATAAACCGGCCGCTTTTTGGTTTCCAGATAGGTTTTGGCGAGGTACTGTCCCAAAATGCCCATGCAGAAAAGCTGGATGCCGCCGAGGAACAGGATAATGCACATCATGCTCGGCCAGCCGCCGACCGGGTCGCCGAAGGCCAGCGTTTTGACGACGACCACGACGATGAACACAAACGCGATCACACACAGCAGAAAGCCCAGAATGGACGCGATGGCGAGCGGCGCGGTCGAAAACGCGACGATGCCCTCGAGAGAGTACAGGAACAGCTTCCAGAACGACCATTTGGTTTCGCCCGCGACGCGCTCGACGTTGACAAACGGGATCCACTTGGTATGAAAGCCCACCCAGCCGAATATTCCCTTGGAAAAACGGTTGTATTCGCGCATGGACAGGATGGCGTCCACCATCGTGCGGCGCATCAGGCGGTAGTCGCGCGCGCCGTCGACGATGTCGGCGTCCGAAATTTTGTTGATCAGCTTGTAGAAGCACCGCGCGAAAAACGAGCGGATGGGCGGCTCTCCCTCCCGCGTGGTGCGGCGGGTGGCGGCGCAGTCGTACCCTTCCTCGGTGACGGCCTTGTACAGCGCGGGCAGCAGCGCGGGCGGGTCCTGCAGGTCGGCGTCCATCAGCGCGACATAGTCGCCCGTCGCGGCCTCGAGGCCCGCGAGCATGCCCGCCTCCTTGCCGAAATTGCGTGAGAAGGAGACAAAGCGCACGCGCTTATCCGTTTCCGCCAGCGTGCGCAGCGTGGGCAGGGTAGCGTCCTTCGAGCCGTCGTCGATAAAGACGAATTCAAATTCCGCGTAGTCCATCTCGCCCGCGACGCGGGTGATCTCCCGATAGAACAGCGGCAGCGCGGCCTCCTCATTGTAGCAGGGCACGACGATTGAAATTTTAGGCATTTTCCCTCTCCTTTCCGAGACGGTCAAGGCCGTAGCCCGCGCCGAGGAACACGAAAAGCTGCGGCAGATAGGCGTAGCGCGGCTGCACCTCGATCAGCAGCAGCGCGCAGAACGCCGCAAACACGACGAAATAGGGCAGATACGCGGCGGCCGGCCGCCGCTCCCAGCGCTTTTTCGGCCCGAACAGGCCGAACGCCGCCAGACCCAGCGCAAGCAGGAACAGCCCGCGGTCAAACTGCTTGACCAAATCATAGGCCGCCGCGCGCGACAGCGGTCCGGCGTGCGCCGCCGGATTCTGCTGGGTATGCCCGAACGCCCAGATAAGCGCGTCCGAGCCCCACAGGAAGCGCACCTTGTTGACCATATGGCGCGCAAGCTTAACCGGGCCGGCGTGCAGGCGTTCGGAGATGAGCTGCTTCTGCACCGCGTCGGTCGCGTCGGTCGCCTGATGGTTTTCGTCGAGCGTCGGGTAAATCAGCGCCCAATCGTCGTTCGAGTAGCCGCCCGCGGTGCTGAAATTCAGGCCGGTGACGAATTTCCAGCCGGGGTCGCCGTTCTGCGTGCCGTAGGGGTTCAGGCCGGCCGCGCGGACCAGCCCGTTCGCCGCCGCGCCCGCGCCGAAATACACGACGAGCAGCGCGAGCAGTCCGGCCAGCAGGCGTTTGACCGCCTCGGGACGGCGCAGCCCCTCGAACACGGCCCACGCCAGCACCGCGACGAGAAAGATCAGCCCCTCGCTGCGCAGCAGGTTGCCGAGCTGCAAGGCCAGCCCCGCGAGCGGGAAGCGCCAGAAGCCGAGCCTGTCGCAGTCCCCGCAGACGAGCAGCCAAAGCCCGAGCGTCAGCAGAAAGGCGGAGGGGATCTGGTTGGACAGCACGGTGTGCAGCGTCAGTGCGAAGGGGAACAGCGTCAGGATCAGCGCGGCGGCCTGCGCCGCGCGCTCGCGCACAAAGCCACGCGCCAGCCGGTAGATCAGGCACACGAGCCCCGCCGACAGCACGGCGTTCACCAGCTCGAGACAGAGCGGATTGTTCCACAGCGCCAGCCACATCGCCTCCCACGCGACGAACACGCTTTGATATGCCCAGAGTGAGAAATAGACGGAGTCCAAAAAAGATTTGTCGCCCGCGAGCAGGCTTTGCGCCGCCTCGAACATCATTTTAAAATCGCTTTCGAGCGGCGGGTGCAGTACAAAGGCAATCGCGAAGCGCAGCACGATCCCGCCGATCAGCAGCAGAAGCGTGAAGCGCGGCAGCGGCTTCCGGCGCAAAAGCCAGCACACGCCGAGCACGGCGAGCAGCGCCAGCGCATAGCCGTTAAGCGCCAGAATCGACGCAGCGGCCAGCCCAAAGCACACGGCAAATACGCCGCGCAGGATGTGCAGCGGCTTGTCCATTTAAAAATCCCCCTTTTATTGCGCGGATTCCAATATATATCTATTCATTCTAGCACGCCGCCGCGGCGGTGTAAAGCGCGTAAGCTGCAACAAAGCTGTAACATTATCCCATGTTGTGTCACGATTGTTACACTTTACCGCTATCTATTGTGAGAAATCGGCGCAAAGTTTATAATTTGGATAAGATGTAATCCAAGGATGGGAAAGCCTATGCTGAAAAAAATGATTTCCGCGCTGTTTGTGGCGCTTACTGTGATCGTCGGCGCGTCCGCGGCGCAGTCTATTTTCCCCGTGTCCCGCACCGACGCCGACGGCGTCACCCGTTCGGGCTATCTGGACGAGGAAGGGATCACCGTGCTGCCCTTCGCTTACGCGAAGGCGGGCGAGTTTGCCGACTGCGGCCTTGCCGCGGTGGAGGACAACAAGTGGCAGACCGCCGTCATCGACCGGCAGGGCAATCTGGTCGTGCCCTATACCGAGGCGCCCGTGACGGTCGATTTTTCCGATGAGATGCTCGCCTACCGCTATACCGACCACAGCGTGTATTACACGCTCGAGGGCAAGCAGGTCGGCTCGTACGCGGGCGCGGTCGGCTTTTTTGAGGACGGCCTGCTGCTGTGCAAAAGCCCGGCCTCCGATCTGTACGTTTACCTGAAGGAGGACGGAACACAAGCCTTCGCGGGCGAATTTAAGGACGCGGGCGTGTTTTCCGGCGGCCGCGCGCTCGTGCAGACGACCGCGGGCGCTTATCTGGCGATCGACACGGCCGGGCAGACGCTGTACACGCTGGAAAGCAGCATCGTCCCCTCCTATATGACCATTTTCGGAGAGGACACCGTCGTGCTGTCCAACGGCACCAATCAGGCGCTTTATTCGCTGGAGGACAGCGCGTATATCACCGATTTTTTGTATAACAGCATCTCCGAGTTCCATGAGGGCGCGGCAATGGTGCGGCAGATCAACCGCTGGGGCCTGATGGACGTGTCCGGCCGCCTGCTGACCGAGCCGACCTACTATTACCTCTCCTACATGGGCGAGGGGCTGTACGCCGCCCGCAGCGCGGACGGCTCCGCCGCCGCGGTCGACGCGAACGGCAATATCGCCTACCGCACGCCAAGCTATGTCGGCGGCTTCAACGAGCTGCACTACGGCCTGTCGTGGCACGGCATGGCCGACGGCAGCCTGATTTTCTTCCGCAAAAACGGCGGCTATTTCGCCGGGCTGAAAAACGCCGAAAATCCGACGCTGCTCAGCCAGAACGTCGTGCGCGTCACGCAGGACGGCGCCACCCGGTACATCAACCTGTCCGACGGCAAAATCCTGCTCGAGCAGCCGCAGTCCTTCAATCTGGGCAGCGGGATCACCGCGAAAACCGTGCATTACGAGCGGTTCCTCGGCTATCAGGCCAACGGCAGCGAGCACGGCTGGAACGTCGATTTTCCCGACATCAGCGGTTTGCCGGACGCGGCCGTGCAGAAGAAAATCAACGCCGCGATCCGCGAGTTCTTCCTCAAGGGTCCCTCGATCACCGCCGAGTATGAGGCGCTCGAGGGCGGTTACGGCGTTTCGGTAGAGGGCTCGGTGCTGGTCGTTTGGGCCAACTGCGTCAGCGGCAAGGGCGCGGGCTCGTCGGTTTGGAACAATAACCTCGCGTTCGACATGCACACCGGCGAGCAATACCAGATCGGCGATTTGTTCGTCAGCGGGTATATCGACGAGGTAAAGGGCATGCTGCCTGACGACCACGCCATTTACCTGTACAGCTTTCCGCGCATGAGCACAAAGGGCGTCACCTACTTTTATAACGAATACGAAAGCGAATCGCGCCGCGCTTATACCGAGAGCTATCTGCTGCCGTTCGACCAGCTGCGCGGAGTGCTCGACCGTTCGGGCGCGTGCTACACCGCGCTGCAAACGCCGTTTACACGTCCGGTGACCACGGTGGCCGGTTTCAGCGACGTGGGCAAGGATCACTGGGCGGCCCCGTACATCCAAATCGTCGCGGATAAGGGCCTGATGAACGGTGCGGGCGGCAAGTTCCGTCCGGATGAAGCAATTACCACTGCGGAGGTCTGCGCCACCATCGCGCGCAGCCAGAAGCTGGAGGACGCGGCGGCCGTGATGGACGGCATTTCGCCCACCGCTTGGTACGCCGGCGAGGTCAGCGCGGTCGAGGCCGCGGGCCTGCTTGACGGCTTGACCGAGGATTTTCAGCCGGACGCCGCGATCACGCGCGCGGCCGCGATGCGGCTGTTCGCCAACCTGCTGGTCAAAAACGGAAGCAGGCTGCCGGACGACGCCGCGGTGAAGCAGGCGCTGTCCGCGTTTTCCGATCAGGCGGACATCCCCGCGGAGCACCGGGCCGCGGTCGTGCTTTGCATCCAGAAGGGGCTGGTCAAGGGCTATGCCGACGGCACGCTGCTTCCGCAGGGCGCGTTCACCCGTGCGGAGTTCGCAAAGCTGCTGACCATGATTTAACTGCCATATCGCACATAAGGCCCTCCGCCGCGGCGGAGGGCTTTTTTGCGCCCGTTGCGGCGCGCAAAGCCTTTGGGGAAATCTCACAAAGATGAGGACGAAATTTTGGCGGACGACGGACGAGGATTTTCCTGCAGATGTCTGGCCGCGGGAGCATTTGAGAAAAATTCATTTTTCGGCGTTTGTGCGGAACAGCGGATGAATTTGGGAAAATGGAAGGGTTAACGTCCGCTTTTATTTTCTTCCGCGCCATCAGAAAAAGGTTCTCGCACTGGTTCTGGCGTTCGCTTGCGCGTTCA
>JAUNGZ010000037.1 GCA_030524205.1 Eubacteriales bacterium
CACGTGTTCAGCTTGGAAGGCTGACATTCTACCATTGAACTACACCCGCGGGTTTTCTGACGCTTAAATAGTATAACAACATTTTGTCATTTTGTCAATACTGTTTTTTGTATTAAAAAATCCTCCAGAATCGCAGAACTCCGTACATTCTCGTCCCTGCCAGATGCGCGTCGATGCGGCCGCGCGCTTCCCTGACCGCCTCGGACTTCGGGGTCGACGCCACGCTGGTGATCAGGGCTCAGTCCCTGCGCCGCGCGTCCGCCGCCAGTCCGCCCCCCTATAAAACCATAGGAGGGCTGCCCTTCTTGCCGCGAGTGCGCAGACCGGCTCGTCTGCGGAGCCAGACAGGGATGCCCCTTTATATTTTTGAGCGCCGGCCGCTTCACTGCCGTGTCCGGCGATGCTTCTTTTTAGGCTTTTCGCCGCCGTTCTTCTCAGCGACGATGTAATTCTGCCGGTATTTTTTAGGCGGCATGCCCACGTTTTTGGTGAATTGCAAATTGAAATAGCTTTGCGTGTCGTAACCGACCATTTCGGCCACGCGCGTAATGGGCAGATCGGTGGTGATCAGAAGCGTCTGCGCTTCGCCGATCCGGCGCCGCAGCAAATACTGCACGGGCGAGTACCCGCTCATCTGCTTGAATACGTGCGACAGGTAGTACGGGCTGATATGCAGCGTTTCGCTCATGCTTTGCAGCGTAATCGGCTCCATATAATGCGTGTCTATGTATTCCTTAATGCGGCGGCCGAGGATATGCGGCTCCTCCACCTTGTGTTCGTCCGCGGCCTTGGGCCCGTCCGCCACGGCCAGCGTCTTGACCAGCAGCGCGTGCATCAGGCTGTGGCAGAACGCCTCGGCGCGCGGCTCCCCCTCGGACAGGCTGTGATACATCATTTCGCACAGCGTGCGCAGCTCGCCGAAGCTGTCGCCGGTCGGAAAAATATAGCCCGCGTTATCTGGAATCAGCATGTTTTCCCGCAGGCCGGGCATGTGCAGTCCCCCGACCGCAACGCAATAGCTGCCAACCGCGATATCCGGACCGGAGATTTCGTCGTGCACAACGCCGGAATTGTAAACGAGCAGATCGCCCGCACGAATATACTGTTTTTTATCGTGGATCAGGTACTCGCTGATACCGCTGCAAATCAAAATAATCTCCACAAAATCCTTGTGCGCGTGCATCACGCGCGGATGCGCGCTTGCGTCGGGCCGTATCTTGCTGACATAAAGCAGCTTGGGATCGTTATCCCCCACAAAAACTGACTGAAAATCTTTTTTCACAAAGCACTGCACGTTAAGCGGCTGCTGCGTCATGGTCTTTCCCCCTTTCCGGTTTCTTAACATTATTATAGCAGATTTTTTAAATTATAGGTACGCACATATAGGCTTTATGCGAAGCTTTTTTTACGCCGGCGCCCGCCCCTGCCCAAGCCCGTATCCGTCAAACCGCAGGATTTTGCAAAAAACCGTGCCGCGGGCAGGCTTTCACCGTCGTTCCGTTCAGCAGGGACGCGCATCTTTTTCCCGCTCTGCACCGCAGATTCGGCCTCTTTTGCGCGATTGCGCGACGGTTTCCTCATTCCTTAAACAAACCAAGAAGTTGAAAGACAACGCACCGTCTAAGCTGTTAAACTAAAACCATCCAAAGGATCGAACCCACCAAGTACGAAAGGAAGGATTCCCTTATGTTAGATCCCCAAAAAGTAAAGGTCGGCATTGCGCCCATCGCGTGGACCGAGGACGATATGCCTGAAATGGGAGCGGAAAACAGCTTCCTCCAGACCATCAGCGAGATCGCGCTGACCGGCTACGCCGGCACCGAAATCGGCTGCCAGTACCCCCGCGATCCAGCCGTGCTCAACCGCGAGTTCGGCCGCCGCGGCATTTCCGCCATCACCGCGTGGATCAGCACTTACTTAAACGAATGGCCGATGTGGCAGTCCGAGCGCGCCTTTGTCGACCATATGAATTTCCTCAAGGCGATCGGCGCCAACCTGATCAACGTGTCCGACCAGTCCTTTTCCATCCAGCACCAGTGGAACACGCCGCTCTCGCACAAAAAGGTGCTGAACGACGGCGAGTGGGAGATCCTTACCAAGGGGCTTGACCATCTCGGCAAGATCGCCTATGACAGCGGCATGAAGATCGTCTACCACCACCACATGACGACCACCGTGCAGAAAACCGACGAGATCGACCGCATGCTGTCCATGACCGACCCCAAGTACGTGTCTATGATCTATGACACCGGCCACCTGACCTTCTCGGGCGAGGATCCGATCGAGATCCTGAAAAAGCACCACGACCGCATCGGCCACGTGCATCTGAAGAACGTCCGCAAGCCCGCGATGGACAAATGCTACGCCGAAAATAAGAGCTTTTTGCGCTCCATCCCCGAGGGTGTGTTCACCGTGCCCGGCGACCACGAGGGCTGCGTGGACTTCCCCACCGTATTCAAACTGCTCGATGAGTACCAGTACGAAGGCTGGCTGGTCGTCGAGGCCGAGCAGGATCCCGCCATTGCCAATCCGCTCGAGTACGCCCGCATGGCGCGCGCGTATGTCAAGGAGCAAACCGGACTTTAAGCAAACAGCTAAGCAATAACAATTATAAAGGAGTAATTACGATGAAAAAGCTGAAAATCGGTATCATCGGCGTGGGCCGTCTGGGCTATGAGCACGCCTGCAACATCGCAAACCGCGTACCCGGCTCCGAGCTGGTCGCTATCTGCGACGGCAACCTCGCCCGCGCGAAGGAGGTCGCGGAGGAGCTGGGCGTTCCGTCCGTCTACTCCGACCCCAAGGAGCTGTGCGCCAACCCTGAGGTCGAGGCCGTCGCCATCATCACCAACACCGCCTCGCACGTCGATATGATCAAGATCGCGATGGACGCGGGCAAGCACGTTTTCTGCGAGAAGCCGCTGGCCGACACCGTTGAGAAGTGCAAGGAAGCCGAAAAAGTCATTGCCGCGCACCCCGAGCTGATCTTCATGCTGGGCTTTATGCGCCGCTACGACCACTCCTATCAGGTGGCCAAGAAGAAGATGGAAAACGGCGACATCGGCGACGTGATCCTCGTCCGCTGCTACTCGCAGGACCCCATTTCGATCATTGAGGGCACGCTCGACTACGCGCCGCGCTCGGGCGGCCAGTTCATCGACATGTCCATCCACGACATCGACCTGATCCGCTGGCTGACCGGCTCGGAGCCGCGCAAGCTGTGGGCGATCGGCGGCTGCTTTGAATTCAAGCAGTACAAGGATTGGGACGACGGCGACAACGTCTCCTGCCTGATGCAGTGCGAAAACGACGCGATGGCGTTCTTCTACGCCGGCCGCGCCGCCGCGCACGGCTCGCACGTCGAGACCGAGATCGTCGGCACGCGCGGCACGCTGCGCATCGCCGGCATCCCGACCGATTCGATGGTCGAGGTCATGAGCAGCCACGGCGTGTGCCGCGAGTGCTATCAGGACTTCATCACCCGCTGGCACGATGCGTACATCACCGAGATGGAAGAGTTCTGCGACTGCGTCGCCACCGGCCGCAAGGCGACCCCGGGCGTGATCGACGGCACCCAGTCCACCAAGATCGCCTTCCGCTGCAAGGAATCCTTCCTCAAAAACGAACTGCTGCCGCTCGAATAAGCGGACTGCGCCGCCCTCTCTTCGCCGTTTGGGGCGGCGGGAGGGCGGCGTTTGTTCCGTCTGTGCATGATTGCCCCGCCCGTTTGGGCAAAACGGAGAATTTCATGCGCACCGCTGGACAGAGCCGCCGGTTTCCAATACGATAAGCATACGCTGCCGCGCGCAAGCCGGCCGCGCATTACATGGACTGAAAGAGAGGCACATTTATGAATAAAATCCGCATTGGGCTGATCGGCATCGGCGATATCAGCGACGTCTATCTGAACAACCTGAAAAAGTACGACGCGGTCGAGGTCGTCGCGTGCGCGTCGCGCGGGCTTGAAAAAGCCCAGCGCAAGGCCGCGCAGCACGGCATCCCCAAGGCCTACGCCTCGGGCGACGAGGTGATCGCCGACCCCGAGGTAGACCTCATCCTCAACCTGACGACGCCGCAGGCGCATTTTAAGTACAATCTGGCGGCTCTGCAGGCGGGCAAGCACGTTTACACCGAAAAGCCGCTCGCCATGACCTACACGGAGGGCAAGCAGCTTGTCCAGCTGGCTAAGGAAAAGGGCCTGCTGCTCGGCTGCGCGCCCGACACCTTTTTGGGCGGCCGCTTGCAAAACATCCGCGAGCTGATCGACAGCGGCAAGCTGGGCGACCGCATCACGGGCGGCGGCGCGTATTTTGCCAGCCACGGACACGAGTTCCACCACCCCAGCCCCGCCTTCTTCTACCAGCCCGGCGCAGGCCCGCTGTACGACATGGGACCATATTACATGACGGCGCTTTTAAGCCTGCTCGGCCCGGTAAAGCGCGTGTGCGCGATGGCGACCAAGGCGGGCGAGACGCGCACCGTGCCCGCAGGCCCCTGCGCGGGGCAGGTGCTGCCGGTCGATGTGGACACCCATATCAACGCGCTGCTGGAGTTTGCCTGCGGCGCGCAGGTCACGCTGACGTGCAGCTTTGACGTTTGGGACTCCGAGCTGCCGCGCATCGAGCTGTACGGCACCGAGGGCACCGTGCTGATCGACGAAAAGGACCCGATCTCCGGCCCCAACCTGTTCGGCGGCGACACGCTGCTGCGCACCCGCGGTGAATACCGCTGGACCGAGCCCGAGCGTCTGCCCGAGCACGTCGGCACGCCGTGGACGGTCGTGCCGAACGCGCATCCCTTCAACTCGGTCAGCCACGCGGAAAACCCGCGCGGCATCGGGCTGGTCGACATGGTATACGCCCTGCACGCCGGCCGCGCGCCTCGCGCCTCGGGCGACATGGCGCTGCACTCGCTCGAGGTGATGGAGTGCATCCTGAAATCCGCACACGAGCATGTGTTCTGCGAACCGGAAACCAGCTTCGAGCGTCCCGCTCCCCTGCCGCTTGATTTCCCGGCCAGCGAGAAGTAAGGGCAGCGTCTATTTGGCAGGACCGAAAGAGGCCCCGCGCGCATAGCGCGCGGGGCCTCTCTTAAGTTGACCGCCCCCCTTCCTCGCGGCAGACGCAGAAAGGAAAACGGGCTTTCGATTGCGTCCGCAATCGGCACCGGAGGCTGCTGCATGAATACCGGCGCGCTGGGGCCGCAAACGGCGGGCCGGATAGACTTGAGGACTAGCAATGGCGGCAAAAGAGACAGTGTCAGGCGATACAGCCGGCGCTGTCTCTTTTTATTTCCCAGCCGGGCGGCTCTGTCACCCGCTCGCGCGCTTTACACCGTCTCCGCTACGGCCGCTCCGCCGCCCCTTGCTCATATTATATTTTTTTAGAGAAACGCACGGATTGCTCTTTCTTTCCACCCCCCCTCATGATATACTCACTATGTGGTATCGAGCCAAACCGGTAAAGACCCTATCAAAAATATGCTCAAAAAGCAAAAAAGGATATCCATGCTATGAATAAATGGTTGAAAGCGCGCGACAGTTTTTCCCTGAAGCGCATCGCTTTAGGGGGGACCGCTATCCTGCTGGTCCTGCTGCTGTTGTTTCTTGCCGTCACGCTGGCAAACACCAACAAGCTGGCCTCGCAGATCAGGCTGATTACCGAGCACCCGTTTGCCGTAAACGGCGATATCAGCGACGTAAAAACCAATTTGGCGCTGATGCGCATTCGGACCGAGCGGCTGCAATCGTACAACCAACCTGAGGATGTGGAAAAAGTGCGCGCGGCGCTCGGAGAAATCGCCGTCGAAACAGACGCGCTTATTGCGGAAATCGACGAGCTCTATCTCGGCCCGGACGAGGACATCGCCGCGCTGCGGGATACCTATGCACAGATTCAGTCCGAGCATGAACAGTTCCTTGCCTTCGCCCGGCTGCCTACCTCCACAACCGACGTAATCGCACGGTATGAGGAAACGCACCTTTACGCGCTTTACGATCAATTTGAAAAGGACGCACAAAAAATCCTGACCTTTGTGCGGGGCACGCAGCAGGATATTTTTATATCCGCCGACCGTATGAGCCGGTCCGCGCTTATCTCATCCGTAACCATTGTTATCGCCATGGCGTTGGGCCTGTTCTTTTTTCAGGACTCCCTTCAGAAAATGAGCCACCGGCTTTACGAGAAAAACCGGCAGTTTGAAATTCTTTCTGATACAATCGACGAAACCTTCATGATTTTCGAGCCCGGCCAGAAAAGCTGCGAATTTGTTTCGAGCGGCGCCGAGCGCGTGCTCGGGCTGCCCGCCGGCCTCTTAATGAAAGACCGCGAGCTGGTTTTTCAGCATATGGACGCTGAAACAGCCGCGCAAATCCGCGCGGGGGTAAACGCCGGCGGTCAGAACACGTGGGAAACCGTTATCGCATACCGTCCGCCGCAAAGCGCGGAGCAGCGCTGGATTTACGCGCGGTTTTACCGCGTGACGGAGCACGGCGGCGCCAAGTGCATCGTGACGCTGGCCGACCGGACCGCGGACCAGCGGGCGAATCAAGCGCTTGAGGACGCTTTGGTCAGCGCACAGAACGCCAACAACGCCAAGCGCGACTTTTTGTCCCGCATGAGCCATGAAATCCGCACGCCGATGAACGCCATCATCGGTATGACCACCATTGCCGCCGCGTCGATGGACGACCGGCGCCGCGTGGAGGACTGCCTTGAAAAAATCAGCTATTCCTCCAAGCATCTGCTGATGCTGATTAACGACGTGCTGGATATGTCCCGCATCGAAAGCAACCGCCTGCAGCTGACGCATGAGCCCTTTGACCTGTACCAGTTCATCAACACCTTCGTTTCCGTGGTCTATCCGCAGGCATGCGCCAAAAATCTGCATTTCACAGAGAAAACAACCGGCTTTTCCGAGCATACCACCTTTTGCGGCGACCCCCTGCGCCTTAATCAAATTCTGCTCAACCTGACCTCCAACGCCATCAAGTTTACTCCGTCCGGCGGCGCGGTCAGCCTAAGCGTTGCCAAGCTGCTGACCCGCGGCAAAAAAAGCTGGATTCGCTTTGTCGTGTCCGATACCGGCATCGGCATGGACGAGGAGGGACTGAAAAAGCTGTACACGCCGTTTGAACAGGCTGATTCCTCGATCTCCGGCAAATACGGCGGCACGGGCCTCGGCATGTCCATCGTGCAAAACCTGACGGCGCTGATGGGCGGCTATATCGACGTCAAAAGCCGGCCCGGCGAGGGCACCACCTTTACCGTCGAGCTTCCCTTCGAGCAGAGCGAGGTCGATCTGGAGCCCGTCCGCGAGCAGGCGCTCGAAGCGCTTGAGGTGCTGGTGGCGGACGACGAAAAGGATATCTGCGAGCACACGACGCTGCTGCTGAAAAAAATGAACATCCATGCCGAGTGGGTGCTCAGCGGCGCGGAGGCGGTCGAACGGGTCGCCGCCGCCCAGCGGGAAGGCCGCGGATTCGACGTCTGCTTCATCGATTGGAAAATGCCGGACATGGACGGCGTGGAAACCACACGGCGCATCCGCCAAAAGGTCGGCCGCGACACCCCCATCATCATTATTTCAGCTTACGATTGGTCCGAGATCGAAGAGCAGGCGCGCTCGGCCGGCGCAAACGCCTTTATTGCCAAGCCGCTGTTCCAGTCCTCGATTTACAATGTGCTCGTCAATGTGACAAACGGCGCCTACGGCGTTTCCAAAATGCATGTTTCCGCCAAAAGCGGCGCGCTGGAAGGCAAACGCCTGCTGCTCGCCGAGGACAACCAGCTCAATCAGGAAATCGCCGTGACACTGCTTGAAATGAACGGCGCGGCGGTCGAAACGGCGGACGACGGCCGTCAAGCCGTCGACCGGTTCTTGGAGACCGCGCCCGGCTATTTTGACGCGATTCTGATGGATATACAGATGCCGGTCATGGACGGCTGCGAGGCCAGCCGGCACATCCGCGCGAGCGGCCGGAAAGACGCCGCACGCATCCCCATCATCGCAACGACTGCAAACGCCTTCACCGAGGATGTTTCCGCAGCGCTTTCCGCCGGCATGAACGCCCATATCAGCAAACCGCTTGACATCTCCCAGCTCTGCGCCGTCATTTCGCAGCTTTGCGATGGTGAAAAGGCCCCCGGCGTCTGAACCGAAGGCGGAGCGGAACCAAAGGGTTCCGCTCCGCCTTTTGCTTCTCGCCGGTCTGGCGTGAGCGCACAGCCGCATGCTTCAAATTCATCCGGCAATTTGGCCATATCTATTCACTCAATTTGGATATTTTAACAAATCGGCTCTTGGTTTGCAGCAAACAACCCAAAAGATGCACGCAATCCGCAAAATATAATGGCTTATTACGGTGAATTTGACGGTTGACGAACCCGATGGGGTATGGTATATTGAAGTACGAAAAACAAGAGTTAACAAAAATATGCGCAAAACAAAACCAGATATTTATCCAAAATTTCACCATCAGTTTTGTTGACTTTTCCTATGGAGCGCAGGTAAAAGGTTCCTCTGACCGCACTGGAGCGTCGGCGGGCCTTTTTATATCCGCCTCCGGCACCGGTACTTATGGCAGAACGCCGGCTCTCCGTCGGCATCGGCAATAAATCACTTAATAAAAAGGAGACTTGAACATGGATTTCCATCTGACCCGTGAGCAGGAACTGATTCGCCAGATGATGAAGGACTTCACCGAAAATGAAGTCAAGCCCATCGCCGCCGAAACGGATAAGACCTGCGTCTATCCCCGCGAAAACATCGAAAAGCTGTTTGATCTCGGCGTAATGGGTATGATCGTTCCCGAGCAGTACGGCGGAGCCGGCGCGGACGACACCGCTTCCGCTATCGCGATCGAGGAGCTTTCCAAGCAGTGCGCTTCGACCGGCGACATTCTGGCCACTCACAACGGCCTGTGCTGCGGCCCGATCATCCAGCACGGCACCGAGGAGCAGAAGCAGAAGTACCTGCGCATGCTGACCGAGGGTCACAAGGTGGGCGCGTTCGCGCTGACCGAGCCGGACGCCGGTTCCGACGCCGCCAAGGGCACCTGCGTTGCCGAGCTCGACGGCGACCACTACGTGCTCAACGGCTCCAAGATCTTCATTACCAACGGCTATGTTGCGGACGTATTCGTCGTATTTGCCATGACCGACAAGACCAAGGGCACCAAGGGCATCTCCGCGTTCATCGTTGAAAGCTCGTTCCCGGGCTTCTCCGTCGGCAAGCACGAGGAAAAGCTCGGCCTGCATGGCTCGCCCACGGCGGAAATCGTGTTCACCGACTGCATCGTTCCCAAGGAAAACCTGCTCGGCAAGGAAGGCCGCGGCTTCCCGATCGCCATGCAGACGCTCGACGGCGGCCGTATCGGCATCGCCGCGCAGTCGCTCGGCATTGCCGAGGGCGCCATGGAAGAGGCCATGAACTTCACCAAGACCCGCGAGCAGTTCGGCCGTCCGATCTCCAAGTTCCAGAACACCCAGTTCGTATTTGCCGATATGCACGTCGCCATCGAGGCCGCGCGCCTGCTGACCTACAAGGCCGCCGCGCTCAAGACCGAGGGCGCGCGCTTTACGCTTGACGCCGCCACGGCCAAGCTGTTCGCCTCCGAGGCCTGCATGAAGATCACCACGCAGGCCGTCCAGCTGCACGGCGGCTACGGCTACACCAAGGATTATCCGGTTGAGCGCATGATGCGCGACGCCAAGATCACCGAGATCTACGAAGGCACGAGCGAAATCCAGCGCGTCGTTATCTCCGGCAACATTCTCGGCAGATAAGAAATAGGAGGAGAACTGAACTATGAAAGCAATTGTTTGTGTAAAGCAGGTTCCGGATACCTCCGGTAAGGTCGCGGTCAACCCGGACGGCACCCTGAACCGTGCCTCTATGGCAACGATCATCAATCCGGACGATTTGAACGCCGTTGAGGCCGCTCTCCAGCTCAAGGACGCGACCGGCTGCAAGGTCGTCGTCGTGACCATGGGTCCCCCGCCGGCGGAAGGCATGCTCCGCGAGCTGATCGCGATGGGCGCCGACGAAGGCGTGCTGGTTTCCGCCCGCGAGTTCGGCGGCTCGGATACCTTCGCCACCTCCCAGATCCTCGCGGCCGCGATCAACAAGATCGGCCTTGAGGACGACGACGTCGTATTCTGCGGCCGTCAGGCGATCGACGGCGATACCGCTCAGGTCGGTTCGCAGATCGCCGAGAAGCTCGGCATCCCCCAGATTTCTTACGCCGCCGATATCAAGAAGGAAGGCGCTACCGTTACCGTTAAGCGTATGCTCGAAGACGGCTACATGACTATTCAGGCGCAGACCCCCTGCCTGCTGACCTGCATTAAGGAGCTCAACGCGCCCCGCTACATGTCCATTAAGGGCATTATGGGCTGCTATGAAAAGCCGATCAGCGTGCTCGACTACGAAGCCCTCAAGGACGACCCGCTGATCGACCTCGCCACCATCGGCCTGAAGGGTTCTCCCACCAACATTTTCAAGTCCTTTACGCCTCCTCAGAAGGGTCAGGGCGTGATGCTTGAAGGCGCCGACGCTTCCACCTGCGCGACGCTGGTTGACGCGCTTCAGAAGAAGCACATCATTTAACTTGAAAGGAGAAGTCTAACAATGGCTGAATTTAACAACACCAATCTCGCCGATTTTTCTGGCGTTTGGGTAT